>CAZYDI010000018.1:0-15359 GCA_964646255.1 uncultured Bacteroidales bacterium
CAATTTTCGGACAAGCGTAACGCAGCAAATGGGACTTTATGGACAGACACTATTTCACCTCTTCATCAAATACCACAGCAACCTTTCCGCACTTGCCGCTGGCCATGAGCGAATAGGCCTGGTCAACATGCTCGAGTTTAAACCGGTGGGTAATCAGGGATTCGGGTTTAATATTCCACCGCACCAGGCGTTCAACCAGTTCTTCCATCCGCCAGATATTGGTTACCCATGAACCGTAAATGGTTTTCTGATCATGAATAATATCGCGTGAAGGCTGAAACTCACACGAACCTCCTTCGCCAAGAAAGACAATTTTGCCCCATTTGCGTGCTGCCTGAATGCAGGTAAGCCTTGCATTGCTGTTGGCAGAGCAATCAATTGACTTTTCAACACCATAACCTGAAGTCAGGTCCCTTATCTGCTGCACATTATCAGCTCCGGCTTTCAATACGCCGGTAAACAGTCCCATTTTTTTAGCCAGGGCAATCCTTTCATCGATAACTTCAATTCCATAAATCTTTTGTGCACCCATAGCCCTGCACAACATCGCAGAAGCCAGGCCTACCGGACCCAACCCTGTTATCAGCACATCATCATTCCCGCATATGCCGATTTTTTCAAGTCCCTCATATACTGTTCCAAATCCGCATGCTACCTGTGCTCCGTCAGAATAACTCAGCTCATCAGGGAGCAAAACCAGATCCTTTTCCTCGGCCAGCATGTATTCGGCCATCCCTCCGTCACGCTGCCAGCCATAAGCGCGCCTGAATTCACTTGTGCATGAAATCATGTAGCCCCGCCTGCAATCATTGCAAACACCACAACCCGAAATGTGATAAACGATAACCCGGTCGCCTTTTTTGAATCTTCTGCATCCCGCACCGGTTTCCAAAATCTGCCCGCATGGTTCATGGCCTGCGATCATTCCTGGCTGGTATCCTTCGGGCCCCTTGCCAAGATGCTCATGATATATGCAGCGGATATCGGAACCACAGATGGTTGACGATTTCATTCTCAACAACACTTCGCCGTGTTTGGGAACAGGAATGTCAAATTCCTTAAGTTGCACTGTACTGTTCCCCGGCAATATTGCACCAAGCATTTTACTCATAGGTCGAACTTTAATACATTATAAACTATTGAATAATCTCACCATGTACATCCCATAAATCCTCCCATCCCTGGTTTTCTTTCCATAGGAAAACCTGGCCTTTTATCAACCGGCAATCCTTGTCGATGGCTGCAATTTTTTCCATATCATCAGGGGTGAGCTGAATATTTACTGCCGCTTCAAGGTTTTCGAAATAATGGTTTACCGAAAAAGGTATGGGTATCTGTCCACGCTGTATAGCCCATTTTATTGCAACCTGTGCCGGTGTAACATTCAACCTGCGGGCAATTGAAGTAATTGTGCCATCTTTAAGATCTACCGTATCATCAGGCGTTCTGTCGCGTTCGGGCCTTCCCGGCGAACCAAGCGGACAATAGGCTATAGGCTGAATATTGTTGCTCCTGCAAAATGCGAACAGATCGGGCTGCTGAAAATGTGGGTGCAATTCCATTTCATTGAATACAGGCTTAATGGTGGCATCCCTCAGCAGTAACTTCAGCTTGGCGATGGTCATATTGGAGGTGCCGATATTTCTCACCAATCCATCCTTAACCAGCCTTTCCATCTGAGCCCAGGTTTTCATGAAGTTTTCATGGATATAGGGCTTTGCATTGGGGTTACGGGAGCTGACATCACATTTGGGCGGATGAAAGTTGGGGAATGGCCAATGAACCAGGTACAGGTCAAGGTATTCTGTCTTAAGGTCGGCCAGGGATTTTTTGCATGATTCAATAACCTTATCATGCATGTTATTCCATACTTTGGAGGTAATCCATACATCTTTTCGCTGAATGAGATTGCCTGTGATCATATCATGCAGCACAGCACCAATGTTGGACTCATTGCCATAAACCGAAGCACAATCAATATGCCGGTAGCCGGAAAGAATGGCGTTTTTTACTGTTGTTGCTACGGTATCGTGATCAACAGCATCAGACCCGAAGGTCCCTAACCCGATTGCCGGAATCATGCTGCCGTTACTTAACTGAATTTGGGGAACAAGGTTTACATCAATTTTTTTCATTGTGGAACGCATTTTTCAGATATGGTTGGATTAATGCTTTATTTAAACGATGACGTGAATATTTTTAATGAATACTATGGTTCATTGAACCGGATACTTTATGGCCACGCATGGCGTAGTAAAGAATAAAAATGAAAAAGGGAATAGGAGCGAAGAAGCCTATTGACATGCTGGTTTTATCTGCAATGAGTCCCATGATCGGGGGAAAAACCGCGCCACCTACTATCGACATGACTATAAATGAAGATGCCTTCTTTGTTTTTGGTCCAAGGTCTTTGATGCCAAGGGCAAAAATGGTGGGGAACATGATCGACATAAAGAAAAACACTCCATAGAGGCAGATTAATGATGTCCATCCAAGACCGGCGCTGACAACAGGAAGCAGCAAGCAGCACATGAGGGCATATAAGGCAAGCATCCTGGTTGGATTAAGGAACCGCATAAGGTAACTGCCCGACATACGCCCGATCATAAACAGGGCAAATCCGATGGCCAGGAAATAGGGGCCGTAATCCAAATCGAAATGAAGTTTCTGGTTTTTGTCGGTTACAAAATTGATGAGATAACTGAATATGCCTGTTTGAGCGGCAACATAGCAGAACTGGGCAATTACGCCCATTACAAAATGTCTTTGTGAAATGAGGGGCTTGGCAGCAAATGAATCTTTACGGGATTCGCCATTATCGACAGGGTTGGCTTCATCTTCTTCAGAAATGGAGGGAAGGGGAGTCCTGACAAACAATAAAGCCACTGCCAGAACAACAAGGGCAATCAGCACATAAGGAAGAATCATGGAACTCAGCCTTTCGCCGGCAGCAGCATCCTGGCCTTTATAAATATACAGGCCGATGAGCGGGCCAATAACCCAGGCGAGGCCATTAAACGATTGTGAAAAGTTGATACGGCGTTCAGCGGTTTCTTTTGGTCCCAGTTTGGTGGTATAGGGATTGGCAGCAGTTTCCAATGTGGCAAGGCCGCAACCGAGAATAAAGAGGCAGACAAGAAATATCCAGAAAGATTCGAACGATGCTGTTCCTGCTATGAGTAACGCTCCCGCAGCAAACAGCAGTAAGCCGAGTATGATTCCTTTTTTATAGCCGAACCTTTTCATAAAATAGCCAGCTGGCAAGGCCATGCTGAAATAGGCAATGTACACCGCAAACTGAATCATGCCCGATTTGGCTTTTGAAAGCTCCAGCATTTCCTGAAAGTGCTTGTTCAGGGTGTCCAGCATTCCATGAGCTATACCCCATAAAAAGAACAGTGCAGTGATAAGAATAAAAGGAATCAGGTTTTCACGGGTTGTTATCTTTTCGTGCTTCATGTTTGAAACAGGGTTTAATATACCATATCTACTTAGTCTGCAGTTAACTGCGAAGTATAAAAATATTTACTTTCGCGGTAACTATTATTTTTAAAGGTAAGCATTTTTTTAAACGCTCGAATTTCTCACGGAAATAAATAGCGGAATTCCGGGAAAAGCTAAACTAGCTTGTTCCTCTGCACAAACTATGCGGAAAGGTTATAGTTTAACACTGGTTTTTTGCCCTGAATAGGTAACTTTGGCTGATGGAACAACCGTTGCATCAGTACCTGTGCCTTTTTTTCCGGAGACAAGAACTACATGAAATACCCTGTTATGAAGCATTCCCGGAAATGAACCCTTGCAGTCGCTTATGTTAAGTATTTTCATGGCATCGTTCCAGGTAAAGGTTATCTCAGAATATGCCCCTTTTTCATAGTTGTAATTGTCACCTTCATCCTCATATAGGGTAAATATGCCGTCCGCTCCCTCATAAACGCTAACTTCCAGTGTGTCCGCTGATTTTTCTCCTGTAAACTGAACCTCTTTTCCAAAAAGTAATATCGAGCCGGCTTTAATATACAATGGTATCCGGCTTGGTGTAAGCCGGACGCTAATGGTCTGACCTCCTGAATAACGTTTGCCTGTCCAGTAATCATACCATGTTAAATTCTTTGGCAAATACACGTCCTGCTCGTCTATACCTGCTTCAACTACAGGCGATACAAGGATGCACTTACCGAACATAAACTGGTACGGACGGTTTACAGCGGAAGTATCACCGTTAAAGTCCATGATCATTGGCCTCATCATGGTAGATCCGTTGCGGCTTACCTGCCATGCCTCAGAGTAAATATAGGGGAGCAGGCGGTAGCGCAGGTTCAGCATTAGGCGCATATTGTCTTCAACCTTTTGCCCGAATTTCCACGGTTCTGTTTCACTCATATAACCATGCATCCGGAAAACAGGGTTGAAAACACTCCATTGGAACCATCGGACCAGCAATTCATGATACTTTTCATCGGTATATTGCACATTGCCCGGCCGGAAGAAACCTCCGATATCGGTAGTCCAGTAAGGCAGTCCTGTAATGGTATAATTCAATCCTGCCACTACCTGCCTTTGGTAGGTATCCCAGTTTCCCCCAATATCCCCCGACCAGTTTATAGTCCCATACCGTTGTTGCCCCAGGAAGGCCGATCTTGTGAGTATGCAAACCCTCTTTTCACTGGTGACTTCCCTCTGGCCTTCATATACGGCCTTGCTAACCATAAGCGGGTAGGTTAAGCGGTAGAAGTCACCGGGTCCGGCATAGGTCATCTCGCCTGTCAACGCATCATTTTCGGGTTCTACAGCATCCATCCACCACGAATCGACACCATGCGCAAACATGTTTTTATTCAGCGTATGCCAATATTCCTTGCGGGTATCGGGATTGAAATAATCAAGCCATTTGGTGCCGGGAATAAAACGGTCCTTTGTGACAAATTCGCGGCCGATATCTGAGTTTTTATCCGGATTCGACCAAATGGAAATATTAAAACGGGCATTCAGCGCATGCAGTTTACTGATAAATCCTGTTGGATCGGGATAATTGGCTTCATCAAACTGCGGCACACCCCAGCCCCGGTTGCCCCAATACTGCCAGTCCTGCACTATCACATCCATCGGAAGCTTTCGGTTCCTGAATTCTTTTACTGTCTCAATGAGATGTTCAGCTGAAGTATACCGTTCGCGGCATTGCCAGAATCCATATGCCCATAGCGGCAGCATGGGAACATTCCCGGATAAATTGCGGTATGTGGCAATCACCGAATCTGCTGAAGGCCCGTAAAACACAATATAGTCGATCATTTTTGCATGGGGAGAACGGAAGGTGGTATTGCTATCCACCGGTTTCCATGTAAGGTTGGGTTTGTTGTCTGACTTGCAGACCAATTGAACACTGTGTTCTCCGGCAGTCAAGTGCACGAGAGCCCCTGCAGTGGGTGGCAACCATATGTTGCTTTGGTCAAGGCATGGATTTCCGTCGATTACCACAAAATGACGGTTACCCATGTCACCCAGGTTTAAAAAAACCGAATACAGGCCATCAGCCGGAACAGTAAAACGGCCTTTATAGAATGACTGATTTTGCGAAATCTTTTGGGTGCCCGAAGTGGTAGTTACTTCAGCAACCTGTTCATTCCTATCCGCTGGTATGTCCTGTTTTTCAAGCATAATCGGATTATCCGCCGGATTAAAATCGGTAAGCCCGTATTGATGCCATAAAAGGCCATAACCATTGCCTGAGTATATAATAGGGAGGGCAATCTGGGAATTCACCTGCGTTAACCTGCGGGTAATGCCCCTCAGGTTATAATATCCATCCTGAAACTGCCCCAGGCCAAATATATACTCATCATCAGGAGATATAAAAGACTGTTCCGCAATAAAACAGGGTTCATTTAATACCGAAGCAGGGATTAACCTGCGTGAACCCTCTGTTTCGCTTAGAAATACCTTTCCGGAATCATTAACAAACGATAAAGATCCTGTTGTTTTATCGATGGCTACCTTGATTTTTTTACCCTGAATCTCAAGCCTTAATGATGAATCGATACCCTGTAATCCGGGGGCTCCTGGTTTTGGTGTCAACACAAGTTCGGGAACCTCAGGAATGCTGACGGTGTAATACTGAATCCTCATTGCATTGTCAGCAAGTGAAGTAATTCTCAGCATACCTTCTGCCAATTGAATATCGGCACTTGCTTTATCCAGGGAATATCCTTTTACCGCTTGTCCCTTACAAACAGGAATAAACAGTATGAATAACAGGAAACAACAGCCCCTCATATATTTATAATTTTATGTCAGTAATCGTTTTACTTTGCAGTACGCAGCAACCTGACCATATACACAGCACCTGCAGTACCTCCGGGATATGATTGAAATTTAACCCGGATATGGGTTTTCCCATGAATCATGTCATCAGGAATCGGATAAACCACATCCTTGAACATCGATTGGTTCCACCTGTTCGTATTGTCTTCTGTCAGTAATTTTTCATTGTCAATAAAAATATCAAATTTCCGGTTTCCCCATTCTGCCCCCCAATAGCGGACAAACAGGCTTAAACCGGATTCCGACCCGGTGGCCAGGTCGTAACTGAAATAACCTCCGTTGCGTGCATCACGATAAAACTCATTCAGGTTGTTGCCTGTACCTGAATTTTCTTTTTGCATGGCATGGTCGGTTTCAGGCTGCTGCTCACCGGGGGCTACAAAATCAACCGTGCGTTTCTCAAGGGCAAGTTTTTCTGCTTCAATTTTTGCCAGAGAATCCGTATAAGCCTTGTATCCTGAATTGGTCAGGGATAACCAATACATCATGTAACGGGAATCATGGATATTGAAAAAAGGTTCCAGTGTTAGCGTTGCAGGATTGATCATTTTGGCATTGAGTCTGAAGTTCAATGGCTTGTCCTTTACAGGCTCCAACCGGTCACCCAGATGCTGAATGTCATCATCAATCAGGATAGGTGCCTGATCAACGGGCAGGTATTCACCCGCTGCATACTGACTCCAGCGCCCATCATCAGCAATCAGGCCTTTCAGGTCTTCGGTTCCTGTTTTTGCTGCAAGCAATACCGGGCCGTGCAAGAAAGCAATATACTCCGGAACGTTGGGCAAATGCTCAACAGAATTGTGCATGGGTAATGAAATTTGAACAATGTCACCTTTTTTCCATTCTCTTTCAATGCCTATATAGAATGAGGAGAGCACCGCATAAGGAAAATCCTTTCCATTAACCGCAATTTTTAATTCACCTTTTCTCACCCATGAAGGACACCTGATCATCAGTTTAAAATTGGCCATGCCCCCGGATATGGTTAGTTTAGTTTGCTCCTCGTATGGAAAAGCCGTTTCCTGTTTGATCTTAACACCCTTCTCCTTCCAGTTGAGTTCCGAAGCAATAAAAAGGTTCAGAAACAAGGTATCCTTTATATGGGTGTATATAAACTCATTGTACTTTGCATGGTTTTCCATTCCCGTTCCAACACAGCACCACATAGCCTCGTTGGGAGCCGAATAAACCCTGTAATGGCGCGGACGGGCAGGCGTGAAATATACATATCCGCCGTGTCCGGGATGTTGAGTGGAAAGGATGTGATTAAACAGCGTACGTTCATAATAATCGGCATATTTGGCCAATGGCTTTAACCGGAAAATATCCTGAGTCAATTTGAGCATGTTGTATGAATTGCACGATTCCGGTCCGTCATTTACATTGACAAAATCGATACATGCATCTACTGCAGGAAAATGCTCCCTCCTGCTGTTTCCTCCGAAGGCCAGCGAACGATTTCGGGTAACCGTTTCCCAGAAGAAGCTGCCGGCATTCCCGTATTTCTCATCCTGATTCAGCTCAGCAATTCGTTCAAAGCCAATAAATTTGGGTATTTGGGTGTTGGCATGTTTGTTGTCGAGGTTATCAATTCCCTGCGACAAAGGGTCGAGAAACATTTTGTGTGAGTATCTTTTTGCGGCGACCAGGTACTTTTCGTCACCGGTAATTTGATAGGCATCGGCAAAAACTTCGTTCATACCGCCATGCTCCATATTCAGCATCATTTGTATTTGTTCATCGGTAAAGGCAGAGGTCAGGCTGATTCCCCAGTCGCAGAATTTCAGGAACATGTCTTTGGCTGATTCATTGCCACAATACAACCAGGCATCCCGCAGCCCTGCATACATTTTGTGCAGGTTATAAAAAGGCGCCCAGGCAGCGTTATAAATGCTGAAATCACCCTTTTTAAAAGCGTCCCACAACTTTGCACTGTTGGGAAAGCCGCCGGCATAACCCACACCCCAGGCCGGATGGTTAATGGCATTGGCTTCCTGGCATGCCTTAATCTCCGAAAGCATGTATTCCATGCGATCCTTGCATTCGGCATTATTTGTAGCTGCATAATTCATGGCCAGTGCCGACAGGTAATGACCTGCCACATGACCATCGAGACCATCCCAGTTGGGATAGCTTTTCGCTTTTTCAGGCAATCCTGCTTCCTTCCGGTAAGGGGCCAGCAAACGGTCGGTATCATATTTCAGCAGTACCTCGATATTAAGGTCGCGGGCCTGTTTGAATATTCCGTCAAGCAATGTTACATCTCCCAGTGGGAATGTGTTGGCATATAATTTATCCTGTGCAGATGCATTAAAACTGTTTGCGGCAAGGCAACAGGTAACGAGTATAATAATAATCTGTTTTTTCATATGGTAAGTTTGTACGTTATTTGGCCAGGGCTTACGCTCCGTCGATCACCTTCGTAAACGATGCGGTAATTATTCCTGCTTCCGGGAGCTGAATTTATAAAGAATGACCCCATGCGCGGGTATTTTAAGTAATAGTTCTCCTGTATTGGTATCGATGGTGCCGACATCCTGCTGGCGCCACAAGTCGCGTACATTATACTTTCCTTTGAGGCCAATTTTCTCAAAATCGTTGTATGGAAGGTCCACAACATCTACGCCGAAATTGCAAAAGCCTACGGCATGGCTGCCATCTTCGAGTTCCTTAACATAAATACGCAGGTCTCCGATGGTTTGAATACAGGTTGCCTGTTTGCCGAGCGGATCCTGATTGATCGCGATCACCTCATCATTGGTGAGCAAATTCAAGGTAAAGTCATCCAGCTTCTCCATATCACAGCCGATCAGAAGCGGTGCCGAAAAGAGGCACCAGAGACTGATGTGAAGGTACTGTTCATCGGGCTTAAGTTTACTCGGATGCGGGTTTCCCCATCCTACGGTGCCCACAACCAGCATATCGGGATCATTCCAGTTCCCCGGTTTTGCCCAGGCGGCAGATTTATCCTGTGCCAGGGCAATATCTTTCACGCTAACCCACGTATCGGTAATGTCGTTGGTTGTTCGCCAGCTGTTACCACCAACAGAGTCGCCCCACTTCCATACATCCGACATCCCATATTGGCAAAGGCTGTAAACGATATCACGGGGCTGCCGGCGAAGATATTCCCCCATCATTTTATAGGGTTTAATGGCTGTATTCAAATCTGTGCCTCCATTATATGATAATGATGAAACCTGGTAAGGATCATTATTGGGCAGACCATTAATTACATTGCCATAGCTGCACCAGTCGTATTTCAGGTAATCAAAGCCCCATTTGGCATAGCTTTCAGCATCCTGTTCTTCGTAACCATAACTGCCGGCACAACCACCGCATGTCCAGGGACCGGGACTGGAATACAGCCCAATTTTCAATCCCAGGCTATGCACGTAATCGGCAAGCGGTTTCATATCCACAAAACGGGAATTTGGCATGATATAACCAGCATCATCACGAAACTTTCCGCGCAACGATGAGTCTTTCGAATCGCGATGGTTTTCCCAGAAATCATCAATATTTATGTATGTCCACCCATGATTGATCAGGCCGCTTTTCACCATGGCATCTGCGGCACGTTTCACCTTATCGGCCGACACCTCACCTGCAAAGCAATTCCAGCTGTTCCAGCCCATTGGCGGGGTAAGCGCAATACGGTCGCCACAAACGATGCGCAGTTTTTTTTCCGCTTTGCCCTTTGCATTCTCAGCACATAAATTAACCTCATATGTTCCCGCTTTCAAAAGCTTTCCCGTAATAATTCCGGTTTGCGGTTCAATGGTTAAACCTTCGGGTAAACCAGTTACTGAAAAAGTCATCGGACGATCACCGGTTGCTGCTACCAGATAATGAAACGGAGAACCCGGCCTTACTCCGAAAATTCCTGCACTGTTTATCCTGGGGGTGGCAGGAGGTTTGGGTGTAAGTATGTAAGGTTCACTGGCAACCGGATTGTATGTTTTAAAAGTGGTTGCTCCCGTGGTTTTAAAATGAGCATCAGCCCAATCGGCATGGTCGTAATAATTACCATTGCCACCGTCAGACACAACCAACTCAAGTTTTTTTACTCCTGAAAGTTGCACTTGACAAAGGCGGGCAGAATCTCCCAAACGCATGATACCACTCGACCACAATTCTGTTCCATCACCATATACCTCAAATACGGCAGCCGGATCATGGCCTGCAACTTCGTCATCAATACCAACCAGGGCGTTGAACTGCGCAGCTTTACCTTCAAGAAGGATAAGCAGTGAACTTACGGCATGTGTAGAAAAACCCCTTTCAAAAGTCTTACCTGCAATGGTTATGGTATTCCCGTCAAGCGATTTGTTTTTCATTGGTATACCATACCCCTGGGTAGCAGCACTCAGGTCAAGTTCATCCAACCAAACGGTTTGGGCTTTTAATGTTGAAATTCCTGATATAGCAGATAGAACCAGGATCCAAAGAATGGAATTCATATTTATTTTATTCATTTCAGGTTGTTTAACTCAGTGCGTCAGAAAACCGGCTTCAGGCTGGCTGCAAAACCACCTCGCCTCAATAATTTTACGTCAATGAAATCCGACCGATCCACAACCCTGATTTGGGTTTGAAAATCCATATCGTGTTTACCGTCAGAAATCAGGGTGAGCCTGTACTTCACTCCTTCAGGCAGGAAATGAAGGGGTATATTCTTTTGCTTTTCCCCGGACTCAGCATTAATTCCACCCATATACCATAAATTCCCTTTGCGGCGGGCAATAATCACATCTTTTCCCGGATAGCCATCAAGGAGCTTAGTGTCATCCCAGGCAGCCGGTATTTCTTTCAGAAATGACCTTGGCGCATCAGGAAGGCTTAGGTATCCGTCGGGGCGGTCAGCCATATGCTGGATTGCCGATTCAAACACTATGCTCAATGCCAGCTCATGCCCGAATGAGGTAATGTGCGGGTACTGGGAATTGGTAAAAGTTACCGGAGTGTAATCCATCGATCCCACTACATTCCTTGTGAAAGGTACTATGGTATTGTGTTCAGGGGCGGTAGTGGTGAATTCCGGGCCATTATTGTACCATTCTGCTCCCCTTATTCCTTCGTAGGTCATGAGGTGCGGATATGTGCGCGACCATCCTCGGGGCACAAGGCAACCATGAAAATAAACCATGAGCTCAAATTGGGCTGCGTCCTCCAGAATATCCAGGTAGTACCGGATCATATCCTGCTTTTCACTCAGAAAGAAGTCGACCTTTATGCCTGCAACACCCATTTCTTTTAGCCAGGCGAATTCTTTAACACGGCTTTCATGGGTAAACAACCGGTCGCGTGGTGTGGCCTGAATCCATTTAAAAGCCCCGGAATTATACCACATAAGTGGTTTTAACCCTTTTGAATGGATATATTTCAATGCATCTTCCAGGTTGCCGCCATTACCCATGGCATCCCACTCCCAATCGAGCAAGGTATAAGGCCAGTTCATAACAGCAGCCAAGTCGGCAAACGCGCACACTACCTGGTAATCTTTTGTTCCGTGATTGTCTGACCAGTAATTCCATGAGGCTACTCCGGGCTGAATCCAGCCTGTATTTTTCATCGTGGTAGCCGTGCTCACATCATCCACCAGGGTAGATTCAACAATATCAGCCAGGCTGCCTATTATGATTACACGCCAGGGTGATTTCCATGGAAGTGTAACCGACGGCAGCGCTTCACCATCGCCTTCTTCAGGGAGAGGAAGGCATACCTTAAAATTATTATGGCCGGCGAGGTTGCTTAGCTTTGTCGCACAATAGCTCCGGTTCACATCCGCTTCATGAATCAGGTACCATGTATTTTCTGCCGATTTGAAAAGAGCCGGATAACACCAGTTTTGCTGAATGCTGCCATCCCTTGTTTTGGTATATAAACCTTCGTTTGAAAGGTCGAATTTCTCCAGCCATTGGTCTGTGCTGTCGGGAATGATATAAGCGGTAAGTTCATCTAGAATGGTAAAAGTGCCATTGCTTTCGGGGAATTCGTATCGAAAAGCGATGCCATCATTATAGGCCCTGACAATCACATTAAGCTTTTGCTTTCCGGGGTTTTCAAATGTAATAGTTGTTTCATTAGCCAAATTGCTCCGCTGGCTCCTTTTTCCGTGTAAAGCATTGTACATTTCACTGATCCGGATTTGCTTTCCTGCTTTGAGAAATTTCAGCTGCGTTGAAAAATCCTGGTCACTGCGCGAAATACCCAGTTTAATGTGCGGAATAATATCACTTGTCTTTCCCTGTTGATTGTATTTTACTTTCAGGTACCATTCACCCTGACTTTGGTTTTGAAGGTTAAACAGTCCGATGACAATTTTCCCGTCGGGTGAAGCAATGGTAACCTGCTGGGCAATTACGCCCATACTGCTGCGAATGATCAGTAAGGCAATGATGACCCATTTATATGCACGCTTTATCATAGTGGTTGAGTTTACTATCACGAGAACTGTCTCGTGAACTATATCTGTTTTAAAGTTACAAAAGATTTCTGATTAGCATCCGTGCACGTATAAATAGTATGATTTTTCAGGTGGTGGTCAATGCAGATAAGTTTCAGGCCCCGGTTCCGCTCAGCCTCACAATCACCCCGAGACCAAGGGGACGGAAATTTGATGCTATTGCTTCCGAATAGAAGTATTCCATTGAAAATCTTCTTCAATGAGAATTTCTGTATACGGTTGGGTTGAAATGCCCTGAATTTCGTCAATAAGCAGATTTGCAGCTATTGCGCCCATTTTACGCGGATCCTGGTTAATTATTGACAATGTAGGACTGAATAAATGAGCGGTTTCACTGAATCCGTAAGCCATTATACCGATGTCATCAGGAATTCTTAAGCCGGTTTTCCGGATAGCCTTGTACGCTCCCAAAGCAACACGGTCATTTACGGCGAGAATGATCTCCGGTAGTTTCCCCCCTTTATGCAACTTTTCAAACGCCTTAATTCCATCATCAATTTCAAACCCGCCTTCGATAATCCAGTCTTTATTAATAGGAATGCCATTGTTAATGAGCGCTTCTTTGTACCCGTCACAGCGTTCTTTTCCTATACTGGTATTGGAATATCCTGCAAAATGAGCGATACTGATATAGCCCCTGGCAATTAACTGGTTGAGTGCCTGTACAGCACCAACCCTGTCGTTGAAGGTAACATTACTGAAGTCCAAACCCCTGATTGCCCTGTCAAAAAAAACAAGGGGTATTTTTACCTTACCGGCATACTCAAAAATTTTGCGGTCGGTTGTTTGCTGTGAAACACACACCAATAAGCCGTCAACACGCATCCCGATAAGGTTGGTAATGTTATTTCTTTCCGACAATTCCTTTTCACGGGATACGGTGAGAATAATGTGATAGTTCCGTTCAGTGGCAGTATCAATAATGCTGTCGACGAGATAGGCAAAAAAACTGTTCTCCAGGTCAGGAATGACAATGCCCAGCGTAAATGTTTTTTGCAGGGTAAGCTGTTTGGCAATTAAATTGGGTGAGTATCCAAGGTCTTCCACCGCTTTCTTCACCCTTTCCTTCATTTCAGCTGAAATATCAGGATGGTTTCTTAATGCCTTTGATACCGTAATCCGTGAGACTTTTAACCGGTCTGCAATATCCTGCTGCGTGATATGATTGGTTTTCATTTGTCTGCCTGGCTAAGTTCACCCTGTTATTGAAAACATGCATGGAGAACAAAAATAACAATAAATCAGATACGCAGTGGATAATTGTCAACCTGTTCGTCTGTTGCTTATTTCATTTCCAAAGATTGGGCAGGAAACGGTAATATAAGAGATGCCGCCACGTTGCCCAGTCATGTCCACCATGCCCGCCAACATAATACTCATGATTTATGTTATGGTTGTTTAGGGCATTGTGCAAGGCAATGGTACGCTGTCCCATAAATCCTTCTGATTCATTGGTCCCCAGGCCAACAAAGAGATAGCTTATCTTATTGTTGACATCGGGATCGTTAAGAAAAGCAGAAAGTGAAGTTTCAGCATTTACATCCCCTGCGCTTAGTATTCCAAAAGAAGCAAACAAATCGAGCGACCTGAATCCGATAAACATCGAATGTCGCCCGCCCATTGACAAGCCTGATATTGCGCGGCCTTTCGGGTTTTGCTGAACCTTGTAATTGCTTTCAATCAAAGGGATCACATGGTTTCTCAATTCCTTTTCAAAAATATCAAAGGTAAGTTCGGTGTGTTTTGGATGATTCCTGTGGATTACCTGGTTATTGGGTATGGCAATCAGCATAGGCCTGGCTTTGCCTTCGGCCAAAAGGTTGTCCATAATCAGGTTTACCCTGCCATCATAAATCCAGTTTGAAGGCAATTCTCCGCTTCCGCCCACAAGGTAAAGAACCGGGTAGGCAATGGAAGGATCATATCCCGGAGGCGTATAAACATACATTTCACGCTCACCATTCGTCACATCTGAATGGTATATGTGTCTGGTTACATTGCCATGGGGAACATTCCGTGCATCGTACCAGGCGGGGCCATCGCCATGCACGATCAACTGACTGTAAGGAGGCATAGCCGTAAAAGCTGCACAGGTATTGCTTGGATCGGCAACCTGAACGCCATCAATATTAAAATGATAGGCATACATGTCAGGTTCAAGCGGGCCAATGGTCAATGTCCAGATACCATCTTCGCCCCTGGTAAAAGGTATAGGTTCATTTCCTTTTCCAACCGCAGTAAGCAGGGCTACACCGACAAGCTTTACCTCCTGCGCCTTAGGAGCTTTTAGCCTGAAGGTAACCGTGCGATCGTCGCTTACTTCGGGCGAGTTCAGGGGAGCACTGAAAGGGATCAGGCCTTCAGTATCCTTTTGAGGGTTGTAATCGAGGTTAACATTGGCCTG
This sequence comes from uncultured Bacteroidales bacterium, assembly GCA_964646255.1. GTDB lineage: Bacteria > Bacteroidota > Bacteroidia > Bacteroidales > UBA10428 > UBA5072. The sequence goes on from CAZYDI010000018.1 coordinate 15,198, forward strand.
CTGACCCTGTAATGTCATGCTCAGCATAAGTGCCGGAAGCGTCAATATGCAAAATATTTTCATCATTTGTAACCTTGTTTAGTTCATAGTTAGTTCATCGCGATCGTTTATTTGAAAATCCTTGATGCAAAATCATGCAATGATTTTCTCCACACCTGCCAT
>CAZYDI010000018.1:15459-45187 GCA_964646255.1 uncultured Bacteroidales bacterium
GTTTTTCCCTGTTCAACCCAGCCGGTCTCATCTTCGCCTCCGCCATGCTGAATGTATACTACCGGATATTTTTTTTCCGTGTCTTTGTCATACCCCGGTGGTGTATAAACAAACAATCGCTTCCAGCATAAATCCACATTGGAATAATAATACCTTGAACACACTGAGCCATGAGGAACGTCCTTTATCGAATAAAAATCAACACCCTTTTCAGGTATGTCAATCGCACTGGCCATTTTCCCTGTCCCAAAGAACGACCTGCTTGCAGGATCAGCAACCGGTACATCGTCAATGACAAGGAAATAATAATGAAAGCCGGGTTCAACAGGACTGGTGCGCACTGTCCACAGTCCGGCAGTATCCTTTACCATCGTGTACTTTTTCCCAAGATCAATTTGTATTTTTTGCGCATTTGGCGCAATCACCTGGAAGATTACACTGTTATCGGGCATAATACACGGACACTTGCCTGCGTTGATGTTGGTTTCTGCCGGCTGCCAGTTCTCTTTAACCTGTGCATTTAAATATACTGCTGAAATCATACAAAACATTATAGCAACAGCAGGCCTGGCCAGGGTTTTAGGGGCAGTTAATCTTATCCTCATGGCTTATCCGGTTTTATTGGAAAAGGAGCGGTGCAACCTGGTATAAACTGCGTCGCCAGGTTTGAAATTCATGTGCTGTATTCTCCGATATATAGGATACGGCGTTAATGCCGGCATCTTTTAATTGCTGCACTGCGTTCTTTATTCTATCGGGACTTTCCTTGCTTCCACAACTCAGGAAAATAAGCTTTATGCTATTCTTGTCTTTAATATCTTCCGGAGAATACATACCTCCACTCAGAATAACATAATGTGAAAAAACTTCAGGCCTGTTCAGCGTGATCATTTTAGTCTCCATTCCCCCCATCGATAAACCTGCCATTGCACGGTGTTCCCGGTCGGCAATGGTGTTAAAATTTGCATCGATATAGGGAATCAGTTCATCCACCAACACCGTCTGAAAGGGTTTAATGTCAAAGTTCCGCAACCCTCCGAACTTTATTTCATTGGTCATTCCGTAGGTCATGACAATGATAAAAGGATTGATTTTACTTTCTGCAATAAGGTTATCCATTATGAGATTGGCATGTCCCTGGTTGGTCCATGCGGTTTCATCCTCACCCCAACCATGCTGAAGGTATAGAACAGGGTACCTTTTTGATTGGTCTTTACCATAGTCGGGCGGTGTGTAAACGAAAGCCCTGCGTACCGTATTCGTACTTTCTGACGGGAAAAGAATTTGTACCACCTGGCCATGGGGAACATCTTTCATTGCATAAAAGTCCTGGTCATGGGCAGGAATTTCAATTCCACTTTCCCACCTTGTTGATCCGTAGAAGTTTAACGTACCGGGATCATTAAAAACACCTCCGTCAATGGTAAGGTGGTAATAATGAAATCCTTCATCCATGGGTCCTTCGGTTGTACCTACCCATGCAGAGTCTTCAGCCTGGGTTAGGTTGGTTCCGCCTCTGCCGCCTAATCCTAGGCTTACATTTACACTTTTGGCAAATGGTGCTTCTATTCGAAACCTGGCATATCCCTGCGAATTTACCTGGGGATACTCCTTACCGGGTTGGTTCAGGGTTGATGGCTTAAAGTCTTCAATAATGGTTGGCTGTGCTTTTTGGGCAAATCCAATGGCACACAAGGCAGATATAAAAAATCCGGCGATAAAAAGTTTTTTCATGGTTCAGATGGGTTTATTTTACAAATACCAACTGTGCAAACTGGTAAAGGCTGCGTCTCCAGGTTTGCCATTCATGAGCAGTCTGGGGCGATACATAGAACACTGCATTCATTCCTGCTTCCTTTAATTTCGCGGTATTTTCCTTGGGATCCCCGCCAAAGCCGGGCCTGCGGTTTTCAAGTTCGGTGCTGCCAAAACTGATAAATACAAGCTTAAGGTTCTCTTTAAAGCCTGGCGCTTCTGCCAGATCCTCGGTACTGATACTTCCGCCGCTAAACATGCCCATATAGCTGAAAGCATCAGGATTGGCCAGCGTTATTACGCGTGTTTGCATTCCGCCCATGGATAAACCTGCCATTGCGCGATTTTCTTTACCCGGAAGGGTGCGGTAGTTGGCATCAATCATGGGAATAATATCGTCAAGCAGGGTCTTCATAAAACCATCGGCCCAGCCTTTGGGTGGCCAGGGACCTGCAGGCCTTTCACCCTGGGGTGTGTTGCGGTCTCTTGGAGGTAAGCGCCATGATCCGTTATCCATTACAATGATAAAGGGTACTGCTTTACCTTCGGCTATCAGGTTATCCATGATAAGGCCGGCTTTTCCCTGTGCCGACCATCCGGTTTCATTCTCACCGCCACCATGTTGCAGATAGAGCACGGGATAACGCTTTTGAAGATCCTTATCATAATCAGGAGGAGTGTATACAAAGCAACGGCGCATTTTGTCATTGGTTTTCGAGAAATAGATATGCTCCCTAACCTGGCCGTGCGGCACATTTTTAAGTGCATAAAAATCCTGGTCTTTTGCAGGTACTTCAATACCGCTTCCCCATCTGCTTGCACCATAAAAATACAGGCTTGCGGGGTCGGGAACAGAGGCGCCGTCGATGTTTAACTGGTAATAATGAAAACCCTCGTCCTGGGGAGCAGATTCTCCGGTCCATACGCCATTCTCATCTTTTTTCAGGTCGTATTTTACGGCACCAATATCAAGCTGAACCTTGTTTGCTTCAGGAGCAGATATTTGAACGCGTACCCGCCCTTCAGAATTTACCTGCGGGTATTCTTTTCCTTCCTGGGTGGTTGATGATACCTTAAAGTCCTCAACAACCGGCTGATTTTGTGCTATACATACACCACCAAACATACATGTGGTGGTAAGCATAATTCGCATTAATTTATTCATGGTTCTTATGGGTTAATTTTGATTGAATAGTTACTGAATGGAAATTTTTATCATTTTCAAATCTTTGACATCGGAGCTGGTACCATAGTAAACTTCATATTCACCAGGCATCACAGCCATTTTTAGTTGTTCGCGGTTGAAAAACTCAAAGGATGAGGCCGGAAGATCAATGGAAACCTGTTGTGTTTTACCGGCGGGAATTTCAACGCGCCTGTATCCGCGAAGGGTTTTTAATGGTCCGTCCGCATCATTTACCTTGCGTACGTATACCTGGATGATCTCCGTCCCGCTTCGTTTTCCAATGTTTTTAACTGGAATATTCAACTGAATTGATTCGTTGGGTTTTATGGCTGCCTTGCTGGGCACTGCATTACCAATGTCAAACCGGGTGTAGCTTAATCCAAATCCGAATGGGAACAAATAGTCGGTGGTATACCGGTATGTTCTGCCTTTCATGGAGTAGTCTTCGAAATCACCCAATTTTTCAGAATCTTTATAAAAAGTCACAGGCAGTTTTCCCGATGGATTATAATCGCCAAAAAGTACCTCAGCAACAGCCTGACCACCCGATTCTCCTGCATACCATGCCTGAAGTATGGCATCGCATGATTCGGTTTCAGGTGCCAATGCAATGGCCGACCCGGAACAATTAACATAAATAATCTTTTTGCCTGCAGCTTTAAGCGCTTTCAGGCAATTGCGCTGAACAGCCGGCAATTCAATGTTGGTGCGGTCACCACCCTTGAAACCAGGATAGGAAACAGGCATTTCTTCACCTTCAAGGTTTCCGGAAATACCGCCTACAAACACAACGGTTTCAATTCCTTTCAATTTGTTGATCAGTTCGGTGTAATCAACATCCACTTCCTTTCCAAAATCGAATTCAATATTGGCCTGCCAGTTGTTGAGCTGGGCATAGTGTATTTCGATGGTATATTTTTTTCCTGCTTCCACCTTTATCGGAATGCGCGAGGGTAAGGTACGCCAGTTGTCATATTTCTGCATCGATTCACCATTAACAATCAGTTCGAAATGGCCTGTGGCACCGCCTTTAAAAATAAGTTCTTCGGAAACTTTGGGAATGAACTCGGCCTGGAACAACGCTGAAAACCCTTCGAGCTTTACCCCTGATGCAAATTCGTGCTGACCTGCAGTGGTCATTTTTATCGGATTGGTGATTTGCACGGTTGTAACCTCCTTGCCGGTCCTGTCGGGTGTATTCCAATAGGTGGCTTTAAACCCTTTCTTTCCTTCAAAGGTAAGCTGTCCGAAATAGCTTTCGGTAACCTTATCCTCTACCAGGTCGCATCCCTTATCATAGAAAATTTTAGAGGCGGGTATCTTTTTCTTTATTCCATCGAGTATGGTAATGGTGCTAAACGGGGTTCCGTTGTAATTGCCCCACAACATTTGTTCAGCATCGGCATTGGGGCCTATTACGGCAATTTTCCTGCCTGATTTCGACAAGGGCAGGATGTTGTTTTTATTCTGCAGCAGGGTCATCGTCTGTCGTGCCATTTCAAGCGCAAGCTGCCGGTGTTTTTCGTTGTTCAGAATTGTACCGGGAATGTTGGCGTATGATACCAGGGAATTGTCATCAAAATCACCCAGTTCAAAGCGGCCCAATAATACACGCATCAAGCTTTTATCGATATCTTCTTCCCGAATTAAGCCTTTTTTTACGCCCTCAGGCAGGGTTTTAAAAGGATAATTCTCCCACACACATTCCACATCGGTTCCTGACAAAACCGCTTTTGAAGCAGCATGCACCGGTGTGGACGACACTTTATGCGTGTTGAAAAAATCGGTTATTGCACCGCAATCAGAAACCACAATGTATTTAAAACCCCACTCATCACGCAATATACGTTGCAACAACCTTGTATTGCCGCAACAGGGCTCATCATCGAGTCTCTGATAAGCACACATCACCTGGCGTACATCGGCATCCTGCACCAACGCTTTAAATGCAGGCAGGTATGTTTCATACAATTCCCGCGGATCAACATTGTTGAGATTCAGTTCATGACGGCTCCATTCGGGTCCGGAATGCACAGCATAGTGCTTGGCACAGGCGAGCAGTTTTAAGTATTTTGAAACGGTGGGTCCCTGCAATCCTTTAACTACCTGCACACCCATGCGTGATGTAAGGTAAGGATCTTCGCCGTATGTTTCCTGTCCTCTTCCCCAACGTGGATCGCGGAAAATATTTACATTGGGGGTCCAAACCGAAAGGCTGAGAAACCTTTTGTTTTCATTGCCCCGTTGAAGCCATACATTGTATTTTGCCCTTGCCTCATCGGAAACCGCACTGAAAATTTCATACAGCAGTTCATCGTTAAAGGAGGCTGCCATCCCAATAGGCTCGGGAAATACCGTAACACTGTCGTTATTGGCATAACCATGAAGTGCCTCGCTCCACCAGTTGAATTTTTTTATTCCCAAACGGGGAATGGCTTCCGACTGATCACACATCAACTGCGCTTTTTCTTCAAGCGTAAGCCTCGAAATAAGGTCGCGGGCCCGATCTTCGAAGCTCAGATCGGGATTCTGAAAGGGATATTGCTGTGCCGACAGCATCACGCTTATCAGCAGGCAAACAGACAGGATAATTGTTCTTTTCATATTGTGGTTATAGGTTAATTTTTCTTGTTCAGCGCTAAGACTGATGGCTATTTTAAGCCTGATCACGTTACATTAATGACACAATTGTATCTACTTATTGATAATCCTGAAATAATCGAACGACACATCAAAAGGAGTTTCAGGCTTGGTAGTATCAGGGTCGAACCAGTAAGTGTTTTTCATGCTTTGAATAATAACACCGTCACAAGCCATCAGGCCGGCCTTGATGTCCCTTAGCATACCATTTGCGACACCAAGCTTTTCAAATGCTCCACCGTTAACAGAATAGTAACCGGTATAAACATTTCCTTTTTTCTCCAGTTTAAGCACAAGCGCATTATTGCCTGTAATTGATTCCTGCAGGTTGAAAGAGGCAACCGATTTTGCAATGCCGTTTTCTTCCACTACCAGATCAATGGTTCCGGGTTTCACCTGCCCGCCGGAGGTGTTCCAGCCCGAACGGGTTGTTTTTGTCGCAGCCCTGAGCATCAGTTTTACAAAATTGTGCTCGTCCTGGTAAGCCACTATTCCTGCATTTTCGGGTTGTGAAGGAATGCGTGAACATACCAGTTTTGTTTCTGCCACCCAGTCGCTGTTAGCGCTTTGCAGCATTATATTTTTAGCATTGTTGCTGTTTTCTGAAATATCACCTGTTTCGGTGGTAATGGTAAGGGATCCCGGGTTCTTCGACAGGCTGTAATTGGCCTGGTTTTCACGAATCCAATTCCATTGATTCCCCACAGCGCCATCAAATTCTTCACTTACCGATGGAATATCGAAATTGAGGTAATACGTGTTTTTTTCAACGGTAATGTTGTCAATAAAACTCACCACGGCAGTCCCGGGAACACCTTTTGCCTGTTCTACTTCCACGGCAACATTGCTGTTCATTGCACCGGCTGTTATAACAGGAAGTTTTCCTGTTTTCTTCAGAAGAAAGCTGTAAGCCTTGGTATCCGCGCTAAATCCGGCAATATCTTTGCCGTTCACTTTTATTGACCCGGGCGAAAGATCAGGCATCACCTTTAAGGGAACACTGTTAAACAATGTTTTACCTTCAACGGTAACTTCTGCAAACAATGATGCTGTGCCGGGGCCAACAGCACTCACTTTACCGCTCGCATCAACAGTGGCCACAGCTGTGTTGTTGCTTTTGTAAACAACTTTTGCTTTTTTGATATCATAGAAACTGTCGTCCGACAGGGCTGCAGAAACCGTCATTTGTGCCGTATTTCCGGGAGTCAGTACCACCTTGTCGCAGCCGGCAACAACGGTGGACAACACGGCGTTGTAAGTGCCGCTCATATTGGCTTCGACACTGCCCCTGATATCTTTTGAAGAAGCGCCAATGTCGAAAATATATTTACCCTGGTCGAAGGTAACCCGCTTTTGGTGTTCATCCCAAAACCACAGGTCGGCGCAGTCAATGTCCATCTGCACTGTTTTGGTTTGTCCGCGTGGAATAGTGACCCGTTTAAAACCCCGTAAGCGCTTAATTGGCCTTTCAAGTGATGCCGGGCTATCGGGAGTTTTCACATATACCTGCACAACCTCATCGCCATCGACTTCTCCGGTATTTTTTACATCCACCGAAATCGTTATCTTGTCGTTAGGTGAAATACTGGTTCTGTTGATGTTGAAATTGCTGTATTCAAATGTGGTATACGACAGACCGTAGCCGAATTCGTAGGAAACATCCTTGTTGAAGTACATATATGTTCTGCCGCTATTACCTGCACCGCCCCGCAGGTTATAATCATTAAAATCGGGCAGATCATGCAATGATTTATACCAGGTGACGCTGATTTTTCCTCCGGGGTTCACCTCGCCAAACAGAATCCTGGCCATGGCAGCTCCCTGAGCCTGCCCGTTGTAACCCGTAAAGATGATTCCGGGTATGTTGGGATTGTTTTTAAAGGACTCAACTTCAACCATTCCCATCCCCTGAACAACAACTATGGTGTTTGGATTAACGCTTGCAACTGCCTCAATAAGCTCAGCCTGGTTGCCGGGCAGGCTGATGGAAAACCGGTCGGATTCTTCACGGCCGGTCGACTGGTCGGTTCCTGCAAAAATAAGTGCGACGTCTGCAGCAGCAGCCATATCAAGGGTTTCCTGGTCAGTGGCCGGCATTTCGGCTTCTCGATAAACCAGTACAAGGCTTTGAGGCCCTGTTATTCCCAATGTATTCAGTTTCGCCGAAATGGTTCGTGGACGTGCAAAAAAACCTCCCTGCTGCGGTGCATCAATCGATTTTGAAGCCAGAATATTTCCGGAAGCTGAGCCTGCACGCACCTCGATGATGCCACCATTACCGGATACAGCCATATTAAAACGGATAGAATCCACATCGGTAATATCCACGTTATGGTACATGGTCCAGTCGCCATCTTTAATTCCCCGAACCAGGCTCATGCCAAACCTGGCCGACGTAATAATGCCATTGGCGGAGGCATCAAAGCGTGTTGCATCATAATCTTTTACCGTGCCGGTTTTGGTGACCGTTGTGAATTTGGCTATATTGAAGAAGTCTGAACGCCGGGCTGTATTTCCACCGGGTTTTGATACCACCTCAATGTTCAGGTTGTTTTGTTGAATGTAGTTCTTGATTCCGGTGACCGGCGAAATTTTCAGATTGGCTTCCACTTCTCCCGAATAATCGCCCAATTCCACTTTATCGGCCTGAGGTCCAAGAACCGCAATTTTCTTAATAGTTCCTGCCTGTAGTGGAAGTGCTTTTTTCCCGGTTTTTGTCACCATATTGTTTTTCAGGAGCACCGGTGTTTTGGTAGCTACTTCAAGGGCAAGCTCGTTATGCGAAGGATCATTGATAATGCCCGGCTTAATACCTGCATACGGCACTTTGGCAGGCGGGTCGAATTCTCCCAGACGCATTCGTATGGTAAACATATTTACCAGGGCCCTGTCGATATCAGCTTCGGTGATCAGGCCTTTTTCCAGTGATGCTATGGCACTTGCCTGGTAAACATTTCCGCAATCACAGTCAACTCCTGATTTTAATCCCATGGATGTTGCTTCTTCGGCATCTTTTGCAAAACGGTGACCCGTAAACATATCCGATATGGCACCGCAATCGCCTGTTACATATCCATCCATACCATAGGTTTTGCGAATGACCGAATCAACGTAAAAAATGCTTGCCGACATTGGTATGGCATTCACAGCATTGTAAGCCGTCATTATCGACGGTAGTTTGTCTTTCCGGATTAACTCCTTATAGGGAAATATGTAAAATTCCCGTATATCGCGGTCATCCATATCAGAGCTGCCGTTGTGGCGGTTGAACTCGGTATTGTTTGCAAAGTAATGCTTGCCGCATGGCACTGCCTTCAGGTAATCAGGGTCATCACCCATTAATCCCCTGATGAAGCCGCTTGCAATTTGTGAAACATGAAAAGGATCTTCACTAAATGTTTCGGCTGTGCGGCCCCACCTGGGATCTCGTGCAGGCTCGATTACCGGTGACCAATAGGTTAGTGTGAAGATATAATTATAATTGAATCCCCTTGCTTCATCAGCAATCACGCTTGTTTCGCGTTTAATCAGCTCAGGGTCCCATGTACAACCTGCGGCAACACTATTGGGAAAGGAGGTGGCAGTCATACCGCTGTTGTCGTTCCGGCCCATAACGCCATGCAGGGCCTCACCCCATACATCATATTTTTTTACGCCCAGGCGGGGTATCGGAGGCATGGTATTGCCAAGCTGACTTTGTTTTTCTTCAGGCGTCATACGCGAAACAAGGTCGGCCGCGCGTTCCTTGAAAGAATAAGCGGTGTTGAGGTATATGGGTGTTTGTGCTTTTGCTGTTAATGGAAGGAAAGCCGCAATCGCGAATCCGATAAAAATCACCAGCGTGACATACAGTTGCCCCGGTCTTTGGCATGATAAGCAAGGCCGGTGCAGGAACCCGGCAAAGGGGCTGTTATGATTCGTTTTCACGATTGGCAAACACGTACTTTTCATCTTTTCGTTTTTTTTTGATGGGCATCTGATGTTTTCAAATCATTACAGCATTACTTTTCATTCAAACCTTACCCAATCTATCTCCACCGGCTGGTCGCTGGTAGATGCCACCACCAGATTTTGAACCCCGGGCAACGGTTTCTTTACTTTGGCTGTTATGGCTTTCCACTGGTTTGTTTTGGGAATGGCAATTTCGCAAAGGATAGGCCCGTTGGTGTTGCCGAGCCTTATTTGAACACTGCCCCCTGTTTCGGACCGTGTGTTTAATTGTATGGTTTTCACTTTTTTCTGGCCGAAATCCACCGCGTTGTATTTAACCCATGCACCTTTTTGTGAAAATATGGTTTTCCACCCGTTGAAACGGTAGTTGGTATCGATAAATTCAACCACAGCGCCGGTTTCACTTATTGCGCTGTACCGGTCGATTTCAATTTTTTGCGTGGCTTTGCTGATGCCTACACCGCGGTGCGTAGGGGTAACCTTCCTTATCGTACCATCGGCATTGAAAAACAAGCTGTCAATACAGATGGAGCGGTTCTTATCGAAGTTGGGTGAATAAGCATTTTGATGATAGAATAAATACCATTGTCCTTTATACTCGATAATGGATTGATGGTTTGTCCAGCAGTTCATGGGAGATTCGTCCATAATAACCCCGGCGAATTTAAACGGACCCATTGGGTTATCACCTATGGCATATTCCAGCCTTTCAATGTTTTTTTCAACATGCGGGTATGTCATATAGTAAATCCCGTTGCGTTCAAACATATAGGGCCCTTCCTTAAGTCCTTTTTCAGGCATATCCTTTATAATCACCGTTTCCGAATCAAGCTCAAGCATATTATCCTTAAGTTTGGCAACATACAGGTTGCCGAGCGACCAATACAGGTATGCCTGGCCATCCTTGTCAATAAACACATTCGGATCGATGCCCGGTAAATTCCTTGTGCCGGAGAAATCCTTTATCGGTTCGGGCTGAGGCACATAGGGGCCTTCCGGCTTGTCTGCAATCGCTACACCAATGCCAAACATTTTTCTGCCGTTAAATTCCTTCATGCTGTTGGCAGGAAAATAAAAATAGTACCTGCCGTTCCTTTCAATGCAGTCAGGGGCCCACATGCTGTATGAAGTTGAATCTACCCACGGTACTTTATTCTGGCTCACGATCACGCCATGATCAGTCCAGTCGGTAAGGTTTTCTGATGAGAATACATGGTAATCGGCCATGCAAAACCAGCCGGGCCGGCCCATTCCTTCTTTTGCCAAAAGGTCGTGCGAAGGATAAACATATACCTTTCCGTTGAATACACGGGCCGAAGGATCGGCCGTAAACTGATCCCTGACAATCGGATTCTGACTGGCAGCATTAAAAGTAGCTGCAATCAATAAAGCGGCCATGATCAAATGCCTTGTACCTGTTTTCTTTTTGTTTTCCATCCTGGTTTTCCTTTGTATCGTAATTAATTCAAGATTACAAATCCTCCGTTTTCAGGCAGCGTCACCTCAATCTGCCGTTTCTTGTTCAGTTTTACTGTAGAAAATTTTCCATTCAGTTGCTCATCATCGGTAAACACTTTTATTTCATTGCCGGCAGGGATCATGTCCAGACCAAGTTTTAGTTTCAACAGACCTTTCTGAGCACTTACCCCCGCAATGTACCATTGATCGTCATGACGACGGGCCATGACAACGTATTTTCCCGGATAACCATCAATAAACCGGATTTCATCCCATTGCACCGGCACTTTTTTCATGAAGTCAACCGCCCATGAAGGAGCATCGTTGAGGTTATTGGGAGCCAGGGCAAAGTGCTGCACACCGCTCTGAAACAATACAGCTGTAGCAAGGGCAAAAACATCGGAAGTGATCCTGTGCCCTCCCCACACATCAGCGCTGTTTTTGCTGTTGTAATATTCATTCAGCGCACTTCCTCCAAAATCCATGCTTCCAACCGTATTGCGGATAAACGGATGAAGGCAGGCATTAAAAGCTTCAGCATCGCAGTTTTCCTGCGCAAAATGAAGATTCTCGCTGGCGCGTACGGCTTCACTTGATGCAAAGTTGGGAAACATCCTTTCCCAACCACGGGGTAAGGTGCAACCGTGAAAAATTACCATCAGTCCATAATCATTGGCATCATATAGAATATCCTCATATAGTTTCATGGTTACCTGTTTGTCGCCCCCAAAGAAGTCAACCTTAATTCCACGGATACCGATGCTTTTCATCCATGCCATTTCTTTCCGGCGACTTGCCGCATCATGCATAATATTCCGCGGGCTTTGGGGTGCATCGTTCCAATAGCCGTTAGAATTATACCATAAGTAAAGGGCTACATTTTTTGATGCGCCATAGTTTGCCAGTTCAGCAATTTTCTCACGCCCTATCTGGGTATCCCAAAGAGCATCCACAAGTACGGTTTCATAACCAAGGGCAGCACTGAAATCGACATACCTGATTTGCTCATCATATACAGTGCTTTCGTCCATTCCGATAATCCAGCTCCAGGTTCCTTTTCCGTAGCGATACTTTTGCGAAGCCTCGTAAACAGGTTCCACCACATCAAACGGTATGGTGGTTTCCATAATGGGTTTTAACGTTGTTCCCAGTGTTATCGTTCGCCAGGGCGTATAACCGGGAAGCGACATGCCGGGGGCAACAGTTCCGTTGCCGTTGTTTTCTCCTTCCATGGGAAAGCCTATGGTGTATAATCCTCCCGGGTGCCCTGTTAACCTGCTGCCGCAATAATTGCTTCGCACACCGGTTTCAGAAATCAATACCCATCCCTGTTTACCAATCTTGTAAAGACAGGGAAAGGTATAGCCTTCGCCGATTCCATTCTGTCCCATCGGTGCATCTGCCGTATAGGTCATTTCATAGCTTGGCATGGAGCGTGCAAAACCAACCATGGGTTTACTCTGAGGGCAAAGAAAAGTGGTAGTGCTGTCGGGAAAAACAAAGCCGGAGGCTTCCTGGTTTACTGTGCATATCATTCTTTCACCCTGTGCATATATTTTATACCTGAAGGCAATGTCGTTGTTGCTGACATGAAAAATGACATCAAAGGCTGCTTTGCCATTCCTGAAAAAGGTAAACACACCCACATTGGCTTCTACATGAACTCTACCGGTTTTTATATTGGGCAGTTGATATTCGCTTTTCACTGTCTCAACAGAGCTTTCCTTCAGGGTTAGCTCCCTTGTATAATCTCCCAGATCTGTTATCATTCCCAGGGGAGATTTCTTTAAAAATGTTATTCCCTCATAAAGCACCTGGTATTCCGGCCTTCCGTTATCATCGGAGATTTTTACAATAAGCCTGCCGTCAGGGCCGGCAACGTCCTTTTCAACAGCCCTGGCAAAATCCGCCGAAATAGTAAAAATGAATGCCAGCACCAATAAGCCGGATTTTCTCATACCCATGGTTTTGTTATTTTACCGTTATTACTATTTAAAGGACACCTTATCGCTGATGTAAAAATGATCAAAATCGGCATAGCCTCCGGTTTGTTTGGTTGCATACTGAAAAAGCCCAAACCGGTAACCCATAAAATGTTCCATCAATGTGTATTCCATATGCAGGGTATTGCCTATGGGTGTCCAGCTTATACCATCGAGGCTGTAAAAGAAATATCCCAGATCGGCACGGTCCCTGAAATCGCATTCTGCCTTTACAAAAATCGTTTCCTGATCCAGCGGAATCCGTTGTATTTCAACAGGCCTCCGGGTTTCGGCATTTACCATCACTATATAGGGTTTTCCGTCATCAACGCGCACACCCACCAACCCGTATTTTTTTTGCAATAAGCAAAGGCCCGCGAAATCACCTTCTTTCAGTCCCGAAATATCGATGCGGGTTGACCCGGAGCAAACCGGACCAAATGTACGCTGGGTAAGCGTATTGCGTGCCATTTCAAAGGATGTATCGATGCGGCTTGTGTGTAAGCGCAGGTAACCTTTACGTTCCTTAACCGACCAAAGGCTGTTTTCAGGATTGTGGTTCCATTGCCAAACCAATGGTAAAGCCGGATCTTTCTTTTTGCGCCGGAATTCATCATCGTTTACAATGCCCGGTTTTAAACCTTTACTGCCGGGGAGATCAAGTTTTTCCGGAACCTTTCCATCAACACCCAATACCGGCCATCCGTCTTCCCATTTCATTGGAACCAGGTACGGAATCCGGCCTACCGATCCGTAATCCCGGAAGAGATAGGCAAACCAATTACCTTCGGGGGTGTCTATCAATCCCCCCTGGGCCACGCCCTTATCCTGGAATACTACCCGGCCTTCATAAGGTCCTGTTATTTTATCGGCTTTGTGAACCAGTACCGTGCGCATCCCGCCACGCGGCCATACAATATTAAACAGGTAATATTTGCCGTTCACTTTGAATAGCTGTGAACCCTCGGCACCAAGCATAATGTTATCGCCTGCAGGAAGGCTTGCGTTTTCCAGAAGAACCTTGTCTGTTTCTGTTTTGGAACCCGACAGGTCCTCTTTCATTTCAACAATATTAAGCCTGCCATTTCCGTAAATCAGGTAGATTTTCCCGTCCTCATCAAAAAACAGGGTATGGTCATGATAGGAAGGAGAAAAGGAAATCTTTTTCCATGGTCCTTTTTCAATGTCCTGTGTGCTGTAGATATATGTTTTACCGGTAGTTGAGGCAAAAGTAGATACATAATAGGTGTTGTTATGGTACCGGATGCAACTTGCCCATGATCCCCTGCCGTATGTGCTTTTGCCATTGTCCAGATTTAGGGCATCAACATCATCAAGGATATCATAAGCATAGTTCACCAATTTCCAGTTAACCAGGTCCTTTGATTTCATTATCGGAACGCCCGGACTCATGTGCATGGTTGTACTGCTCATGTAATACGTTTCACCAACCCGTATCATCGACATATCAGGAACGTCAGCAAAAATGACAGGGTTCTGACCAAACAGGCTGCCCATTGAAGCCATGGCCAGGCATGCACTAAGTATTGTGTTAATGAATGCTTTCATTTTATTTCTTCTTTATCCTGATAACCGTCAGCGACATGGCCGGCAGGGTATGACTGAAATTTCGCTTTGTGCTTATGGTGGTGACAGCCGGAACAATTTTTTGGGTATTTTCAAAGGTATTTTCGGCTTCCGGATCACCCGACAACACTGTTTTTACAGCACTCGATGACAATTGCCCGAATCGGGAAAGGTTAACCTTCATTGTTTTTTCCTTATCGCCGGCATTTACAAGCTTAAGGATCACATCACCCGTTCTGCTGTCTGTTACACATGATGCAGTAAGCAATGTATCCTGCTTATCCCATGAAACTACATTGCCATAGTAATGGTCGCCCCGGTTCAGGGAGAACAGTTTCTGCACATAATAATTTGGCGTGGGACAAATGGTAACATTATCAAAAAAGATCATGTCGGTTCGCCATTGTGTAAATCCTTTTTTTGCCAGCAAAGGTGCGTAGGAGGCCATGCTCACTATATCACCGTTGCGTTCCAGTCCGGTCATATAGGCTGCTTCAGCAATGGCATTCCTTACTTTATTACCCCATGTTGCATATTCACCCAGGTAAACCTTTCCTGTTTTGCGGTCATACCTGTCATACCGGTCAAGGTTTGAAAGCAGCCATTCGGGCTGGGTGTAGTAATGCTCATCAATGACAGGAACATTCAGGCTTTTGGCAAATGCCCATCCTTTTTCGTAATCCTCACCGGAATGGAAGGGCCCCGAAGTGCCAATAAGGATAATTTCAGGATGTTTTGCACGTACTGCCTTGTAAATCATTTCGAAACGTTCTTCAAAGGCAGGGGTTATTTTATCTTCATTGCCAATGCCTATGTATTGAAGATTAAAGGGCTGAGGATGCCCTGCAGCAGCCCGTTTAGCGCCCCATTCAGAAGTTACGGGGCCATTGGCCCATTCGATAAGGTCGAGTACCTCCTGTATGTAATCATCCATTTCATTTACCGGTAAGGCTTTCTGACCTGTTCCGCCAATGCGCCATGTGCCTCCGGAATTCTGGCAGCTTACAGCCGCCGGTAAAACCGGCAAGGGTTTGACGCCGATGTCCTCACAAAACTGGAAATACTCAAAATAGCCCAGCCCTCCTGTTTGGTGATATCCCCATATGTTTCGTTGCGCTATTCTTTCTTCAATGGGCCCAATGGTATTCTTCCACCGGTACATGTTTCCCAGTCCGTCGCCATGCACAAGACAACCACCCGGAAAACGGATAAATGCAGGTTTCATGTCAGCCAGCATTTGCGCTAAATCGGCACGCAAGCCATTAGGCCTGTTCATAAATGTATTTTCAGGAAAAAGGGAAATTACATCCACTGCTATTTTTCCATTGGTAATTGCCAAAATGGTCAGCGTTGCACTATCGTTGTTTTCAACAGGTACCAGCGATGCATTGTATTTCTTCCAATCACCTGAAGTGGTTGGGAAAGTTGCTTCAGCCAACAGCTTTCCGCGTGGATCCTGAATACTTGCCTTTATGGTCACTGCATCCCCGGATAGCTGACGGATGAAGAGCGATAAATTATATTTGTCACCTGCCCTTACCACCATGCCATCAAACCCGCTATTCTTTATGCCAACACCGGTTTCGCCGGTATAATTGGCTTCATGGCCAACATGTTCAATATCCAATACCACGTAATGGGGATTGTTTTTATGAAGCGGGCTGGTGGTTTCCACGCTTAATCTGCCTATCGAAAATCCGGGTGAGGTATATTCCCAAAACGAAAGCGGATTCCATCCTCTTTGTTCGGTGGGACTATACTCAAACGAACGGTTTTGCACTAGTTCGGCGTATAATCCGCCATCGGCAGCATAATTAATATCCTCAAAAAACAATCCGAACAGGTCGGGACTGATTTTGACCGCCCCTTGTTTTTGTTGTGCCGATATAAAGGATGAAAGGAGCAGAAGCCCCGCCATCACCAGGATTGCACGGCTAAGGTGTAAGGAGATTTTATTCATGGCTTATTTATTGATTACTTATTTTTATTGATCAGGGTCGTGCATCATTGCCGGTTGTTGCATACAATCCGATTAAGCTGCCTGTAAAGCCACCCGCAACATTCGTAGAAAGAATATCGCCTGAAACATTCCCTCCCACATTGACAAAATCAGTTCCGTTGACGGAGTAGTTAAAGGTGTATACATCTCCGTCGGCTTTAACCTGCAACTGCACGGGATTTTTAATGTCTATCGGCACGCTGGCCAGGATACGGGATTGTCCTTTTTCCGTTCTTTCCAGCAGAAGATAATAATCCTTTTCCTTTTTGGTAATGCCAAAAACATAATTGAATTTCTCGCTCTGTACACACGCGATGCCTGCAAGGTCATTTTCAGAAGCAGGTTTGAAGGATAAGGTAGTGGTAAACGAAAAACTGCTGTGCTGCTGGCGATAAAAGAGGGTAGAGGTTGGCTTTACTTCCTTAATGTTGGATTGAAATGGCATTATTTGCAACCCGCTTTTTGTAAGCGAAATGAATTCTTCACGGGGTCCCCTTAGTCCGATCCATCGGTAATCCAATGGTTCGGTTGCGAAGTTTTCGGTATAGGTGAAATTACCATTGGGGAAGAATCCGTCTTTTCCTGTCTTGTTTACAGTGACTCCTGCCGGCATTTTTAATTTTGGCTCCAGCGGAACAAGTCCATTTTCAAATACAGGAAATTCTCCCGTCCAGTCAACCGGAAGTATGAATGTTTCCCTTCCTATATTCACCCTGTCCTTCTCATTTGGCCTGATAGCAAGGAAAACACCATAATATTTCCCATCGGGTCCGGGTACTATATCAGCATGGCCGGCCCAATCAACCTTGTTCTGCCGGTCATGTGCGAAATAACGCTGGGTAAGGATCGGGTTATTGGCAGCAGGAATATAGGGCCCTTTCGGGTTGTCACTTACAAAAATCACTTCGCTGTGCCATCCGCCTGTACCTCCTTCGGCACACATGAGGTAATACTTGCCATTTTTCTTGTATATATGGGGAGCTTCAATCCAAATTGGTTTGTCGGCAATATCAACACCCCCGTCCACAATAATCTGATCAGTGCCCGGAATAACCCTGTCGTTTTCCACATCATATTCCCACAGCTTTATTACCCGGTGCCCGCTGTAAAGTTCTTTTCCCTGGTCGGGGGCATCATTGTGAATCACATATCCTTTACCATCATCATCAAAGAACAGTGAAGGATCGATTCCGTTGAAGGCAAGCTTTACCGGGTCGCTCCAGCCCTTAAGCGGATCTTTTGTTTTAACAACGATGTTGCCAAATCCACCTGAAAACTGGGTGGTAATCATATAAAATGTATCGTTGTTCGGATTGTAAAGGATCTGGGGCGCGTAAACGCCGGCGCTGATTCCGCAATCCTCCACTTTTAATTGTGAGGTGCGGTCGAGTACATGGCCAATCTGCTTCCAGTTAACCAGGTCGTTGGAATGAAAAATGGGAACTCCCGGAAACATTGCGAAAGATGAGCATACAAGATAGTAGTCATTGCCTTTGCGTGTAATGCTGGGATCGGGATAACAACCTTGCAGGATCGGACTGTAGAATTCATCGGCTTTTAAAGGATAATCCTTATACACTTTGTCATCACCCTTATAAACAACATTCGAAAAAACCGGTAAATTGGCAGATCCTTTCTTTTTGGGATTGCTGCCATTCATATTCATGATCGGTACCATGGCCACAAGGGCTATTAAAACAATATGTTTCATATATTTATATGGTTTTATTGTTGACAATTAAAATTATCCAAATCTTATGAAAAGTGCCAGTGTGTAAATGTTAATTTGCACATCATTTGCTGAATTTAAGGTGATTGCCATAAGCGAAGCCGAATTTTATTTAAACAGCAATTGGGCAAAATTATACAGGTTGTTTCTCCACACCGGCCAGGTATGACCACCCGGATATTCACTATAGGTATAGCGTATACCCATTTTGTCGAATTGCTCCATCATTACCTGGCAATTTTTCCATGCAATATCTTCTTTCCCGCCCATCGAAATCCAGAACTGTTTCACGTTGCTGTTTATAAGGTCAGCATTGGCCTTCATATAGGCAAACTGCTTTGCTGCAAGGTCATCTTGCATAGGCACAATCCATCCGGAGCTGAAAACGCCCAAATAGGAAAACAGGTTCGTATTGTTAACCCCTGCATAAAGTGTCTGAAGGCCCCCCATGGAGAGTCCGGCCAGGGCGCGGCTCTTAGCGTCGGTTTTGACCCTGTAGTTTTTTTCAACGAAGGGTATAACGCAATCCTTCAATTCTGTTTCGAACATTTTCAGCGCTTCATCACCAAAGCCTGCTGAGGGCAGGTTACCATCGGCCATTACGATTACCATTGGAACAGCCTTTTTTTGTGCAATGAGATTGTCAAGAATCAAATCGGTCTTTCCCTGTGTTGCCCAACCCCTTTCATCTTCACCGCCACCGTGTTGAATATACAGTGCAGGATAAGTAGCGGAAGTGTTTTCATCATATCCCGGCGGGGTGTAAATATAAAACTGCCGCCATGAATTGGTTACAGTTGAATAATACCGTTTAATCCTGATGTCGCCATGGGGTATATTTCTTATGTCGTAATAGCCATCACCGGCAAAAGGCACTTCGATACCGCTGGCCATTCGGCCCATTCCATAAAATGTTTCGCTGGCAGGGTCGCATACGGCAACACCGTCGATGATTAATGAATAATAGTGAAACCCTTCACTTAATGAATCGGTGGTTATCTCCCACACACCTTCCGCATCCCGGGTCATATCATATTTTTTTACCAGATCAAGCTGTACTTTCTCTGCTTCAGGGGCTTTTATGCGGAATGTAGCACGACTGCCGGGGTTTATTTGCGGATATTGGGCCCTTCTTACATTTGTTTCGGCAGGCCTGGCAGCATTGCTTATTTTATCAAAATCGAATGTATTCACCGGTTTAAACAGCATTTGCGAAAACATATACAGGCTGTTTTTCCATACTACAAAATCATGATAGCCATGATCCACATAGTATACATGGGGAACACCGTTTTTCTTAAAATAATCACTCGTTCTTTTGCTGAAGGCGATGAGGTTATCCTTGTCTCCGCATGAAATCCACAGAAGCTTCAGTTGTGCTTTTGTTTCCTGCGGATTGGGTGCCAGTTCAGCAGGCATTTTTGTATTGGGTGCTGATGAAAATCCTCCTACCCAGGCAAATTTGTCAAGGTTGCCAAGTCCAAAATTAAGCGACTGACCACCACCCATGGATAAGCCTGCAATCGCCCTTGATTCGCGATTTTTGACCACCGGAAAATTCTTTTCTATGTAGGGTATCAGGTCTTTAATCAGGTCCTTTTCAAAAGTTGCGAATGCCGCTACTTTTTCGTTGTCGAATATATTGCCCACAGCCCTGTCATCTTTCATGGCCCTGCCATTGGGCATTACCACTATCATGGGTTCTACTTTGTTTTCAGCAAAGAGATTGTCAAGGATTACTTGTGGATTGCCTCCCTTAAGCCATTCCAGGTGATCACCACCAATGCCATGCAACAAATACAATACAGGATATTTCTTGTCCTTTGAATAACCCGGAGGCGTGTATACAAGTGCTTTCCTGTAGGTTCCCACTGTTTTTGATTTATAAAGTACCGTGTCAATTTTTCCATGTTCGATATTGCTGCGGTATATATCATAACCCTCATTCGGGGGCGTGATTGTACTTTGTGATTGTCCGGCAATTCCGGAAAATAAACTTATGGCTAAGCCAATGATAAGTGTTCTCATCATAAATTCGGTTTACATGATTTAATTTTTAAACAATTGCTGAAGCGTAGCGGCTATGTATTTTTTGCAATTCATCCAGGTATGGCCGCCATCCGTTAATTCCAACTGTATATCCAATCCTTTATCCTTAAAGAATGCAGCATTCTTTTTTGAGCTTTCAAATAAGAAGTCATCTTCACCAACAACAATGGAAAATAGTTTAAGGCGGCCGTTTATCATGCCGGCATCAGGATTCCAATCGCTGAAATTCTTTTTGAATTCCTCAGTATCTGTGTATGGGGCAAATGCAACGATATAGGAGAACTTGCCGGTATTGGTAAGTCCGATATTCAACGTTTGTCCTCCGCCAAATGAAAAACCTGCAATGGCCCGGTGCTCACCATCGGCGATAACCGGGTAATTGTTTTCGATAAAGGGTATGATATCATTCATTACATCCTTTGTAAAGGCATCACCGGCTTTTGGCCGCACATTGGCAAAGGGCATTACAATGATCATGGGCAATGCTTTACCCCCGGCAATCAGGTTGTCGGCAATAAGGTTAACCCTTCCTACCTTAGTCCATGTTTCTTCCGTATCTGAGCCTCCGTGAATGAGGTACAACACAGGGTATTTAATGCGGGCTGAAGGATCAAAGCCCGGCGGGGTATAAATCACCAGTGTTCGTGTTGTGCCGAGTGTGGTTGAATTATAGTATCGGTAACTTATTTTTCCGTGCGGAACGTTTTGCAATGAGTGTACCAGGGGCTTATCGCCGGTGATATCGACAAGACTGTGCTTAAAAAACTCATTGGCAAAGATCAGCGTGTTATTGGGGTCTGCAATCTGCGTATTGTCAATCCAAAAACTGTATGGGTAGATATCGGGAGTTACCTGGCCTGTGGTTATGCTCCATATGCCATTACTGTCCTTTTTCATGGCTGCCCTTTCTTTTAAGAACTGAGCGTTCAGAAATACCTGTTGTGCATCCTTTGCTATAACCCGGAATGTAATGCTGTCACCCCGGTGTACATGAGGAGAAGCCAGCCGGAGAGCCCTCTGTGCCTGGATATTCAAGGCAATACAAAATACTGCCAATGCAATTATTATTTTTTTCATGATGTCTTATTTAAAAAGGAGTGGTACGGTTTCTGCAACATAGGTTTTCACATTCATCCATGTATGTCCTCCCGGAGTTACCAGGCTTTTAAAATTGATTCCCTTTGATTTCAGGTAATTCATGTATTCAACCGTTTGCTGGTACAGAAAATCATCATTGCCAACGCTCACCCAAAGCATCCTGAATGATTCATTTGTCTTTTCGGGACTATCAATGATGTGTTTGTACCGGGATTCAATTTCATTCTGTGTGAGGTAGGCACTGTAACAGCATACCCATGCAAATTTGTCCATGTTTCCAAAGGCAATGCGCAGGGTTTGTCCGCCGCCCCGCGAAAAACCTCCAATGGCACGGTATTCGGCCGACGGTTTTACGCGGTAATTTTTTTCCATGTGTGGGATTATATTGTTAATCAGATCGTCTTCGAAGTATTTCGACCGTTTGAGGGCCTCAGAACTTTCCCGGCCAAACATGTCATCCGGTTTTACGCCACCAGTTTGGGCAGCAATCCGGGCAGCGGGATTTCCATAAGGCATAACTACAATCATTGGAACGGCCTTACCCTGTGCAATAAGGTTATCAAGGATAAAATTAACGCGGCCTACTTTATAAAAGGTTTCTTCTGTATCCGTTGTGCCGCTGATCAGGTAAAAGACCGGGTATTTATCGGCCGAATTTCTGTCATAACCCGGTGGCGTATATATGACAAGAGAGCCTGTGGTACCTTCCAGTGAAGGATAGTATTCGTAAGTTATAGTACCATGGGGCACATCCTGTACGGAATGAATCAAGGGTGGTTCACCGGGAATGTCTACGAGGCTTGCCTTAAAGCGTTCATTGGGGAAATACTCCTTATTGGCTGGATCCATAACCGTTATGCCATCAACGATGAAACTATAGGGATAAATATCAGGTTTTATAGGCCCCACCGTTACACTCCATATGCCTTCTTCACCTTTAACCATGGTAATGGGGTCTTTTTCGAACTGAACGCTGAGTTTTACCTCATTTGCTTTTGGTGCAAGATACCGGAAAGTTACTGTTTTATCAGGGTTCACCTGTGGAGAAACCACAAACGGTCCCCTGGGAGGCTGGCCTGAAGCCAGTGTTGAAATACAATGCACTTGTATTACCAACAAAAGGCGGAAAAAGGTTTTTGTGTTCATTTATGCATTTATTGGTGGTTACCAGGATTGGTTTACATTCATTATTTTGTATGGACCATGCGACAATTCACGGCTTTCCATGTTATTCATTTTAAGGTAGGGATTACGAATATAAGTAAAAATTACTTTTATTTTCATGGATATAGGTAAAAAATACTTTTATTTTTTTATGGCTGCATTTCCCAAAACCAAAGCGTCATCCAATGAAAATATATTGCTGATATATCGGGTTTTTAATCGTACCTGGATTAAGCCTGAGATAAAAATAGTGAGCAGGCAAGCCCGCTCACTATACAAAATAAAGAAAGAACCCCTAATCTAACTTTATTGCTTCATTAAATCGTTTACAGCGCCCGAAAGCACAAGCCAGGATGCCCCGGTATCAATTACGCATTCATTTTGTCCCCACAAAAACGGCCAGTCGTCTTTATTTTCGAGAAAGTCGGGTTTTAACATAAACAAGCCCGGAACAATTCCGCCGGCGATAAATCTGAAATCGGCCCTGTTGTTCCCGTAAGCAACTTTCTTGGATTTTGTGCCCACGGTGATTACAAAAGAAAGGTTTGAGTATGGATGGCAACCCAGGATGTAATTAAGTCCTTTCAGAGCGTTGTTGGCGCTGATCAGATCCGGAAAGAGCTTATGTGCATCATAATTTGCGATAGCCCAGGTAATGATTTGCGTATTTCCGGCCCAACCTCTTCGTGTAATCGGCACGCCATAGGGATTTTCCATACTCAGTTTATCATTGAGTGCTTTGAACTTAATAACGTATTCCCTGAGCCTGGCCTTATATTTTTCATCCAGGTAGTGGGCAGCGTTCAGTGCCACGTTGATGTTTCTTTCAAGCGAATTGTCCAGTGCCGGCCATACAATGTCCTTAAAGGCGTTGGCGTATTTTTTCTCTTTGGTGGTAATGTATAACTGAAGGGCAGCCATCATTTCGGTGTTGCCGAAGAAACTGGCAAACATGGTGTCGGTGGGTATATTTGAACTTTTTTGTTCATCCCACAATCTTTTTGCATGCTGCAGGCATTCATCGGCAAGCGGATCATTATATCCCCTCATAGCACGGCTTGCAGCCGACAATGATGCAACTGTATGATAATCGAGAAATGATGACCTGTTGGTGAAAACCCAGCGATCATCGGGTGTTCCGCTCGATTTGCCATCGGTTTCATAGGGTTTCAGGTTCGGATTATAGGGCAAATTATCGGTTTCAGTGCTGGCATCACCCAGGTGGTGGTACTGGTAGAGGTTAGGCACAACGATTCCCCTTGCCGGATGCCCGATGTTTCTGCATTGTGCTACAATATTAAGAACGCCGTGTTCTATCTGCTGAAGCAGATCGGGTTTGCCATCAGGCCTGTGAATGTCAACATACCGCGTTGTCTGGTCGATATACGTCTGATCGCGATCGATGTTGAATTTTTCCCATGCGTCAACAAATTCCATAATTACCGTATTGTGCGATCCTGTCTGGATATCAAAATCCCCTGCATCAAACCAACCTCCGACATCCAGTCCGGGTATGCGTTCAAAAGGTTTAAAGCGTGTATCTGTAACAGGTCCCATGGAGTACCCGTCGAAATGCTGATGATTTACCGGAGCCTGAATGGCATCATCCATAAAGGGCCTGCCATGCCACATCCTGTAGGCTTCATTAACCTGCATATGGTCCATTTGAACCGGAAACCATACATCCATAGTGGGATGCCATATTTTTTCATATACATCGTCCTGTATGGCAAAAGCATTGGTTTTTTGATCACCATATTTTATATAGTATAAACCGGGATCTTTTATGGAACTAAAGTCGAATTTGGTATAATGGTACCGCAAATAGTTTCCCCAGGTTTTTAGTTCACCCGTAAAAACCTCCTTTGATCCGCCTTCAGCATTGATTTTGCAAAGCGTTGCTGTTTTGAGCGGTGTATCCCTTTTGTCGAGCTCAATGATGGCAAATTTCTCCTGCGAAGGATGATAGCCGGCCTGCGAAAAGCCAATCACCGGTTGCCGCTTCCATCCAGGTATGGCATTCGGATTTACATGCCATTCAAGAACTTTGCCTGTTATGCCGCCGGGAATAATACTGCGAAGCACAAACCATCCGTTTTGGGCAAGGTTGCGACCGTCGAACAGCATTATTTCTTGTTCCGACTGAATTTTAACCAGCCTCTCAGGATCCTCGGGTGCAAGCACAAAGGATTTGCCTGTGGCAATTGGCTTTGGATCTATAAATTCACCTTTTCCGCGATCATCAAAAGTGGTATGGTTGGCAAACTGGGGAATTTTTTCTGACATAGGCCTCATTACCGTGTTGCTTGATGGATACAAAGAAAAGTAACCCGGTTTTCCGTCAGCAAGGAAGGTCTTTTCAAAATAGGCCGATGGCAGAAATTCAAGGTTAAAACCGGCCCGGCCCTGCAATTCTTTTGGCAATGGTTTATCCAGGTTAACCGTGATGATAACGCCATCATCCGCAGAAGACACCAGAACGCGGGATTCAAAGTTGTATTCCTTGTATTGCAGGATTACCTCAATGGTATTGTTCTCTTTGTCTACTGTACGACCGGCAACTTCCGGTATGAGATCCCACTGCTCCGGAGTGTTCTGTAGCCTTACGGCACCTCCGGTTGCTGTTCGAACTCCGTGATGAATAATTTCAATTCCGGCTGTCTTTTCGTCAAAAAAGAATCCGTTATAAAGATTACTGAATACCAATACATTCACCCCCTGGGTTTCATAGTATTCTGCATCGTTGACATAGAGCTTCTGGGCATGGGTGCTATTGGCCAGGCAAATAGCTATTATTGAAGCTACCCATGAAACAACGGAAATTTTTTTGATCAATATTTTCATAGCACAGCATTTTAATTGAATGTTCAGTTTCAGCATCCCGGGAAAGGCACGTAACAATAAACAAAAATTAAAGGTAATTTGATTAAAGTAACACCGCTTGGTAAAAATCTATCAATTGCATGGTAAAAAACTATCAAATATTATCCGGCATATCAATGCGTTCTTTGCTATCTCATTGCGAGCTTTGCGGTTAATTGCCATTTATGTTTTTTATGCAAATCCTTTTTTGGATTCCATTCCCGGATTTGTTATTTTGCTGCTTTAATAGCAATGGATGAAGATAGCCTGTGCTTGTCTGGCCATTATTCTTTTCCAGGTTGCCCATGCGCAATCCGGTATGGTATTCAGTCACTATAATGCCATCGATGGCCTTTCAAACAACTCGGTAAGGATTGTTTACCAGGATCATCAGGGCTTTATCTGGATAGGAACCGATGACGGATTGAACCGGTTTGACGGATACCGCTTTGATAAATTTGAATACGATGATAAGGATGCGGGAAGCCTCAGCAGCAACAGAATCTCAGCCATTGCCGAAGACAACGCCGGAAACTTATGGATTGGAACCTATGACGGATTAAACCGGTATGACCGCATAACAGGCAAGTTTCAGCGGTATTATCACGATTCAACAAGGGTTAACAGCTTGCTGCATAACCGGATATCTTCCCTGCTCATTGACACCGGTAATAATTTATGGATAGGAACTTACCTGGGTCTTCAGCAATACAACATCTCCCGCAGTCAATTCACCAGTTTCTCATCCTATATTACCATGGAAGAGGGCAGAAAGGAAAAGGAAATTTCATGCCTGCTCGATGATGGAAAAGGTAACCTGTGGATGGGAGTAATGTGGGGAGGATTGAAAAAACTTAATAAAAAAACAGGTGAATTCACCGACTTTAGGGCAGATCCAGGCAAGCGCGGATCAATAAAAAACAACAATGTACTTTCGCTTTGCATGGATGATGAGGATTGTTTGTGGATCGGGAATTATGCAGGAGGATTGAGCAGGCTTTCATTGGCAACCGAAGAATTTCTTTCCTTTGAAAACCCTGAAAACAATGCAACCGTTTGGAGTATCAGCAAGGACAACCAGGGTAAAATCTGGTATACAAGAACAGGTGTTGGCATTATTACCCGGAATGATAACCGGGTTCAGCTGTTGAATTTTTCAAACAATAACCCCGGGAGCATTTCTTCGGGCTACCACTATTATGTGTATTGCGATCAAAGCGGAATCATGTGGCTGGGTTCTTCAGACGGACTCTCCATGTATAACAAGAATAACCGGAAATTTGCTTCCTATTTAAGGCTTGTTGACAAATCGCGCCGCTATTATATTACCTCTTTTTTTAAGGACCTCGAAAACAATAACCTTTGGCTTGGAACCTTCCGTGATGGCCTGTTCAGGTATAATGAGAAAAATCAGCGCTACGATCAATTTTATTGTGGATATAGGCATGATTTATCCTCCCCTGAAAATTACCTTACATGTATTTTCACCGACAATAAGGGGCAACTTTGGGTAGGTACCGACAATGGGATAGCCATAATGGATAAAGAATCCGGAAAGTTGCGAAAATCACTTTACCACGATGCGCACAATCCTAACCTTAACAATAATATCCGGGGTTATCGCGGCTTTATGTTCCTGGAAAACGACAGTGTGCGAATTATTGATGTTACAACCGGCAATGAATATACTTTTCCATCGTCCGGTGCCGGTGCACTTCCGGGCAGGATTATTTATTCCGTAGTCAGGGAAAATGACAGTATTGTATGGATTGGAGCATCTGAAGGCATAGCACGGTACAATACCGGATCCGGCAGTCTCACGGTGAAATCGCGGGCAGGAAATGCTTACATACAAGGGGAATCGGTTTTTTCCCTGTTTATCGGCAGGGCAAATGTACTGTGGGCGGGAACATCAAGGGGATTGTACCGTTATAATCCACAACAGGGAATTTTCGATCGCACCTCTGCCGTTGTAATCAACCAATCGGTAAACGAAATCATTGAAGACGAACAGGATAACCTATGGCTCCTTACCGAAAAAGGACTGGCGAAATACCATCCTGCAACCGGCAAAATAAGCCATTATGATGAAAAAGACGGGATAAGAACACACAATGCCTTATACAAGGCGCATGATGGTACTATATACTGCAACAGGACCAATGAAGGGTATTTTGCTTTTCATCCGGCAGGCATAATTGACAACCTGGAAAAACCGAAAGTTTATCTCACCCGTTTCCTGTTGTTTAACAAGGAGGTTGCGGTGGCCTCAGAAAAATCCGAAAGCCCTTTAAAGGCAACGCTCAATTCAACAAGTGAAATCAAGTTGAAGCATCATCAAAACATGATTGGTTTTGAGTTTACCGCCATCAATTTTACGCAGCCTGAAAAAAACACGTTTACCTATATGCTCGAAGGGTTTGATAAGGACTGGTACACCACAGATGCTCAACACAGGACAGCCACCTATACAAACCTCAATCAGGGTGTTTATACCTTTAGGGTGAGGGCAGCCAATGGCGACGGCATTTTGAGTGATCAGGATGCCGAAATACAAATCAGGATATTGCCTCCGCCATGGAAAACCTGGTGGGCATATATCATTTATACCGGATTAATTGCAGGGGCCCTGCTGCTGTTCCGTTACAACTTCATTCAGAAAGAAAAGCAAAAAACCAACATAAGGAATGCAGTATTGGAATATGAGCACCAGCTGAAAACCGATGAAATGAAAATGCGGTTCTTTGCCAATATTTCCCATGAATTCCGCACTCCGCTTACACTTATTCTGGCCCCGTTAAATTCAATCCTGCAGAAAGCCTTACAACAATCCGACGAGGAAACGCTTGAGCATGCAGGCTTGATAAAACGCAATGCAAGCCGCTTATCCGTCCTCATTAATCAGTTACTCGACCTGCAAAAACTCGAGGCAAAAAAACTCAAACCTGAAATTTGTGAAGGGGACATTGTCCTATTCGTTAAAAGCACCTTTGAGAAATTCACTCCGCTTGCTGCGCGCAATAATGTCAGTTATCACTTTACCTGCGCAACACAGGAAATTTCTGCATGGTATGATCCTGATAAAACAGAAAAGATCATCAGCAATTTATTGTCCAATGCCTTTAAATTCACTCACAATTCGGTTAGGGTGCAGGTAAGTGCAGATATATCGCATTTTCAGGTGGCAGTCGAGGATAATGGTTCGGGGATTCCTGTGGAATTTCATGAGAAAATTTTCGATCGCTTTTACCACGTCGACGGGTCGCCTGGAAAAGTGCAGGAAGGAACGGGGCTGGGACTTTCGCTGGTGAAGGAAATGACTGACCTGCTCAATGGAACAATAAGTGTGGAAAGTGAAAAAGGGAAAGGCACGGTATTTAGTGTACAATTGCCCCGCACAAAAGAATTATTCAACAACTACACGGAAAGAAAGGATGATGAAAGCCACGCCAGTGTAACTTTTGATATGCCTCCCCTTGATTCGGTTTCACCGGGGGCAGGCAAAACTGCAAATGACGCCCCCCTGATCCTTGTGGTGGAAGACAATGAAGACCTGCGCAACTATTTGAGAATGGTGTTATCGGCCCGATATCATATATCAGAATCCGGTAACGGGAAAGACGGTTTGTGCAAAGCCAGGGAAATGATTCCTGATTTAATCATCAGTGATATTGTTATGCCTGAAATGGACGGTGTTGAAATGACACGGTTGTTAAAAGATGATGATCGCACCAGCCACATACCCGT
Organism: uncultured Bacteroidales bacterium; assembly: GCA_964646255.1. Taxonomy (GTDB): domain Bacteria; phylum Bacteroidota; class Bacteroidia; order Bacteroidales; family UBA10428; genus UBA5072. Next base: position 44,667 of record CAZYDI010000018.1, read on the forward strand.
AATCCTGTTAACATCGCTGGTTTCAACCGACAACAAAATAAGGGGATTCGAAACCGGTGCAGACGATTACATCACCAAGCCCTTTAATGAAGATATTCTTTTACACAGGATTTCGAACCTGATTAAATTGCGTAAACAACTTCAGCGGTATTATTCGTCGAAGTATGGACTGAAAGGCTCTGCAAACCAATTAACAGCGGAAACAGAAAACGCGGATGAAAAATTTCTCCGTAAGATGAGTGAAATAGCTGAAAAGAATCTGCACGATACCGGGTTCGGCAATGAAAGACTTGCAGCAGCATTAGGAATGTCTGTAGCGGTACTCTATCGCAAAACCAACGCATTGATGAATTGCACCCCTGCTGATTTCATAAAAAATATGCGTGTTAATCATGCAGTTCATTTGCTGATGACAGATAACCTGTCTGTATCGGAAATTGCCGGTATGGTAGGCTTCGATGATCCGCACTATTTTGGAAAATGGTTTAAAAAGAACTATGGAAAGGCACCATCGGAGGTGA
>CAZYDI010000019.1:0-42360 GCA_964646255.1 uncultured Bacteroidales bacterium
GCCGCTGCGAGCCCTGCTCTTTATACAGATATTAATGAGAACCAGACCAACCTTGAATTCGACATACGCATTCCTTACGATATTCCATCGGATAACAAAATGTATACCATCAACATTCAGGATATTAACCTGCCTGCTTCATTTGAATACTACTGTGCTCCAAAACTGGACAGGGATGCTTTCCTGCTGGCCATTATTACCGGGTGGGAGAGCTATAACCTGTTATCAGGCGAGATGAACCTTTTCTTCGAGGGCACCTATGTGGGCAAATCCCAGCTGAATGTGCGCAACACCAACGACACCCTGCACTTATCACTCGGACGCGATAAAAACATTATTGTAACCCGGGTAAAACTGAAAGATTATACCGAAGAGCGCACCATAGGCAGCAATAAGCGTGAAACAAGGGCCTGGGAAATAACCGTGCGCAACAATAAAAAACAGGCTGTTGACCTTCGGCTGGAAGATCAGCTTCCGGTATCCATGAACAAGGACATAGAAATTGAGCCCCTGGATTTTTCAGGAGGAAAATACAATAAACAAACCGGCATTATAACCTGGAAACATACCATAGCACCATCAGGGGAGAAAAAACTGAAAATATCCTTTGCCATTAAATACCCTAAAGACAAAAGGGTTTATATTGACTGAAATGCCGTCAGTCAATTATTTCCATTGATTCGGCAAGGTTGGGCTTGATTTTAGGCTTGTGTTCCGATTTGGGACGTCCGATAACCACAAATGCCAGTGCCTTTTCAGGAGCATGAATGTTTAACATTTCCTCTATTTCCTTTTTGGCAAACATGGCGCCGCTCATCCAGCAGGCACCGTAACCCATATCAACAGCCGCAAGCAAGATATTCTGAATGCTTGCACCTGCGCTCTGAACATCGGGATAGTTGCGCAGAATATTAATTTCCTCATGCGACATTTCAACAGCACTTTCAAGCACTGTTTCATAGGGTCTTGTTACCAGCACCAGCAGAACCGGAGCGTCCTTAAAAAAGGTGGAAAACCAGGTAACCTGTTTTTTTACGTTGGCCGCCGCTACCGATTTGGTAACCGGAAGGCCCTCGATTCTTGAGGCTACCACGTCTGCCATATCATTCAATAAGCTGCGGTTGGTAACCGCAATATACCTCCAGGGCTGATAATTATTTACACTGGGTGCCAAACCGGCTAAACGAACCATTTCCTTTATGTCGTTCATGTCGACCGGTTCATTACTGTAAACCCTTACACTGGTACGTGCTTCAATAGCGGCTTTAAGCTCCATAATGGTGAATATTTTTATCTAAAGTAGAAATTTTTGGTCAAAAATGAAACCCGGTGGTGCAAATTATGGTAGACTGTAGTTACAACAATCAAATCAAGTACGGTTGTAAATCAAGGCTATTTTTGCGCATGAGTATGATGGTTTCGGATCAGGATTATCAACTTTTCTTATTCACTCTTAAGAATTCGTCGAAGTACGATTTCAGTCAGTATTCCGAAAAGTCGCTCAAACGTAGGATCTTAAAAGTCCTTACAGATCATTCGATGAATATCAATGCGCTGGTAGCCAAATTAAAAAGCGATTCCGATTTTGTAGAAAGGGTTGTAAAAGAAATCACGGTAAATACCACAGAACTTTTCCGCGATCCCCAGGTATGGCAAACCATCCGCTTTAACATACTCCCACGGTTTAAAAACAACACGGTAATTAACATATGGCATGCCGGATGCTCAACAGGCCAGGAAGTTTATTCCATGCTTATATTGCTCAATGAGCTTGATATGCTTGATAAAGCAAGGGTTTATGCAACTGATATCAATACCGACGTAATGGATGCAGCACGCCAGGGAGAATATAAATACCGATTTAACCTTGCGTACCTGGATAACTTTGATAAGGTGATTAAGGAAAATCCATATAATTACGAAGAATACAACGATGTACCATACAGCAAATACCTCGACCTTGACAAGGCCAATGATACCATAAAACTATTGCCATTTCTGCGCGAGAAACCGGTATTTAAAAAGCACGACCTGGTTACTGAAAACAACACGCTGTATGTAAAATTTGATTTGATATTATGCAGGAATGTGATTATATATTTCAACTATAACCTGCAATGCAGGGTATTTGACCTGTTTCATTCGAGTTTATATGATTCAGGATGTCTTATAATGGGTATGCACGAGACTATACTTGGCGCTCCGGCAGCCAAATTTCAAAAAAAAGGACATGCCTACTTTAAAAATTGAGTCAGTTACGATATATTTGATTAAATTGAATACCAAAAGTTTATTTTTTCAAAACCTGAAAAATGAAGATTAAAGAACCCGGTTCGGCCGCCAAAAACAAAATTTTTCTGGGCTTTTGGTTTGTGGTTTTCGCTGCCGCGATTCTGCTTGTAAACTGGTGGATGCAATTACCGGTTAATAGCTCACAGAATCTTATTGGCAAGGTTTCTGAAATGGAAAAGCATATGACAAGGTTGACCTCTTTGCATGCAGTTTTTCTTGCCTCAAGCACTAAAACCGGCAACCTTGTTTCGGCTTCAGAAACCAACATCGAAGAAGACAGCAAACAGTCCGTAATAGCCATAAATGAGCTTATTCATACCATTGGTAATTCCGGAATAGTAAGGCGCAATAAAGCAATCAGTGCACTATTGAAAGATTTTAGCAGGGAGGTTGAAGCGTATAATGCCAGCTTCAACAACCTTGTACTCATAACACGTGAACGGGGCAATCAACATTCAGGACTCATATTTAATTGGCGTGACCGGAGTAGTCGCATGCTTTCAGCCAATGGCGGAAATGATGCACATATTCATGATATGCTTACCGGATTAAAGCAACTCGAGGGTGAATACATGCTGGGTAAGGATCCGAAAATCCTGGAGGATATTTCCATTATTGCCGAAGATGTACGCAATTCACTCACAGAGGAAAGCATGATAAATATTGCCGATCTTGACGCCTATATACACAATACGGGCAGTTTGCTTTCGATAGAAAAGAGGATGAATGCAGGTGCTCAGGGAATTATTCCTGAACTGGAAAAAAGCCTGCAAAATATGCCGGTCATTTACAATACTTTCCGGGAAGTGTTAATGAAAAAAGCGGAAACCTTCTCCCGAAACTGGTTTATTGCAAAGGCTGTGGTAATTCTGCTGATTATTGCATCGTTTGTGTACTTATTTGTCAATGTGTTCTCCCTCCTCGAACCATTAAGTAAAATTGCAGCCTTTTGCAGGCGGATAGCGGCCGGTGAATTTCCTGAGGAAAAAATTGAAGCCGGCAACATTATGGACCTGAAATTAATTACAGGATTCCTGACGGCACATATTGAATCGCTGAAACTCAAGTATACCTTTCTACGCAGCCTGAACGAAGACAAACTCGATGCCCCCCTTGTTACAGCAGGAGAGCATGATTTGGTTGGCAATGAGCTCATTAGTCTCCAAAAGAAAATTTCCGATACGTACGAAAGCCAAAAAAAGAATGAGCATGAAAATGCCGTAAGACAATACATGAATGAGGGAGCTGCAAAATTTGCCGATATACTGCGGCAGAAAAACGAAAACATGGTTGTTTTGGGCGATTCCTTCATTCGTGAAATAGTGAAATACCTTAATGCGATACAAGGCGGATTCTTTGTCCTGGATGACGCTGACAAGAATGATCAGGTATTGCGTTTGGTTTCAGCCTTTGCCTATAACCGGAAAAAATACCTTGATCAGACAATCAAATTGGGTGAAGGCCTGATTGGCACCTGTGCAAGGGAAAAACAATACATAAACCTCACCGATATACCTCCCGGGTATATAAGCATAACATCAGGCCTGGGTGATACACCGCCCAATAACCTATTGCTGATTCCGGTGCTGCATGAAAATGAACTCCTTGGCGTAATTGAAATTGCCTCCCTTAAAAAGTTCATGGATTATGAAATTGAATTTTCGCGCGAAGTTGCTTTAAACCTCGGGGCTACACTGGTAAATACACGAAACAACCAACGTACCGCTGAACTCCTGGCTAAATCGCAGCAACAGGCGCTCGAAATGGCTGAACAGGAGGAGGAAATGCGGCAAAACATGGAAGAACTTAAGGCTACCCAGGAAGAATCCGGACGACGCGAGGAGGAATTCAGGGGAATAGCCGAAGCTATAACCAATGCCCTGCTTGTAGTTGAATATGACATCGAGGGAAAAATATCCAATGTTAACCATGCAATGTGCCTGTTTATTGGAAAAGACAGGGAAGAAGTCCTCGGAAAAACACACGAAGAAGTCTTTGACGGTACGATAAGAACAGACAGCAATTTCTGGGAAGACCTGCGTTCATCCGGTCACGCCGTGTATACAGAGACGGTTAGAATAGGGAAGAAAACGTTTGACCTGATTGAACATTTTGCAAAAGTTTCCGACAGAAACGATAATATAGTTAAATATATAAACTTTGCAACTAATGGCCGAGCTAGGAATAGTTGATATCAGGGAAATAACCAGGGTCATTAAATCAGTTTATGATTTTGATTTTTCGAATCATGCCTTAACCTCATTCAAGTACAGGATTGAACGGCTGATGAAGATTTTCTCGATTGGGTCTGTTGAAAGCTTCATCAGGAAAATTCAGGATGATGAAACCTTCTTTGATGCCTTTCTGCATGAAATATCTGTCCCTTCCACAGAAATGTTCAGGGATCCTTCGTTATGGAGATGGTTGCGTGAAGATTATTTCCCCGATCAACTGGAAAGAAGCGGTGGCATAATAAAAGTATGGATTCCATTTTGTGTATCCGGTGCTGAACTATTCTCATTGGCTATTTTATTGTACGAATCCGGATGGCAGGACAGTATTCAGATTGTTGCTTCATCCATAAGCGATAAAAGCCTCGAGATAATTAAAAAAGGCACTTATGATACAAAAAAAATTGAAGTATCACAGGAAAACTATAAACGCTACAATGGACCCAGGGATCTTGCAGCGTATTATAAAACCGAAAAAGACATAATTTACAGAAATACACAATTGATGGATAAAGTGGAATTCAGAAAACTCAACCTGAATTTCGACAATGCTCCGCAAAATGTCCGACTTGTTATGTTCCGGAATAATATGATTTATTACAATCCAGCCAGGCAGGATTATATGTTGCAGGTACTCTACCGCTCTATGTCGGTCTCAGGCCTGTTGATCCTGGGAATACGCGAACGGATATCCGGAATTAGTGCAACAAGGGATTTTGAGTTGATCAATCCGTCAGAGAGTGTTTACAGGAAAAAAATCTGATGCGAATGATGAATTACAAGGCTGTTATAATAGGCGGTTCGGCTGGAAGCTTTCAGGTTATTACGCGCATTTTAAATGGAATGCCGAAAAATTTTCCCATACCCGTTTTGCTTTGCCTCCACAGACTTAAACATGTACGCTCCGGTTTTGTGGAAGCCCTGTCACTCAAATCAAGCATACCCGTGGAAGAACCTTATGACAAGGACACGTTAAAACCCGGCAGGGCTTACCTGGCCCCCGCAAATTATCACATGTTTGTTGAACTGGCCAACCGTATTGCTTTATCAACTGAAGACACTGTTAACCATAGCCGGCCCTCCATCGACCTTTCATTTATATCAGCAGCCAATGCATATCGTGAAAAGCTTATTGGCATTATTCTTTCGGGCGCTAACAAAGACGGTGCATTGGGACTGAAAAAGGTTCATGACAACGGCGGGGTAACCATAGTACAGGATCCTGCTGAGTGTGAAGTGAAAACAATGACACAATCAGCCTTGCAACTTACTAAGGTAGATTTCGTATATACCACAGATCAGATCATTACTTATCTTCAAAAGCTCAGATGATCGAATGACCAATATGGGTAAATATAGAAAACTCAGTGTTATAGCCATTACCATCATGGCTGTTGCCTGGTTGCTCGCACTGACAGCGCTATGGAACTCTATTCGTAACATTGAAGTTAAATATGAAGGCTGGGTGGTTATGTTTATGATATTGGTTCTTTGTGCCGGTGTGTTTTTGTTTTTTGCAGCCTTTCAGTATACCGATTATTCCCGCATAGACGAAATCAAAAGAAAGGCTTATGAAGAAGGAAAATCGGTTATAGTACAGGATATGGAACGGAAGAGAAAAACCGAAGCCGAACAGCGCAATGAAGCTGAAGCTGTTCAGACGGTGGTAAACAACATACTTTCGGGAATCAGTGGCGTAAGATCGGCCAACTCCTTGTGCAATAAACTGCTTGCTGCCCTTGCAAAGGAACTTCAGTATGTTCAGGGCATTATGTATGTGCATAATTCCGCTGAGGGTTTATATGCACCTGCCGGAGAATTTGCCATAACCGACCGTAAGCCCGAACCTTTTAAAGAAGGGGACGGAATACCCGGCCAGGTTGCGGAAAGTAAAACACCAACGGTATTATACGATATTCCTGAAAATTATTTCAAGGTTTCATCCGGTTTAGGTACCGCTCATCCGAAATACCTGGTTGTGGTTCCGGTAATTTTCGAAGAAAAGTGCATCGCTGTATTGGAATTGGCGGCTTTTAAGAAACATGACGATCTCACAGGAAGTATACTTGAAAAAGTACTTACGGAAGCGGGACAAAAACTTAACAAATATATCAATGCCTGAAAAAGATGGATGAAGAAAAGAGAAATAGCATCTTTAATGACATTGTAAAGTCGGAATACTTTATAGCAGCCTTGCTGATTGGTCTTGCTTTCCCCATTACAAGCTGGATCATTGAGTTTGTGCGCAACGACATAGCCGTATCGGTGTTCGGATTTGGAAAGATACACAGCAATAACCCCTTATTGTACCTGGTTGATATGGCACCCCTGGTTTTCATTGCGGGTGCATATTTTATAGACAGGCAAAGAATCGGTGATACAGGAAAATACCAGCAGCAGATAAAGGAAAGGGATATACGCTTAAATGCTATGGCCGACTTTGCCAAGAAAATAGGCGAAGGCGACTATCATTCTCAGCTCTCCATTAATACTGAGCAGGATATACTTGCTGAGTCATTAATCATTATGAGGGATAACCTTCTTGAGAATTCAAGGAGAGAATCAGAACAAGCATGGATTGCCGAAGGAAAAGAAACCATTTCACATATCCTGCGGCAATACAACAAAGTTGACGAGCTCTCTGCAAAGGTAATACAGACCCTTGTTGATTATACCAGGCTGGTTCAGGGTGCTGTATATCTCTACAACGAAGAGAGCCGGGTACTGACATCTGCCGCCACCTATGCATACAACAGAAGGAAATACGATCTAAAGGAATTTAAACTGGGATATGGCCTCATCGGTCAATGTGGTTATGAAATGGACTACATATACCGGACAGATATACCCGATAATTATGTTACCATAAGCTCAGGAATACTTGGCGATCAAAAGCCGAGGAGCCTGCTGCTCATTCCGCTTATCAGTGAAGAAAAGCTCCAGGGTGTGCTTGAATTCGCATCGCTTGAAAATCACATTCCCAATATCACCATTAAGCTATTGAAAGAGCTGGGTGAAATAATTGCCCGTACTATATCCAACCTCAAAATCAATGAGCGCACCGAAAAACTGCTCGTTGAATCACAGCAGATGACGCTTGAACTCCAGGAAAATGAAGAAGAGCTGCGTCAGAACGCTGAAGAAATGAGTGCCACACAAGAGGAGTTGAAAAAATCAAACGAACACCTCGAAGCCCAGATTAAGGAAGTTGAAAATGCCCAGAAACGACAGTACTCCCTGTTGGAAAACGCTTCAGAAATCATTGCCATATACGATGAAAACATGGTTATGAAGTATGAAAGCCCTTCGGTTCTGAAGATTCTCGGTTTCACCCCCGAAGAAATGATGCACGGGAAAGATATCGACAGGCTTACACGTAAAGGAGAAAGCAGCATGAGGAATATGTTCAAGCAATTGCTTGCCAGTCCTGATGTTCCTGTTACCATCCAATATACCTACATGAAGAAGAACGGCCAGAAAATCTTTCTCGAAGCTACCGGCCGTAATCTGCTTGATGATCCTGCCATTGAAGGAATCATAATTAATTCAACCGATATTACGGAACGCAAAAGGGCTGAGCGTGAAGAAAGGTTGAAGAGCAAGATGCAGGCGCTGTCAGAAAATTCACTCGACCTTATCATCCGGTTAAATACCGCAGGCCAGTTCTTCTATGCAAACCCTGTGGTTACCTCCTTTATGAATATCAGTCCTGCCGACCTGATCAACAAAACCCTTGCGGAAATCGACATCTCCGATGTTCTGAGCCGCTATTTTAAAGAAACCATCGAGGCAATAAAGGCTTACCCGAATAAAACACAGTCCGAAATTACCATACCCGCCGTAATCGATGGTGTAAAGATGGATCGCATCATGAGCTTTGCAGCCATTCCTGAATTAAATGAAAACGAACTTGAAACCATCCTGTTTGTTGGTCACGACATCACTGAAGCCAAGCAAATAGAACTTGAAATTCAGGATAAAAACCGCAAAATCGAAGACTCCATTAACTATGCTCAGCGTATCCAGACTTCCATTCTGCCTGATATACGATCGGTACGCGAATTCCTGCCAAAATCGTTCATATATTACAAGCCGCGCGACGTGGTTAGCGGTGATTTTCCGTGGTTCTTCCACAGGGGCAATGATATTTACATTGCTGCAGTGGACTGCACCGGACATGGTGTTCCCGGCGCCCTGCTATCGTTTGTGGGTTATTTCATCCTTAACAATATCGTGGATCATGAGCGTACAATGTCCGCATCGGAAGTATGCGATATGCTCCACTTTGGCGTAAGAAGAACGCTCAAGCAGGATACCGAGGAGGCAGAAGCACGCGACGGAATGGATATAGCATTTTGCAAGGTGAACCATATTGAAAAGGAATTGCAATACGCCGGTGCGCACAGGCCTCTGTATCACCTGAGGGATGGCGAGTTAATAGAATACAAGGGTGATCGCAAAGCTATCGGAGGTATTCCGCATCGTAAAAAAGATGAAGAACGATTTACCAATTACAGCATAAAATACAAGCGCGGCGACAAGTTCTTTTTCTTCTCCGATGGATTGCCTGATCAATTGGGTGGCCCGGAGGAAAAGAAATATTCACCAAAAAGAATCAGGGAACTTATCCTTGAAAACAAGGATTTGCCCATTGAAAAATTCAGCAACCTGTTTTCTGATGATTTTGAGCGATGGAGAGGAGACGGAAAACAAATAGATGATGTTCTGCTGATTGGAATTGAATTTTAGTAATATTGTATTATAAACCGATAACCAATGGACAATAAAAAAGATGTGAAAGGGTTTCTTGAATTTGTTTATGAATTCTATAAATCAATGAAAGCCCATGAGATTACCTTAGTGTATGAAGGTGAAATTACCCATCAGATCACCAAGGCCTTTACATCGCTTACCGAATCTAACATGTCAAAGGAAGATGAGCCCAATTCCGTACAGCGGAAAGTCTTCCATGTAATGGTTGAATGTTTGCAGAACATCAGCAAACATGCAGATGATTTTACGTCGAATGACTATCTGTTCTCAGGAAGAGGTATTTTCCTGGTTAGCAAAGGTGAAGATGAATATTCAGTCACCACCGGCAATGCTGTTGAAAACGATAAAATTGAGTATCTTACCGAATTACTCGAGAACATCAACAGAATGGACAAGGATGAGTTGAAAGAGCTTTATAAAAAGCAGATGAAAGAAGGAAGACTATCTGAAAAAGGTGGTGCCGGACTGGGTTTCATTGATATCAAAAGAAAAACAAACAAGGAACTGGAATATCACTTTTTACCCATCTCCGATGATACTTCTTTCTTCCTGTTGACATCAACCATTTCTAGGTCTGAAATTTAAAAAACCAATCAATATATGGAAACAATCAAAATTCAAGGTACCGAAGATACTCCCAAAATAATGCTGGATGCAGAGAACGATGTCTTTGAAATCAGCGGCCGATCATTACCCGAAGATGTAAGCGCATTTTATGAGCCGGTTCTTAATTGGCTTTCGGAATATGCTGAAAATCCAAAGGGTAAAACCGTGTTCAATTTCAAGCTCACTTATTTTAATACGGCATCTTCAAAGCTGTTGCTTGATATACTCATGAAACTTGAGGAAATGCATGAAAAGGGCAACGATGTGCTCATTAAATGGCATTATCCGGAGGATGATGAAGATATGGCAGAAGCAGGCGAAGAGTATTCCGACATTGTTGATGTACCCTTCGAACAGGTTCCTTATTAACAGACAGGCTTTTCATTTCACTACCTGAATTATTTTCTCAAAACCCGCTAATCTGAATGAGTGAAGAGATCCTAAAAGCGCTGATGCAGCTTTTTGCAATTATTGCAAAGCAAGATGAGGGCGTTGAATCTACACAGATTGAATACGTCAAAAACTTTCTGCAACAGCAACTGAACGACGAAAAAGTAAAAGAATACTTTTTACTTTTCCGTCAGTACAGTGGTATGGAAAATGGCGGAAATGAAGAAGATAAAGAAGAAGAGAAGGAAGAAAAGAGCACCAGGAAACTTACTTCGGTAAGGGATTCTGTTCGCATCCTGGGCCTGTGCAAAAAAATCAACAAGACCCTTACCCAAAAACAAAAAGTAGTTGTTCTTGTAAGGCTTTTTGAAATTGTGAACGCTGACCGAAAGTTTACCGACCAGCGTATGCAGATTATCAATACCGTAGCTGACGTTTTTAAGGTAGACAAGGAAGAATTTACCAGCATTGAATCGTTCGTTATCAGCAATGAGATTTCACAAATTGATAACCCGTACATGCTGGTTATCAACGAAAATGAAGAAAACAGGCCTAACGTTGCCAAGTTCATAAAAACAAAACATCTTCATGGCAACATCTTTGTCCTGAAGATCAACAGTGTTGACTTATACTTTTTAAAATATACCGGTAATGAAGACCTGTTTTTAAACGGGTTACCCGTTCGTAATGACCGGATTTACCTTTTTGCCAATGGCGGAGCCGTTAAGCTGCCTAAAAGTGCCCCTGTTTATTATAGCGATGTGGTTGCACATTTTATGGCAGATATGCTGTCGAGCCAGATTTCTTATATTGCCCGGGACATAGAATACAAGTTTCCCAATGGAAATATTGGGATAAAAGATATCAGTTTCTCCGAAACGCATGGCCGCCTTATTGGCATTATGGGAGCCAGCGGAGCAGGAAAAACCACCCTGTTAAACGTTCTTTGCGGCACCGAATCGCCTTCGTCCGGTGAAGTGCTCATCAACAACATAAACCTGCACAAGGACAGGGAAAAACTTGAAGGTGTAATTGGTTTGGTTCCCCAGGACGACCTGCTTATTGAGGAACTTACCGTTTATGAAAACCTTTACTACAATGCCAAGCTGTGTTTTAAAGATAAGAATGAAGCCGAAATTGATGCCCTGGTGATTAAAACGCTTCAAAACCTTGGCCTTTATGACCGGAAAGACCTTAAAGTAGGCTCTCCGCTTAAGAAAACCATCAGCGGGGGACAACGAAAACGCCTAAACATTGCCCTTGAATTAATCAGAGAGCCCTCTATCCTGTTTGTGGATGAACCCACTTCAGGTTTGTCTTCACGCGATTCGGAAAATGTAATGGACCTTTTGCGCGAGCTTGCGCTTAAGGGAAAGTTGATTTTTGTTGTTATACACCAGCCTTCGTCGGAAATTTATAAAATGTTCGACAGGATGATCATCCTCGATACCGGGGGATTCCTCATTTATTATGGTAACCCGGTTGAAGCGGTGATGTATTTCAAGCGAATCGATGCCCAGATTAACAGTGATGTAGGCGAATGTCAATCATGCGGAAACGTTAATCCCGAACTTATTTTCAATATTATTGAGGCCAGGGTGGTTGATGAATTCGGAAATTATACCGACAACAGAAAAGTTAATCCTCAGCAATGGCATGAGCACTATAAGGATCTTGTACCCTACCAGGAATTGAAGGCGGGTGAAGATTCCCCACCCACCAACCTTAAAATCCCCGGATGGTTTAAGCAATTGGGAATATATACCACCCGCGATTTCTTTTCGAAAATCAGCAATACCCAATATGTTGCATTAAGCCTGCTTGAAGCCCCGGTGCTGGGATTCATTTTATCCTTCATTATCCGTTATATCGAAAATCCGAATTCAAGGGAATATATTTTCAGGGTAAATGAAAACATCCCGATTTATGTATTCATGGCCCTTATTGTTGCCTTGTTCCTTGGCCTGACAGTGAGCGCAGAAGAAATTTTCCGCGACAGGAAAATCCTGAAACGCGAACGCTTTCTGAACCTCAGCAGGTCGAGTTACCTGGTTTCGAAAGTGATCATTTTGTTCAGTATTTCTGCCATACAGGCATTGCTCTTTGTTGTAGTTGCCAACACCATTCTCGGCATCCGTGATATGGGATTTATTTACTGGTTTGCATTGTTTTCCACTGCTGCTTTTGCCAATATCCTTGGCTTGAATATTTCTGCATCATTCAACTCCGCCGTTACCATCTATATCCTCATACCGCTGGTCATGATCCCCATGATGATCCTCAGCGGTGCCATGTTTAGCTTCGATAAGCTTAACCGGTCGGTAAGCAGGGTTGACAAGGTTCCTGTTATTGCAGAATTCATGGTTACCAAATGGTCATACGAAGCCCTCATGGTGCACCAGTTCAAGGATAATCAATTCATGAAAAGCAAATTATACGAACTGGAAAAAGAGGAAAGCCAGAGTGATTTCAAAAAGGTTTACTGGCTGCCTGAACTTACTGAACGGCTTGAAAGAATAAACAACGAACTTGTTAATACACGGTCGGTAACCATGGCCGCAGGTGATCTGCAGGTAATTTCCAATGAAGTTGCTCGCGAATCGTTGGTGAACAAAGAGGTTCCACCCTTTACCCGGCTTGATATGCTTACCCCCGGCAAGTTTGATATGGAAGTATCGGGCGATCTATCCGGCTACCTCACCGCCCTGGATGAATACTATGGCAAAAAATTTGAGCGTGTTAGCAGGCAAAAGGAAAACTACTTTAATTACTACCTCGATCTGGACCCTGATGCATGGGAAAAGCTAAGGGACAATTATCACAATGAAGGGGTATCGGATATTGTGAGAAAAGTATTTGAAAAGAATAAGATACTGGAGTATGATCACCGGCTGGTGCAGCACTACGATCCCATTTATCAGGATCCGTATGTTAAAAGCGCCCTCACACTACGTACACATTTTTATTCTCCGGTGAAACCAATTTTAGGAAAGACTTTTGATACATACTGGTATAATATGGTGTTCATATGGCTGTTGACAGGACTGCTTTATGCAGCGCTGTATTACGAATGGTTGCTGAAAGTGATTAATTTCTCGGAACGGTTTAAAAAGAAAACATGAGTTCCTTATTAAAAATATTTATTACGTAGGATCATTTTTTTACATTTGTTGAACAAAACAACATAATTGCTATGCCCAAAGTAATCGCGTTTTTTTTGATAATGCTGGCTGTGTTTGCAGGCTCCTGTAAATCGGGCGCGGAAAACAAGAATGCCGGTGGAGAAATTCCCGACTCAGTGTTGAATCAAGGAGTTGAGATTTCAGAAGAGGTAATGCAGGATATTGTTCAGAACATATCCTCACCAGTTGAAATGGCTGCTATGATCAAAGATCTGGGAGTACCCTACTCCAATAAATACATATCACCGACCGACAGGGTGGGCAACCTTACCACCAGCTTCCAGCAGGCGCTGAACCTTGGAATATATGCTGCCGACCTCGGTTATCTGAATATGTATAATAAAACATCCGCCGTGGTAGATTATCTTTCGGCAATAAAAAACCTTTCGGATGCCATCAAAGTAGGCCAGTTCTTCGACTTCACCACGTTGAAACGACTGGCTACCAATAGCAAGAACCTTGACTCACTGATGTATATTTCCGTACACAGTTTCAATCAAATGGACAAATACCTGCATTCGAACAACCGGACAAACCTGAGCGCATTAATGGTTACCGGTGTATGGATTGAAGGTCTTTACCTGGGAACACAGGTTTACAAGGCAACCCCGAATAAGGAACTGGCCGAACGTATTGGTGAGCAAAAACTCACGCTGGATCAGCTTATGCTGATTCTCGAGAAATACGAGCGCGACAAACAATATACCAGGTTACTTGAAGAGCTGCAGCAACTCAAGTCGTTGTTCGCTTCCGTGAATATACTGATTGAAAAAGGTGAACCCCAGATGGTTGAAGTGGATGGTATGCTGACCATCGTTGGCGGTGACAAAAGTATCATTGAAATTTCACCTGAATTGCTTGTAGAAATCATCAATTCCACCGAACAGGTTCGTAACAAGTTAATAAGCTTTTAGTTATGAAGAAATTTCTTATTTTATTTTCAGTTATTGCACTCCTTGGATCAGGTTTCCTAAAGGCACAGGATATTTCACAGCTTACAGCTCAGTGTGCAGGAAACGCAGGAGATGTAATGTATTTAAAGGACTTTGTTGTTAAACTCGATCAGGGAACACCCGGCGGAGCACCCCCTACAGCCCGGTTTGCCCTTTTGCTTAATAAAAGCATTGTTTACAGGTTCTCTATTTGTACCGCCCCCAATTCAGAAGGCGAAGCCGTGCTTCAGCTTTTTGACCTGAATACCCTTTTAGGCAGCACATTCATTACCGCAACGGGAAAAGACTATCCATCCTTTGATTTTAAATGCCAGAAAACCGGCGTTTACCATGTGTTCATTTCCTTTAAAGAAGGAAAAGCCGGAGAGGGAGTAGGAATTATGTCGTATGTAAAAAAGCTATAACCCTATACCACAATAATTGCAAGGGTGTCCATGGAGACACCCTTTTTTGTTTCTGCCAGCTTCAGAAGTCAAACCTCTGCCAGATGAGCAGCAGTATAAATAAAGCAAAAAGAATATCGTTTATCCAGCCTCTGTTACACTTAACAAAATAATAGGTAAACAGGTACGACAGGGGAACTGCGGCAAAATACACCATGCCCGGTCCGGCCCCGTTAACGAATAAAAATACCAGCAATGATAATAGGAAAAAGGCGAGAAAAACCAGGAAAAATTTTCGGGCATGAATCTTCATGGAATCTATTGCCCTGGCAATATAATAACTGCAGACAACCGTAAGCAACAGCACATAAGCCCAGCCAACATACTGGCTTAAGTTATATTCCACAATGTCCTTACCAAAGGTGCCTGCGATGGTTTTTCCAAGCTGGCTGAAGGGTATGTCAAAAATATAAAATGCTGACCATACAAATACGTAGGGTATGGCTATTCCCAATATCGAAAATACCCATTCACGCCATATAAAAGGCCTGAGCAACAAAAGTGAGGCAACCAGGAAAAAAAAGAAGAAAATGGCCGGGAAATAAAACAAGCTGGCTGTGGATATCAATAACCCTGCATCCAGGAAAATCATTGAAATGCCGTCAACCTTGTAAGCCTTAAAGAGCCGGTAAAACATTAAAAGCATTAATGACGATGCTACCAGCGCGGGCGAAAGATAATGCAGTTGTAATACGCTAACCGACAGTATTATATAAAAATACAGCGGAAGTTGTGTTCGGTAGGGAATAAATATATGAACGGTATTTAACTGGATGAGAAGGTAACCATTCACGATAACCAGCAGCATGCCCAGAATGGAGGCCGCAACCCTGAAATTCTGATTGAATGCTATGACCATTTTCCCGAAGAGCATTTCACCGTCCGGGTCATGCAATGGCACATTGTTAAGTACAATTGATGGTATCCAATACAGCAACGGAACCAGTAAAAATATAACAATGATAATTATCCGGTTACTGTTGATGTATTTTAACAACATTGGGTGGTTTTAAAGAGTCGTCTTACAATAAGGCTTCTACCTTATTCACAAGGTGTCCCTTGGGAACTGCTCCTACCTGCTTATCTGCTATTGTACCGTCCTTAAAAAACAAAACCGTGGGAATGTTTCTTATTCCATATTTGGTTGAAACCCCTGGATTGGAGTCCACATCAAGCTTTCCTACGATCACTTTTTCCTTGTAATCCTCGGCAATTTCCTGCACCAGCGGGCCAATAACCCTGCAAGGACCACACCACTCAGCCCAAAAATCAACCACCACCGGCTTGTCGGATTTCAATACCATTTCCTCAAAATTCGCATCAGTTAAGGTAACAACCATGTCCGTAAATATTTAATGATATTATTTGTAAGTTTTTCAGGCAGTAAAGTTACAAAACTGCCGCTGAACTAAAAAAAGCTTAATAGAGTTTAAAATCAATTTCGTTATTCTCAGCCAGAAAAGTCAGAAATTCATCGGGCAATGAAATACGGTGTGACCGGCTGAAAAGGTCAACACTTACATTTTCAACCGGATCATAAACCAGAATTTTAAGGTTTGTACTACCGCTGTTGTTGGTGGTATGCCTGGTTAAATCCTGAACAAATTCCTCAGTGACAACATCAAGGGGCATTCTTATCTGTATGGTTTTTACAAGTTCTTCCCTTACAGAGCTTAACATATGAATTGTTTTGATCCGGAATTCGAGTTCCTGGTTATTTCTCCATGTGTTTTCACCTACCGTGCCCTTGATGAGCAATGAATATCCTTCATAAAGATACTTCCTGAAGTTTTCATAGTCCTTTCCGAACAAAGTAAGTGAAAAAGTATCTGAATAATCCTCAATGGTAAGTGAACCGTAAGGCTTGCCATTCTTGGTGGTAGAATGCCTTACCGTTGTTACCATACCTGCCACAGTCACATCCTTTCCGCGCAAACAATCCAATTCGCGCAAGTCGGAAAGGTTATGGCTGCAAAACTGCTTCATTTCCATTTTGAAATTATCAAGCGGATGTGACGACAGGTATATCCCGATAACTTCCCTTTCTTTATTCAGCTTAACCAACGGAGGCCATTCAACAAGTTTTGAGGGCTTCGGCTTGGTAACTTCAATGGTACTCATGTTGCCAAATAACGTAGGAGCCATATCGGAATTGCTCTGTGATTTATTCCCGTACTTTATCAATTGCTCAATAAAGCTGGTACCGCTTTCATCGGCTTCTACATACTCGTGCCGCTGAATGTCCGGAAAACCATCAAAGCCTCCTGCCATGGCCAGTGCTTCAAAACAACGCTTATTAACGGTGGAGAGATTAAGCCGTTCAACCATATCATAAATATCCCTGAACGGGCCACCTTTCTCCCGGGTTTCAATGATATGTTCCACAGCCGATTCACCCACCCCTTTTATTGCCGCAAGTCCAAACCGGATATGCCCCTGGCTGTTTACGGTAAACCTGGCATAACTTTCGTTGATATCAGGAACAAGAACCTTCATGCCCATCCTCCGGCATTCATCCATAAAGAAGCCTATCTTCTTAAGGTCGTTAAGGTTACGGCTTAAGACGGCGGCCATAAACTCAGCAGGATGGTGGGCTTTTAAATAGGCTGTCTGATAAGAAATATAAGCATAACAGGTAGAATGTGACTTGTTGAAAGCATAGTGGGCAAACGATTCCCAATCCTTCCATATTTTGGAAACAATTTTGGGATCATGGCCATTCTTAACACAACCTTCCTCAAATTTCACCCGCAAATCGTTCATCATGGTTACGATTTTCTTCCCCATTGCCTTGCGCAAAGAATCGGCCATACCTTTTGTAAAGCCAGCGAGCAGTTGAGACAAGAGCATTACCTGCTCCTGGTAAACCGTGATTCCATAGGTATCCTTCAGGTACGCTTCCATGTCGGGAACATCATAAATGATATCCTCCTTGCCGTGTTTCCGGTTTATGAAACTCGGGATGTATTCCATAGGCCCGGGCCTGTAAAGGGCGTTCATGGCGATCAGATCCTCAAAGCGGTTTGGTTTTAACGCTTTAAGGTACTTTTTCATTCCTTCGGATTCAAACTGAAACAAGCCGGTAGTTTCACCTTTGCTATACAGTTCATAGGTTTTTTCATCATCCAGGGGCAGATGATCGATGTCGATAACCAGGTTTTTCGATTTCTTTATATTGTCGATGGTATCCTTGATAATGGAAAGGGTCTTCAACCCCAGGAAATCCATTTTCAGCATACCGACCGATTCAATATGTGACCCTTCAAACTGGGTTACATTGAGTTCCGCATCCTTGTTCCGGCAAACAGGTATGTATTCCTCAAGGCTGTCCTTGCTGATAATAATGCCACAAGCATGAACACCTGTTTGGCGAACCGATCCCTCAAGCACTTCTGCGTACCGCAGGGTGCTGGCTATTAATTTGTTTTCGGAATTTTTCTCGGCCAGCAATGCCGGAACTTTTTCATAGGCATCCTTGAAGCTTGTTCCCGGTGTTTCAGGCACCAGTTTTGCAAGCCTGTCAGCTTGCGACAATTCCAGTTTCTGAACCCTGGCAACGTCGCGAATGGCCATCTTGGGCGCCATGGTACCAAAGGTAATTACATGTGCAACCCGCTCTTTCCCGTATTTTCTTACCACATACTGCAGCACCTTTTCCCTTCCATCCTCGTCAAAATCAATATCAATATCAGGCATGGATATGCGGTCGGGGTTAAGGAATCGCTCGAACAGAAGATCATACCTGATCGGATCAATATCGGTAATACGCAGACAATAGGCCACTACCGAACCCGCTGCAGAACCACGACCGGGGCCAACGGAAACTCCCATTTCGCGGGCTGCTCTTATTACATCCCAAACGATGAGAAAATACCCCGGAAATCCCATTTTACGGATAATTTCCAACTCAAAATCAATTCTATCCTGTACCGTTTCATTGATATCATGAAACCGGACCTTCGCTCCTTCCATGGTAAGGTGCCTGAGATAGGCATAAGCATCATCAAAACCTTCAGGAATGGGAAAATCAGGCATTATTGGATCGCTGTTGAGCTCGTATTGCTCAACTTTATTAACTATATCTGCCGTATTTGCAATAGCTTCAGGCAGGTCTGCAAAAAGCTTTCGCATCTGCTCTTGCGTTTTAAGCCACTCCTGCCTTGTGTACCTCAACCGGTTAGGATCATCTACATCTTTGCCGGTGCTGATGCAAAGCAAGCGGTCATGAGCCGGCGCATCATCCTCATCAATAAAATGAACGTCGTTTGTTGCAATAAACTTTGTATTATATTCCGCAGCCAGTTTAACCAGTTCGTTGTTTACATAAACCTGGTTTTCATATACCTCCCGGTCAATTTGCATATCACCCGAAGGGTGTCTTTGCAATTCCAGGTAAAAATCATCACCGAAAATATCCTTGTATTCTTCCAATGCCTTTTTGGCAGCATCAATTCCTTCATGCCGCAAAAGCCAGGGTATTTCGCCATGCAGGCAGGCTGAAGATGCGATAAGTCCGGTGTGGTATTTCCGGAGTAATTCTTTATCAATCCTGGGCCGGTAGTAGAACCCTTCGGTCCACCCATAGGAAACCATTTTAATCAGATTCTTATACCCTTCTTTATTTTTTGCCAGTAACACCAAATGAAATCCCCCACCATCCTGCTTATCGGATTTCTCGTGACGCGACCGCCGGGCTACATATACCTCACATCCGAGGATGGCTTTTATGCACTGCTTCTTTGCTTCGTTATGAAATTCTTTGGCCCCGAACATATTGCCATGGTCCGTAATGGCAATTGCCTCCATCCCGTCCTTTTTGGCTTTGGCGATCAGGCTTTTGATAACCGCAGCACCATCGAGGATGGAATATTGTGTGTGTACATGCAGGTGTGTAAAAGGATTCGATGAAATATCGGCTACCTTTCCTGCTTCTGCCACTGCATCAGTCCTGTTTTCTGTTGGTGTTGAAATATTCGATAAAAAAACCACCGGGTATGGCTGAATGCTATCCGGATTTGCATCTTTGAATTCCTCAATGAGAACAGGGTCGACTTTAAGTCGGGTGGCAGTTATTACACCAATACGCAACAATTCAAAGAAGCATCGGGCTGTTGCTGCCACATCAGCAGCAGCGTTGTGGGCTTCACTAAATCCTTCATTAAATAATTTTTGATTTAATTCAGCCAGGTTGGGCCACTTGAATTTGCCGTTTTTTCCGCCTGCTATGGCACAATAATCCGTTGATTCCTCCTTGGTACAGATGGCTTGTATCTGGTGCAGCCTGGTGGCCATTCCTTTCCTTATGTATTCAGCGCCTACAATACACAGGTCGAAGGATATGTTGTGCCCAATAATTATTGAGGTAGAGGCTAAATCCTGCTCAAATTCGAGGAGCACCGAATCAAGGTCATGCCCCTCTGCCAGTGCCTTTGCCGTGTTGATTCCGTGTACTTTTTCTGCAGCCTGGGGGATAATATAGTTTTCAGGCTTAACAATGTAGTTTTTGTTTGCAATCAGCCTGCCAGTCTTGTCATGAATCTCCCAGGCAAGCTGAACCATGCGGGGCCAATTGCTGCTATCGGTTAAAGGAGCATTATAATTAGCCGGCAACCCGGTTGTTTCGGTGTCAAAAATCAAATACATGAGACAAAAATACGGTACTTTGCCTGATGAAAGTGACCGTGTTGAAAAAAATGGATAAGTAAGGCTGACCTGAAATGACGGTATGCGGGCATCGCACCTCCACTAAAAGGCAGGCTCCTGTTCACGATGATCTTCACACCTCCCGGACACAACAAACCAGCTATCGGTATTCAGCATACCAGGTTCACCCGCCTAAGTCCAGACGTCCGGCAGGCAGGTTTGGCGAAGGAGGACAGACCTGTACCAGGTTTAGCTGGCTGATCCGCTTTTATTGTTCAGCAAAAGCTCTTCTATTTGACGTATGAAAAGCTCCTTTGTGGCAGCCGGCGTATTGGCTATTCCGGATGAAATGGTTGGCTGGCCGTTCATCGGACAAAACAAAAAGGTTGGAATACTTTGAATGCCAAAAACAGCTGCAAGTTCCTTTTCAACATCCACGTCAATCTTATATATGTTTATTTTCCCTGCATAGGTTCCGGCAAGTTCATCCAGAATCGGTGAGGTAATACGACATGGCCCGCACCAATCAGCATAAAAATCAATAAGGCAGGGCTTATCTCCCTCAAACATCCACTTTTCAGTGTTGGTTTCATAATTCATAACCAGCTTAAGGAAATCTGCCTTGCTAATTTTTACAGGCTTATTGTTTGCTGAAACCAACGTGGTTTGCGTTACATCTGCCGCCTTCGCAGGCTCCTGTAACGTCTGGCCCTTGCAGCTCAGCAGTGAAATGGCCAAAACAGCAGTGAGTAAAAGAGGACTTTTTTTCATTTTTAATATATTTATATATCTACATATTTGCACAATATTCATGCCATGCTAAATTCGCCGGCACTTAATGCCCTTTTGTCAGTAATAACATTCAATTGCTGAATGGGTTTAACTTAAAATAAATGGTTTTTTCATTTATTTCAAAATCCAGTACTTTTATGGCAATTAGCCTGGCCAGTATTTTTTCGGCCCGTGCCCGACTGGTTTTTGCAATCCGGGTATATGTTGACAGGGATATTATACTATGCTCATTTAAATAGTCAATGAGTGCTTCTTCTTCCTTGCCATAGTTGAGCAACACTCCCTTCTTGCGTCCCTGGCTTTTCCACACCTCCACAATAATGCGGTTGGCCTTGATATTCTCATCTCGCACCCTCACATAAGCAATCCAGGTACCTTTATCGTCCTTTGCAAAATGTGGTCGCTTACGGCTTACCGGTATTTCAATCTCAAGCACACTTTTTCCCTCGATTTCCCATTTCTTAAGGGTGTATTGCACTGCCGGCTTGCAGAAAACATGCGCAGCCGATTCCGCCATATAAGCTTCTTCTTCACTTCTTATTCCGGAAATTCTCCCATTGTCTTTCACGCCGATGAGCAGTTTACCCCCGTCGGTATTGGCAAAAGCAGAAAATGTGCGGGCCATTTTTTTTGCGTCACTTATTTCGAACTTGAAATCGAGCTGCTGTCCTTCTCCTTTTTTGATCAGGTCCTTTACATACCGGTCCGATTCATGATCCACTTCATTTTTAAAGCCTGTTCTCATAAAAGGGATTATCTGTTGTTCCGTATTATGCAAAAATAAACTAAATTACCTTAAAATTTGGCCGCGTGCATGTATCTTACTTTGCGGTTTTTCGTATTACCGATAAATTCAGGAAATCATGAAAGCACTACATATGAAAGCCTACCAATTTGTTTTTGCAGTGTGCATCGGAATTTTTTCCATGTTGTCAGTCGCTGAAAGCATTGCCCAGTCACCCGAAGTAATTGCCCGGTATAAAGATCACCTTAAAAAAGGTGATACCTTCCTTGCCGCAAAAAATTACGCCGCTGCCATGTTTGAATATGAGAAAGCGACAGATCTTTTGCCCGATGAAGAGGAACCGAAGCTGAAAATGCAAAGTATTGAGGCAACCCTTGGCACTGCTGAACTATTGGAGGTGAAACGTAAAGTTGAACAGGCAAGGCAGCGCGAGCAGGAATTATTGAAGAAGGAAGCGGAAGCCAAAACAGCGGCCACGGTTAAGCCTGTCACGGAGGAAGAAATAAGCCCCGTAGCGGGAGCATCAGATAAAGCAGCCAAAAGAAAATCGATTCTTGATTCTTTCGCTGAAGAATTGAGCCGGGTTGAAAAAGGTAATGACCTTGCAGCACGCTCTGCGCTTTACAGGAGGATTGCAGAGGCCTTCAGGGATGCGGATGACCATGAAATGGCCATTGAATATTTTAATAAGGCATTGGCGCTGGAAGAGAATCAGGGAGAAGGTGAAGCCATCGCAACAGTGTACGATGAACTTGCCGATGTATATTACAATTCAGGTGATTTTTCAAAATCGATCACCAGTCTTGAAAAATCTGCTTCCCTTAAGGAAAAAGCAGGTGATAAAGCCGGCGTTTCAAAGGCACTTTCCGAAATTGCCAATGTATATGAAACCACCTATGATTATAAAAACGCGATTGACTTTTACCAGCAGTCTGCCAAAATTAAAGAAAGCATCAATGATGAATCAGGATTGAAAGATATTGAAGACAACCTTGGCGATGTGTATTACAAGCAGAAAATCCTGACAAGTTCAATACATTCGTACGACAAAGCGGTAACCATTATTCGTAAACTGAACATGACCGAAGCATTGGGCTCAGTTTACAATAAGCTCGGAGTGGCTCATTACGAAATGGGCAATTACACAGAGGCCGAAAAGTTCTTTAAGGAATCCATGAAAAACCTTAATGAAAACGGCAACCGCAAAGAAGCTTCAATGGCCCTGAATAACCTTGGAAATCTCCTGTTCATAAGCAATAAATACGATGATGCCATTGCTTATTACGAAAGGTCACTTAATTCAAAAAAAGAAACCGGATACGATTACGGTATGGCCGTTACCCTGTTTAATATTGGTAATGCACACCGTCGTTCCGGCCACCAGGAACTCGCTATTAAAAGCTATGAAAAGAGCAAGCGAATAGCAGACAGTTTGAATATCACATCACTGACGGCCAAGAATATTAAAGCCCTCGCCGTTTCATACAATGCAGCAAAGAATTTTGATAAAGCAGGTGAAATGGAAACACAACTGATTGCCATGAATCAAAAAGCCATCAGCATTGAAATTCCTGTTTCGGAAAATGAAATGGACCTGGACATCGAAAAAACCCAGAAGATCATTACCAAATTAAATGAAGAGGCGCTGAAGCGGAAAGACGCCCTGGAAGCTGATGCTGATGATAAAATGACCGATCAGTATATCAATAACATTAATGGTCAGTACCTGAAAGAACAAAGCCGTAACCGAATGCTTATCATCATTCTGGCTGCACTGGGTACTGTTTTGCTTGGGGTGCTGTTTCTTTATTTCAGAAGTAGAAAGAAGTAGTGGAGAATAGGGGAGTCGAACCCCTGACCTATTGCATGCCATGCAATCGCTCTAGCCAACTGAGCTAATTCCCCAAAACGTCAAAAAAATTGTTGATCGCTTAATTATTGTCTGATCAACAATTATGACGCGAAAGTAAATAAATAATATTTCTTCTGCAAAAACCAATTTCGATTTTTTGCGTATCTATGTATTCCAACTGACGAGTAAACGTTGTTAATTAAAATTTTGTACCATGAGAATTGCATCAGGAATACTTGTATTTTCAATCACCCTGCTTTCTGCCTGTTCATCTCCTGAAAAGCTTTTGCAACAAGGAAATTATGATACCATCATTGACAAGTCGGTTAAAGCCTTAATAAAAAAGCCCGAAAGTACCGAAGACGCCATTAACCTTGATAAGGCATACAGGCTTGCCAACGAAAGAGACCTGGACAGGATAAAATACCTTAAAACCGAAAACAATCCGGATACATGGGATGAAATGCTGGGTCTTTACAGCAGCCTGAAAAACCGGCAGGCTACTGTGCGCAAAGTGCTTCCGCTGAATATGGGAAATGAGCGCATTAATTACCCGATGGTGGATTATGATGCCGAAATTGTTGCAGCTAAAAGAAAAGCAGCGGAATACTACTATAATCACGCCAAAAAGCTCATGGAAAACCGCGACAAGGAGTCGTTCAGGCAGGCCTATCATGAGCTGGTCAAAGCAAGAAACTACAGTGGCGATTCATTCAATAATCTCAGCCAACTCATCGAAGAAACCAGGTATAAAGGAACCAGCAGGGTTCTTATCGGAATTGAAAACCGTACCATTATAAACCTTCCACAGGAATTTATGGATGGCCTTATTGCCGTTAATGCCAGGGAAATAAACAGTGAATGGGTTGAATATTATACGCGCAAACTGGACAATTCAATCCAGTATGACTACTATATTGATATTATTTTGCAATCGATCGCGGTATCCCCCGACCTTAGCAAGGATAAGGATTTTATTGAAAAGAAAAGGGTTGATGACGGATTCGAATATGTACTTGACTCCAGGGGCAATGTTATGAAAGACACGGCCGGAAACGATATTAAGGTTAAAAAATACAAAGAAATTCAGTGTACGGTTATCGAAACAACGCAACAAAAAGACTGCAGCATAACCGGAGAAATAGAGTTTCTTGCCGCCAACCCTGAATCACTTATTAAAAAACAACCTATCGCTGCTGCTACTCATTTTGAATTTGTTTCTGCCAGGGCAATTGGTGATAAAGCAGCACTTTCAGAATCTGTCAGAAAAACAACCGAAGTAAAGCCGGTTCCGTTCCCCGATGACCTTCAGATGATCCTCGACTGCAGTGAAGCTTTGAAGAAGTCAATTCACGAAGCCATTGTTTATAACCGTGGCGCTTTGCGCTAAGCCTGATTTTTGATTACTTTTGCTCCTTGTTTGTGCAGAATATGGGAGCGATAATCAATAAAATTGAACCGGAAAAAGCAGTACTTGTAGGCGTTTCAATCAACAGCCAGCCAGTGACACAGGTAAAGGAATACCTTGATGAACTGGCATTCCTTATTGAAACCGCCGGTGCCATTCCTTTGAAATCGTTTGTGCAGCGTCTCGACACGCCAAATTCCCGTACATATATTGGCAGCGGTAAACTCGAAGAAATACGCAGTTTCGTTAAGGAGGCCGGAATTGACATTGCCGTTTTCGACGATGAATTGTCGCCCAGCCAGGTAAGAAATATTGAGAAAGAGCTTGAGATAAGGGTGGTTGACAGGACAAACCTGATTCTTGATATTTTTGCGCGTCGTGCAAAGACAGCATATGCCAAAACACAGGTTGAACTTGCCCAGTATGAATATTTGCTGCCCAGGCTTGCCGGAATGTGGACACACCTCGAAAGACAGCGTGGGGGAATAGGACTGAGAGGACCGGGAGAAACCGAAATTGAAACCGACCGGCGAATTATCCGCACTAAAATTACCTTGCTGAAAGAACAGCTGCAGAAAATTGACAAGCAAATGATTACCCAGCGGAAGAACCGGGGGAAAATGGTGCGTGTAGCATTGGTTGGTTATACCAATGTTGGAAAATCCACATTAATGAACCTGCTTAGCAAATCGGACCTTTTTGCCGAGGATAAATTGTTTGCCACCCTCGATGCCACCGTTCGTAAAGTAGTCGTTGGCAACCTTCCTTTTCTGTTATCCGACACTGTTGGATTCATCAGAAAACTTCCACACCATCTGGTGGAATCCTTTAAGTCAACCCTCGATGAGGTGCGTGAAGCCGATTTATTGCTTCATGTGGTTGACATTTCTCACCCTGGTTTTGAAGAGCAAATTGCCATTGTGAACCAAACGTTGCAGGATATTAAAGCGGCGGACAAACCAGTGCTTGTAATTTTCAATAAAACGGATGCGTACGCTTTTGTTAAAAAGGATGAGGATGACCTCACACCCCGGCTTAAGGAAAACCTCACCCTCGATGAACTGAAAAACACCTGGATGGCCAAAAGCAATTCCCCTTCCATTTTTATTTCCGCACTCCAGAAACAAAACATCGAAGCGCTTCGCCAGCTGTTATATGAAAAGGTCCGGGCAATACATATTACCCGGTACCCTTATGATGATTTCCTGTACTAGGATGTTAGAGTAATCCTTTGTTCTTAAGGTACTCGGCTATTTGTATGGCATTGGTGGCTGCACCTTTACGGAGGTTATCCGAAACTACCCACATGTTTAATGTATTGGACTGGCTTTCATCCCTTCTTAACCGGCCAACAAAAACTTCATCCCTGTTATGCGAAACGATAGGCATGGGGTATACATTGGAAGCAGGATCGTCCATTACAATCACCCCTGGAGTGGCAGCCAGAATTTTCCTTACCTCTGCCAGATCAAAATCGCGCTCAAATTCAACGTTTACAGCTTCCGAATGACCACCAACCACAGGCACCCGCACAGTGGTTGCTGTAACCCTGATGGAATCATCTTCCATAATTTTCCTTGTTTCATTCACCATTTTCATCTCTTCCTTGGTATACCCGTTTTCAAGGAAAACATCAATATGCGGCAGCACATTCATATCGATTTTATGCGGATAAGCCATATCACCGTTAACGCCACTGCGCTCGTTGTTTAGCTGATCAACTGCTTTTTTGCCCGTTCCGGTTACGCTCTGATAGGTAGAGACAACAATCCTTTTGATCTTATAGGCTTTGTGAAGACCAACCAATGCAACTACCATTTGAATGGTGGAACAATTGGGGTTTGCAATTATTTTATCCTTTTTGGTCAGCACATGCGCATTTACCTCCGGAACAACAAGCTTGATATCCGGCTCCATTCGCCATGCCGATGAGTTATCCACAACGGTGGTGCCTGCTTCGGCAAATTTGGGCGCCCATGTTCTGGATGTGGAACCTCCTGCAGAAAAAATTGCAAGATCCGGTTTCATATTAATGGCATCCTGCATACCCACAACTGTATATTCCTTGCCTTTGAAAGTCACTGTTTTTCCAACCGATTTTTCTGATGCTACCGGAATAAACGCTGAAACCGGGAACGCGCGTTCCTGAAGAACACGAATCATTTGAGTACCCACGAGGCCCGTGGCCCCTACAACTGCGACTTTCATTTTTTTTACTTTTTATTGGTGAATAATATATGAACAATGAAACCTCTATACACAACAAAAGAGAACATTCCAGAAGGATTGATCGTTACCGCAGAGCCCATAAAAATTGCAAAAGCCTGCCAGGTATTACCGCTTTTTAGTGTAATACCTGACTGATTTTTTGGAATCTTTATGCCCTTTGTGGCACATCATCTTTTGAAACATTCTCTTTGATTTCTGAATCCAATGGACTAAATTTCCCATTGTATGCTGCAAAAATGGTAAAAAAAATGATTTCCGGAAAGCACAAGCGCATTTTTTTTCTACTCCTTTTATCTTCCCTTCATTTATACGGATTTTTACAGTCTATCCCAAATACCTTGCAGGATTATCCGGTAGTTATAACAGAAATAATGGCTGACCCGTCACCCACAATTCAACTCCCGGATGTTGAATATATTGAAATTCTTAACCGGAGTGGTGAATCTGTTAATATAAGCGGGTGGACATTAACCGTAGGAAAATACCAGGCTGCGTTGCCAGACATAACGCTCAGTGAAGGGCAGTACTATATCATTTGTGATACCGAATCCGCCGACTCTTTTTCGTTTATTGAAAATATAGCGCCCATATCCATGCCTCCTGTTTTAAATACAGGACAGGTCATTTCCCTGAAGAATTCATCAGGTACAACCATACACACAGTAGAATTCAGGGATACCTGGTATAAAACACCAGGTAAAAATTCAGGGGGCTGGTCTTTGGAGATTATTGATCCTGAAAACCCTTGCACTGGCTATGAAAACTGGGAAGCGTCCAGGAATGAAACAGGCGGCACTCCGGGGATCCGCAATTCTGTATTTGCCCATAATCCCGATTTGCTTTCACCGCGATATATCAGGGCCTTCCTGCCGTCGGATTCCTCTGTGGAATTGATCTTTAGCGAACCCCTGAACCCTGGCCAGGCATCAAACAAAGCCAATTACAGTGTTAACAATGGTTTTTTTCATCCTGAAACTTCCATCGCGATGGCACCATGTTTTGACCATGTGCTGCTGACTTACCAGGAAAAATTCATTCCCGGAATACACTACCAGGTATTCTTTAAAAACACACTGAGCGATTGTGTGGGAAACCTCCTTGATGGAGGAATAGGCACATTCGGAGAGCCTTCCTATGCAGGTATCCATGATATCATCATTAATGAAATCATGTTTGAAACTACAGCCGAAAAGCCTGAATACATTGAAATTATGAACCGGTCCGACCGGATTATCGACCTTGCGACCCTTATTATCTGCAGGAAAAACCCGGCAGGTAGTGTTATAGAATCGGTTGATTTCAGCGATGATCCCTGGCTGCTTTTGCCGGGCCAGTATTACATCATAACCCGTAACGCCCCGGAGATGCCAAAAAACTGTTTTCATGAATTTCCTGGCAAAATCATTGAAAGCAGTACATTCATTCGTCTGCCTGATGAAGAAGGTTATCTTTCCGTCATGGACACTTCATTTACAGTAATTGATGACGTTTATTACAACAGGCAAATGCATGATAACCTCCTCGAAAATACCCATGGGGTGGCGCTCGAGAGGGTTAGCAATAATCCTTCCTCTGAAGCCTTCACTACCTGGAGTTCAGCTTCCTCAGCATCGGATTATTGCACTCCTGCAATGGTAAATTCACAATTGCTTAACGATGAACATAGCATGACATTTAGGGTTTATCCTGATGTTATTTCACCCGATAACGACGGACATAATGACGTGCTGGATATTGCATTTCAGGCAGAAGAACCTGGGTGGAAAGGAACCATAAAAATATACGGGATAGATGGGAGTCTTGTTAAATCAATAGCTACCAATGTCCTGTTTGGCACCGCCGAATCATTCTGCTGGGATGGTACCGGCAATAACGGCAGCATAGCCCGAATAGGAATGTATATTGTTTTTGCTGAAATCTTCAATAACCAGGGAAAGGTTAAAAATTATAAGAAAGTTGTATCTGTCATCAGAAAATAAGCGTAAAATCATTAATTTCATAATAAATTTTTAAACACCGTTTTCATGAATATTGCTACTGAGAACCAGGAAAACTCGCTTTTGATTTATAAAGGCGCATTCTCTGTTAACCTGATATCCATATTGGGCAACCAGATAAAACTGCTCCCTGAAATCGATTTCAGGATAGTACAAAAATTGTTCAGGATTTTCATGGAACTTACACAAAACGTTTCGTACTATTCAGCCGAAATGGTCAATGTAAAAACCGGGGTTTCATGTGGCAGCGGTTGGGTTACTGTTCAGGATTATCCCGACTACCTGGTGGTTACCACCGGAAACCGCATTAAACCCGAACACGGGCCAAAGCTCGAAAGCTACTGCCATGAAATAAATTCATTCAACGATGTTGAATTACGAAAGCTTAAAAAAGACATCAGATCTCAGGCCCTTGAACGTGATACCGGTGCCCAGATAGGCCTTATCCAGACAAGCATCATCAGTGGCAATAAACTTGATTACCGAATAATTTCGGATAACTCAGAAAAGGATTTCTTTATCATCTCTACAAAAACCAGTAAAGATACTTCACTTACAACCCAGGCTGACGATTAGGTTAGTTTTGCACTCAGGTATTCCCTGTTTAGCCGGGCAATATGAGAAAGTGATATTTCTTTAGGGCATTCAGCCTCACATGCTCCGGTATTGGTGCAGTTACCAAAACCCAATTCATCCATTTTTGCAACCATGCGGAGAGCCCTTTCTTTAGCCTCCATCTTGCCTTGCGGCAATACGGCAAATTGTGACACTTTTGCTGCAACAAAAAGCATTGCAGAGGCATTTTTGCATGCTGCAACGCATGCACCACAGGCAATGCATGATGCAGCATCCATAGAAATTTCAGCATCAGCCCTTGGCACAGGAATATTGTTGGCATCGGGAGCACTGCCGGTATTCACAGAAATATAGCCGCCCGCAGCGATAATCTTGTCAAAGGCAGATCTGTCAACAACAAGATCCTTAATCACCGGAAAAGGCTTTGCTCTCCAGGGCTCAATAATGATGGTATCCTTGTTGTTAAACTTACGCATATGCAACTGGCAGGTGGTTACTCCGGAGTCGGGCCCATGAGGCCTTCCGTTAATATACAGGCCACAGGCTCCGCATATCCCTTCACGGCAATCATGATCAAAACAAACCGGTTTTTCTACTTTATTAATCAATTCCTGATTTAAGATGTCCAGCATTTCCAGAAATGAACAATCGGGAGAAATTCCCTTCAAGGCATAGGTTTCAAACCTGCCCCTGGAAGTGCTATTCTCTTGTCTCCATATTTTCAGCGTGAAATCCATGATGTTAAATTTTGTAATTGCGGGTTTGTACCTTAATGTTCTCAAACACCAGTTTCTCCTTATGCAGAACCGGTTCCTTGCCTTGTCCTGTGTACTCCCAGGCACCTACAAACATGAAATCCTCATCGTTTCTGCTGGCTTCTCCCTCCGCAGTCTGATATTCTTCCCTGAAATGACCGCCGCAGGATTCTTCGCGTTGCAGTGCATCCCTGGCCATCAATTCCCCAATTTCTATAAAATCGGCAACCCTGGCTGCCTTTTCAAGTTCCTGGTTAAATTCATCCTTTCCGCCCGGTATTCTTACATCATTCCAGAATTCCTCACGCAGTCTGGCAAACTCAGAAACGGCATCACTCAGTTGTTGCTTGTTGCGCGACATACCCACCAAATCCCACAATCTCAGGCCAAATTTGCGGTGCAAATGATCCACCGACTGGGTTCCTTTAATGTGAAGAAGTTTTTGAAGGTGTTGTTGAATCTTGTCTTCTGCTTCTTCAAAGGCAGGATGGGTAAGGGGAATGCGCGGCGTTAATATCTCTGATGAAAGGTAATTCTGAATGGTATAGGGCAAAATAAAATAGCCATCGGCAAGTCCCTGCATCAGCGCAGATGCACCCAGCCTGTTTGCGCCGTGATCGGAGAAATTGCATTCTCCTATGGAAAACAATCCGGGAATTGTGGTCATTAATTCATAATCCACCCATATACCACCCATACAATAGTGTATGGCAGGATAAATCATCATGGGTGTTTCGTAGGGATTGTCATCTACGATCTTCTCATACATCTGGAAAAGATTTCCATATCTTTCTTCAATAACATGCTTGCCAAGTCTGTTAATTGCTTCAGCAAAGTCAAGGTATACGGCGAGTCCCGATCCAACCCCGAATCCGGCATCGCATCTTTCCTTCGCTGCACGCGATGCTACGTCTCTGGGGACAAGATTTCCGAAAGCCGGATACCTTCTTTCCAGATAGTAATCACGGTCATCTTCAGCAATATCATTGGGCTTTAACCTTCCTTCACGGATAGCCTCAGCATCTTCCTTTTTCTTCGGCACCCATATTCTTCCGTCGTTTCTCAGGCTTTCACTCATGAGCGTAAGCTTGCTCTGGTATGCCCCATGCACCGGAATACAGGTAGGATGTATCTGCACAAAAGCAGGGTTGGCAAAATATGCACCTTTCTTATAAACCTGCCATACAGCACTTCCATTGGTACCCATTGCATTGGTTGACAGAAAGAAGGCTC
This sequence comes from uncultured Bacteroidales bacterium, assembly GCA_964646255.1. GTDB lineage: Bacteria > Bacteroidota > Bacteroidia > Bacteroidales > UBA10428 > UBA5072. The sequence continues at coordinate 32,101 of CAZYDI010000019.1, forward strand.
TGCCGTAACCACCTGTAGCTATCACTACGGCATGTCCAAAATGCCTTTCAACTTTTCCGGTTACCAGGTTTCGGGTTATTATTCCCCTTGCTTTTCCATCGATAATAACAATGTCCAGCATTTCGGTACGTGTGAATAATTTCACCGTACCTTTATCAACCTGTCGCATCAGCGCGCTGTAAGCCCCAAGGAGCAATTGTTGCCCCGTCTGACCACGTGCATAAAATGTTCGGGAAACCTGTGCCCCCCCGAAAGAACGGTTATCGAGTAACCCGCCATATTCACGGGCAAATGGCACTCCCTGGGCAACACATTGGTCGATGATGTTTCCGCTGACTTCCGCAAGCCGGTAAACATTGGCCTCACGAGCGCGGTAGTCGCCGCCTTTAATGGTGTCATAGTACAGCCGGTGAACACTATCGCCGTCGTTAGGATAGTTTTTTGCAGCGTTGATACCCCCTTGTGCTGCAATGCTGTGTGCCCGTCTGGGTGAGTCCTGGTAACAAAATGCCTTAACATTAAATCCCAGTTCTCCCAGGCTTGCGGCAGCTGATGCCCCTGCCAATCCGGTTCCGACCACAATAATGTCGAGCTTTCTTTTATTGGCAGGATTAACCAACTTTTGCGTCGCCTTATAATTGGTCCATTTTTCAGCCAATGGCCCTTCCGGAATCTTTGAATTCAATTTTGTCATATTTGGTAATCTTACATCTTGAAATAAATGTAAAGGGGAATGACCATAAATCCCGCTGTTACAATTACTGTATAAATAATTCCCAGGGCCTTAATGATTGGTGAATATACCGGGTGGTTAAGTCCCAATGTCTGAAACGCGGATTGAAATCCATGTAACAGGTGAAAGGCCAGAAAAATAAAACAAACCAGATAGAAAATAACTACCCATCCTATCTTAAATTTTTCTACCACCAGTATTCCCAGGTCGTGATAATTTTTGCCATCGTAAACAACAGTAGGTACATCTCCAAACAATTTGGCCTTCAGGTAAAAGTCAAACAAGTGAATAACCAGAAAAACAGTTATTATTGCTGCCGTATGAATCATAAACTTCGAAAAGAAAGAAGTTTGAGAATAATTCTCCTTTAAATACCGCTTAGGACGTGCAATCCAATTTTGTAATTGTACAACCACCCCATATATCATATGCAAGAGAAAGCCTCCAAAAAGGATAAACTCCATTATCCTTACAATAAGGTTGTGGCCCATAAAATGGGCGGCTTTATTAAATGTCTCGCGGGAATCAGTTAAAATGAGACTGAGATTGATGCCCAGGTGAACAAGCAGGAACACCACGAGAAAAATTCCTGCCAGCGACATCATAAGTTTTTTTCCAATTGAGGAAGTAAGGATGTTATCCATAGAAATACAATTAGTAGCTACAAAAGTGCTGAAATGTTTTTTAAATGAAAGCGCAAATTTATCTGCTTCGCTCTATTTTTGCAACTCATGTTCATCAAATAGCTAATTTAGACAGATTATTGCTAACCGGACATATTATCAAATCAAATTTATATGAAGAACGTTGATTTCCCTGCCTCATTTTTTAAGGAAAACCGCAGGAAGGTTGCTCAGGCATTAAAACCGCATTCTGTTGCAATACTTCATTCCAATGATGAAATGAACCGTACTGCCGACCAGTTTTATCCTTTCAGGCAGGACTCCGATCTTTTTTATCTGGCAGGGATTAACCAGGAAAAAACCATATTGTTGCTTTCACCTGATCACCCCGATATTTCGCTTAGGGAGATCCTTTTTATCCTGCGGCCTGATGAAAAGCTTGAAATATGGGAAGGGCACAAGCTCACCCATGATGAGGCACGTATGATTTCTGGCGTACATGGCATAAAGTATATTGATGAATATGAGGCTTCCCTTGCCAACATTATGCATCATGCGCAACATGTCTACCTAAACCTGCCTGAATTACTCAAGTTCATCCCTGAATTGCCTGGTCGTAACCTTCGCTTTGCCAATGCTCTAAAGACTAAATATCCGGCCCATCAGTACGAAAGACTTGCTCCGGTAATGCGAAACCTGAGGATGGTAAAATCAGAAACTGAAATATCATTTATTAAAGAAGCCTGTCGCATTACCGGTGATGCCTTTAACAGAATTATGGGTACGCTTAAACCCGGAATGATGGAATATGAAGCTGAAGCAGAAATAACCTATGAATTTATCAGGCAGGGAGCACGGGGTCATGCTTATCCACCCATCATAGCTTCGGGAATAAATGCCTGTTCGCTGCACTATGCCTATAACAACCATGCCTGCAATGAGGGCGACCTGTTGCTGATGGATTTTGGAGCCGAGTATGGTAATTATGCTGCCGATTGTTCAAGGACCATCCCGGTGAACGGTAAATTTACCAATCGTCAGAAGGATTTATACAATTCAGTACTCGATGTTTTCAGGTATGCCTGCTCACTTATGAAACCAGGAAATACGATAAACAGGATTCATGCTGACGTTTGCAGGAAGTTTTCTGCAGAGCATGTGAGGCTTGGATTATATACCAATGCCGATTTACAGATGGAAACAGCGGACAAACCATTATACCTGCAATACTATATGCATGGAACATCACATTTTCTGGGACTCGACGTGCACGATGCAGGCAGTAAGGAAGCGGAACTTAAGCCCGGCATGGTACTTACCTGCGAACCGGGAATATATATAACCAAAGAAAGAACCGGGATAAGAATTGAAAACAATATTCTTATAACACGTGACGGCAATGTTGACCTGATGAGTGATATACCGGTTGAGGCCGAAGAGATAGAACAGATAATGCAGAAGAAATGATGCTTATTTCATTCGCTTTTCGATTTCTTCCTCTGTTTTTGCAACCGGTTTTCCCATTACCTGGCTCCCTTTCCCGGTAACCAGTATATCATCTTCAATGCGGATACCGCCAAATGTTCTGTATTTTGTGACGGCCCGATAATCGATAAAGTCGCGGTACCTTCCTTCACTATGCCATTTTTCAATCAGCGGATCAATGAAATAAATACCCGGTTCGACAGTAACCACATTTCCTTCCTGCAATTTTTTGGCCATGCGTAAATAGGCGGTGCCAAACTGTTCCGACCGTTTGAACTCATCATCATACCCGATAAAATCTTCACCGATGTCTTCCATATCATGCACATCAAGTCCCAGCATATGACCAATACCATGAGGGAAAAACAAAGCATGAGCACCGTGATTCACGGCATCTTCCACATTGCCTTTCATGAGTCCCAGTTCTTTCAGCCCTTTAACAATGGCTGAAGCTGCAATAAAGTGAACTTCCCTATAGGGCCTTCCGGGCTTAATGGCTTTAATTGCTTCTGTCTGGGCCTCCAGAACAACCTGGTATATTTCTTTCTGCTGATTTGAAAATTTTCCGCCAACGGGGTAAGTACGCGTAAGATCGGTGGCGTAGCGCCGTGCCGACTCTGCACCTGCATCAATCAGCAGCAACTGGCCTTTTTTAAGCTCATTGCCATAATAGTGGTTATGCAGGGTTTGGCCGTTTACCGAACATATTGTTGGATAGGCCAACCGGCAATTCCGCTCGAGTATATAACCTTCCAGTGCACCTGCTACCTGATATTCATAATTTCCCGGTTTTATTTTGTCTAAAACGTGCTCATACGCCCCTGCAGTGATGTTGGTAAGTGTTTCCTCTATTTCGGCAATTTCATAGGCATCCTTAACAGAACGCTGCTGAACAACTGCTTTAATCAGGGTTTCTGAAGCGTTGCGGTCAACTTCTTCATACTTTAAATTGTCATAATATGCAAGCTGGAGTCTCCGTTGCTCCCTGTATGGCGGAAGATAATGAACCTCACGTGAATGGGCTATAACCCTGAAAACATCACCATCCAGCCTCTCAAGCGGTTTCACCAGGGATACTCCGGCACGCAGGGCTTTCTCCTGTAAAGGTTCCTGTTTGCCAACCCAAATAACATCCTCAAGGGTAGGATCGCTTCCATAAATGATTTCACCGGCCATTTCGCAATCGATCATTCCGGCCAGTCCCGGCATATCAAGCCCGAAATAATACAAAAATGAACTGTCCTGCCTGAACGGGTAGTTGTTAGCGGCATAATTCATGGCCACTTCCTTGTTGCCGAGGAAAAGTATAACTCCTTTACCAACAAGCTCTCTGAGTTTCTTTCTGCGTTGAATATATACTTCGGGGGGAAACATGTGCGTAGGTTTTAGTGACAGCATTAAAATTAAGATCTATTTTCCTTTTAAACCAAGAAAATCGTCATAAAATACCACTTCTTCATAACCGGTTGGGTTGAATTTGCGTATAACAATAAAGTGTTAAACAAAATTCAGTTAAGCCAATATGCCATACCGTCGACTTCCCAATACTGATTTAGCCCGGTTGAGGGCCCTCAGGATTGCTTATGAAAAAGGTAAGGAATTGCCTCCGTTTAAGTTGGCTTTTTCACAGGCAACATTTCAGAAGGTATTAACGAATATTCATGCTTTTGAAAAGATTGTTCAGGAAAGCAGGCAGGCATATAACAAGCAGGTTGAAAAAAGCAAGGACTATGCAAAACTGTTGAAGAAAACCAAGCTTTACATTTCACACTTCATACAAGTTGTAAACATGGCTATTGCGCGGGGTGACCTCTCTCCTGCCGATCGTGATTACTTTGGTTTCAGCCGTGACCAAAAGAAGGTACCTTCCTTTGGAAGTGAGGGAGAAGTAGTAAAATGGGGTGAAAAAATAATTGAAGGAGAAACACTCAGGATAAAGAACGGATTAACCCCGGTTACCAATCCAACAATGGCAGTGGTAAAAGTCAGGTATGAGACTTTCATGGAAGCGTACCGCTTTCAGAAAATCCTGCAGAAAAATCTTCAGCGAAGCCAGGAAAAACTGGTCGAACACCGTACGGTAATTGATTCCGTAATCACAGCCATATGGAATGAAGTTGAAGAGACCTTCAGGGATCTTCCCGATGAGGAGAGACGCAACAATGCAAAGCTATATGGCATTGTATATTTTTACAGGAAAAGCGAACTGAATAAATTGAAGCCTCAAGCCGTCTCAGTAGGAGAATGATCTCCATTTCTTCCCTTCGTGCACATAAATGCCAGCAATAACCAGGCAGGTAATAAAAACACTCAGGTATACCACATAATTGCCGCTCCCTTCAGTTCCTACCTTGTCGAGTGCAGTTTCTCCCATAGGATCCGCAACAAAATGGTAATAGATAACAGCAAGGCCATTGTTTATCAGGTGCGCAATTACCGGAACCCAAATTGACCCGCTCCAGAATAAAAGGTATCCGAAATAAAGGCCGAGCAAAAACCTGGGAACAAATCCATAAAATTGTAAGTGAATAAAACTGAAAATAAATGCGGAAATAATTATGCCGGCATGAACATTACCGGTCATGCGACTGAACATGGGCTGCAAATGTCCCCTGAAAATAAATTCCTCACCTATGGCAGGCAAAATAGCGATCATCACAAAGTTCAAAGCAAGGTCAGCCCATGTTTTTCCGTTCAGAAACAAGGCTGTTAGCCTCGCTGCACTTTCTTCCCATGCCTTTATTTCAGTTTCAATAAAGTCCATCGAAGGTGGAAGATCAAGTCTGGCATTGAGCGAGGTAATCATATTCATTGCCGGAACAACCGCAATCATAGAAAGAAAAACAAGGGCAAGCGTTACTATGGATGGTGTTTTTGTTAAATACAAATGCTCACCGGGTTTAAAGCTAAACAGCCATGCTGCTACCAGTGCAGGAATGATAAACATGGTAATCGACTGAACAATCTGAAAGAACTTGGCAACAGCCATACTGTTCTGGTCGGGATACTTTAAAACATTGGTAAGTGAAAAAAGATCATGGTCAAAGATGGGCATAGCCAGTAAAACTGCCAGCAACGAACCTATAAGGAAAAAAAATACAACAAGAAAACCCAGAATAAGGAACCTTGCCCCCGCCGACATGTTGATGAATCCCTGACGGAATGAAGTAAACAAAGCCATAAATGTAAGGTTTAGGATGTAAATGTAAATAAAAGTATTGAGAGTTGCCTGAGTATAACCGATTGGATAATAACTGTGATTGTTAACTTTGCACAAAATTTTGTCCTTGTTTACCATTGGAAATATAGAATTCCCCGACAGGTCACTCTTCCTTGCACCAATGGAAGATGTAACCGATCATTCCTTTCGCTTTATCTGCAAGCACTTTGGAGCTTCTATGGTTTACACCGAATTCATTCCTTCGGACGGGCTCATACGCGATGCTTCAAAAAGCCTGAAAAAACTGGAAATGTCAGCAGAAGAGCGCCCTATAGGCATTCAATTGTATGGCCACATCCTGGAAAGCATGGTAGAAGCGGCAAAAATTGCAGCAGAAGCCGGCCCCGACCTGATAGATATAAATTTTGGCTGCCCGGTGAAAAAGATTGCCAACAGGGGTGCCGGAGCAGGCATGCTTTGCAATATTCCCCTGATGATTGAAATGACCAGGGCCATTGTAGAGGCAGTTGACATACCGGTTACCGTAAAAACGCGACTGGGATGGGACGATAACAGTAAAATCATTGTTGATATTGCCGAACAGCTGCAGGATGTCGGGATTAAGGCATTAACCATCCACGGGCGTACAAGGGCACAATTATACAAGGGAGAAGCCGACTGGACACTGATCGGTAAAGTAAAAAACAATCCCCGCATGAAAATTCCCATTATTGGTAATGGTGACATTGTTAGTCCGCTATCGGCATTGCAGGCGTTCAACAATTACGGTGTAGACGCCATTATGATAGGAAGGGCAACCGTTGGCCATCCGTGGATTTTTAAGGAAATAAACCATTTCCTTCATACCGGCGAAGAGCTGCCACCCATGCGCCTGCCCGAAAAGGTTGATTTGGCAAGGATGCAATTCCGGAAGTCACTCGAGGTAAAAGGAATTCCCCGAGGCATTTATGAAATGCGGCGGCATTTTGTGAATTATTTCAAAGGGCTCCCCGATTTCAGGGATATCAGAATGCAGCTGGTAACAACGCTTGATATAGAAAATATAGAAAAGTTGCTTGATGACATTCGTGCTAGTTATCAGCAGTATTAGCCGGATTTTTTTGCGGATAATCGATGGTATAGTGCAAGCCGCGACTTTCTTTCCGCTGACCGGCTGCCTTTATGATCAAATATCCTGCGTTAATCATATTTCTTAATTCACAGAGCTTCTGCGATAGTTTGGAAGTAGCAAACAGTTGCTCGGTTTCATTGAAAATTATCCATAACCTTTCCATGGCGCGCTTAAGCCTGATGTTCGAACGCAAAATTCCTACATAGTAACTGAATATCTGTTGTACTTCCTTGTAGTTCTGGGTGATAAGCACCATTTCTTCGGTATGCGTTGTCCCTTCATCATTCCATTCCGGTATACCATCGGGAACTTTATGCTTCCTGAAGTTTTCTATGGAATGAATGGCTGACTTGTCGGCATATACCATTGCCTCGAGCAGCGAATTGCTGGCCAACCGGTTAGCTCCGTGCAAGCCGGTGCAGGCACATTCTCCGGCAGCATATAAGCGCTGAATGGAGCTGCATCCATTCATATCCACCTTAATTCCCCCGCATAAAAAATGGGCTGCCGGAACCACCGGAATCATGTTTTTGCTGATGTCAATGCCCAGCGTCAGGCACTTTTCAAAGATATTCGGAAAATGTTGCTTCAGGTCCTCCTTCCCGAGGTGCGTACAGTCAAGGAAAACATACTCATCACCGGATGTTTTCATTTCATTGTCAATAGCCCTCGATACTATGTCCCTTGGCGCCAGCGATCCACGTTTATCATATTGTGGCATGAAATCCTCTCCCTTGTGATTGCGCAAAATTGCCCCATGGCCCCTGAGCGCTTCAGTAATGAGAAAATTTGGTCGCTCGCCGGGATTATACAAAGCGGTAGGATGCAACTGTACAAATTCCATATTGTCGATGATTCCTTTGGCCCTGTATACCATAGCAATTCCGTCGCCTGTTGCAATTTGCGGGTTGGTGGTAATGTGGTAAAGGTTACCGATGCCACCCGTGGCAATTAACGTTACCCTGGCAAGGAATTTATGAATACCGCCGGTTTTAAGGTCCAGTACATATGCTCCATAGCACTCAATATCGGTGAAATAGCGCTTAACCAACTTTCCCATGTGATGCTGGGTAATAATATCAATGGCAAAGTGCTGTTCGAAAACGTCGATGTTTTTATGCCTGGAGATAATATCGGTGAGGGCATTCTGTATTTCAAAACCGGTATTGTCCTTATGATGGAAGATCCGGCGTTCGGAATGCCCGCCTTCTTTAGCCAGGTCATATTCACCCGAGGTCTCCCTGTCGAAATCGGTACCCCATTTCACTAGTTTCTTAATCTGGGCCGGAGCTTCCCTAACAACCATTTCAACAACCTTCCTGTTGCAAAGACCGTCTCCGGCAATCAGCGTATCGCTGATATGCTTGTCGAAATTGTCTATCTCGCTCGACACCGCTGCAATACCGCCCTGGGCATAACTGGTATTTGTTTCCGCAAGGGTAGACTTTGTGATCACTGCAACTTTGCCGTGTTTCGCTACCTGAATTGCATAAGTCAGCCCGGCCAGGCCCGAGCCTATAACAAGAAAATCATACTGACGATCCATGGCTGTCCCAATTGGTTAGGATTTCAAATTTAACAGAAATTATTATAATAATTTTGGATGCAGGCTAAAGCAAAGTAAACGCCTGATTCGTTTTTTTCAATACATTTGCCCCTTAAATTCAAATTAACTCAACATGGTTCAGGAAGATCTGTTTAAGAAAATAATTGCCCACAGCAAGGAGTATGGTTTTATTTTTCCTTCAAGCGAGATATACGACGGTCTAAGTGCTGTTTATGATTATGGCCAGAATGGCGTTGAACTTAAAAACAATATCCGCAGGTACTGGTGGGAATCCATGGTGAAATTGAATGAAAATATAGTAGGTATTGATGCCGCCATTTTTATGCACCCCAAAACCTGGGAAGCCTCAGGCCACGTTTCTGCTTTTAATGACCCGCTGATTGACAATAAGGATTCCAAGAAAAGATACCGTGCCGACCAGCTGATTGAAGATTATCTTCAGAAAATTGAAGACAAAATCCAGAAGGAAGTTGATAAGGCCTCCAATAAGTTTGGTGACTCCTTTGATGAAGCAAAATTCAGAAGCACAAACAACCGTGTGGTTGAAAACCAGCAGAAGTATGATGCCGCTCATCAGCGGTATGTTAAGGCCCTTGAGAGCGACGATTTAAAGGAATTGTATCAATTTATCCTGGATGCTGAAATTGTTTGTCCTGTTTCCGGTACCCGTAACTGGACCGAGGTACGCAAATTCAACTTAATGTTCAGTACCCAGCTGGGATCGGTGAGCGAGGATGCCAACACCATATACCTGAGGCCTGAAACGGCTCAGGGAATTTTTGTGAATTTCCTCAATGTTCAAAAAACAGGCAGAATGAAGATTCCTTTTGGCATTGCCCAAACCGGAAAAGCCTTTCGCAATGAAATTGTTGCCCGTCAGTTCATCCTTCGCATGCGCGAATTTGAACAAATGGAAATGCAGTTCTTCATTAAGCCGGGCACTGAAATGGAATGGTATGAATACTGGAAAAACAAGCGCATGAAATGGCACAAGGCGCTGGGTATGGGTGATCATAAATACCGGTTCCACGATCACGACAAGCTGGCACATTACGCCAATGCAGCCGCTGACATTGAATTTGAATTTCCCATTGGTTTTAAGGAAGTGGAAGGAATTCATTCCAGAACCAATTTTGACTTAAGCAACCATGAAAAGTTTTCGGGTAAGAAAATTCAGTATTTCGATACCGAAGCCAACGAAGGCTTTACCCCATATGTGATAGAAACTTCAATAGGCCTCGACCGCATGTTCTTCACCGTTCTGTCCAATGCTTATGTTGAAGAAAAAGTAGAATGGGAAGGAAGTGCAAAGGAAGAACGTGTTGTATTAAGGCTGCCCCCTGCCCTGGCCCCCGTACAACTGGCCGTTTTACCCCTCGTAAGAAAAGACGGGCTTCCTGAAAAGGCCAGGGAAATCATGGACAATATGAAATTCGATTTCAACTGCCAGTATGAGGAGAAGGATTCCATCGGCAAGCGGTATCGCAGGCAGGATGCCATTGGAACCCCATTCTGCATTACCATTGACCACGATACGCTGAACGACAACACAGTAACCAT
>CAZYDI010000020.1:0-41910 GCA_964646255.1 uncultured Bacteroidales bacterium
CAAGTTTGGGAGCCGTCCATCTGTTGATTTGGATCATCCTGTGTTGCGAATCAACGCTTATATCCAGGACCGTTCCATATCGCTTTCGCGTGACAGCAGCGGGGAATCGCTTCACCGGCGTGGCTACAGAATGAGGCAAGGTCCCGCGCCACTGAATGAGGTTCTGGCCGCCGGACTTATAAAGCTTTCCGGCTGGAAACCTTCCATGCCGCTGCTTGATTTCATGTGCGGATCCGGTACTATACCAGTAGAAGCAGCGATGATTGCCCGCAATGTTCCCCCTGGTGATTTGCATGGTCAATATGGCTTTCAGAAATGGAAGGACTATGATCCCGCAATATTCAGGGAAATTATTAAGGAAAAACCCGAAATTGTACAAGACAAAGTTACCATTATGGGTTCAGACATTTCTGCCGATTCAGTGCAGCTTGCAATCAGGCATGCCCGTAATGCCGGTGTATTGAACGCTATCAAATTCTCAACCAACGATTTTAAGGAGGTAATACCACCTGCTGATCCAGGGATGGTTATTATTAATCCACCTTACGGAGAAAGAATTGTTCAGGAAAACCTGAATGAGCTCTATACAAAAATTGGCGATAAACTCAAAAAGGATTTCGCCGGTTATCATGCATGGATAATCAGTGCAAATGCTGAAGCCATGAAGAATATCGGCTTACGCCCCAGTCCGAAAATTACTGTCTATAATGGACAGCTTGAATGCCGGTTTAATCGCTACTCCCTTTACGAAGGATCGAAAAAAAGCAGTAAAACAATGGCTTGATAAACTGTTTATGCGCATTGGTCAATTTATGATTGGTTTTTAAGGAAATGATTATCTTTCGTGTAACACTCAGGGTGAATAATTCGTTCAGTACATTATGACATCGTAATACATTATATGAGTGTTGAATATTTACGAGTGTTTTTTTTTATATATTTGTTGATTGATCATTTGTAACGTTCAGAAGCAACCCCGCTTTTATGAGTTTTAACCTAACGGAATACTACACCAATCTCAGTAAGGGTGATGTTATCCTGGCATATAAGGGAAGTATTACATCCGAGCTTATAAATGATATTCTCGAAGGAGTAGAATCAAAGCTGGAGGCAGCAGATGCCGACAGCAAGCTGCGGAAAAAAATATACAACATTCTTGTCGAAAGCCTTCAAAATCTTTTCCACCACATCGAAATGGTGCATGAAGGTATCACTGAAAAGCTTGATCCGAAATTTGGTGTGCTGGTGGTTGTTAAGGAAGACAATCTCTACAAGGTAATCACCGGAAATTTTATACAATCACGACGCATCAAATTCCTTAAAGAAAAGATTGATAAAATAAACTCACTTTCCAAAGATGAACTTAAGGATATGTATAAATTCATCCTTAACCATCAGAAGCTTTCTGCCAAGGGCGGGGGTGGACTGGGACTTGTTGATATTGCAAGGAAATCAGGAAACAAGCTCGAATATGAGTTTTATAATTATAATGATGATTATTATTTCTTTAATCTTACCATAAGCGTTTAACCAAAGGTTTATCATATGGCACCAATTAATATTGAAAGTACGCCAAAGACCCCGTCAATCAAATTTATTGAACAAGAGGGTGTTGTTGAAATTAAGGGAAGATCAATTCCTGAAAACTCCATTGAATTCTACAAACCTCTGGTTGACTGGCTTGAAGAATACGCAAAGAGCCCGTTGGCAAGGACTCTGGTCAATATTCAGCTGGAATATTTCAATACGAGTTCTTCGAAATGTATTCTTGATGTATTCAAGAAACTGGAAGCCATCCATAAATCAAAGCATGAAGTGGTAATTAACTGGTATTACGAGGAAGATGATGAGGATATGCTGGAAGCCGGCGAAGATTACGAATCAATTATAAGGGTGCCCTTTAAAATGATTGAAATAGTTGAGTAAGTTTGTTACGTTCGATATTTACAGGAAAGACCGCCTCAAAAGCGGTCTTTTATTTTTCATGCCACCGGAAGGTAAGCTGTTCTATGAAGTCGAGGAATCGCTTCATTATTCTATAGTAAAGCAGTATATACAGCATTGATGAGAATAACCATATCACCAGTACATTAACCATAAAGGTGTTATAGTATTTGCCAAAAATCATTTTGCGGGGAGCATAGAAATGTGCCTTGACAAAGGGATGCACCGGGTCAAGGTATATCGGGTCCGATTTCTGAAACAGCCGGCCCTTGTACTCAATGATCCTTATGAGTTCGGTATTGTTTTCAACAAATTCGGTAAGTTTTTCGTTATGATGCGTTCTCTTTAAGACAAGAAAATTGTACTTATCATTCTGGGTTTTCTCGTGTTGCCTTATAAGGTCGTCCTTGCTATCATTGGCATTGTTATAAATGCGTATGTATATTTTATTGAGGGTCTTTATAAATTTCCTGGTGGAATCAATAACAGATTGGTTAACATCCCTCAGGTTGAGTTTCGAAACATCCGGATATTTAATATCCCGGACATTTTGGATGGGTATTTTCTGAATGTTTGGGAATTCAGACGACAGTTCATTCCTGATAACCTCAAGGTAATACCTGCTCTTTTCATGATTGCCGGGATTCTTCAGGTCGTTTTCAATGAAATCAATTTTATTTTCAAGGTTTTTAATCCAGTAATTCTTTTTGTATTCAGCTATGCTCATAGCCTTGTTAACAGGATAGAACAACCTGTCATATTCGTTTGTCATAAATTGTTCCACAGCCAGTGCCTCATATCCCCATCGGGCAGTCATCATTTCACCATAAAAAGGTATTTTGCTTGGCGATGACACTTTGGGATTAAGTTTTTCATATTTTACAATCACTCCGCTGAGCACTATCTGCGGAATTACAAGGAATGGAATAAGAATATATATGGTAACAACTGTTTTAAAACTGTCGGAGATCAGCAATCCCATTACATTTGACGCTGTCCAGATGCTGAACAACACCAGCCAGTATTTTATAAACATGCCCTTAATTTCAAGGATGCTGTTGCCAATCATCACAAAAGTCAAAGCCTGAATTGCTGAGATGGCCATCATGACCACCAGCTTTGACAGGAGGTAACCCGACCAGCTCAGGTTTAAAAATGCTTCACGTTTCAGGATTTTCCGGTCCTTGATGATTTCTTCAGCGCTTAACGTTAAACCCATAAAGGCTGCTACAATAACCGACATAAACAGATAAACCGGAAGGTTGCTGTTTTCGAGCAGCGTGTATCCGGATTCATTGGTTTCACTAATGTTAAAGAACTTAATTATGTAGGCGAGAATAAAAGCCAGAAGAGGGGCCTCAAGTAAAGTAATGATAAGGTATTGCGTGTTGGCTATTTTTGCCAGCACATCACGGGTGACAAACACACCAAGCTGTTTAAGAAACCCCGGAACTTTAAAGGCAATGGAAGGAAGCAATTTTTCTATCACAGGCTTTTTTCTTACGGGCAGGCCTGATTGAACAAAATAGCCATGCCATTCTTCCGGTGAAATTTTCCTGGTGCGGGTTTCCTTTCCGTATTCATCTATTACCAGTGATTCCACAATATTAAAAATTTGTTCAGGATTCACATTACCGCAAACATGGCACTCACTGTCGGCCCAATTGGCCTGATGAACCTTAGATTTGAAATAGGTTATTGAATCAACCGGATTCCCGTTGTAAATGAGGTATCCGCCGGTATCCAGAATCAGCAGATTGTCAAACATCTTAAAAATATCCGATGAAGGCTGATGTATTACAACAAAAACCAGTTTACCCTTAAGGGTAAGGTCTTTTAGTAAATCCATGATGTTCTCGGAATCCTTTGATGATAGTCCCGAAGTTGGTTCGTCGAGGAACAATATGGCAGGTTCACGGATCAACTCGAGTGCAATATTAAGTCGCTTTCTTTGTCCTCCGCTGATTTTCTTGTTCAATGGTGTTCCAACCTGGATGTTTCTTATATCATGAAGCCCCAGGTTGTGCAGAACATTGTTGACTACCTGGGTAATTTCTTCTTCATTGTAATTATCAAAACACAATCGGGCATTATAATAAAGGTTTTGATATACCGTAAGTTCTTCAATAAGCAAATCGTCCTGTGAAACATGGCCGATGAGTCCGTTCGATTTTACTTTGTCGCGATATATATCGATTCCGTTGATCAATACTCTTCCTTCCGCTGGCTCCATCGATCCGTTGAGGATGTTAAGCAGGGTTGATTTGCCTGCTCCGCTGGAACCCATAATACCGACAAGCCTTCCTGATTCTTCACAGAAATTGATGTTGTGCACTCCGGCATTCCCGTCTTTAAACCGGAAGCTGACGCCTTCCGATTCAAAAACAATTCTTGACAGTTCCAGGTCTTCTTTGAATATACTAACAACATCACTGAAGTAAAGGGGTTTAACATGATGGTTGCGGATGGATGTGCCGGTATTTAATGCACAAACCTTGTCCTGTTGTATGATCTGGCCGTTAAGGAAGAGCTCATTCTCACCAATATACCGCATAAAATACATTCCGGCGCTGGCAACATGAATAATCCAAATGTTGCCGGTGAGGTATTCAGAATATATGTGCTTATTCTCTGATGAGGAGATTTTCTTGCTATTGTTTACAACCAGCAGGTGTTTGTCGTCGGGAATATTGTCAAAAGTGTTAAGGGTGAAATTCATGATCAGTTTATATTCCTCCGGAGGAATATAAAAAGAATCAGAAACCGCTGTGATAAATGCATACTCCTGTTCACTAATCTCAAGTCCGTTCGATTTTACAAACTCAAAAAGCTGAACCAATACAATGATTTTTTGTTTCTGAGCAAGTTCTTTGTTTATTTCATTGCATATACGCAACACTTTTACCGAGTCGGCACCGATCCTTTTGGTTCCCCTTTCAATATTCAGTGCCTGGTGCTTTTCATAAAAGGCATCAAAAATGGCAATATAATCCTGAACCAGTTCCTGGTTAAGTTGCCTGCTAAGAAACGACAATACCACCGATCGCCTGTCCTTTTCGTTTCCCTCGGGACTGGCAATGATGGCAAACAATTCCATTAAAGCTTTCAGAATCTTCTCGCTCATGTATAACCGGTTTTCCTATGTTCTGATTTCCAGCTTGTCTGAAATTCTACGTAAATCACAGATAAGGGGTTTCGCATTGCCTTCTTTATATTATTAATAAAAGAAAAGACAATATGGCACAATAGAAAATCGATGAGTGTCATATTGGCATGAATACACGGCTAATACACGGTGGTGCAATAATTGCAATAGAAGAAGAAAATGCAGGGATATGAATTTGGATAATTTCACCATACGATCACAGGAGGCCATACAGCAGGCCTTCCTTTTAGCCAGGGATCAGCAGCATCAGGCTGTTGAAACAGGACATTTGCTTAAGGCCATTGTTGCCGGCAATGAAAACGTAGTGGATCATTTATTCGGTAAATCGGGTATTAACACAGCCGATCTGGAAAGGGTACTTGACAGGGTTGTGCAATCGTATCCGAAAGTTACCGGGGGAGAGCAATACCTTTCGCAGGATTCTTCGAAAGCGCTTCAAAAAGCCGGTGATATTGCCCGTTCGATGAAAGATCAGTTTGTATCCGTCGAACATATGGTAATGGGTTTGCTGCAGGGCAGCGACCAGGTTTCGAAAATGATGAAAGATTTTGGCATCAATGATAAAGATCTCAGAACCGCCGTTGATTCATTGCGCAAGGGTTCAACGGTTAATAGCCAGACTGCCGAGGATACTTATGATTCGTTAAACCGGTATGCCATTAACCTGAATGAACAAGCTAAAAATGGCCGGCTTGATCCGGTTATCGGTCGTGAGGAAGAAATCCGCCGGGTTCTGCAAATTTTATCGCGCCGAACCAAAAACAATCCTATACTAATCGGTGAACCTGGTGTTGGTAAGACCGCGATTGCCGAAGGCCTTGCGTACCGGATAATTTCAGGCGACGTCCCGGAAAACCTTAAGACACGACAGATTTTTTCGCTGGATATGGGCGCATTGGTTGCCGGGGCCAAATACAAAGGCGAATTTGAAGAACGATTGAAAGCGGTAATAAAGGAAGTGGTTGCCGCCGATGGGGAAATAATTCTTTTTATCGACGAAATCCATACGCTTGTCGGAGCAGGAAAGGGCGAAGGTGCCATGGATGCTGCCAATATTCTTAAACCTGCTCTGGCAAGGGGTGAATTAAGGGCCATTGGTGCAACCACGCTTAGCGAGTACCAGAAGTACTTTGAGAAAGATAAAGCCCTGGAGCGCAGGTTTCAGGTTGTAATGGTGAATGAGCCCGATGTTCCAAGTGCAGTGTCAATACTGCGCGGATTACGCGAGCGTTATGAGAGTCACCACAAAGTGCGCATTAAAGACGAGGCAATAGTTGCAGCGGTTGAGTTATCGCACAGGTATATTACCGACCGGTTTTTGCCTGACAAAGCCATTGACCTTATTGACGAAGCCGCCTCAAAGCTACGGCTTGAAATGAATTCCATGCCGCAGGAAATTGACAGCCTTAATCGCAGGATTCAACAGCTTGAAATTGAAAAAGAGGCACTTAAACGCGAGAAGGACGAGCAGAAAGTTGCCGAATTATCTAAAGAACTCAGTACCCTCAATGAGGAGAGGGCTGTTTATATGGCCAAATGGCAGAAAGAAAAGAAGTTGGTTGAGGGCATCCAAAACCAGAAACAATTGATTGAGCAGCTAAAAATTGATGCTGATAATGCAGAGCGACAGGGAGATTATGGTAAGGTAGCTGAAATAAGGTACGGACGGATAAAAGAAGCTGAAAAAACCATTGAAAACCTTAATGTGGATTTGTCCAATACGCAGGGAAATACGGCATTAATCAATGAAGAGGTCAATTATGAGGATATTGCCGATGTTGTGTCTAAATGGACAGGCATACCGGTAACAAGGATGCTGCAGGGGGAAAAAGAAAAGCTGCTGAATCTTGAAACCGAATTGCACAAACGGGTTATCGGCCAGGAAGAAGCAATAACTGCAGTTTCTGATGCCGTTCGGCGTAGTCGATCCGGATTGCAGGACCCAAGGCGTCCTATCGGATCTTTTCTTTTCCTTGGTACCACAGGTGTAGGAAAAACGGAGCTTGCAAAGGCGCTGGCGGAATTCCTGTTTAACGATGAAAATCTGATGACGCGCATTGACATGTCTGAGTACCAGGAACGTCATACCGTATCGAGGCTTGTGGGGGCACCCCCGGGATATATTGGTTATGAAGAAGGCGGACAACTTACCGAAGCAGTACGCCGGAAACCATATTCGGTAGTGCTTCTGGATGAGATTGAAAAAGCGCACCCCGATGTGTTCAACGTATTGCTACAGGTGCTTGATGACGGAAGACTTACCGATAACAAGGGAAGGATGGTGAATTTTAAAAATACCATTATCGTGATGACATCCAATGTGGGTTCATCAATAATTCAGAACAACCTCAGTCAGCTTACCGATAAAAACAGGGAATCAGTGCTTGAGCAAACCAAAAATGAGGTGTTCGATTTGCTTAAGCAAAGCATGAGGCCGGAATTCTTAAACAGGATTGACGAGTTAATCATGTTCACGCCGTTAACCGAAACTGAAATCCATAGCATCGTTAAATTGCAGTTTAAGGATGTAATGGACAAAATATCGGAAATGGGAATGGATATTTCGATTACCGACAGGGCTATCGATCTGATAGCAAGGCAGGGGTATGATCCGCAATATGGAGCAAGGCCGATAAAAAGACTTATACAGAAAAATATTCTGAACAATCTTTCAAAAATGATACTGGAAGGCACATTGAGAAAGGATCAGGCAGTGGTAATCGACCGGGATGAACAGGGAATAATCTTTACCAACCAGTAAGGAACATATTCCCGGTTAAAAACTTTCGAGACATTCGTCCAGTGCGTTATACAGCGTAAAGACGTTATGCAGCTGCAACAACTTAAACAGTTCCATAACGTCGTTATTTATTCCGCATATCTTGAATACACCATTGTTATTCTTGGCGGTTTTCAAGATAGATAAAAACACTCCGAAACCTGAGCTATCAATGTATTTAATACCTTCGAGGTTGAGAATCATCCGTGTTCCCGGGGTGTTAAAAAAGCTCTTAAGATCTTCCTTAACAGGTTCGGTAATAAGGGCATTAAACCTGTCAATATTATTGAATCGAACAACGGTGATATTGTTAATCTTTTCGATCTTTAGCATACCCTAATGTTTAAAAGTAAAGTTCCAGATTTTGTGCAACAATGTCTAATTCTTTAACGGCTTCGCCGGTCGTTTTTTTAAAATTTTCTATGGTTACCGGATAAGATTCCTTATTTTTTCCTTGAATTGCAGATGTTTCCAGATCTTTGAGCATCCTGGCGAGGTCACTCAGCCCCATAATTGAAACGGAAGACTTGGCCTTATGCGCAAGTTTTCCTAATTGTTCATATTGCCGGCTGGCATACAACTGGTCCATTTCTGTTCCAAAATCCTTAACCTGCTCTGCAAAAATGGTTATCATTTCAAGGACCAGTTCCTTGTTTCCTCCTGACATTTCGCGTAAATAGGAAAGATCAATGGTCATAAAATCTATGGTCTTGATTGGTTGATGAAATTAACAAAATTTTTAGAGATATTTCAAATTTTAAATCATATAGTATAGTTTGTTCATCTTTAGGGCAAATGTCATGAACCATAACCGGTTTTTATATTACTTTTGAATTAATCCTAACACAAAATCATGAAAACTACTCCATTTAATGCATTGCACAAGCAACTGGGTGCCCGCATGGTTGAATTTGCAGGCTTCGAAATGCCTGTAGAATATTCCGGAATTAATGCTGAACACCTTTCCGTCCGAAATTCAGTTGGTGTGTTTGATGTATCACACATGGGAGAAATTTGGGTTAAGGGTCCCGGTGCTGTTCCCCTGCTTGATTATGTTCTTTCCAATGATATTTCCCTGCTGAAACCGGGAAAGGCTCAATATACCTGTTTCCCGAATGGCAGAGGCGGTATTGTGGATGATTTGCTGGTTCATTTATTTGAGGAGGAAAAATACCTGCTGGTGGTAAATGCCTCAAATATTCAAAAGGATTGGGAATGGCTGAACCAAAATAACAAATTTGGCGCGATTCTCGAGAATGCCTCCGACCGAATGGCGCAGCTTGCTATACAGGGACCCGCAGCCATAAAGGTTTTACAGAAGCTTACCGACATCGATTTGGCAGCATTACCTTACTATTCTTTTGTTACAGGAAAAATTGCCGGAAAGAACAATGTAATTATTGCTGCAACCGGTTATACCGGGTCGGGAGGATTTGAATTGTATTCAGACAATGATTGCACCGGCTTATGGGATGCAATTTTTGAAGCAGGCAGAGATTTCGATATTAAGCCCGTTGGACTTGCCGCCAGGGATACCTTAAGGCTTGAGATGGGATATTGTTTATATGGCAATGACATTAACGATAATACATCTCCCATTGAGGCAGGTTTAGGATGGATAACCAGGCTTAAACCCGGGAGAAACTTTATCGATTCGGATTTGGTCATGCAGCAAAAGAATCTCGGCATATCCAAAAAGCTCGTTGGGTTTGAAATGATAGACCGTGGCATACCCCGTCAGCATTATTCAATTTATGGAGATTCCGATGAAATAATCGGGGAGGTAACCTCAGGTACCATGTCACCAAGTTTAAAAAAGGGAATCGGAATGGGATACGTTAAAACCTCGTATGCTGAAGCGGGCAAAGAAATCTTTATTGAAATAAGGGATAAAAAATTAAAGGCCAGGGTGGTTAAAACGCCGTTTTATAAGGCCAGCCATTAATTTTCAACTATCGGGTTGGGATTGGCAGTATCCTGTGCTATATTGCCATCAAGCAACCGGATAATCCTGTGTGCATGCCTGGCAATACTTTCTTCATGGGTTACCAGGATTATGGTATTTCCCTTGTCGTGAATATCCCTGAACAAAGACATGATGTCGATGGATGTTTTTGAATCAAGATTGCCCGTAGGTTCATCTGCCAGGATTATGGCCGGATTGTTAACCATGGCCCGCGCAACAGATACACGTTGCCGTTGACCTCCTGATAATTCATTTGGGCGGTGTTCCATCCTGTCGGCAAGTCCAACACTTTCAAGCGCTGTTTTAGCCCGTTCCATACGCTCATTTTTTGGAATTCCGGCGTACACAAGGGGCAACATTACATTTTCAAGGGCGGTGTAACGGGGAAGCAAATTAAAGGTCTGAAAAACGAAACCGATCTCTTTATTTCTGATTTCGGCCAGTTGGTTATCGTTTAACTGGCTCGCATCTTTATCGTTGAGTATATATGTTCCTGAAGTTGGCGTATCCAAACATCCAATAATATTCATCAGGGTTGATTTACCCGAACCTGAGGGGCCCATGATGGCCACATACTCGTTTTTTTTGATATCTACAGATACTGACCGTAACGCGTGAACTATTTCTGATCCGGGAAAGTAATTTTTAACGATGGCGTCAAGATGAATAATGTTCTTCATTGCACAGGAGATTGAATTTTTAAAATTAATACTATTCGACAAATATTACGTGAAATTTCAGTACCACATGGCACAACTTTGATTTTCCTCAAGGGGAAACAAAAGCCCTGTGCGAAAAAGATCTATTTTAATGCCCTTCTCACTTTTAAAAATAGTCTTCCACGCCTTCATCATACCGTCACTCCACATGATATCGTCAAAAACAATTATCCGTGCCTTATTCCTGAAATGTTTACAGTACCTTAAGGTGGCTTCCTGCGTGTGGTTTCCGTCAATAAATACCATGCTCTTTTTCGTTGTTTTGTTGCCAAGCTCATCAAGAATCTCATCAAAATTGGCCTGAACAGGATGTATATTGAAGAGTTTGCTATGGTTAAAATGTGTTTTGGAAAGCTCGAATAATTGAGGATTTCCTTCAACGGTAATAATCCGGGAATGGGGATTCCCTGCAGCCATATACGTTGCACTAATTCCAAAGGCCGTTCCCAGTTCTATGACAACATCGGGTTGGTAATGTTTAACAAGGTTGTGCAGCAGCATTCCTGTTTTGTGATCAACGGATATGTTTACCGATTTATGGGCAATTGTTTGCGCATTCCTTAAGTGTGATCCGGCACCCCATTGCCGGGTATGCAATACCTGCCTGTTGGCAGCGAGTAGTTCCCGGTATTTATCAACCAGTGGCAGTGCAGTGTTTTTCTCCGGTTTCAGGACATTCCTTTTAAAATCAGTGAAGAAGCCGGAGTTATTTTTTTGATTGATTAATACTGCGCTAAATCCGGCCAGCCTTTTTATCAATTGAAGCATATTCATGCCGGGAAATTTCGTAACAAATCAATGACCGTGCAAATCTTTTTATCAAATTGAAATTAACTTTTGCGATATTTACGGTATGAGCCAATTAGAGCAGGAAATCAAATATGTAAAAGGGGTTGGGCCTAAAAGGGCTGAATTGCTTGACAAAGAATTGGGCATTAAAACCATCCGTGATTTATTGTATTTTTTTCCGTTCAAATACATCGACCGGTCGCGTATATTCAACATCAAAGAAGTAGACGCCAATTTTGCCTATATACAATTAAAGGGCAAAATCACCAGCTTTAAAATCGAAGGGCAACGCTACAAGCAAAGGCTTATTGCTTTGTTTAGCGATGGAACCGGAACCATCGAATTGGTTTGGTTTCAGGGTATTCAATGGGTAACCCGCAATTACCAGCTAAATACAGAATACATTGTTTTTGGCCGGCCATCGGTATTTAACCGCAAGCTATCAATAGCTCACCCTGAGATTGAGCCTGCCGGACTGGATGATGACAGGCAATACAGTCCGCTTCAACCGCAGTATAGTTCAACAGAGAAGCTGAAGAACAGTTTTTTCACTTCTAAAGCATTGCACCGTTTAATCAGGCAGGTGCTTTCCATGCCTTTGAAAATTGAGGAAACACTTCCCGGGTACCTGATTGACCAGCATAAACTGATGCCGCTTGATGAAGCGATCACCAATATTCATCTTCCCGGCGATCAGGATAAACTGCGGAAAGCTATATACAGGCTTAAATTTGATGAGCTCTTTATTATTCAGCTGAATATCCTTTTTCAAAAAGGAAAACGCCAAAACATTGTCAGGGGTTTTATTTTTGCCAGAGTGGGGGATAATTTCAATAACTTCTATAAGAACCGGCTGACATTCGAACTTACCGAAGCGCAAAAAAAAGTGATCAGGGAAATAAGAAAAGACCTGGGCTCGGGAAAACAAATGAACAGGTTGCTGCAGGGCGATGTGGGTAGTGGAAAAACACTGGTTGCTCTGATGACAATGCTAATTGCACTCGACAATGGTTACCAGGCCTGCATTATGGCACCTACAGAGCTGCTGGCAAATCAACATTACAATACCATCTCAGGATTTTTGCATAACATGGGAGTCAGCGTGCTGCTGCTTACCGGCTCAACAAAAAAAAGTCAGCGTGAAATCCTGCATGAACAATTGCGTTCGGGCCAACTGCACATTCTCATTGGCACCCATGCATTGCTTGAAGATGCCGTGCAGTTTAACAACCTTGGGCTTGTGATAATAGATGAACAACATCGGTTTGGTGTGGCGCAGCGAGCAAGATTGTGGACCAAAACCAGCAATTATCCTCACATCCTGGTAATGACCGCTACCCCAATTCCGCGGACACTGGCGATGACCTTGTATGGCGATCTGGATGTTTCGGTTATTGATCAGTTGCCTCCCGGACGTAAACCCGTTCAAACCATCCACTATTATGAATCCAAACGAC
The DNA here is from genome assembly GCA_964646255.1 of uncultured Bacteroidales bacterium. Taxonomy (GTDB): domain Bacteria; phylum Bacteroidota; class Bacteroidia; order Bacteroidales; family UBA10428; genus UBA5072. The sequence continues at coordinate 12,821 of CAZYDI010000020.1, forward strand.
TTGTTTTGTTTGGATTTATACGTAAACAAATTGAGCAGGGCCGGCAGATTTATATTGTATATCCACTTATAAGGGAATCGGAGAAGCTTGATTATCTGGCATTGGAAGAAGGGTATGAGGCTATATCAAGGGCGTTTCCTGCACCTGACTATACTGTGGTATGTTTACACGGACAGATGAAACCCGAAGAAAAAGAGGAAGGCATGAAGCTCTTTATCAGCGGTAAAGCCCAGATTCTGGTTGCTACAACAGTTATTGAAGTTGGTGTTGATATACCCAATGCAAGCGTAATGGTTATTGAAAATGCCGAGCGTTTCGGGTTGTCGCAGTTGCATCAGCTCAGGGGTCGGGTTGGAAGAGGCAGCGATCAGAGCTATTGCATCCTCATGAGTTCCTATAAGCTTAGCAGGGAAGCCAAAAAGCGACTGGAAATAATGGTTAGTACCAACAATGGTTTTGAAATTGCAGAAGCCGATCTTAAACTGCGTGGCCCCGGCGACATTGAAGGAACCCAGCAAAGCGGCATTCCTTTTGACCTCAAAATTGCAAACCTTGGTCAGGATGGCCAACTTTTGCAGTACGCACGGAATGTTGCAGGCGAACTCCTGGAGGCCGATCCTGAACTTAACAGGGGTGATAACAAAGTCCTGCGCAACCGGCTTATCGCCATGAAGTCCGCGGTAGACTGGAGCTCAATAAGCTAAATGGTTTAAAGGCCAAGAACCGAAACACCCTGTTCAAAAACAATATCTACCGGAATATCCTTGTCTTCGATTCTTTTTAAGGATGCCTTCAGGTCATCACCCATGGTGCCATATTGCTGCATCATAGCAACAGCCTTATCATAATCCCCGTCGCCCTGAATGGTAAGGATTATTTCGGAAAGAGAATGGATGGCCTCCGTCATTTTATCGTAATCTATCCTGTAAAGTCCGGCAGAATCAATGGTAAAGGCACCTTTTTCCTTGAAATAATTAAACCTTATGAGGTTGGCTTTTCCATGGGCACTTGAGGCACCAAAACGGATGGAACGGAAAATTCCGGCCATAAAAGTGGTGTACTCATTAACCATGTCAATGTCCAATTCACCCTTTTCTTTTAATTTCAATTCAAGATAAAGGCCCAATATGTCGGCTTTTCCTTCTTCGGTGGTTGTGTATTGTTCTTTCAGGGCTTCTCGCACAGTGCCTTTCCCATTGATGGTATTTGAGAGGCCAAGACCGTGGGCGGTTTCGTGAAACATGGTATTTGTGAAAAACGCATCAAAGGTAACATGTGCCAATTGATCGGGTGGCAACAATTCCTGGGCAATAGGTATAAGAATTTTATCAAATTTTGCCTGCATGGCATTCTTTAGCTGAAGCCTTCTGCTCCCTTTAGCCAGCTGAACCTGTTCATCATTAGGCAGGTTTATGGCTATGGTCTTGCTTCCTGCATTACAATCACCCGCATAGTAAACAACATCATAAGCGCCAAGGTCGGAATTGTCACCGGGCATTTCATTTTTATACTTCTGGTCAACAGGCAAACCTTTCTGCAATTCGGGCAGAAACGAGGCATAACGGGCCAGTTTTTTGCTCCATTCCATATCCCTGATTAATACATACGCCTCATGTGCGGCTTTATATCCAAATAATTGATCCTCGTATGTTTCAATCGGACCAATAACAAAATCAATACGGTTTGTTTTCATGTCCATCCAGGCCATATCACTTTCCCTGTATTCGTCATTCAACATTGCTTTTGAACGCAACTCAAGGTATTTTTTCAGTCCGGGATCATCGGCCAGCCTGGAGGCTTCATCAATAAGTGCTGATGCTTTTTGTACATATTCAGCAAAAGCTTTGTGGTAAGGAATTACAACAAGTTTTCCTTGTTCATCACGACCGATTATCGTATACAGGCTTTTTTTGGCGGCATCGCCAAACTGCTCGAATTCATCAAGGGTCATGTCTTCCGGGTAGAAATTTGCCCCCGGAAATTTTTCACCAAAACCATCAAAGAGAGGGGCATTGCCATTCATCCTATCCCAGGGTCCATAATGAATCTTTGCCAGTTCAATGGCATTATCACTTTTTAGTTTTGCGAATAACGAGTCTTTGTTTCCATATGCCTCAAGCCAGAATAATTCATTCATGATATCAGCGGCCTGTATCATTAAAGGAATCATTTTTTTCTCGTTATCGGTAAGATGGCTAAGATCGGCAGCTAGCGTAAATGATGCAAAATCATTAAGTTTCATGGTTATTGAATCGGTAACAGTGTTATTAACAGTAACAGCTTTCTTGCATGCACCGGTACTAACCAGCAAAATTGCAAGCATGGTAACAAGGCAAATGTTTTTCATCATGTATGGTTTTTTCAAATTTAGGACAAAACCTGGAAATTTTGAGTATTCAACACCAGGAATATGATTCGGTTTTATCGGATATAGCACTGCCAGCATCATTATCTGGTGAAAGTTCGGCTTGGGTTCCGACCCATAGCCGGATCTATGGTGGCAGGCTCTGCCTGAGTATTGAAATACATGTAAAAAGTTGCAATGAGCATTTTACCGGTTTACCGGCATAACAGCTATGGCGGAATTAATGATTATGCTTTTCTGAAAAGATCCTGAAACGGTACAATCCTGTTTTCTGGATAAGATAGGACAAGGAAACACCTATTACCCCAAAACCATATCGCATACTGCGCGAAATATTAATAGACGATGCATCGTCGAAATACCTTGTAGGACATGTTATTTCGGCTATTTCGAACCCTTTGTGGAAAATTTGGGCAAGCATCTGGTTATCAAAAACAAAATCATCGGAGTTCACCTGGTAATTCACCTGCTGCAATACATTGGCTGAAAATGCCCTGTACCCGGTATGATATTCGGATAGCTTTTGATTCATTACCACATTCTGGAACAAGGTAAGGAAACGGTTTGCAATGTACTTATACATTGGCATTCCGCCTTTTAAAGCCCCTTTGCCAAGAATGCGTGATCCGAGCACCACTTCATACACTCCGTTCGATATAAGGTAACACATTGAGTGTATCAGCCTGGGAGAATACTGGTAATCGGGATGCAACATCACCACGATATCCGATTTCAGTTCGAGTGCCTTATCATAACAGGTTTTTTGATTTCCTCCGTATCCCCTGTTTTCGGAATGACTAATCACATGTTTAATGCCAAGCTGGTGGGCAATTTTAACCGTTTCATCACGGCTCTTGTCATCAACCAGTATTACTTCATCCACAATATCGAATGGGATTTCCCTGAAGGTTTGCTCCAGTGTTTTAGCAGCATTATATGCAGGTAATACAACGGTAACTTTTTTGTTCAGTATCATGTGAAAGATTTTGTTTTAATTATTACGGACAGGCTTCACGAAGAAAGCAAATCCATTCTTTTCATACAAAAACTGTATGGAAGGATTTTCCTGCCTGAATTTTTCCATCCTGGTAATTTTCATGGAAAAGTAAACCGGCTTATCGGTGTCTCCTTTAAGGAGCCAATCTTTGTTGGTGGCCTGAAGATGGGTGTGCATTTTCATTTTTCCATAAAAAAGGTGTGCATAGCTTTTATAACCCTTTGTATCGAGATAGGCATCTTCATGGCTAACCGACTTGAAAAACAGAATGGCGGATTGCTGTGAATACGCTTCAACCCTTGGCACAATAAGTGTCATTGCCAGGAAAAGGAAGAGCACCATACCTGCACCAAGTCCATACAGGGATTGTAAATCCTGCTTCTTTAAGCTTAGTTGCCGGTATATGAATATTCCGGCAAATATAAAAATGACCGGGATAAACTCATATCCCCTCCAACCCCCGTCGGCTTTAAGGCATGCAATAGCAAACGGGTCACTGATATGAAAAAAGGAGATAATAAAATCTTTGTAATAATCAATGAAACTGATGAGCAATACCAATAAAGCCAATACACTCCCGATCACGGTGATGGTGATGCGGATAGCTTTCTTCCATTTTTCTGCCAGTTGTTCCCCATGATAAAAGGCCCAGGCAGCTATGAATGTCAGCGGGAAATAAGCCAGTGACGAATAGTGTACGATTTTGGTTCTTACTATGGTAAACAAGATCAATACTACCCACAGCAGAATAAGCATCAGCGAATAAAAATCAACCTGCCGCAAACCTTTGTATTTTGATGGAAACAACGCCGGCAGGGCAAATACCGAAGCCGGGAATACGCCAAAAAAGAGCACTATAAAATGGTAAAGCAGGAAGCCTCCATGTCCGGCATCCTGGGTGCTGAACAAGCGGACCTGGTATTGAATAAAATCGGCAATGATACCAAAATTGCCGCTGATAATTTGAAGTATAAACCAAAAGCCTCCCGACAAGGCAAGTACAAGCGTGAAAACCAGAACGTCAGCAATACGTATGGAAAACCTGAAACGTTTTACCAGCATGTAAAGGCCAATAGCGATAGCAAATACAAGCAGGGCTACCGGACCCTTGGTAAGAATGGCCAGCCCTATATAAAGTCCCGATAATGCAGCGCTTTGCAGTTTTCCTTCACTGTTTTGCAAATACCGGTAAAACCTGTAAACCCCCATGAAAATAAACAGGTTGAACCAAGGATCGATGATACCCGACTTGAAATACAGAAAAGGCAACAGGGAGATACCATAAAAAATTGTCCAAAGTGCACCAAAGTGAATGTCGAGGATTTTTCGGCCGGTATTAAACAGCACCAACAGCGAAACAATACCACATATGGCATTCGGAAAACGGGCAGCGAATTCATTTATCCCGAAAATTTTCATCGACAATGCCTGCATCCATATAAACAATGGGGGTTTTTCCCAAAAGGGAATAAAGTTTATTTGAACAGTGAGATAGTCTTTACTTACCAGCATTTCCCGTGCCGATTCAGCAAAGTTGATTTCATCCCAATCGAACAAATGTACTCCTCCCAGAAAGGGAATGAAGAATAGCGCAGCCAGTGCGGCTATAATAACATTGTAGTAAATGACCTGTTTGTCATGCACGTTGTTCATAGCCAAATGCTTTTTTTAAATTCCACGCATGCCAGGAACGGTCTTTATTATAGAATACCTCGTAAAACAAATACGCTCCAACTGTGCCGATAAAGGAACCCACCAATATATCGACCAGGAAATGTTGAGAAAGGTATACCCTGGAAAAGGCCGTAAGAGAAGCCAGGATAAAGAATAACACTTTAATGGAGGGGTTTTTGATGATCAGCGCAAGCGCGATGAACAAAGCAAATGCGCTGGTAGCATGTCCCGACGGGAAACTTCTGCTGCTTAAGAGGTTAACTCCTTCAACCAGATGCAGAGCCTCATCCTTAAGATAAACCGACGGACGTAAAACATCAAAAATATGTTTAAGGATCTGTGTTACCAAACCTGTTGAAAAGTAAACGGTAACAACAAAAACAAAATGCCTCAGCGAAATTAACAGGAGAATGAGGGCAGGTATGATCAGAAAGTATCCTTCGCCGAGGTATGTAGCCATAGCAAAGAAAAAGTCGAAAAAAGATGAATGAAATTGGTTAATGAAGAGATGTATCTGACCTTTTTCAAAAATAATCGGAAGAGGAATAAGACCTGCAAATATGATGAGGTAAGGTATCAGGATTATTCTATTATCTCTCAGGGTATTACGTAACATTTCAGTTTTTTTTGCTGCGCAAAAATAGTCGAAAACAGCCTAAAAACCTATTTTACTATTCCTGAGAAACCCATAAATGCCAGTGAGAGAAGTCCGGCTGTAACAAGAGTAAGGGCAAATCCCCTCATGCCTTTTGGTGTATCGGCAATGGCAAGCTGCTCCCGAATGCCTGCCATCAGTATAAGTGCCAGGGTAAATCCAACTGCTATAGCGGCAGCATAAACCACGCTCATAATAAGATTCAGGTCCTTCTGAACAGCCAGGATAGCAATGCCCAGCACCGCACAATTGGTGGTAATCAGTGGCAGGTATATTCCCAGTGCCTGATACAGAGCAGGTGCGGTCTTTTTAAGAATAATTTCCACCACCTGAACGAGGAAAGCAATTACAAAAATAAAGGTGATGGTTTGCATGAATTGAATATTCAATGGCACCAGCACATAATTTTGAATAAGAAAGGTCACAAGGTTAGCCAGCGACATAACGAAAATTACAGCCATTCCCATTCCCAGTGATGTGTCGATTTTGTTGGAAACACCCAGAAACGGGCAGATGCCAAGGAATTGTACCAAAACAACATTGTTAACCAATACTGCTGAAATAATTATAAGGATATATTCCATAACGAATATTATAAAGAGGTTCTGACCCTGTTCATGATGGCGATTAAAAATCCATACGTTACAAATGCTCCCGGAGGCAATACAAAAATAAGGATTGTAGTTGCATGTTCTGCCAGTAGCCGTATGCCAAAAATTGAACCATTGCCGAGAATTTCTCTTATTGAAGCGATTAACGTAATGGCCAGGGTAAATCCTATGCCCATTCCAAGACCATCAAGAATCGACGGCATCAGCTTGTTTTTTTGGGCAAATGCCTCAGCACGGCCAAGAATAATACAATTCACCACAATAAGGGGTATGAATATACCCAGCGATTTATACAAATCAGGCGTATAGGCTTTCATCACCAGATCGACAATAGTGACAAAGGTGGCAATCACAAGGATAAAAGCGGCAATTCTTACCTTATCGGGTATTAGATTCTTTAACAAGGAGATAAGAATGTTTGAGCATACCAGTACAAAGGTAGTGGCAGCGCCCATACCGATTCCATTTATGGCTGCTGTGGTTACCGCAAGGGTAGGGCAGGCACCCAGAACTAGAACAAAAGTCGGGTTCTCTCTAAACAGGCCGTTGGTTAAATACTTTAAATTTCCCATTGATACTTAAATATACTTATGGTTCAATTTGCATGGATTTAAACGATTCAAAGGCCTTTTGCAGAGCATCGCAATAAGCCCGTGAACTAATTGTTGCGGCGGTTATTGCATCTACCTGGCCGCCGTCTTTTTTTACCTTAAGGTCGAACTGCTCCGGATTCTTGCCTTCAAACTGACCGCTGAACAAAGGATCGGTCATTTTGGTTCCAAGACCTGGTGTTTCCTTATGGTTTAAAACAACCACTTTATGGATACTACCATCGGGAAGGAATCCGGCCATAATGTCGATTTGCCCGGCAAATCCTTTATCGGTGAATGATTTAATGGCATATCCCGCCGGCTTGCCCTGCAAGGTTAATGAGTATAAAACCATGTCATCTTTTTCAATTTTGCCAGCCATCGGATCACTGTCGAATTCCGGAACCACCTGTCGTATGGCCTGGATTTCTTTTTCTTTTGATGCAGCTTCAATTGGACCTTTGGTTTTGAGGTAAACAAAGCCGAGTGCTGCCGACATGGACATTGAAATCAACACCAGCGACAAGATCATATTCAGAAGGGTTGATTCGAGTTTCTTAGCCATTTTTTACCTCCTTTCCAAAACGAGCTGGTTTCACGTATTTGTTGATTATGGGCACTGCAGCATTCATGATGAGAATAGCAAATGAAACACCCTCGGGATAAGCTCCGAATTTTCTTATGACCATTGTGATAATTCCGATGCCGATGGCATAAATGATCATACCTTTTTTGGTCATAGGCGAAGTTACCAGGTCGGTTGCCATATAAATTGCTCCCAATAAAACTCCCCCCGTAAGGATATGAAACAGGGGCGACGGGTTTTCGGAGGGATTGATCAACCAAAGGATGGCGGCAAAAGCATAAATGGTACCGGTCATAAAAACAGGAATATGCCAGGTAATGATACGTTTATATAATAACCAGACAAAACCTATGACTAAGGCCAGAGCGGATACTTCACCAAGCGAGCCACCCATTTGACCCATAAACAATTGCATATGGTCGGGTATCTGTGCCATAACCTGCGATATATTCTCGCCATTCCGTATCCCTTCTTTTACTATACCCAGCGGTGTTGCACCGGTTACAGCATCGGTGTATTGCCAGCGCGATAAAATGGGCATAGGCCAGCTTGTCATCTGCACGGGAAATGAAACCAGGAGGAAAACCCTTCCTGCCAATGCCGGGTTAAAGGGATTATTTCCCAGGCCGCCAAAGGTCATCTTGCCGATACCAATGGCAAATATGGCACCTATAATAACTATCCACCATGGAATATTCGACGGAAGGTTAAAAGCCAGCAGTATACCGGTAACAACGGCTGAACCATCGTATATTTTTACGGGCGTTTTCAGCAGGAAATGCTGAACGAGGGCTTCAGTTATAAGGCATGCAGCCACGGAAATAACTGTTGTGTATAAGGCCCCTGCACCAAAGACGTAAAGTGTGACCAGAAAGGCCGGAATTAAGGATAAAACCACACCATACATCATTGAAGTGTTAGTTTGGGAACTGCTGACGTGGGGTGATGGTGAAACGGTTAGAAGTCTGCTCATATTTTTTTTCTGGATCTGATAATTTTACCGACATTGGACTTGGCCAGCCTGATATAATCCAGTAATGGCCTGCCTGAAGGACAAGTATAACTGCATGAACCGCACTCAACGCAGTCCATTACGTGCTCGTATTCGAGTTTTTCGAATTCTTTTACCAAAGCTAGCGGCATTAAGAGATAAGGTTCAAGCCCCATGGGACATACCGAGACACATTTACCGCACCGGATGCAAGGCTCTTGTTTTTTTCTGACAGCATCAGCAACAGGCAGGAGCAAAATACCGGATGTGCCTTTAACAACGGGTACATCTGCATTTCCCAGGGCTTTTCCCATCATCGGTCCACCCATGATAATCTTGCCGTTTTCTTCAACGGAAGCCCCGGCTGCTTCAATAAGTTTTACTACCGGCGTGCCTATCCTTACCCTGAAATTTGAGGGTTCTTTTACGTTGGTACCAGTTACGGTTACCACGCGCTCAAAAAGCGGTTTATTCTTTTGAACTGCTTCATAAACAGCGTATACTGTACCAATATTGAAAACCACAACCCCAACATCAACGGGCAGACCTCCTGATGGAACTTCTCTGCCGGTGATGGCTTTTATCAATTGTTTTTCGCCTCCCTGTGGATATTTAACTTTAAGTGCATGGACGACAATACCAGAATCAGCAGCTGCTGCAGTTTTTTTTAGTATTTCGATGGCATCCTGCTTGTTGTTTTCGATGCCAATAAATGCCTTGTTGACCTCCAATGCACGCATAAGCAACTGAACACCAATAATAATCTCTTCGGATTTCTCAAGCATCAATGCATGATCAGCGGTGAGGTAAGGTTCGCATTCAACACCATTCACTATAAGAAATTCAACTTTTTTCCCCCTGGGTACGGTGAGCTTAACATGCGATGGGAAAGTTGCACCACCAAGACCTACTATGCCCGCATCACTAATTCTTTTTATAATTTCCTGACCGTCGTAACGAATTACCTTTTCGAGGGTACTGTCCCTGTTAATGCTCTCAAGCCAGTTGTCGCCCGAAACCTCAATGAATATGGCCTGTCTTTTGTAACCGCTGGCATCCTGCACTTCATCAATTTTGGTAACCTTGCCTGAAACCGAAGAATGCACATTGCCTGATAAAAATCCTTCACCCTGGGCAATCAGCTGCCCGGTCTTTATTTCTGAACCCTTCTCAACCAATACCCGGGCAGGGGCACCCATATGCTGAGAAAGCATTATTGCAACAGACTGAGGGATCTGCAACGGTTTTATGGCTTTTCCGGCTGACAGTTTATTTTCCGGAGGATGAATTCCTCCCTTTTTAAATGTCTTTAACACCTATTCCTGGTTTTTAATGATATTGTTTTCTGCATTTGCAGGTTCGATGGCTTTTTCCTTTCTGGGCGGAAAGCCAATTTCAATGATTGAATTGGTAGGGCATTCCGGCACGCATTTTCTGCAAAGCCTGCACTTGTCCGAATCAATGTATGCCAGATTATTCTTCATAACAATGGCTTCAAAAGGACAAATTTTAAAACACTTACCGCAACCAATACAGGCTACGGAACAGTTCTTTTTGGCTATACCACCCTTATCTTCGTTGCTGCAGGCCACATAAATTTTTTTGTCGCCTTTCCACTTTTTTCTCAGTTCAATGAGGTTTCGCGGACAGGCTTTTACACAAGCGCCGCAAGCAGTACATTTTTCATCATCAATAACAGGCAGGCCGGTAATATGATTAATGCTCAGCGCACCAAAAGTGCATGCCAGCACACAATCACCAAAACCATGGCATCCGTAATTGCATCCGGTTTCGCCACTGTACAGTGATGACGCTATAGCACAGGATGAGGATCCGTCATAAATGCTGGTGCGCGGCCGGAATTCGCAACTGCCATTACACTTCAATACTGCAATCCGGGGATCCTTGGCTATCGGATCACGACCCAGGACAGCAGCTATTTTGGCCATAACATCATTGCCACCTACCGGACAAAACAATCCATCGGCTGCCTCTGATTTTACAAGGGTTTCTGCAAAATTGCGGCAACCCGCATAACCACATCCTCCGCAATTCGCCGCAGGCAGTTCCGCTTCAACGAGGTCGATACGGGGATCCTCATAAACCTTGAAACGCTGGGCTACAAAATACAATGCCAATGCAGCCAGACCACCCAGAATGCTAAGGGAAAGAATCGTATAAATAATAGTTTGTCCCATTCACTTACTTTTTATGCGCAGTAAGCATGAACGTCTTTTGTAAGCGCCCTCTTACCAAATACAGTACCAAATAATACGGGATGAGTATAGAAATAGCAAGTATACCTGAAAACCAGTCGGCAAGTCCTAACTGCTTGAATAACACGAGGCCGGTTATCAAACACAGGAATGGTATAAAATAGGCAAGCACGATGGCTTTGTTGCCCATACTGCGACTTATGGTTATTCCGACGGTATCGCCAATTTTTATATCGGGAGTGAAATCGCTGACTTCGACAATCCTTTCCGGGGATTCTCCCAGAAAACACATGGATTTCGCGCTACACTGTCCGCAAGATGCCTCACGCAGCGTTTTTACCCTGATTGACCGACTTGTAATTTCTTCTACTGTCCCCTTCTGTTCTATACATACTGAGGCGTTCATGAATAATTCTGCTTAAGACGGTAAAAATAGCAAGGTTCAAATAACATCATACTTAAAAAAGTCATTTTTACGTAATTTAGTATCATTATAAATAAGGTTGTGCATAACATTTTCAACTTTACAGCAGTTTATATTGTCTACTTCTTTATTTTAGCATCCTCGAACTTACAGCAATATGGCCAGGAAGAATAATACAGAAGCAAACAGGAACGGCAAAGCGAAGAATGGTTTTTTTAAGGATGAGCGTTTAAAGGTTACGCTGGGTATACTTATTTCAGGTTTCGCAGTTTTGCTGTTTATTTCTTTTGTCTCTTACTTTTTCACCTGGAAGACCGATCAGAGCTTTGAATGGTCGAGGGTTTTCTCAGAGCCCGAATATAAAGTCGACAACTGGTCGGGTAAAATCGGGGCATACTTTTCAAACTTGTTTATCAATAGGTGGTTTGGCATTGCCTCTTTAGCCGTGCCATTTATGTTGTTAATTATTGGCTTTTCATTGATGAAAATCAGGATTAAAAGCCTTTGGTTTATTATCAGGGCCACTGTTGTTGGAATGATCCTGCTCTCAATATGGTTGGGGTTTTTGTTAAGTTCATTCAGCGGAATACTTGGCAGCGGTCTTGGGGGCAAGCATGGTCTTTATATTAGTGAGTGGCTTGAATCATTTGCAGGCATTTTTGGTACAGCTGTAATATTGCTGGCTTCTACCGTAATATGGATGGTATTTTCGAATAAGAATACTCTGGGTTGGCTTGCCAGGCTCTTTTCAATAAAAGTAAAGATGCCGCCGATTAATCCTGTGTCAAATGGCAAAATTAAAGAAGAGATAAAACCGGTTGAGGCTGTAAATGATTTGGTGTTCGAAACGGAGTTCAACAGGAATGAGAGGCCCGTTACCATAATTAAGCCTGTTGAAGAAAGCTTTCCGGTTGTCGATGGTCCTGAGCTGATTGTTGACCAAACTGCAGAACCCGAAGAAGAAGTCTCAGGGGAATATGAATTGCTCGACGATTATGATCCTACGCTCGACCTGTCACAATATAAAATGCCTCCTGTTGAGTTGTTGCACCAGCATGATGCGGAGAACTCATCGGTAACCAACGAGGAGCTTATCAGCAACAAGAACAAGATTGTTGAAACGCTTGCGCACTATAAAATTCAGATCGACAAAATAAAGGCCACCATCGGGCCTACCGTAACACTGTATGAAATTGTTCCTGCACCGGGTGTGAGGATATCAAAGATTAAAAGTCTCGAAGATGATATAGCCTTGAGCCTGGCTGCCCTTGGTATTCGCATCATTGCACCTATGCCCGGAAAGGGAACCATTGGTATTGAAGTGCCTAATCAGAATCCCGAAATCGTATCAATGCGGTCGGTGTTGAGTTCAAGGAAATTCCAGGAAACTGGTTTTGAATTACCCGTTGCCATGGGCAAAACCATTTCAAATGAGACTTATGTTTTCGACCTGGCTAAAATGCCACACTTGCTGTTGGCAGGGGCTACAGGCCAGGGAAAATCAGTGGGACTTAACTGTATCATCACCTCTTTATTGTACCGAAAGCATCCGTCACAACTGAAATTTGTGCTCATCGATCCGAAAAGGGTTGAACTTACCGCCTATACTTCTCTCGAAAAGCATTACCTGGCTAAAATTCCCGATTCCGAGGAAGTGATAATAACCGATACGAAAAAGGTAATTTATACCCTTAATTCGCTTACCATCGAAATGGATCAGCGTTATCAATTGCTTGAAAAGGCTGCAGTAAGGAACATTAAGGAATACAACCAGAAATTCATAAAACGAAAACTAAATCCTGAAAAAGGTCATCGTTACCTTCCCTATATTGTGGTGATCGTGGACGAATTCGCCGATCTGATTATGACTGCAGGAAAGGAAGTTGAAACTCCCCTGGCCAGGCTTGCCCAGCTTGCCCGTGCCATCGGCATTCATTTGGTTATCGCAACACAGCGGCCAACTACCAATATTATCACCGGGGTAATAAAGGCAAATTTCCCTGCCCGGATAGCCTTCAGGGTTACCTCCATGATTGATTCCAGGACTATTCTCGATTCTCCCGGCGCCAATCAGTTGGTGGGCAGGGGCGATATGCTCTTCGCCCCCGGAAGTGATATGATAAGGATTCAATGTGCATTCATTGATGTGCCCGAAACAGAAGCCATAACCAAGTTCATATCCTCCCAGCGGGGTTTTGCAACTGCCATGTATTTGCCTGAATTTGTTGATGAAAATGGAACTACCGATATGGGTGATGTTGACCTTTCAAAGAAGGACAACTTGTTTTATGATGCTGCAAGGCTTGTGGTAATTCATCAGCAGGGCTCAACCTCATTGGTTCAGCGAAAGTTTTCCATCGGATATAACCGTGCGGGCAGGATTATGGACCAGCTTGAAGCTGCCGGTATTGTGGGTCCGCCTGATGGCAGTAAGCCCCGTCAGGTGTTTTATTCGGACGAATACAGTTTGGAACAGTTTTTGAATTCCATGTCAAAAAACTAGTGCAATGCGAAAACTCATAACGGGTGTTTATTTATTGATTTTCCTAATATCAGGCAATGTTGCTGTATCGCAGGAAAATCCTGTGGTTCAGGATCCCGCAGCGGGTAAAATACTGGATCGCGTAGCAGCGAAACTGAAATCAGGGACTTCTTTACAGGCCGATTTTTCGTTGGACATCGTTGACAGAAAAGAAGATACCAGGAACACCAGCAAGGGATCACTGGTAATGAAACAAAATAAATACCTGCTGCATACACAGGGCAGCACCGTATATTTTGATGGCAGTACCATGTGGACCCATGTGGCTGCCAGAAACGAAGTAACTGTCACGGAACCCGACAACGACAATCCTGATTTTCTGAGCAATCCCTCGTCTTTTTTTGACACCTACAACGCAACGTTCAAATATAAGTTGGTGCGGCAAACCAACCTTAACGGCATTGCCTGCCATGAAATTGACCTATTCCCGAAAAACCTGAATCAGCCATATTCAAGGATAAAGGTATTCGTTAATGCCGCAACGGATTTACCTGTTGCCATCAGTTCTGTTGGAAAAGACGGCGTTGACTACACGGTAACACTTAGTAACCTTGTAACCGGCAAGGAATATCCCGATTCAACTTTTATTTTCGATACCGAAAAGAACAAAAAAGTTGAAGTAATTGATATGAGGGGATTATAATGTTATTTCAATGGAACATTTTCCATTGTCTTCACAAGGAAATCCCAGAATTTCTTAACGCTTTCCACATGCACCTTTTCATCGGGTGAATGGGGATGACGAATGGTAGGACCAAAGGAAATCATGTCGAGATTAGGATAAACACCGCCAATAATCCCGCATTCCAATCCGGCATGCACAGCCTTAATCTCCATTTTCTTTCCGTACATTTTCTGGTATACTTCATCCATAACTTTCATGATGGACGAACTCATGTTGGGCTTCCATCCGGGATAAGAGCCTGCAAACTGTGCTTTTGCTCCGGCAAGTTCGAATAGAGCCTTCATTCTGTCGGCAAGGTTCTCTTTGGCAGAATCAACTGAACTACGAAGCAGGCAATTGACAGTAAGCTTTTCACCACCAGATTTAACAATGGATAAATTGGTTGATGTTTCAACCAATCCGGGAATGCCATCAGTCATGCGAATAACGCCATTCGGACAACAGAAAACAGCAGTAAGAAAACGCTTCTGAAGATCCTGCTTCATAACCCTTGCCGGCTTAGCAGTTTCGGTAATATCTATTTTCAGATCCGGCTCAGTGCCGGCAAGTTCTTTTGAAATAAGCCGGTAGTATTTATTAACCAGTTCAGCAAATTCGTTTTTCTTGTTTTCAGGTACCAATACCACTGCGTTTGCTTCGCGGGGAATAGCATTGCGCATATTGCCGCCTTCAATTTCACACAGCCGCAAACCGGTTAATTCTTCAGCTTTTCTAAGTATGCGCGCAAGTACCTGGTTCGAGTTTCCCCTTCCAAGGTTGATTTCCAAACCGGAATGCCCCCCTTTAAGCCCTTTGATTTTTATTTGGTAAGGAATATAGCCGGCCGGAATACCCTCTGCCTCATACCTAAATTCAATATTGGCATCCATGCCACCGGCACAGCCAATATAGAGCTCACCTTCGTCTTCCGAATCGAGGTTGAGTAAAATATCGCCTTGGAGCATACCAGGCTTTAAAGCAAATGCACCGGTCATGCCGGTTTCTTCATCAATCGTAAAAAGGCATTCAACCGGACCATGTTTAAGATCGCGCGACTCAAGAACCGACATCATGGCGGCAACGCCAATTCCGTTATCAGCACCCAGTGTTGTGCCGTTGGCCTTCACCCAATCACCATCAATATAGGCTTCAATGGGATCTTTTTCAAAATCATGCGTCTTATCGTTATTCTTTTGGGGTACCATGTCAAGGTGTGATTGAAATATTATTCCCTTCCTGTTTTCCATTCCCGGCGTGGCAGGTTTACGGATAACAATATTTCCTACTTCATCAGCTATGGTTTCAAGACCCAGGTTTTCCCCGAATTGCTTAACATATTCAATAATCCTGGCTTCCTTTTTGGAAGGCCTTGGTATTTGGGTTATGTTCTTAAAATTTTTCCAGATTCCCGAAGGAGACAGGGCTTCAACATTTGTATTCATCGCTTGCAGTTTATTGGTAACTAATATTTCTAAAATTACCCATATTATGCCATCTTTTCCACGATTTTTATCATAAATTTTATTTGGTCTTAATTAAGGCAGGCTTTTAACCCCACATTAACAGGAATATTCATAACAAAATTCTAATTTTGGCGTAAAATTTGTGTTTATCGCATAAAGCATAATACCATGAGAATCTTATTATCCTTTTGTCTGTTGGCATTAATATCTTCAGTTCAGGGCCAAACCCAGGTAAAATGGTATACCATTGAAGAGGCTTTTGAACTGACAAAACAGAATCCCAGGAAAATTATGATTGATGTTTACACCGATTGGTGCGGCTGGTGTAAGGTAATGGATAAGGAAACGTTTAACAATAGTACCATAGCGGCTTATCTCAATAGCAATTTTTATGCAGTGAAATTCAATGCTGAACAAAAGACTGATATTACACTCAATGGCAAAAGTTATAAATATGTTGCCAGCGGAGGCCGTGGCTATAATGAACTGGCTTATGAATTACTGAGTGGTCAATTGGGTTATCCTTCCATCGTATTTCTTGATGAAAAAACCAACATGATTCAGCCCCTTCAGGGATATATTAAGGCTGACCCATTTAATTGCATTATTCAGTTTATTGCTGAAAATGCATACCGGACCAGCAAGTGGGATGAGTATCAGAAAGGCTGCAGTCCTGTATCCTCCAACTAGATTAGTTTTGCTGATATACCGTTGCTCCGAATTGAAATACGGGCATAATAGCATCAATCCATAATTGTTCACCTACAAGCAATTTGACATTCGCCTGATCGGCAATACGGTAAGGAAATGCATTGGGGACTAGTTTGGGTGCCGGTACTTTCGCCATAAGTTCCCTTGTTTTCTTTGTTGCTTCCAAAACCAGCAATACCGGGAGACCTTCGGTTTCCCGGGCGTCAAGAAATCCCTTAACCGGAGAAAACCTGAAAAGAACCGGACGATCCGACAATTTTCCTACTTCGGGCGTATATCGGAAGCTCCGTTGAACCTCAGTTACAATGCGCTTACCTATGAAAAGCGAAAGATATTCTTCTTCGATTCGGGCCAGCTCATTAATGGCAGATGCCATGGACTCACCTTCGGGCATATAATCGTATTGTCCGGCAACCAGTTTAAACCTTCTTTTTTTAAGTTTAATAAGAAAATTGGCGGCCTCTTCGGCTTTCTGTTCCTGGGTTTTTTCCTTCAGCACCATTCTTGCCGGCCTCGACAAATAATTTGTGTCGGGCATTACCATGCTGATTTCAACATCTTTTTCGGCTTCAAAATTCCTTTTTACCGAAAGGTCTGTATAAAGAACCTGGTTACGGTTGGCTGGCGGGGGATATGCCGATACCTGGTATCCCGCAAAACTGGCAGCCGACAATATAAGGCTGTCTTTAAGCAGTGAAGTGAATGCGTGGTTTTTTTCACGATCCGTCAAACCCCTGACGGTATATATCAGATCGGGATCTGCTTCAAGATGTTTACCCAGCGTTATGCGCTTAATAATATACTGTGTTTCTTCTTTTGCAGGTGCATGCTGAATACCCAGGTATTTTTCCGCATATTTCTGGTAAGGCCCGGGGATAACTTTTGTTTCTTCTGCCACAACATAAACATCAATTACAGTTTGTGGTAATGAATAAATGGCAGATGAGCCCATCAGATTTGTATTGTCAACCGGCCCGACATTCACATTGCTTGTGCTGGCGCAAGATGCCAGGAAAAATATAACGGCGACTATACAGATACCCTTAAAAAACAGTCTTTTCATAATTTCTGATGTGGTTAAAAGCATTTCCAATTTTGTCAATAATATCTGATGCGATTAGTGCGTGCTGCCCGTAATCCGTTACAGCAAGGTCGCCTGCAAGGCCATGCAAAAAAACACTGATTTTGGCAGCCTCACCTGCAGGGTATCCTTGAGTCAATAACGATAAAATCATACCGGTTAGTACGTCGCCCGAACCAGCTGTTGCCATGCCCGGATTTCCCGTGCTATTGTAATAACAGCTACCATCGGGCAAAGTTATGGATGAATAGGCACCTTTTAAAACTACGATTACTTTCCACTTTTTCGAAAACGCTATCTGCTTCATGTTTCTTTGGTAACCACTCTCACACGTGCCTGCCAGCCTGTCGAATTCGAGGGGGTGGGGGGTTAGAACGGCATTTTCCGGAAGCAAAGCCAGTAATTCCGGTTTACCAGCCAATATGTTTAGTGCATCGGCATCCAAAACCAATGGCTTCTGACATGTTTTTAGCAGTGATACCAATGCAGTGGCCGTTTCATTGGCTGTGCCAATGCCCGGACCAATGCCAACTGCCGAATATTTTTCAAGTGAAGGAACAGTGGTAAATCTATGCTGATCGGTATCCATACTGTAAATGGATTCAGGTACGGCGTTTTGTACGATAGGGTAGGCAACTGCCGGAATATGTGTAGTTAAAAGTCCGCAACCTGCCCTAAGGCAGGAACGTGATGCAAGTATTGCAGCACCAAGCATTCCGTATGAGCCGGCTATGAGAAGGGCATGGCCGTTCATTCCTTTATGTGAAAAGGTATGCCTTGGCCGGATATGAATGTCTTCAGCAAGGGTATAGTAGAAATTTACCTTTTTGCTGCTGATGATGGATTGATGCAATCCAATGGGTATTACATGCCATTTCCCGGTATACTTTTCGTTTTCGGCATAGAAAAAAGCCCGCTTGGGAAAATGGAAGGTGAGGGTATGTGTTGCCCTGATAATTCCGCTTTCCGTATTGGATGAATTATCCTCTCCGAACAATCCGCTGGGAATATCAATGGAAAGTATTTTTGCCCCCGACGCATTAAGGTGTTTTATAAGCGCAAATGATAATCCTTCGGGCGAACGTGACAGTCCTGATCCGAATAATGCATCAACAATCAAATCCGAAGAACCTATATCCGGAAAATCACTCTCCTGCTGAATATCGGAGACCGGCACTTTCCCCTGGTCAAGGAGTAGTTGGCGGTTATATTTGGAATCCTTTGAAATGATTTTACTGATTTGTAAGTGGTAAAGCTGAATATTGTTATACCCTTTCTCGTTAAGCAGGCGGGCTATGGCCCATCCGTCACCCCCATTATTGCCCGGGCCTGTGAAAATCCTTATAGGTTTTGAAAGCTTCGGCATGTATTCTGCTATCCATACAGCACAGCCTTTTGCTGCACGCTCCATTAAGTCGATGGACGAGATGGGTTCGTTGTGAATGGTAAATTCGTCTATTTCCCTGATATCCCTGGTATCAAAGATTTTCATAATGACTTACCTGGTTGCCAATATTCATAAAGTGCTTACGGTATTCAAAACCCAGTTTCAATGTCACAATTCCCTTGTTATTCCGTTCTTCATAAGTGAGCGGATTTCCATATTGGGTGTAGGTATGGTTGATTTCGCTCTGTACATTTCCATCAGCATCTTTTTTCTTAACCGATGCAAGCCAGCCTTCCTTGGTATAGCTGTATTCTTCGGAATAGCTGTATGGCATACCGTTGTTGTCGATCCCGTTGGCCTGCATCAGACTTATTTTGTTACCGGCATCAAGAGAATATACCCTGGTTTCTTTTTTAAAAGTACCCTTCGATGCAGGCTTGTTGGTAATGACTTCGCTCAATTTATAGCCCAGTGGAGTATATGTATATTTGATGGTAGAACCGGCACTTTTGCCAAAGTATTTTTTTTCAAGCACCACGCGGCTATGCTGATCAAATTTACGCTGTGTCTTTTCAGTCAACCCGAGTCCCTTTATGCCAGGCGTAAGCTTTTGGGTAAGGATTTCGTTTCCCCTGGCGTCATAATCATGTTTGATGATATACTGCAGGGAATCCTTTGCGTTGTGACATTCCTCGGTAAAAAGGCGGTTGTTGCGATAAAACATGAAAATATAGCTGCCAATGCTGAGGGTGGTTTCATCATAATTGATCTGCCGGAACAATACCCCATCAGGGGTATGGAACTGTTGCGTTATTACCCGGAATCCCGATGACCTTCCTTCAGCATCCAGGTAATGCTTGTTGGTAATGTGAATCCTTAGGGTATCCTGTGCATTAACCGGAAGGAATAATAAAAAAAAGAATGCGCCGAGGATGGAAATATAGATGTTTTTCATATACCGGTTAATTTGACTGCTGTGAACAATGAATAGCAATGAGTTCATTGGCTGCCGAATATCCCATATCCCTCGCTGTACTAAGATCACGGCATCCTTCCTCGGTTTTCTGAAGATTGATTTCTGAAACTCCCCGGGCATAATATGCTTCAGGATACCTGGCTCTTAATTCAATGGCTTTGGTAAAATCGGGTATAGCCTCCGCGTGAAAATTGAGATTGCCTTTTGATACGCCCCTGTTGAAAAAAGCTTCCGGAAAATCCGAACGGTAGGAAATCGCCTTATCATACCAGGGAATAGAACCCTTGTAGTCTTTTTTGATGGAGCATATAACCCCTAAGTTCATGTATGCATCGGAATTCGTGGGATCAATCTTAATAAGGGCTTTCAAATCCTTATCAGCTTCGCTGAAATTATTCAGGTATAAATTGGCCAACGCTTTGTTGTACAATGAAAGATTTAACTTATGACCCTTGTTAACAGCAAAGGTATAATCTTTTAGTGCTGCCTTATAATCGCCCATCTTTTCATATACCGTTCCTCGATTGAATACGCAGTCAACAAGATCAGGATCGAGTCTTAGCGCTTCATTAAAATCGGTCAGGGCTCCCTGTATGTCATCAATATTTAGTTTGAGGTATCCCCTGCTGGCGTAATCCCCGGCACTTCCCAAATTTGCACTGAGCAACCGGTCATAATCGGCAATGGCCCCCTTAAAGTCATCCATTGCCGAGCGGGCTTCTATACTTTTTAAATAGGCATCGATATTGTCACGGTTTAAACTTACCGCCTTCCGGTAATCGGAAACCGAACCTGTAAAATCCGACAACGCGGCCCTTGCCATACCTCTTTGGTAATACGCCTGTGCGTAAAGGGAATCATATAAAATTACTTTTGAAAAATCCTGTATGGCCTTTTGCATATCGTCCTGCTTAATGGAAATCAAACCCCTGTATAAATGCGCATCGGTTGATATACTGTCTAAGGCTATCAGTTGATTGAGATGTTCAAGTGCAGCAGGATAATCCTGAAGAAAATAGGCGGTTTTTCCTAATCCCAATCTGGCATCATATGACTTTCCATACCATTTGATTGCTTTGTTATACATTTTTTGCGCTTCACCGTATTTCTTTTCTTCAAAGAGCACCGAGGCTTTGGAGAGAACTTTCTCCGAAATATTCTTGCGTGAAGTCCAAACGGCCAAAAGCGCGACTACAATGATGACAAAAATTAAGAGTCCTGTTTTACGTAATCTGTTCGACATATTCCATTATGTTAATTAGTAAGCCAATATTAAAAAAAACTGAACTTAGATAAAGGTTCAGCTGCATAAAAATTGCCTATTCGTTTGCTTTCATATATAGTTTTATTTTTCGCAGCAATTGGTCAATAATGATTGGTTTTGAGATGAAATCCAATGCGCCCTTGCTGAGTGCAGTCTTCACAGAATCGGTTGAATCATAGGCAGATATTACAATGATTGGCGTATTTTCAAGATGAAGATCCGAACGCATAGCCAGAAAATCAAAGCCTGATATGTCAGGCATACTAAGGTCGAGCAAAATCATATCCGGTATTGTATTTGCCAGGTATTTCAAGGCGTCTTTTACGCTTGAAGAGGTATGAACCTCATACCCTTCTTGCGTAAGGGAATATTGCATCAGCAATAATGCTGTGTCAGAATCATCAATTACCAGTATTTTCCTGTGCTCGTTCATAGGCTGGATTAAAGATAGTGAAAACATAACAGTTCGTGCAAATCAGATTCATAAAAATTCCGGCGTATATTGTACAAGTTCTTTTTATTTTTTAGCTTTATAAAACACAAGCCTAAAACAACTATTCCGGAGTCCATTACGCTTTTACGGGCCTTCAAGCAGGTTTTCATGAAATTGCCATTGCGTGAAAAAAAATATGCAGAAAAAAGGTGGATTCTTTAAATCATCGGGACCTTTAATTGTTAGTCTCGCGGTTATTAATTTATTGATCGTTGCGAGCTCTATATTGTATTACCGCTTTGAGCTTAATAACTTCGTGAGAGAAAGGACCAGCCAGCTAAACACACTTGCTGAGGCAAAGACAATCCAGATTATTGAATGGGCAAATGAACGAAATGCCGATGCAAGGTTTTTGTTTGTTGCATTTAATGATGAATCCTTTTTTCCGTTGACATTTGCCGAAAAAAAAGATAAGTCAACTGCTGTTCTGCAAGGCATGTTCCTTAATGGAAAATATGAAAGTATACTTATAACCGATAGCGTTGGTAATTTACTTTACGGTATTCCTGCAGACTTTGCGTTAAGTGACCCTTATTTAGATCATTTCAGAACCAATAAACCGGAGAGGATTGGAGAAATTCAGATAGGTGATGTTTTCATGGTAAATGACAGTGTGCATGCCTTGCAAATAATGGTTCCCCTGCAATCGGAGCGTTCACAGGAAATTGCGGGTACCATTTTAATGAACATTAACCTTCAAAAGGATTTTCTGCCCAAACTGAATTCTATACCCATTTTAAAAGGTGTTGTTGATTTATACCTGGTTGTTAATGATAACAGGGGCAGTATGATTTTGAACAAGCCATATGATTCAAGTTCGAACGAAATAATTACTGCTTTTTCCAAGGGTGCAGGTTTCAGAAATCATCTGTCTATTTTTGTAAGTCAACCGGTCCCTGGCAGCAATACGAAAGTGGTGATAAAAATGGATGGCACCAGGGTATGGGCTGAGCTAAAACCGATACGCACACGAATATTTACGTTTACCCTGCTTTTTATTGCTGCATTCAGTGCTGCACTGTCCTTTTTCTGGGCCAACCAGAAGCATGAATTTGCATTGCTGCGATCGGAAAAGCACATTATCCAGGAAAGGTTCGATTTGCTTTCGAAGTTTTCCAATGATGCCATCATAGTATACACAAAGGACCTGATTATCATACAGGTTAATGATAAGGCACTCGACCTGTATGGATATTCAAGAGAAGAGATTCTGGGCATGAGTGCCGAATTGCTAAGGGCTCCTGAAACAAGAAGCCAGATAGCCACCATGATTGGAACCACCATAAGTGAAGGTGGTTATATATGCGAAACGGTGCATTTAATGAAAGACGGAACACGTTTTCCTGTTGAAGTCAGCATCCGTTATGTGGAATTAATGGGAAATGAATGTTTTCAATCGGTTGTGCGCGATATCACACAGCGAAAGCGTTATGAAAAGGCCATCATAGCAAGCGAGGAAAGACTGAGGCTGCTAACCAACACGCTGCCCCAGATTGTTTGGACAGCAAACCCCGACGGAGCATTCGACTATGTGAATTCCAGGTTTGAACGGCTTACCGGATTGCAGGCCTTGAAGGAGACCAGTATCTCCGGTTTTATTCATCCCGAAGATCAGGACAGGCTTGTCGCCTTGTGGCGTCAGGCACTTCAAGCTCCCGGCGAACAACAGATCAGGTTGAGGCTAAAATTATCTGATGGCTCTTACCGGTGGTTTCTATGCATAGCCATTCCGTTATGCGACGAGAATGGCCGATTATTGAAATGGTATGGAAGTGCAACCGATATTGATGAACTTGAAAACCAGGTTTCCCAGCGCACAGCTGAATTGAGTGACTTGTACAACAACGCTCCCTGCGGGTATCATTCCATGGATTTAAAGGGGTATTTTACCCAAATTAACAATACGGCAATATCCTGGCTGGGTTATGAGCGGGAAGAATTGATCGGAGTAATGAGTTTTGCGGATCTGATAACCAAAGAATCACGTAAAGCCTTGTTGCGTGGTTATAAGGAAATCCTGAAAACAGGACATGTCGACAACCATGAGTTTGAAATGATCAGGAAGGACGGATCAATAATGCCGGTATTGCTCAGTGCATCCACCGTTAAGGATGGAAATGGAAATACATGCTTATACCGGTGTACCATGGTTGATCATACACAAAGAAGAAAGTATGAAAATGAAATTCTGAATTTGAACGAGATCCTGCAGGTTCACGGGTATAATTTGGAATTTGCCAATAAAGAGCTTGAAGCATTTATTTTTTCAGTATCACATGATTTGCGCGCTCCTTTAAGGGCAATAAATGGTTTTGGCAGAATATTGATGGATGAGCATTCTGGGGCCCTGAGCGACGAAGGCCGCAAATTGCTCAACCAGGTATTGACAAATGCCGACAGGATGCGACAACTGATTGATGACCTTCTGAGGCTTTCACGCACAGGAAAGCATGAATTAAATTATACCAAAATTGATATGCACGCATTGTTTACTTCAATGATTGAGGAAATCAGGCAACAATTTCCGCACCGGGAAATCGACCTTGATTTACAATCACTGCCCGAAATGAAGGCAGACCTATCGCTAATAAAGCAGGTTATCAGCAACCTTTTATCCAATGCGGTCAAGTTTTCAGGCAAGGAAAATATTTCGCGCATTGAAGTTGGCACCTACAGCAATGACCATGACCCTGCCATTTATATAAAAGACAATGGAACCGGTTTCGACATGAAATACGTGAAAGAGCTTTTTGGCGTTTTCAAAAGGCTTGATAACGCTGCTGATTTCGAGGGTACAGGTGTTGGACTGGCCCTGGCCAAAAGAATTATTGACAGGCATGGCGGAAAAATATGGGCCGAAAGCGCACCAGGAAAAGGCGCTACGTTTTATTTTACAATACCACAAAACGAATGAAACCAGATAATTAAATGACTGAAACACTTACTATTCTATTTGTTGAAGACCTGATCACTGATTTCGAACTGGCTCTGTATGAGATCAAAAAGGTAAATCCCGATGTCATTAGCAGGCGTGTGGATACACAAGAGGACTATGTTGAAGCATTACATTCATTCAAACCCGACATCATTGTCTCGGATTATGTAATGCCCCGGTTTAACGGAATGAAAGCACTGGAACTTAAAAAAGAATTGTCTCCCGACGTGCCCTTTATTATGCTAACCGGTTCAACCAATGAAGAAACCGCTGTTCTGTGCATGAAAGCTGGAGCAGATGACTATGTAATAAAGGAGCATATCAGGCGACTTCCTCATTCCATCATCAGTGCCCTGGCAAATGCAAAGGTTAGGAAGGAAAAGAAACAAACACAGCAAGCGCTTGCCCGAAGTGAGCGCTTACTCAGAAATGCAGTGAATAATATTCCTTCCAATTTTACCATATATGATGCCGAAGGAAGAATCGAGTATATGAATGAATATAGCCTGCATATTTCCAACCTGACGCTTGAGGATGCTGTTGGCAAGAAAGATGAAGATATATTTCCGGCCGAAATTACGCGCAATTACGTTCCGGCTTTACACAAGACTTTTAGTACAAAAGAGTCGCAAACCATTGAATGCCATATTAACTATGCGGGCAATAAGCGCTATGTAATTTATTACTTTGTGCCTACGCTCGATGAGAATAATAATTTATATAAGGTGTTGGGCATTGCTTATGATATTACAGAGCGCAAGGAAGCAGAAGAAAACCTGAAGAATGCCAAAAAAAGGGCCGAAGAATATGATATGCTTAAATCAGCTTTCCTGGCAAATATATCTCATGAAATACGTACTCCCCTGAATGCCATAATGGGCTTTTCACAGATGATCCAGAAAAGTTACCCGAATGATGAGCAACTCGGAGGTTATATAGATATTATTATGCTCAGTGGCAATCAGCTATTGGAGATTATTAAAGAGATTATTGAAATTTCTCAGCTTGTTTCGGGAAAATCAAATATCAACTATTCCGAATTCTCCATTTCACAACTTTTAGAAGAGCTTTATAAAGGATTCCAGGTAATGGAAGAATCCAAAATTAAGCAGGGTATCGACTTTAAGCTCGATATGAAACATCATGATTATAAGAATGATACTATTACTACCGATAAAGACAGGCTAAACCAGATTCTGAAGAATTTATTGAATAATGCATTTAAATATACCTATAGTGGAAAAATAACACTGGGCTGCAAACGCTATGACAATACAAAGTACCAGTTCTTTGTAAGTGATACCGGCATTGGCATAGAGGAAAATAAGTTTGAATTGATTTTTGATATATTCCGGCGCGGCGATGAAACATTCACAAGGCAATTCGGCGGAGTGGGTTTGGGCTTAACCATCTGCAGGGAAATGTTAAGGTTAATGGGCGGAAAAATTTGGGTTGAAAGCAAGCCGGGAAAAGGATCTGTTTTTAGTTTTATATTGCCTTATAATGCCTCTGAAAAAAAACAATAGCACTTTTTTCACCCTTTAGTTCCTAATTTTGCTACGTTTAAGTATCTTAACAGCTTATTATAACCCTAATATTATGAAAACCATCAGATTTTTCATGCTGTTTTTATTGGTCGTATTCCTGTCAGCAGGATGTGTAGTGGATATTCCCGATACAGTAACAGGAAATGGCGACATTGTAACCAATGACCGCTCGGTACCTGAATTTACCGGGATCAAGGTAGGTTCGGGGATTGATGTGTTTATCACCCGGGGTGATGATCAAAAAGTTAAAGTTGAAGCCGACGAAAACCTGCAGGATTATATCAGAACCGAGGTTGAAGACCGTGTTTTGCGCATCTATACCGACAAATCGATACGAATGGCCAAATCGAAGAAAGTACATATTACCTGTAAAACACTCAATAAAATTGATGTTTCCAGCGCCGGTGATGTTACCGGACTGAGCAGGTTCCAGGCAGACGAAATTGATATAGAGCTTAGCAGTGCCGGTGATTTGAAATTTGAAATTGACGCAGGTAAAATTGACATTTCGTTATCAAGTGCAGGCAATGCAGAGCTTAAAGGTACTACAGGTACGCTTAAAGCACAATTGAGCAGCGCAGGTGACCTGAATGCTTTTGAAATGGAAGCCAGGGTGGCTGATGTATCTGTATCAAGTGCAGGGAATGCAAGGGTTTTTGTGACAGAAGAGGCCAGTTTCAAATCGAGCAGTGCAGGAAGTATTTATTACAAAGGTGAACCAAGGATAAAGGAGATACAAACTTCGAGCGCGGGATCGGTGAATAAAAAATAATAATGGAAAACAAATACGTTCATTTGCTGGCCATGAACCTTAACCTGGTTCCATGGCAGGTGGATAATACATTGAAACTGTTAGCGTTAAAGGCCACTATTCCTTTTATTAGCCGGTATCGAAAAGAGGCAACCGGCAGCCTCGATGAGGTTCAGATTGGCGAGATCCGTGACTTATACAACAAATTTGAAGAACTCCATAAGCGAAGGGAGTTCATTATTAAAAGCATCGATGAGCAAGGAATGCTTACCGATGAATTGAGAATTAAGCTGAATGAGAGTTTTACGCTTACCGAACTCGAAGATTTATACCTTCCCTTTAAGCAAAAGAAAAAAACCAGGGCTGCCATTGCAAAGGAGAAAGGCCTTGAACCCCTTGCACTTGATATATTCAAGCAACAAGTTCGCGATATATCTGCTGCTGCAGTAAAATATATCAATGATAAGGTGAACGATACAACAGAAGCCATCCAGGGGGCCAGCGATATCATGGCCGAATGGATCAATGAAAACCAGGATGCCCGCAAAATTGTACGTAAAGCCTTTGCAAACGAAGCGTTGATCACATCTAAAGTTGTGAAAGGCAAAGAGGAGGATGGCATTAAATACCGCGATTATTACGATTTTTCAGAGCCATTATCACGTTGCTCGTCACACCGTTTATTGGCAATGTTCAGGGGTGAAGATGAAGGTTTGTTAAGAATAAGTATAGAGCCTTCTGCCGAAAAGGTTTTATCATCACTCGAAAGGTTCTTTATACGCAGTTCCGGTGAATGTGCACAGCAATTGACAATAACGATAAAGGATGCCTATAAAAGGTTGCTTTCACCATCTATTGAAACTGAGTTCAGGGCCGCAGCAAAAGAAAAGGCCGATGATCAGTCCATCAGGGTGTTTGCCGAAAACCTGAAACAATTGCTTATGGCACCACCCCTGGGTCAGAAGCGGGTTCTCGCAATTGATCCCGGCTTCAGAACGGGCTGTAAGGTTATTTGCCTCGATGCCCAGGGAAATTTATTGCACAATGAAACCATTTTTCCGCATCCCCCGCAGCAGGAAACAAGCCTGGCAATTAAGAAAATCAATACGCTTGTAAATTCCTATAAAATTGAAGCCCTTGCCATTGGTAATGGAACTGCCAGCCGGGAAACAGAAGCCTTTATCAGGAAAATAAAATTTGAACGAGATATCAAGGTGTATGTGGTAAGTGAAGCCGGGGCATCCGTGTATTCGGCCTCAAAAATAGCGCGCGAAGAGTTTCCCCAGTTTGATGTAACCGTCAGGGGAGCTGTTTCCATTGGCAGGCGACTTATGGATCCCTTGGCAGAATTAGTAAAAATCGATCCACAGTCAATTGGGGTGGGTCAGTACCAGCATGACGTTGACCAGGGGAAACTTAAGGCATCGCTTGACCAGGTAGTTGAAAGTTGTGTAAATGCAGTAGGTGTTGACCTTAATACAGCAAGCATGCACCTGCTTACCTATGTCTCAGGCCTGGGCCCGCAGTTGGCTAAAAATATTGTTGAGTACCGTAAAGAAGCAGGTGAGTTTAAATCGCGTAACGATCTGCGCAAGGTCCCGAGAATGGGGCCAAAAGCCTTTGAGCAGTCAGCCGGCTTTTTACGCATCCGCAATTCCGAGAATCCGCTGGATAACAGTGCAGTTCATCCTGAGAGCTATTATATTGTTGAGAAAATGGCTTCCGATCTTGGCCGGCCTGTTGCAGACCTGATTAGCGACGAAGCGTTGCGGAAAAAAATTGATATTTCCCGGTATGCCAATGATAACGTAGGTATACCCACCCTTACCGATATATTGAATGAACTGGCTAAACCCGGCCGTGATCCTCGTGCCGCAATTAAGGTTTTTGAGTTTTCGCAGGACATACACTCAATTGAAGATGTTAAACCCGGGATGAAGGTTCCGGGCATAGTTACCAATATTACAAACTTTGGTGCTTTTGTGGACATAGGAGTAAAGCAGGATGGCCTGGTGCACATTTCGCAACTGGCCGACAGGTATGTTTCAAACCCTGCCGATGTGGTAAAATTGCATCAGCAGGTTGAAGTGAAGGTGCTGGAAGTAGATGTTGCCCGTAAGCGTATTCAGCTTTCCATGAAAGAATAATGAAGATTCAAGATCCAAGA
>CAZYDI010000021.1:0-41637 GCA_964646255.1 uncultured Bacteroidales bacterium
CGTCGGTGTATCCGAAAATCCTGAATTTACCGGTTGCCGGATCAAACCTGGAAATACCATTATCGGTGCTGATCCATAGCTTGCCTCTATTATCCCGGAGAATACTGTAGGTGGTATTGTTGGACAACCCGTCGGCTGTAGTGTAAAATTCAATTTCCCCGGTAACAGGATCAAATCGTTGTAAGCCTCCGCCAAGCAATGCAAGCCAGATTTTTCCATTGTCATCAAAGCAAATATCTTCGATATTATATTCGACAGCTCCTGTACTATACACCGTATCGACGCTATAATCCTTCTTTAGCTTTATGAGTTTGCTGCTCGATCCTGCCCACAGGTTGCCCAGCGTGTCTTTTTTGAAGCAAAATATATTTTTGCGCAGCGGAGTGGCCTGCCATATCGGGCGGAATTCCTTATCCCGGAGATTAAAATGAAAAATTCCGATAGAGCCGACAATAATATCATTTCCATCAACATAAAGAGAGCGGAATCCGTAAGGCTGGGTAACATAAGCAGGATCAGTGGTGGTGAAGATAGGGTATGCTTTTCTGTGTTGAAATTGGTAATAATCCAACCGTTTACGCATGTAGCCAATATATATTCCATTTGAGTCACTCGTCAGTGACCGGATATGATTTGATTCGGCAGCATCAGCATTTTTCAATTCATTGATTTTTCGAATACTTCCATCGCTTAACATACAGGCAACATATGTGTTACCCTGTATGCCTGCCAGCAATTCTCCGTTATCGGTCATATTGATAGCATAAACAACCGATGGCCTTCCACCTGATTCAGTAAAATAATGACTGAAATAACCGGGTGTTCTGTCGCAGCGGTGTAAACCGGTTCCAATGCCTGTAGATGTAAGCGTACTGTACCAAATTGATTGGTCTCTGTCTGTAAATACCATCGAAGGGTATTCATCAGGTTGCAGCAAAATTTCATCCCTGGTCCCATCACCGGCAATAACAATCAATTTATTTCCACACCTGTACCATATGCTTTTATTCAGTGTACCCGAAATTATAGGCTGAGCATTACCGGCGCTGTATGTCCTTTGGGTATTTTGGTATACCTGGCATCCGATATTTGACAACCACCAGGTATGATTTTGCGCATCAATGTAAAAATTTGGCCGGTACCTGAATCCATTGGGTAAAGAGATGGTGTTGAAGGTTATTCGTTCATATACATCCAAAATTGTTAATTGATTTTTTTGGCCTTGAAGTAATTTTGTACATATATCTTGACGCACAGTGCTAATCCATATATTACCCTTATTGTCCCTCGTCAAAGAAATTGCGTACAGCACCGTATCTTTTCCGGAGCCATTGATAATGCTAATCCTTGAAAAATTTCCGCTCTCATAATTGTACCGGGCAACACCGCCGGGTCCGCTAATCCAAAGGTCACCATCAATTTCGGTGGTTAAGGTTTCAGCTCCTGTTTGTTTCAGCACAGGATCTTCCTCCTGGTTTATGGTGGTGAAATTGTCTTCTGCCCGGTTATACAGTGCAAGCAGATTTGTAGCAGAATTCACCCACACATTATTGTGCCGGTCGACCTGAACCGACCTGATGCTGAAATTTGGCACACTGGTGGCATCTTCAGGATCATGATAGTAATTCCTGAATGAATAGCCATCAAACCGGCATAATCCATCCCAGGTTCCAAACCAAAGAAAGCCATTTTTGTCCTGGGTGATATCCGAAATGGTATTATGCGCTAAACCATGATCCGTTGTATATACAGTAGAAAAATAATGCTGTTGCGCATAACCATCGACGAATGAAATGCATACCAAAAACAGGATCCAGCTAATGAAGCCTGAATGAGGCAGCTCGAATACATCCGGGTTTTTAATGGCAGGATCAGGGTGCATGTGAGATTTGGAAATTACCGGAAACTAAATATATATATTTTTTTGATCGTTAGGCAAAATACTTCGGCCTTTTGATTTTAATTGTTAAAGTAGAAAAAGGGCAAAGCCGAAATGTATACATTTGGGCACCAGATTTAACAGAACGAATGCACAACGGGCAATCAAAACAGGTTAAAGGTCCGGTTTATTTAAGCGGGCTTCATTCTTCGGGAAAAACCATTGCAGTGCTCGATGAAAAGAACCATTACCTTGACTTTGGTATTCCCGGCGAGGAGGTTGCTTTTGTTTCATTAAGAAAAAGGCATGGATTCAGGCATGGAGAAGTAAGTGATGTTGTGTTTCCATCTCCATCGCGCATAAACCCAAAGTGCATTCATCATCGCGAATGTAATAGCTGTTCATGGCAACATATTGAATATTCGCAGCAATTGCGGATGAAGCATCAAATTCTGCAGCAGGCGCTTGTAAAATATGGTATTGACGCACCTCCCGTTCCTGATGTTAAGCCCTCTGCTGAAACCTGGAATTACCGGCACAGGGTAGAATATACCTTTTCTTCCCATGCAATAGCGGATACTTCATCAACGTATGGACTGGGATTTCACCGGAGCGGAGAACCGGGCGAAGTGGTGGATATTAAGGAGTGTTTTCTGCAGAAAGAACCGTCACGGCAAATCTGTGATTTCATAAGGCATTTCGCAGAGGGAGCGCATCTTTCTTTTTATAACCATACATTAAAAACGGGATTGCTGCGCAGTGTTTCTATACGGATAAACAGCACCGGTGAAGTCATGGTTTTATTAGGATTTAACGAGGACATAGCCGAAAAAAGAGATGATTTGATGGATGCACTGCTGAAAGAATTCCCTGACATTGTTTCACTGAACCGGACCATTCATCCATCACCATCTGCCAGCCAGCTTCAGGGTATAATTCACCCCTATGGGCATACATTGCCTTACTTTTATGAGCGCTCAGGAAATTACCGTTTCCGGTTGCATCCTGTTTCCTTTTATCAGCCAAATCCGCGACAGGCCGATAGAATCTTTCAAACCATTCCACAATGGGCAAATCTTTCGGGAAGTGAAAAAATTGTTGATCTGTATACCGGAGTCGGCACCATTGCCCTGTACCTTGCGCCACATGCGAAACACGTGCTGGGCATCGAAGGCTCAGCCCAGGCCATTGAAGATGCAAGGGAGAATGCAAGGATCAACAATATCAGCAATGCATCATTCATCACCGGTGATATATTGACCACTTTTACCATGGATTTTCTTCACCAGCATGGCACTCCTGATGTAATTGTTTTGGATCCTCCCCGGTCAGGGACACTGATCGAAATAAAAAAAACCATTAACCGGTCGGGGGCTAAAAAGGTGATTTATCTGAGTTGCAACCCTGTGTCGCTGGCTTTCGACCTTAAACAATTAACC
Organism: uncultured Bacteroidales bacterium; assembly: GCA_964646255.1. Taxonomy (GTDB): domain Bacteria; phylum Bacteroidota; class Bacteroidia; order Bacteroidales; family UBA10428; genus UBA5072. The sequence continues at coordinate 3,319 of CAZYDI010000021.1, forward strand.
GAGGCATACCGTATAACCCGCATTCAGCCTTTCGACATGCTACCCCAGACCCATCATTTGGAAACACTGGTTTTGTTAGAAAAAATTTAACTCCGGTTGATTATTTGTATATAATCAGAAAACGTATTATATTTGCACCACAAAATCATAAATATGAATCATCATTCAACACATCATCACCATCATCAGCCGTAAAACGGACAATGGCAGTATGTGTCGCTATGAAATAATTTCAGGGTTTGCAATACTGCAAACCCTTTTTTTGTATAACAAAATACCCTCAGTTGAATAAACAAAATGGAAAAACTAAAAATTGCAATTCAGAAAGAAGGCCGCCTGAGCGAAAAGTCACTCGATCTTATTAAGGAAGCCGGAATTCTTCACAACCAGGACAGTAAAAGAAAGCTCATCTCCATTGGGGATAATTTCCCTGTTGAGATACTTTACCTGAGGGATGATGATATACCCCAATACGTAGCCGATGCTGTTGCCGATATAGGAATAGTAGGTGAAAATGAAGTTATGGAAAGGGACAGGAACGTTGAAATAGTGGAAAGACTTGGGTTTGCGAAATGCCGGCTATCACTTGCCATACCCCAATCAGATTCCTATGATGGAATTGCTTATTTCAACAATAAGCGTATTGCCACCTCGTATCCGGTTATTCTTTCAAAATTCCTTAAAAACAATAACCTTCAGGCTGAAATACATGAGATTAGCGGCTCAGTTGAAATAGCTCCTGGTATTGGCCTGGCTGATGCAATTTTTGATATTGTTAGCACAGGCAGCACGCTGATTTCAAACCGGCTTAAAGAAGTTGAGGTTGTATCACGTTCAGAGGCCGTGGTTATTGCCACCCCTAACCTCAATGAAGGCAAGCAGAAAATATTGAATGATCTTTTATTCAGGTTCCAGGCGGTTCGCCGGTCAAAGAACAACAAATACATCCTGTTGAATGCGCCCAATGAAAACCTCGATAAAATCGTAAGTGTTCTTCCCGGCATTAAAAGCCCTACTGTTCTGCCCCTGTATGAAGAGGGATGGAGTTCTGTTCATTCTGTGGTTAATGAAAATCAGTTCTGGGAAATAATTGGCAAGCTTAAAGAATATGGTGCCCAGGGAATACTGGTAATACCTATCGAAAAAATGATTGTATAACATGAATACTTACAGGAATCCGGCAAAAGATAAATGGCCGTCACTGCTCATGAGGCCGGTAATGCAAAACCAGATGGCTGATGCTATTGTTCAGCCCATTCTCGATGATATACGCACAAGGGGAGATGCCGCCCTATTTGAATATACATTGAAGTTTGATAAGGTAGACCTGCAATCCCTTCAGGTGTCCGAAGCTGAATTTGATGAAGCATCAGGGCTTGTTGATGATGAATTAAAGAAGGCCATTGATCTGGCTATTCATAATATTGAAACATTTCACAAGACCCAGGTTTTGAAACCCGTTAAAATAACAACTTCAAAGGGCGTTGAATGTTGGCAAAAGCCGGTAGCAATCGAAAAAGTGGGTTTATATGTTCCAGGCGGTTCAGCCCCGCTGTTTTCAACCGTAATTATGCTTGCTGTACCGGCCAGGATAGCAGGATGCAGCGAAGTTATCCTTTGCACCCCACCCGATCGGGAACAAAAAATACACCCTGCTATTTTATACGCCGCCAAAATAACGGGAATAACCAAAGTGTTCAAGGCAGGCGGCGCCCAGGCAATTGCTGCAATGGCATATGGTACAGCAACCATACCCCGGGTATATAAAATTATGGGACCCGGCAACCAGTACGTAACAGCTGCTAAACAGATTGTTTCAAGGGGCGATGTTGCCATCGACATGCCGGCAGGACCTTCGGAACTTGCTGTATTTGCCGACGAAACGTCAAATCCGGCATATGTTGCCTCAGATTTATTATCCCAGGCCGAACATGGTGCCGATAGCCAGGTATTGTTGTTTACCACCAGTGAAGAAGCAGCTCAAAATATATCAGGTGAGGTTGCAAGGCAGGTTGAAAGCCTTACCCGGAAAGCAATTGCACAGGAATCGCTCAAGCATTGCCGCATATTCATTCTGAACACACCGGACGAAGCCATGGACATGATCAATGCGTATGCTCCGGAGCACCTAATCCTGGCAACAGACGACGCTGCTGTTCTTGCTGAAAAAGTGGTCAATGCCGGTTCGGTTTTCCTGGGGCATTATGCACCGGAAAGTGCAGGCGATTATGCTTCGGGAACAAACCATACACTTCCTACATACGGTTACGCAAGGGTTTACAACGGAACCAACCTGGATGATTTTGTTAAGAAAATCACGTTTCAGCAAATCACAAGGGAAGGTTTGCTGGAAATCGGCGAAGCAGTTATGCGTATGGCATCGGCTGAAAACCTTACAGCACATCAAAATGCAGTGGCAATACGAATAAAATAATCATAACTTTTAGGTGATGTTTGATATCAAAAAATTAACACGGGAAAACATCCGATCGCTTGTACCCTATTCCTCGGCGCGCGACGAATATAAAGGATCGGAAGCGGTGTTTCTGGATGCCAATGAAAACCCTTTCAATAATCCATTTAACCGTTACCCCGATCCCCGGCAATCCAAACTGAAAAAAAGAATCGCCGAACTTAAAAAGGTTCCCGAACATTCTATATTTCTGGGCAACGGTAGCGATGAAGCCATCGACCTGCTGATAAGGGCATTTTGTGATCCCGGCAGGGACAATATCCTCAGCATGAAACCCACATATGGCATGTATAAAGTATGTGCCGACATAAACAACGTGGAATTCAGGGAAGTTATGCTGAAACCCGATTTTCAGCCTGACACGGAAGCATTGCTGGCTCGGGGAGATGAACACAGTAAACTCATGTTTTTATGCTCACCCAATAACCCGACAGCGAATAGCCTGAACAGGGATGACATGATATCACTGATCAGCCGGTTTAATGGACTGGTCATAATTGACGAGGCTTATATTGACTTTTCACTGGCAGGATCTCTGCTGCCGGAATTGAGCAAATACCCGAACCTTGTTATCCTTCAAACATTCAGTAAGGCCTGGGGTTTGGCAGGAATACGACTGGGCCTGGCTTTTGCATCAAAGGAAATTATCGAAATCCTCAATCACATTAAATATCCTTACAACATCAACAGCCTCACCCAGGAAACAGCGCTCCGGCAACTGGGAGACAAAATCACACCAGCCGACTGGATCAAAGATATCCTTGACCAAAGAGAATACCTCAGAAAGGAATTGAAAAAATTTCCCATGGTAAAGCACATCCTGCCCAGTGATGCCAACTTTCTTATGGTGAAATTTGATAATCCGCAGGAAGTAATCACCTTTCTTACCTGCCGTAAAATCATTATTCGCGACCGAACGCGGGTACCCATGTGCGAGGGTTACCTGCGCATCACTATTGGCAGCAAGGAGGAGAATCAAACGCTGATTAAGGCACTACAGGAATACTGATATGAAAAAAGCATTGTTTATTGACAGGGATGGCACCCTTATTATCGAGCCAAAAACAGATTTTCAGATTGACACGCTGGAAAAACTGGAGTTTCTGCCCGGGGTTTTCCGGAACTTGTACAATATAAGGAAGAACCTCTCCTATGACCTGGTTATGGTATCAAACCAGGATGGATTGGGAACCGAAGCTTACCCCGAAGCGGATTTTAAAGTGGTGCAGTCAAAAATGCTCAGGACCCTTGAAAATGAAGGAATCACTTTCGACGATATCCTTATCGACCGCTCGGTTGAATCGGATAACGCCCCTACAAGAAAGCCGCGCACAGGAATGCTGCAAAAATACATGCTGGGTGATTATGACCTGGCCAATTCGTATGTTATCGGTGACCGCAAAACCGATATTGAGCTGGCAAAAAACCTGGGGGCGCGGGCAATTTTCTTAAACAATGATCCTGAAATTCAAATATCTCCTGATTCTGATCATAACATGAAGGTGGTTAGCAACTGGGATGAGATTTATGCCATTGTCGCTGCAGGTGAAAGAATCGCCCGTGTTGAACGCAATACCGCAGAAACAAAGATTACCGTGACACTGAATCTCGATGGCACAGGCAACCATGACGTGTCAACAGGAATAGGATTCTTCGATCATATGATATGTCAGATAGCCCGCCATTCGGGCTGTGACCTTACCGTAAAAGTGAATGGCGACCTCCAGGTGGATGAGCACCATACCATTGAGGATACCGGGCTTGCCATTGGAGAGGCTTTTTATATGGCCGTGGGAAGCAAAAGAGGTATGGAACGCTATGGCTATGCCTTACCCATGGATGATTGCATGGCTCAGGCACTGATCGATTTTGGCGGCAGGCCATGGATTGTGTGGGATGTTGAATTTAAGCGTGAGATGATTGGTGAAATGCCCACAGAAATGTTCTTCCATTTTTTTAAGTCATTTTCTGACGCAGCAAGGTGCAACCTTAATATCAGGGCCGAAGGCACCAATGAACACCATAAAATTGAAGCCATTTTCAAAGCACTTGCCAGGGCATTGAAAATGGCAGTAAGGCGTGATGTATTTGATTCAACATTACCAACAACAAAAGGCATAATTTAACCCCGATGACAAAACGCAACAAAAATTCTGCAATTCTTCTCATTCACTGTCCGGATGCCAAAGGAATTGTAGCCCAGGTTACAGCATTTATCAATGACAACAACGGAAACATTATTACCCTCGATGAACATGTCGACCGGCTCGACAAAACATTTTACATGCGCATAGAATGGGAATTGGCCGGATTCCTTATTCCACAGCCGAAAATAGCTGATTTTTTCGGTACGCTCATTGCTGAACGGTACAACATGAGCTGGAAAATCTATTTTACTGACCAGAAGCCCCGGATGGCCATTTTTGTTTCAAAACTGTCGCATTGCCTTTGGGATATCCTGTCAAGGTTTCATTCGGGAGAATGGGACGTAGATATACCGCTTATCATAAGCAATCACCGTGACCTGGAACCCATTGCCAAACAGTTCAACATTCCGTTTTATGTGGTTGAAAAAAATGCAGCAAATAAACAGGAGATGGAAAAATATGAACTGGAGCTGCTGGCCAAAAACAATATCACTTTTGTAGTGTTGGCAAGATACATGCAAATTGTCAGTGAATCATTTATCCGACAATACCATAATTCCATAATAAACATCCACCACTCCTTTTTACCGGCATTTCCGGGGGCCAAACCCTATCATTCTGCCTACGAAAGAGGAGTAAAAATAATAGGAGCCACCAGCCATTATGTGACTTCAGAGCTTGATGCGGGCCCTATTATTGATCAGGACATCATCCGGGTTTCACATCGCGATTCGATAGACAGGCTTATCATGAAAGGAAAGGATGTGGAAAAGCTGGTTCTTTCGAGGGCCATTCTTTTGCACTTACACAGGCGCATCCTGGTATACAACAACCGGACCGTTGTATTCAATTAACTTCTTAACCTTAAATTTGTTCTTATTCAATGAAGGTGGTGATTATAAAATACAATGCCGGGAACATCATGTCGGTTGATTATGCATTGCAACGACTCGGTATTACTGCAACTATAAGCGATGACTTTGAGACGATAAAATCAGCCGATAAGGTAATTTTCCCGGGTGTTGGTGAAGCGAGCACAACCATGCGGTACTTAAAAGAAAGAAGCCTCGATAAATTAATATCCGGTCTTCGACAGCCTGTGCTTGGAATATGCCTGGGGCTTCAACTGATGTGCCGCCACAGCGAAGAAGGCAATACCGATTGCATAGGGATATTTGATGAAGAGGTATATAAATTTCCTTCAGCGCTGGCCCAAAAGAGGATTAAGGTTCCACATATGGGCTGGAACCACATCGACGAACTGAAGGGGCCATTACTCAATGGAGACATGGACAACAGGTTTACCTATTTTGTGCACAGTTTTTATGCTGCTCCAGGCAAAGATACCATTGCAACCTGTGAATATGGCGTACCATTTAGCGCCGCATTAAACCGGGGTAATTTTTTTGCAACCCAGTTTCACCCCGAAAAAAGCGGAAAGCCGGGGATCCAGATTTTAAAAAATTTTCTGAAACTATGATAACCATTATTCCTGCCATTGACATCATCGATGGAAAATGTGTAAGGTTGGAGCAGGGAGACTACAACCTTAAAAAAGTATATGATTCCGACCCGGTGGAGGTGGCAAAGCGTTTTGAGGATAACGGAATAAAAAGACTGCATGTTGTTGACCTTGATGGGGCTAAAGCCCGGCATATAGTTAACCATGTAACATTAAACCAGATAACTTCTAAAACCAACCTGGTAGTGGATTTTGGAGGAGGAATAAAATCAGAATGCGACCTGAAAACCGCCTTCGATTGCGGTGCAGCAATGGCCGTGATAGGAAGCGTTGCCGTAACCGACAGGGACTTGTTGCAGGAATGGCTCTTTGCTTATGGTCCCGAAAAAATTATCCTGGGAGCAGATATCCGGGAGGGGAAAATTGCAGTATCGGGCTGGACCGACACCACTGAAATAACACTTTTTGATTTTCTTCAGTACTATAAATGCATGGGTATTTCACAGGTATTGTGCACCGATATAGCAAAAGACGGCATGATGCAGGGTTCGTCCGTTGATCTTTACCGGCAAATGGTTATGGATTTTCCTACGATGAAAGTAATAGCCAGCGGAGGCGTATCATCAACCGAAGAAATCAGGTTGCTCGAATCTTCAGGAGTGCACGGCGCCATTATTGGCAAGGCCTTGTATGAAGGCAAAATCAATATTGCTGATCTGAAAGAATTTCTATAATATCATTTCTCAACAAAACTTAATCTCACATTATGCTCGCAAAAAGAATCATTCCATGTCTGGATGTAAGAAACGGACAAACAGTAAAGGGAATAAACTTTGTTAATATCCAGGAAGTCGGTGACCCGGTAGAAATGGGCGCAGCCTACGCTGAACAAGGCGCCGATGAACTGGTTTTTTTGGATATTACAGCAACCCACGAAGGACGCAAAACCTTTGCCGAACTGGTAAAACGCGTTGCCCAAAACCTGAATATTCCTTTTACTGTTGGCGGTGGCATCAGTGAATTAAGGGATATTGAAATTCTTCTCGCTGCAGGAGCCGATAAGGTGTCATTGAACAGCGCAGCATTGCGGAATCCCGACCTTATTAACCAGATGGCATCGAATTTTGGCAGCCAGTTTGTTGTGATTGCCATTGATGCCAAAGAAGAAAACGGGAAGTGGACTGCATACATCAACGGAGGCCGCATTGCAACCGACAAGGAATTGTTTTCATGGGCCAGTGAAGCAGAAGACAGAGGTGCCGGCGAAATACTGTTCACCTCTATGAACCACGATGGAACAAAAAACGGATTTGCCTGTGAGGCATTGGCCAGATTGTCTGATGACCTTAATATTCCGGTTATAGCTTCAGGGGGCGCAGGAAATATGGAGCATTTTGCCGAAGTTTTTACCAAAGGAAAAGCTGATGCCGGGTTGGCGGCCAGCATATTTCATTATAACGAAATCACCATAAGGCAGCTTAAGCAGTTTCTTGCAGACAGGAATATAGCCGTAAGGTTATAAAACCAACAGTATGCAGCATCAATGAAGTGCCCTGTTGTATAAATCAGGCAGGTCCTTTTCGAAAAGGGAGAAGGTATCCTGTTCAAACAAGATGAAATCAGCCGCACTTTTCTGCCCCTGATAAGGCGTATAGTATTGTTTAAGATGGGCATTGCGCCATACCATCAAATATGAAATATTCCGGGCCAGGGAATCCTCACGGATTGGCTTAAAAAGGAATTGTGTCCACCAGTTCCGCACGGGAATTCCATTAAAACCGCATTCGGTAAGGGCGGCCATCTTTTTTCTTTCATCTGCCATTTCCACCAGCATTCGAAGCTGGGCAATGCCATTAGAGATGGACGTTCCCGATTGAAAATCCCAGTAATTTTCGCATCCCATAATATCAACCCATTCATCACCGGGGTATCGCTCCAGGTATTGCTGCCTGGAATCAAACATATCGGTTGAATAAGCATAAAGCAGATTATGCACATTAAAGGTATCACGAAGATAGGATACCGTTATTTGCCAAAGCCGCTTATATTCATCAGGTGTACACCTTCCTTTTCCCCACCAGAACCAATTGCCGTTACCTTCATGAAATGGCCTGAAAATTACAGGTACCAGATCACCTTCCTCAGTTTCCAGTGATTTGAAAAATTCTGCCACCTCCTTTAACAAATCTTTGTAGGGCTCTTCGAGACTGCTGTCTGGAAACAATTGCGATACAGCAGGTGTTATATCCCAGGCCGTTCCTCCCGTAACAGGATTGTTCATATGCCAGGTTATGGTATTCACTCCGCCCCGGTTGTATACATCAACAATCCGGCTGCGGATCAAGGTAAAAGGAATACTGTCGGTATTGGCCTCGTTGCCTATGCCGGCAAGCTCATATCCGTGCAAGGCAGGATGGGTACCAGTGAGGGTTTTGACATCGGATCGGTTTTCATCAAATTTCCAATCGATGCCAACAATAGCGGCATCCTGCTGCCCGAATAATATCCCCTTGCCTTTTAACTGTTTAAGGCTGATCCACAGGGATTTGGTTTCGTCAGTAAGCAACGTATCAACAGGCCTCTCAACGGGCTCAATAAGTGGCAGCAAAACCGGTTGCGGAATGGCTTGTTTTTCTGATTTTCGGCATGAAAGCGTGAACAGTAAAGGAAAAATGAAAACGATGCAATGACTGATCAGATGGGTTGATAAATATTTCATTTACACATACCTGTTATTCATACTGCAATAGATCACTTATGCCTTTTCTCCAACACATCAACAACATCTTCGATCCGGTAGCCCTTTTGAGCAAATAAAACAAGCATATGGTACAGCAAATCAGCAGATTCATTAAGGAACAACTCCTTATTGTTGTCCTTGGATTCGATGACGAGTTCTACCGCTTCCTCACCGACTTTCTGGGCAATTTTATTGATTCCTTCCCTGAATAAACGGGTGGTGTAAGAGTTTTCGGGCATTTCCTTTTTCCGCAACTCAATAAGATCCTGAAGCTTAATAAGAAAGTCGATACTGTGGGCCATGGCTTAATATTTACGCACAAATATAATAAATACAAGTGTCAAGAACCAAGAGTAAGGATTACAAGATGCAAGATTGCTGTGGGTGACGGTTGACGCACTCCTATGCTAAACCTGGCGGCAAGCAAGGATTAAACCGTTGAAAAGTGATTAAAAAAACAAACCAATTGATGCTGATCAACTGGTTTGTCATTTTTTCAGTTCTATAAAAATTACAACATCGATGCCCTTCTAAAGATCCTGCTCCTCAATTACCCTGGTCAACTCATCCGAGCTGTTGAATTTTCTCTGATTGAGTTTCCACAGTAGCTGCAAAACATCATTGTCAGCACGATGGTGCTTTGCCTTATTGATCAAATCTTGTTTTGTTGCAGGATAACGTAATCCTCTTAAATACTGATGCACATCAATATCCTTTACATTTGTCCGTATCATAGCATCCGAATTTTTAGTTTATACTAACCTAACAAATCTGCTTTTCTTTGGTTAGACAGATTGCTTCTAAATTAACAAAACTTAACGATAACCTTGTGGAGCATGAATCAGCCGCTCCTGAGGATTATTTTCTATATTTTTTGAATAATAGTATAGACGAAAGGTTTATAGTCTGCTAACCAGCATTGCTTCAAGTTCACCGGTGCTGAACCTGACCGGATTTGCTTTATGATCGGTAACTGATGCTATTGCAGGCAAAGCATTTTTGGTGAACCCGAATGCACCAAGTTTCTTTAACTGCAACGTTTCGGTAAGGGTATCCAGATAGTCGGCAGTATACTTTATTGCATCATTGATACCCAGATCAGGCTGGCGGGAAAGGATTCTGCCAATGGCAGCATACTTTTCACGTGGCACGCTGCTTTCATTTTGCAGCAGGAGCTTATCAATGGTAAACCGGTTAACCACACCCATTAATGTTCCGCACACTATGCCATGAGGTATATTGGTATATGCTCCAACGGATGAGGCAAATCCATGAACCAGCCCCAGCCCGGCATTGGCCAGCGTTATTCCGGAGAGTAAGGCTGCATATGACATTCGGGTACGCGCCAAAATATCATTCCCGTCTTTTACGGCATCTATAAGTGAATCCCTTATGTTGGTTATGCCTTCGAGCGCCAGGCAATCAGTTATTGGCTGGGATTTGATGGAGAGATAGGATTCAACAAGTTGAGTGAAAGCGTCCATACCGCTGTGTGCAGTTATTTCAGGAGGGCAGTCTTTAACAAGCAACGGATCAATTATGGCCATATCCGGTACAAAATTTTCGTGACGGATAGACCTTTTAAATCCGTTTTTACCGGTTTGAGAAATCACAGCGTTTGATGTGGCTTCACTGCCTGTGCCCGATGTGGTTGGCACGGCAATAAAAGTAAGTTTTGTTCCGGGATGCTTAAATGAGCCCACGCCTTCGAGAAAATCACGGACAGGTTGCTCAACAGTGAGCATGGCAGAAATTGCTTTTCCTGCATCAATTGAACTGCCACCGCCTATAGCGATAATGGCATCGGGTAATATTGCCCTGTTTTCGGCTGTAATATTATCTATGGCAAGAGGGGTGGGTTCGCTTCCTATTCTTGCATAGGTGATCTTAAATGCGGATTTTTCAAGAGCTTTCAGCACACCTGCAATTTCTTTGTTTTTTGCATAAGCCTCTGAACCTGTGATAACCAGTAATCTGTTTCTATTCGCCAGTAAAGAGGGTAACAGATGCGCTTTTCCTTCACCAAAATAAATTCCCGGTGTTCGAAGCATCGAAAATCCGTTCATTATTCAGATTTTTTTATGGGGAAAACAATATGGTGTTTTATGCCCTGTCGTGGCTGTTCCATCCAGTTCGCAACTGTATCGCGCCATTTCAGGTAATGTGCTGTAGTTTTATGATCAAGCGCGGCTTGTTCATTGATAAAAGCCTCATATAACACAAACTTTGCCGGATTAATAGCATCGCGTAAAATATCAAACCTCAGGTTGCCGGGTTCTTTAACCGACTCCTTGTGGTTTTCAATAGTAGCCGCAACAAATGATTCTACATATGCTTCCTTTACCCATACATGAACGAAAGTAGCAATCATGGTCAGTTGTTTATTATGGTTAATTCTTTTAAAAGCCAGTCTGCATCAGCATAGTGATCAATGATATAAAGTACATACCTGATGTCGAGCGATATGTTTCTGCAAACTTCCGGATCGTACGCATAATCACTTAAAGTACCTTCCCAGTTCCTGTCAAAATTGATCCCTACCAGATTGCCGCCGGCATCAAGTACCGGGCTGCCTGAATTCCCTCCCGAAGTATGATTGGTTGCGATAAAGCAAACAGGCACCTTTCCTTCAACGGTATACGATCCGAAACTTTTGTCATTATACAGGCCTTTAAGCCTGGGAGGAACAACATAATCATCAACCTGCTGATATCCTTTTTCAATTATGCCTTCCAGCGTAGTGTAAAAATTGTATTCTACCGCATCGGAAGGAGAATAAGGCCTGGCCTCACCATAGGTAACACGCATGGTAAAGTTAGCATCGGGATAGAACTTTTTACCGGGATTCATTTCCATAAGGCCGGTCACATATTGCCGGTATAATCCATTAAGCTCGTTCCCAAGTTCCCCTATTTTATCCAATTCATCGCTGTATAACATGGTTGTGAAGTCCCGGATCAGGTCAATAAAAGGATCATTTAATACTCTGATGCGGAGTTTTTCGTCGTTAAGCCGGATTGCTTTTTTGAACCGGATGGAATCCGTAAAAAGGCTGCTATTGAAAATGTGTTCAACATAGGCTGCATAATTACCATTATAGGTATTCCTGATGGTTTGATATAAAGGAGGATGCATATTAGCGGGAACATACTGCTCATAAGCTTTCAACAAAACGGGTAACACTTTGCGATCAATTTCCAAAGCTGACGTTTTGAAAAAACGCCGGCCTGTTTGCTTCAACTGTCCGCGTAATTCATCCCGGTAGGCATCGGATGAATCCATGCCGGTAAAAAATTTAAGCTGAAATTGATTGATCAAAGCGGAAGACTCTATTGAATTCAGTAATTCAGTGGACAAATCACTGGTTAAATACAGCGGCACATAGGTCTGATAACGCCCTGAGATTTCCCCAAGCAGTTTTCTATATGTTTCGTTGCCTGATGTTTGGTTTGCCCAGGCTGTAAACGCTTTTTCCTGTTCTTTTTTGGCCTCAATAATTTTGGCACGGTCTATTCCACGTGTCACACCCATCCATTTTTTCCAGGCATTGCTTATATTTTTGTGTTTGTTTGTATACTGCAATTTCTCTGCGGGTCCGCGGTCCATCACATCCTGTATTGCATTCAACCTTGCGGTGCGCATCTGAATTTTTGCAGGCAATGATTTCCCGGTGATCATCGACAGCGCTTCCGAAGTAAGGTACTGATCTGTTTTAGCCGGATACCCCATTACCATGGTAAAATCTCCTTCCGATAATCCCTTAACCGAAATATTGAGGTACTTCCTGGGTTTGTAAGGAACATTGTCAGCAGAATACTCCGCTGGTTTATTGTCTTTGCCGGCATATATCCTGAACAATGAAAAATCCCCGGTATGCCTTGGCCATATCCAGTTGTCGGTATCTCCCCCGAAGTTTCCTATAGCCTCGGGAGGCGCACCCACCAGCCTTACATCATGGAAGGTTTCATATACAAAAAGGTAATATTCTTTGCCAAAGTAAAAAGATTTGACCTCAGCATGATAATGTGTATTTCTGATGGCTTCACTCGTTATGGAATTCCTGTTGGCTGCCAGTTTAGTATTTCTTTCCTCATCACCTGTTTCTTCACTGATACCTGAAAACATGCCGGTGGTAACATTTTCAATGCGCACAAGAAAAGTAACGTATAATCCCGGATTGGGCAGTTCTTCTGCATTTGAAGCAGCCCAAAAACCATCGGCAAGATAGTTGTTTTCAACTGTGCTGTGTGCTGTTATTCTGCTATAACCGCAATGGTGATTGGTAATAAGCAGGCCTTCCGGTGAAATGACCTCTCCTGTGCAACCTCCTCCAAACAAAACTATTGCATCCTTAAGGCTTGACCCGTTTACACTGTATATTTCCTCGGCACTCAATCTCAGTCCTTTTGCCCTCATTTCTTCATGATTAAGGCTGTCGAGCAGGAGCGGTATCCACATGCCTTCGCCGGCAAAGAGAAGATGTGTTGAAAGAAAAAACAATACCAACCCGTTAATAAGTCGATGCTTCATACCCTTTACTTATGGTTTAACAATATTCATCAATTCAGCATACAATTTCTGCAAAGGCATTCCCATCACATTATAGTATGAACCTTCAATATGCTCTACACCAACATAACCAATCCACTCCTGCACTCCATAGGCACCGGCCTTGTCATAAGGCTTATAGTTATCTGCATAAAACCGGATTTCATCCATGCTCATTTTTCTGAAATAAACCTTTGTACTTGCATAGAACAATTTCTCTCTGTGATATGTTTTAAGGCATACCCCGGTAAAAACCTCATGCATGTTTCCCTGAATCTTCATAAGCATATTCACCGCATCTTCAGCATCATATGGTTTTCCGATCACCTCCTCATTAAGCCATACAATTGTGTCGGCCGTAATCAGCAAAGAATTCTCTTTCATCATTGGTGCAAAATGAACAGCCTTCATTTGTGCAAGATAGAGCGGGATTTCTTCTCTTTTTAACAGGGAAGGATAAACTTCCTCAATTTCTTTTTGAGGAGCTACCCTGAATTTCAGGCCTATTCCCTCCAAAAGCTGTTGACGGCGTGGCGATTGTGAAGCCAGAATAATATCATGGGTGTTCAAATGTTCAAGATCAGCCAGTGTTGTCATCCTAATTGCGCAATTATTAGTTTTACGATTGCCATATACCCCAATCCTGCAAGCATAATGAATTTAAGTAATGTGCTTATCCTATGCCAGTGCTTCTGACTGCTTGCTTTCATAATCAAAGCTATTGACACAATCATAGGAATAACAAGGGCGGTAAGAAAGTATACAAGGGTAACATTGTCACGCACAAAGAAAAACCAGGACACAAAAAGCAATGAAATGGTCAATAAAATCAGTGTAATGGATAATATCCTGGCAGCAATTATACCCCATGCAATGGGCACTGTTTTCTTGCCATATGCCTGGTCGCCCTCAAAATCTTCGGTGTCCTTCACTATCTCACGGGCAAGGTTTAACAGAAAGGCAAACAAGGAAAACCCCAGCACCCAAATAAGCAGGTAACGGCTTATAGGAGCAGCGTCCGAGCTATAATAACTGCCCAGCAACGGCAATTCAAACAGCAGAACCAGAAAGGGCACGCCTGCGGTAAAAATCGCAACAATTATGTTACCCAGCAGCAATTGCCTTTTATAGGTAGTAGAATAAAACCAAAGCATTCCACCGGTCATAAAAAAAACAAGGCTTAGGTACAATTCCCTGATTTTCAGGGCAACAAATGTCCCCAGAATGATACCGGCCATGGTAAATACAAGATGCCATGCCATAGCCCTGCGCGGATAAATCTCCCTGCCGACAATGAGTTCATCAGGCTTGTTAACCCTGTCGATTTTTCTGTCAAAGTAATCGTTAATGGCATAACCTCCTGCAGCTATACAAACAGTTGCCGTAACCAGCATGATGAAAAGCAAAACAGGCAATTGAGGCTGCATATAGGCTTTATCCAGCAATGGATCCAAAACCAGAAAGCGAAGCAGAACCTGCGTAAGGATAATGATAACCAGGTTAGGCCACCTTATTAACCGCAATACCACCAGGATATGTTGTGTAAAGGCTACCATACAAAGGAAAAATCATTCATCCATTTACCCTGGAGCCTTAGCACCTGTTCAATGATATCCCTGACACAACCTTCTCCACCATTTCGGTGCGATGTATACAGGGCCAGCTGTTTTATCTCCTGCGCAGCGTCAGCAGGACATGCCGGAAAACCCGAACGCTTCATTACTTCAAAATCGGGAAGGTCATCGCCCATATATAAAATCTCCGAGGGATCAAGCCCGTATTTTATTATAAAAGCATCAAAAGCCGCATTCTTATTGGCACTTTTCATATAAATATCTTTCACGCCAAGCGCAACAAATCTTTTTCTCACCATTTTGGAAAAACCACCGGTAATAATGGCTATTGGATAGCCCATTTTTACAGCATGCTGTACGGCAAAGCCATCCTTAATATTCATCATTCTGATAAACTCACCCCCGGGGTGCAACATCACTGCACCATTGGTGAAAACGCCATCCACATCAAATGCAAACGCTTTAATTCCTTTTAGAAGCTTCTTTATTTCGGGCATTTATTCATTGATTATTAAACAAAAATAGTCATTACTGATCACTTCGGCACATCCCCTTTCCCGCGATGGTATGATTGTATGCTGCCTGAAATGATGCGGTAAATTTCCCTTATCTCAGGGTACTTCTCAAGCAAGGCCAGGTGTTTTTGAATAACGGCATTACTGCCCCGCACGGCAGGGCCTGTTTGTGCGATGGCCGGTGATAAAGAGATGGCCTTTTCAACGGTCTCCCTTATCAAAGGCGTTAAACAGTCAAATGCAAGGTTATTGTCACCAAGTATTTTATGCGACAAGGCGTACATGTGATTGGAAAAATTCGATGCCAATACTCCTGCCAGATGTGCAAATAACCGTTGACTTGAATCAGCCTCCCTAACTTTGTCTGACAGCTTTTCAGCCAACGCCCTGAGCAGATTTATGTCTTCTGCTGTATTGGCCTCAATGAGAAACGGGATGTCACTTCCCTTAACAATCCTGCCCCTTGTTAATGTTTGAAGCGGATATAAAACACCACAGCGCTCAGTACCAGCTTTCAATACATCAATCCCCACACTGCCTGCGGTATGAACCACCATACCGGTGGTATCGTTAAAACAACCCGATTGCACAACTCCTTCAATTGCATCATCTGTAACTGCAATGATATATATATCAGCCTTCCGGTTTATTCCGGCAAGTGATTGGGTAAATGTTGCCTTTATACCTGATGCAAGGGCTTCACCTGAAACAGCAGAACGGTTGTAAACCTGAAGAATCCTTGTTCCTGTTGCATACAGCAAATGTCCAAGATGCCATGCAACATTACCTGCGCCCAGAATAACAGCGTTTTCGATTTTACCTGATGTTCTTTTCTCCGGCAATGCTATAATCCGTAAAATGAATACTCAATTTTATAGAGCCAGGCAGGCTCTTCCTTATCGGCTCCTATCTGGTGAACCAGTTTTAGGATACCCGGGTACTTGTGTTCAACAAAATAGAGGTAACGTTGAATATTGTTGATGACATTGCCGGTATTCATTTTTGGATTTGCCCGTAAACTTGCTACAATTACGTATTCAACATTATTCCGGCGGAGGTTGTTTATCAGTGAATCAGGCGAAACGGCAAAACTTGATTGCCTGGAAAGCCTTAGCCTGTTCAGCAAGGAATCGGTTGTAAATGGCTGCACATTTTTCTGCAACAATTCAATCATCAGTTCATTCCCGCGCTGGCCTTTGAGGTCATATACCCCGAAAATTTCATTCCCTTCGGCAACGCAGGCTACATTAGCACGTTTAATATCCATCTGGAATTTAGCCGGCCAATCGCGCCGTACAGAAGCATTGGGGATCACCATCAGATTTCCTGTCCTTTTTGTTAATTTATTTATAAAATCTTCGGGGGGTTCGGTAGGAAACCTGTACATACCGTAAAAATCCCGGCCCTTGCTATAAATATAGGACATCGAAGGCTTTCTCGAAGCCACTAGTTGATCTTTAGGAATATGCTTTCCGACCCATTCGCTCATCCGCAGGAAATTCTGCCAATCGGGGGTAAACCCATAGTAAAGGTTGCCATTCATATTCCTGGCCAGCACTTTTTGGTTGGCTTTAGACTTGTCAATGGTCTGGCCCAGGGTTTTAAAAAGCATAACACCCAAAAGCAAAGGCAAAATAAAAGCAAATATTCTGAAGCTCTTAACTTTTGAAAGCTGCAACATCCCCCATGAAAGGAATATCAGCGCCATTGGAATGAATACGATAACCATGCGCATTTGGTCCCACGACTGGCTCAGGACAATAAACGTAGCGGTCATTGCGCCTGCCAGATAAATTCCAACCAGTTGCATGAGCTTGTTTTTGTTCTTAAAGGCAAAAAATACAGCAATCAGAAACAATACAACGAGAAGAATGGTTACAAGCCAGCTTTTTTCAGTAGATGCAGGATCATGCAGCCCTATGCCTATCATAAAGTGCTTTGAAAGATATTGATTGGCATTGGCCAGAAAGCGGTCAACCATACCGCCAAAATCTTCATGTCCCAGGGCTTTATTATAGGGGTTCTTTTGCAGTATCTCTGAAATTTTGTCAACATTATCACTGACACCCCAAACCACTGCGCGGTATATTCTGAAAATTCCGAAAAACAAGCTGTACGAAGCCAACAGCAAAACAGATGCCCTGAAATGTTTATAAACCAGGAGAAACAATATCATGGCTATAAGTGCTGCAAGCCCAATCTCGCGGGTAAGGCTGGTAAGCGTCAGAACAAAACCTATAATAAGCAACCGGAGAGCCTCACCTTTAAAAGTTACCTTGTCACCTGCCAGGTAGGTAAAAACGAAATTAACAAAAAGAAAAACAGCCAACGCCTGCAGAAACATAAACATGGCCTCGCTGTATGTTTGACTTGCAAAATAAAGGATGGTGGAATTTACCGTAATGATCAGTAATGTAAAAACAAATACGGTAGCCGACAACCTCCTTTTGAACGTAAAGTAAAACAATATCAGGTGGCCAATGATAAATAGAAAAGAGATAATTTTTAACACAATCACATTTACTCCGAAAATCAAAATGGGCAGGCTTAAAAAAATCGAATATAAATATCCATGCCAGGTGGGGAATGATCTTCCTTTTAAGAAATTGTCCGCCATCTCCACATAGCCCGAGTCATCTCCGCCGGTACTTATTTTGACGTCAAACAGCAGAATTCCAAAGAGGATGGTAAGCAATACCGAAACCGGCAATATGGTTTTTATATGCCTTTCGAAAAATCCGTCCATGGCAGCCATGAGCCCTTTAGGTGCCGAAGAGTCAGCAGCCCTGGCTTTAGCGGTGGTGTTTTTATGTTTAGGCGAATTGGCAGCTTTGTTATTGCCCTTGTTTCTTGGGTTGTTCTTAGCTTGGGAGGCCATTTGAAAAAAAATATTATGTTTTTATTGCACGAATTTAATGAATACAACCAATTTGAGCATACTATTTGCCATGCAAATCTAATTTCAGTATCTTTCGCTTGTTTATAAATCATAGACAAACTTTGGCAGTGGCCTTTCCGGTTGGGAAGGACAACGTTTTCTGACAATGACAAAAAAGGCTGACAGATTGTAATAGCTATGGAAAATCAAATTGAATGTCCGGTTTGTGGGAAGAGCAATTTTCATGTGGTAAAAAAATACAGGGAGTTGAGCCTGGGCTTTTGCAAAAACTGCACACTGGCTTATGCCCGGCCACTGGTAAAAGGCCAGGCAGATGATGTTGGCCGGGTTAACGCTTCAATAACCAATAGCGATTACTATAAGCAAATCGAAAAAGACTTTGAGCTTCAATCCGCTATGGCCATTAAAAAGGTTCCCTTGCTGGTTGAGTACTGGACTTCCATATTAAAGAAGAAACCAAAATCTGTTTTAGAAATCGGTTGTGGCACCGGACAGTATTATAATGCATTTCAAAAAGCAGGTATAGCGTGGCAAGGTGTGGAAGTAAATAAATCGATGCTGGAGTTTTGCCGGTCAAGGAATATGCCCGTGGTTGAATTCCATGAAATAATACAGACAAACAATACGTATGACGCTGTGTTTATGTCCCAGGTTCTGGAACATAACCTGGAACCAAAACCGTTTTTGCATTCTGTAAAAAAACGGATGGATAGTCACGGGTTACTGCACCTGGATGTTCCTAACCAGGATTCCATAACTTCATTGTACCGGCGTATAAACAGGCTGCATCCGGAATACGGATTTGTTCAGCCAATGCATCATTTAATTGCCTATAACAGGAATTCACTTACCCACCTGGTGAAACAGTGCGGTTTTGAAATTATCCACCTTGATGCTCATACCGAAGAAGAGCCCGTATTCGGTCAGTTAATGGTCAATCCTCCCCTTATTCAAAAGCTGGCTTTTGTTGTTTCCCGGATGTTTAACAGGGGCAGTTTATTGGTATGTGTAGCAGTCAAAACAGATTAAATCCCATATAACACAGCGGATTTATTTATATATTTGAACCAACCATTCAAACCTGCAATTACCATCACTTAAAATATACATGACAACACCTGTGACTAAAAACCTGCGAACCTTTTATAATACCATTGCAGATAAGCGCAAAAAATACATAAACCGAAACAGGTTTTACCATAGAAATATCCTGAGGTTTTTTAGCATGTGCATTCCCGCGGATTCCAAAATTCTTGAACTTGGATGCGGCACAGGTGACCTGATTGGTCAATTAAGGCCCTCTGAGGGTGTTGGAGTAGACATAAGCGATGCCATGGTATCCATAGCAAAGCAGAAATACCCGGAAGTACAGTTTGTGTGTGAGAATGCCGAAAATTTTGATACCGGCAACACCTTTGACTATATCATTGTTTCCGGTGTAGTTGGGAACGTGGAGAATATCCAGGTTTTACTTGAAAAGGCACAAAAATGGTCAACAACCGATACCAGGATTTTCATTGATTTTTACAATCCTCTTTGGCACCCCATCATCAAACTGGGTGAAAAAATCGGGCTTAAAATGCCCGAGTTAACCAAGAACTGGCTATCGGTAGATGATATTGAAAACTTCCTCTATATATCAGGTTATCAGGTTATCAAAAGAAAATACCTGATGATATTCCCCAAATACATTCCCGTAATATCATTTATTCTTAATAACCTGATTGGTAATTTGCCTTTAATACGAAGGCTTTCTATAAATAATATTGTTGTAGCCCGACCCGAAAGGCCGATTGCTGAGCCCGAAAATAAAAAATGTTCTGTTGTTATCACATGCAGGGATGAAGAGGGCAACATTGAAGGCCTGGTAACACGAATGCCCAAAATGGGAAGCAATACCGAGATCATTTTTGTTGAAGGCCATTCAAAAGATAACACGGTGGCCAGGATCGAGGAGATGATCAAAAAATATCCCGATAAAGACATCAAAATGCTTAAACAAAAGGGCATCGGACAGGGAGATGCCTTCAGGTATGGTTTCGACTTTGCCGGCGGAGACTTTGTTATCTGGCTTGAAGCCGACCTTACAACGCCTCCCGAAGAGGCCATTCATTTTTGGAACGCCTATATCAACAACCAGGGCGAATATGTTAACGGAAGCCGTTTTATATACCGCATGGAAAGAAGTGCCATGCCCTTGTTTAATTTCCTTGGCAATCGTTTCTTTGGCATATTGTTCACTGCTTTGCTGAAACAACGTTTCACCGACACACTCTGTGGCTTTAAAGCAATTTCAAAGGCCAATTATGTCAAAATACGAAAGCAAATTGATTTCTTCGGCGACTTTGATCCGTTTGGCGATTTTGAACTGATATTCGGAGCCATAAAGAATAACCTGAAAGTTGCCGAAATTCCTGTTCACTATCAGCCACGTCAATATGGTGAATCAAAAGCTTACGGACAGTCTTTTTTTAGTTTCCTTAACCACGCGATGCTATTGTTGCGTATGAGTTTAATCGCTTTCAGAAAATTCATTATTTCATAACATCATGCTAAAATAAAATACAGCTATGGCATATAAAATATCTCAGATACAACCCTTCTTTGATCATACCGAAATTGAAAACCTCACAAAAGCAATAACAACCGGCTGGGTAACCGAGGGACCATTTTCACAGGAGTTTTTGGCCGGATTACAGCAGTTTACAGGAGCCAAATACGCCGTTTTGGCCAATAACGGAACGCTTGCACTTTACTTGTCCTTGCTTTCTGTTGGCATTAAACAGGGAGACGAAGTAATCGTTACCGACTTTTCATTCAACGCATCTGCATCGTCCATAGCCTTTGCCGGTGCAAAGCCGGTATTTGTTGACATTCATTCAGATGACCTCCAGATTGATGCTTCACAGATTGAAAAGGCAATTACTTCAAAAACCAAAGCCATAATGCCCGTGCATATTTACGGGCAGTCGTGCGATATGGACCCCGTCATGGAAATTGCCAGAAAGCATAACCTTAAGGTAATTGAGGATGCGGCACAAGGATTTGGGGTGTTTTATAAGGGCAGACACACAGGTACCATTGGTGATGTGGGCATGATCTCGTTTTTTGCCGATAAAACCATCACAACCGGTGAGGGAGCTGTGATCTTCACCAATAATGAAGAAACTTTCAACAAGCTTAAAATGCTTCGCAACCAGGGCCGGCCAAACAGCGGTACATTTATTCATCCTGAACTCGGCATGAATTTCAGGATGACTGATTTACAATGTGCGCTGGGTGTGGCACAATTGAAAAAATTTGAAGAAATCAGGAGAATTAAACAGGAGAACTACCAGCTGTACGTAAAACTTCTGGAACCGGTAAAACAGATAACTTACATTAAGATAAACGATTTCACCACTTTTGTGCCATTCAGGGTAAATATTAAGGTTCCGGATCTTGAAAAGCTGCTAAATCATCTTGAACAAAATGGAATTCAAACCCGGCGCATGTTTTACCCGCTCCACAGGCAACCCTGCTTTGATTACCTGCATTACCGGGAGAACGATTTCCCGGCTTCGAATGAAGCCTATGATACCGGTATGTCTTTGCCCATTCATTGCAGCCTTACGCACCAGGATATACAACTGATATGTGAGACAATTGCTGATTTTTACAAAGGATAGTCATGTACCTGAAACCTGTATTCAACCATAAGTTTTTCAGCTTTTTGGCCCAGTTGCGGGTAACTTCTCCCATGGAGAAAAAATTGTTTAGTACTATTTCATTTTTTCTTCGATACAAAGTGATTACCATTCCCCTTACCATGGTTGAAAGGATAATTGCTTACATTCTGATTCTTCCCGTACCCATTTATTCAAGCCTTGTTTACGTATTTGTTAAATCCGTAAACGGCTACCCCGGATACTATATCAGGGCATTGTATTATAGTGTAAAGGCAAAAATGTGGGGCGGAAACATTATCATTGATGAAGATGCAGTGCTCGAAAACATTCAGCATTATGAAATTGAGGAATTCGTAATGATTGATAAAAAAGTAGCCATTGGCTGTGATCAGTTGAAAATCGGTAAAGGCGTTCATATTGCCATGGGTGTGATCATAGCAAAAGGAGGGAGTGTTGAAATGCAGGACTATTCATCGGTTAGTTATGGCAGCATTCTTGTTGCAACCACCGATTCTGCCTACAAGGGCTACCGCACTTCAGGCCCCATGGTTCCCAATGAACAAAGGAACATAGTATCCGGTAAAATAACCCTGAAAAAAGATTCATGGGTTACCACCAATGTTGTAGTACTTCCGTATACCGTTTTGGAAGAAGGGGCAGTTGCCTACCCCGGATCGGTAATTTCACGAAGGCTGAAGGCCTGGACGAGTGAAATAATCTCCTTTGAGAAAAAATATGTGGAAAGGGAAAAGGTAAAATTTCCTGATCCCGAGTATTAGCGTTTAAAAATTATCTTTTTCTTATTGCTCAATTCATCAGGCAGGTGATAGCCATCCCAAATGTAATCGAAATTTAATGCCTGACCCACGGGTACTATCCTGTCGATTCCGAAGGCATATACCAATGTGGCAATTCGTCTGATTTCGTCATCATCCAATCCGAAATAGCTTAGTGTTTGAACCTTCCTGTTTATAAAACCAGTGAGGCTGTCCAACTTGCTTAACCGTTTAACAAAAAAGAATCCGCCTCCGCAGGTTTTTTTCATTTGAACATGATCATCGGCTATTTCAGCGAAAACGAGGTAATTGCTGGAATGAATCAATTTTACCACCTGGTCATCCATAGCACTTTCAGCCATAAAATTAAGCTTTAGGTTCGCAATGGAATATATATCCTGCTCATAAAGCCTGGTGGCATATTCATGCAACCGCCCGTACATCTCTTTTAAAAAGGCATCATTGTCTTTTTCATTGCCCAGGCAAAAGATCATTTGTGGAGACGAGCAGCCCAGCTGATCAAACGTGAATGTATCGTTATAGAACTTTCGGGTAATTTCCGCTTTAGTGTCCTCAGGTAATTCAAGGAATGAAGTTGATTTAAAAATAACAGCAGATAACCGGTCGGCAAATGCCAGGTCTTTTATTCTGGGCTTTGTTTTAAATGACTTGAATGTGGCAATGGTACGATCACCACCCCATAAAATCCGTGCTTCAACATTGCCTGAGAAAAAGCTGTTGATCTCTGCGTCATGATCATAGGTAATAAACGCCATGTAATGTTTAAACAGGGTAAATTCATCCGATTGCAGGAGCCGGTTAATTCCATTGATAAAATAATCAATAATCTCACTTTGGAGCCTTCCTGAAATTTTTACCACGTTCTTGTTGCCCATCAATAAAGAGATGGCAAGACTATAAATAAACATGGTATCAACATTCGAAGGGCACACATGAAAAACAACACCCAACGGCTCAACAACAAAACCTGAAGGTTCCGCCAAATGCTTATTTTCAGCCTTTATCTGATTCATGTTCGATTGCCGCAACCAAAAGCCAAGGGCAGCAAACGCAGGTACTTTGTTGAGTTTTGGGTCACTTAACACAAAGCGCGAAATCGCCTGCAGAAAACGCAGGGTTGCGTCATCAAAAGGTTTAAGGGTATAAGGGTATTGTTGCAAAGGCAAAAGACTTTCGGGCAGCAGGTCAATCCTTTCAGGAGATATTTGTTTGATCATTTTCATTTACATCCTTTGTTAGTTCGAAAATGTGTCGCTGCAACCCCGCAAATCGGCCTTTTTAGCCCTTCCGATTACTGTGAAATACTTTCCTTTCCAACCATTGTCAAGGTCATCTTCTCCCAGGCAAACGCCGATATCTTCTGTAAGTATTGAATGGCCCGGATAGCTAAGTGGCAACGCACTGATAACCTGTATAAGTCCTTCGGCACCATTGGGCTGAACAGAAAAGTCAACCGGGTTACGGATAATGATGTCGGAAAAATTGGGACAATGCAAATAGCCCTTCTGGTTTTCAATATACACCGATCCTACCTGTTCCACCATTCCATAAAAATTGTATATATCTTTTAGTCCGAATTTTTCCTCAAGTCGCTCCCTGAATACATTGTTGTTTACTGCTTTTTCCTGCATTTTTTTCCATCCCCCGCTATGGATAAGTACACAATTGTCAAACCGCGGGGCAAAGGGAAATGGATAGCTGTAAAGAAACTCCCATATTAATGAAGTAAATCCAAAAATCAACAAGCGTTCTCCGGCATGCTTTTCGAGGAAGGATTTTAATTCAACTGTTCTTGGCTTGAAAGCTTCATCGAGAAAGTAAAAGTGATCTTTTCCAAAAACCGATAACCCGAGGATTCCGGCACCCCGCGCAGAAAAACTCTGACGGTCCTTAAGCACTGATTGGGAATCGACAATAATCATGGGCAATCGCTGATTACCGATAATATGCGTAATGATTTTGCTGAGCGCCAGTGTCTGAAGCTTTGCCGTATCGGTATCGAGATAAATCCGGCTTGGAATTGATCCTGTAGTACCACTGGAAGTCAATACCTTGTAAACTTTTTCGTCGGGAATACTTTTTAATGGCCTGGCCTTAAAGAGGCTCACCGGAATAAAAGGCAGATCCGTAAGGGATTTAACATCCTGTACATTGTTAAACAACGTGGCGTTAATTCTTTGGTAATCGCCGCTATTACGCAGGTGTAACCGGTGAAGGTCATTCAGCACATTCAACAAACCTGCGCTTTTTTGCCGGTGGTCAAGCGAGAACTGAGGTATGTCTAAAAGTTCAACCTGCGTCATGAATCTGTTGAATTAGGGTGTAATTAATCTTTCCATTTTCGGTAAGTGGAATCTTTTCCAGGTATTCAGTTTTAATGAAGCTTCGGTGAAGCGCAAGTTCTTCAGCCAGAAAATCGATTACCCGGTTACGATCAAAAGAAATGTTGTCCGTAATCACAAGAATATACTTGTCTTGCATGCCCATGCAATAAAATATGGCTTCATGAAAGGCGTTTTTCAACAAGGATTCAATCTCATCAAGGTTAATGCGTGAACCAACAATCTTAACAAACCGTTTCATCCTCCCTGTAATATAATAAAAGCCGTCCTCATCAACCCTGGCAATATCGCCGGTTTTTAAAACCTGGCCGGAGTCAAAAGTAATTAAATCCTTTACATCATTGGCGTAGCCTCCGAATACATTAGGCCCCTTGTAACATAGTTCATTCAAATCATCGTCGAGATAGAAGCTTCCGTTTAAAACAGGCTTACCTATCGAGCCAAGCTTGGTATCAAGATATTCAGGATCAAGAAAAGACATCCTCGCTGTTGCTTCTGTTTGTCCATACATAACATAGAACAGCAGGGAGTGTTGCCTGGCATAATCACGAAATACCTTGATAAGTTCGGTATTTAACCTTCCACCGGCCTGGGTAAGATAGCGCAGTGAAGGATAGGATTTTTTGGTGAATCCGATGCGGTGCAGCACTTCATAAACATAGGGAACGCCTGCCAGTGATGAATACTTGTATTGATCAAGATCGGCCCAGAATGCTCTGTTCAGGATGTCCTTGTTGGTGCAAATGATCTTCCCTCCCCTTATTGAATTCGTGGTAAGTATCGAAAGACCGTATGAATAATACACTGGCAGATTTAGCGGAACAACGTCATCATTGCAAACAGGCAGATAGTCGAGAATAGACAATGCATTGCTCAACAAGTTTTCTGATGACAGCTTAACGAATTTTGGAGACCCTGTTGTTCCCGAAGTACTTAACAGTACTTTCACCGAAGGATGTATCTCATAAACTTCACGCTTTATTCTTTGAAACAGGCTGACCTGATCATTAATTACCGTTTGGGTATACAGGGGGATCTGTTCGCGGCTTTTGTCATAAATGATACCGGGAGTATACAACGATTCAAGATTATGCTTAAAGGCCGCATTCAATCGCGGACTAAGCAAGGCAACAACATGGTCGCTTTTCAGAAAGCCAAGCAACACCGAAATGGATTGCAGTGAATTATCGGTATATAAGAACGCAAGTGTTTTTGAGGAATCAACAATCAATTCATGCTGAAGCACCAATTCAGACAAGCCTGATTCCATTTTTGTTTCAGCATCGATAAACCGTAAACCGGCATTTTGTTCAATCCTTTCAATAAGTCCGGAATTCATGGTAGTCGTTTAAATGATCATTCCGCCATCCACCCCGATAATTTGCCCGGTAATATAATCCGAAAGATCCGACGCCAGGAAAAGTGCCGTATTGGCAACGTCCTCGGGCTTTCCAATTCTCTTCATTCCTATGGATTCCAGGTTTTTCTTATAAAACCTTTCATCCACATTCCTGATCATATCGGTATCAATAAAGCCCGGAGCAATTGCATTCACCCGAATATGCAAAGGTGCCAATTCCTTACTGATGGATTTTGTAAAGCCAATAATGGCGCTTTTGCTTGACCCGTAAACGGATTGTCCTATATTACCATGTGTTCCGATAATTGAACTGATATTGATAACCGAGCCCTGGCGCTTTTTAAGGAATAGCGGGAGCGACATTTGTGTGAGATAAAAGGCACCAAAAACATTGGTTGCAAAAATATCATTCACCATGTCGGGTTTTATAACCTGTAAAACAGCATCAGACATGATACCGGCATTGTTCACCAGAATGTCCAATGATGCTTTATCTTTCTTTATGACATTAATAACCTCTTTAATCGATTCGATATTTCGAATATCCATTTGAAATACAGAAACCTTAACATGATAATTGTTTTCAAGGCTCTGCTTAATTTCGGAAAGTTTGTCCAGGTTTCGTGAAAGCAGAATAAGGTTACAGCCATTTTGCGCAAAGACTTCTGCCACAGCGCGTCCAATACCTTTGGAAGCACCGGTGATCATAGCCGTTTTATCTTTCAACAACATAGGTAAATGAATGAAGGAGTATTATGAAATATACTTTTTTACAATTTCCCGGGCTTTTTCAAAACTGCTCATATCAATCACATCATCTGTCTCCAGCGAAATATCGAAAGCAGATTCTATTTCGCTGATAAGAATCATATGGGTAATAGAATCCCATTGAGGAATTGACTGATAGGCAAGAGAATCCCTCACAATGTTTTCATCTATGCCCAAAGCCTGTGTAAAAGCGTTTTTAAGTTTTTCGTGTAAGCTATCCATTTATGCTGTAATTAAATATAATATTCCATTCCTTGTTTAAGAGATTCAATCTTCAAAGTTTTCCTTACCCAGAAAGTCCATCAGGCTTCCTATAGTAGTAAGTTGCTGAATTTGCGGGGCATTAATTTTCTTGCCAAATTTTTCATCACAGAAAGCTATAAGCGACATAATGGCCATGGAATCATAGCCTTCGAGTGATTTGAACTCAACATCCTCTGCCAATTCAATCGGTTTTAAATCAAGATAATCAATTAATTCGCTGTAAAAATCACTCTTTTTCACTTTTTTTATTTTCGTTAAAAATCATATCTGCACAATGGTTGCTCCCCAGGAATACCCCACACCAAAACCACAAAGCAGGATTTTATCCCCCGGCTTTATTATATTCCGATCGATGGATTTTTTTATGCCAATGGGGATGGTTGCCGAAACGGTGTTACCGGTATCGGCCATATCCATAAAAAACTTCTCTTCGGGTATGTCCATTTTTTTTCTCAGATAGTCAATCATATACTTATTCGCCTGGTGAAAAATCACGTAATCAACCTCATCCAGGGTTAACTTATTTTTAATCAAAACTTCCTTCACGGCCAATGGGACAGTATCAATGGTAAAGTTAAAAATTTCCGGGCCATTCATGAACAGGCAGTTCGCGGAGGAAACATCGCCACTTGCATTTTTGGTTTCGGGGGATGACGGGTCAAAGGGTGAGCGCATACCGCCATTGTTTACGATAAGGTTGTTTTTTCCGCTGCCGTCAGTTCCAAGGACAAACTCAAGTATCTGGTCGTTTTCACTTCTTTCAATAACAGCGGCTGCAGCCCCATCGCCAAAAACGGTACGGTTGGCCAGGTCAAGCGGGTGAATATGGCGTGAGTACGTTTCGCTCATTACCAAAAGAACCTTTTGGGCAATGCCCGCCTTTATCAAACCTTTTGCAACAGCAAGGCCATATATGAATCCGGAACAGCCAAGGTTGTAATCGAAAGCACCGATATCCTTTCTCAGGCCTAACCGGTCCTGCAAAATGCAGGCTGATGTAGGAAGGAAATAATCGGGACTTTGTGTGCACAGGAGAATGAAATCTATGGTTTCGGATGCCGTTGAACTTAAAACCATTTCAGAGGCTTTGCACGCCATATCGAGTGCCGTTTCACCTTCGCCTGCTATGTGCCTTTCAGCAATCCCAATTTTTTTGAAAATTTTGTCGGCTTCCCATTTATTGAATTGTTCCTCGAGATCCTTATTGGTAATTACTTTTTCGGGCAAATAGTATTCAATGTGCTTTAAGGCAGCTCCTTTTTGATCCACTTTTTCTCCAGTGTATGATTAATAAGCCAAAGCTAATTTTTTTTATGGCAGGGTAAACGATTTTTATTTCAAAATAATACCTTTTCGCTTCAGTTTTGATGTCAATATTATTAATATTGTGGTTTTGTTGAACTAACCCATCTTACTTTGAAAATTCTTCTTACAGGTGGTGCCGGATATAAAGGTATTGTATTAACCACCAAGTTGCTCGAAAAAGGCTACAAAGTAACCATACTCGATAACTTTATGTATGGCTACGAACCCATTCTTCACCTGGTTAAAAACAAGAACCTGACCATTATTAAAGCTGACATCAGGAATAAGATCAAGAACCTGGCCAGCTTTGATTTTATTTATCATCTTGCAGGAATTAGCGGATACCCTGCTTGTTCAGCCAATCCTCACTCGGCACACCTTATTAATGTTCAGGCGACCCGTAATATACTAAGAGGGCTCAGCACGGAACAGCGCTTTGTTTATGCTTCAACAACATCATTTTACGGTCGATCGGGTGAACCATGCAACGAAGAAACCGTAATTACGCCATTTAGTGTTTATGCCAATACAAAATACCTGGCAGAGCAGATTACTATGGAGAAAGAGAATGCCGTTGCACTCCGTTTTGCCACAATTTTCGGTTTCAGCCCAAAAATGCGCATCGACCTTATGGTAAATGATTTTACGTATAAAGCCGTAAAGGAAGGAGTGTTGGTATTGTTTGACAGTTTTGCCAAACGAACATTTATGCATGTGGAAGATGCTGCAGATTGTTATGTTATGACAATGGAAAAGTTCGACAAAATGAAAGGTAATGTCTTTAATGCAGGAGGCAATAAACTAAACTATTCTAAGCTGGAAATTGCCAATTTCATTAAACAGAAAGTTGATTTTAAAATAATTGATTCGCAGATGCAGGACAAAGACTTAAGGCATTTTATGGTGAATTATGACAAAATTGAGAAAATAGGTTTTAAACCAAAGATTTCGGTTGAAGAAGGCATTGATGAATTGCTTAAAATTTATTCATTTTACGAATATTACTCCCATTTTAAGACGATATAGCATTTCAAAAAGGAATAAAAAAACCCTTCAGTAATGCTGAAGGGTTTTTTTATGCAAAATATTAATTGCTTGCCAGGGCGACGGACTTTTTCATGTGTGCATCAAGGAATTTTTCCATGGCACGGTAAAAATCAAACTGGTTTTCCTGGTTATAAAAGCCATGCCCTTCATTGTCTTTAACCATATATTCAACAGTAACTCCCATTCTCTTTAAGGAATCAACAATCTGGTTTGATTCATTAATATTCACCCGGGGATCATTGGCACCCTGTGCTACGAATAACGGACATTTTATTTGGCTGACCATAAATACAGGAGATACCTCCGCCAGCATCAGGCTGTCTTTTTCGGGATCACCCACCATTTCATAAAACATTTGCCGTAAGGGTTCCCAGTATGGGGGTATTGATTTCATAAAGGTGAACATGTTGGACACCCCTACATAATCAACAGCGCAGGTATAAAGTTCGGGGGTGAGTGTTATGCCTGCCAGTGTTGCATATCCGCCATAACTGGCACCATAAATGGCAATTCTGTTTGAATCAGCTATACCTTCCTTAATAAGCCATTTTACACCATCGGTGATGTCATCTTGCATGGTTCGACCCCATTGTTTAAAGGAAGCTTCCCAGAATTTCCGGCCATACCCGGTTGATCCCCTGAAATTCATTTGCAATACAGCATATCCCCGGTTGGCCAAAAACTGCACTTCCGGATTAAATCCCCAGCTATCCCTGGCCCAGGGACCACCATGAGGATTGATAACCACCGGAAGGTTCCTTGCTTTTACACCTTTAGGCAGGGTAAGGTATCCATGAATGGTTAAACCGTCTCTCGACTGATAAGAGATGGGCTTCATTACTGCCATATCACTTTCCTTAAGATTTGGTTTAAAATCGGCAAGTTTCGAGAATGCCTTTGTTGTTACATCGTAAAAAAAGTATCCTCCCATATATCGATCACTGGATGCATAAACAAGCAACTTTTGCTCATCCTTGCTTTTTCGGGTTATTTGAAAAGTATAGTCAGGAATATGCTTTGCTATCTCCTCATTAATAGCCTGCCATTCCGGGTCGAGAAAGTGTTTATGCACTTTATCGGTTTCATAATAGGCTGCAGTTAACACTTTCCTCAGGCGGGAATAGTCCAGATCAACAATATCGGCAAGATCATTTTCAAAAATTACCTTATTTTCCTTTGCATTAACAGGATCATATTCAACAATGGCTGTTTTATCACGATTAACATTCGAAACACAGTACAGGTTTTTGTTGTCGAAAGTAAACAATACCGGGTACAATGTCTCTTTAAATGAAACGGTTACCACTGTCTTAAATGCATCGGCCTCTGTTTCCCTATAAAGAATGCTGTTATTCACGCCATCGGAGGTTACAGCAGCACGTATTTTTCCATCATGGTCGGTTATCCAGCCTGTTATATTGCCGGGATTTTCGGCTACCATTTTCATTTCACCGGTGGCCGTATTGAGCAAATAAACATCAAATACCTGGGGATTGCGCTGGTTGGTTGATATGAGCAACTCCTCCGGTTGGTCTTCCAAAATATCAACTACCGATGAACGTACACCATCAAAGGGAGTATGATCCACCAGTCCGCTTCCATCAGGCTTAACAGATAATATGTGAGTGTTTTCATCACCCCCAATATCTTTTACAAAAATTATGCGATCATCCGATTCCCAGAATGCGTCATAAATGCTTCTTTCGGTTTCCCGGGTTATTGGAGTGGCAATGGTGTCACCCAGCTTTTGCACATGTACGTTCATTCTTCCCATATAAGGGGCACGGTAAATAAGCATTTCTCCGTTAGGAGATATCCTGAATCCGCCTTTTTCGGGATCCTTAAAGAATTCCTCCATTGCGATCACAGGAGCAGGCTCATCTTTCTTGGTACAGGACATCAGGCATAGAAAAGCCAGCACAATAAACATGGAAATGATGGTTGGTTTCATAAGCTATAGTTTTTAGTTTTCAGGAAATTGAGAGAATTCAAAAATTAATTAACCAGGTTATTATTTGGTTCATCTTTTAATATGCTTTCTTTATCTGCTACATCAGGGTCGGTATCAATCTCGTCTTCATCATCCTCTTCTGCCATGTCACTGATAAAAAGCGTAGGTCCCGGACCTTCGTGCTTATAAGCAAAGGCAAGTGCCACCCCGGTAAGCAAACCCATTAAATGGGACTCCCATGACATATCCGGCCTGTACGGAAATATTCCCCATACCATACTACCATAGAGAAATATTACCAATAATGAAATAGCCAGCAGATTAATATTGCGGCGAATAATGCCACTCACAAAAAGAAAGGCTGCAAAGCTATATACCATGCCGCTTGCACCAATATGGTATGATGGCCTGGCAATAAGCCACACCAGCAACCCGGTAAATAAATAGGAATAGAACAATACCTTCCAGGCAACCTTATGATAAAAATAGAAAATGGCTGCCAGCAAAATAAAGAACGGAACAGAATTATTTATCAGATGGTTGAAATTGGAATGGATAAAAGGTGAAATTGCGATACCGGCTAAACCGGTAATTCTTCGAGGGAAAACACCAAAATAAAAAAAATCAGCTCCTTCGGCTATTTCAATAATCTTTACCAGCCATATCAGAAAAAGTAAAACAGCAGGAGGAATAAGGCTTAAGATGAACCTTTTGTATTCGATATTTTGATCTTCAGCCAAGTTGGTCAAATAGGGGACTTGTGAAGATACAAAAAAAGGAGGTAAAACTTACCTCCTTCCTTTTTTCGTGCGCTTATTTCATTTTCGGACGAAGGTTTCGTACCTGGAGTCCTGCTTGCCACATTTCTGATTCACGGAGCTCTTTAAGTTCCTTTTCCAGGTATTCGCGGTAATTTGACATACCTGTGGATTCAAGTACCCTCTTGGTTTCGGCTCCTGATTTTACCTTATTGTAAAGATCGGTAAAAACGGGAAGAGTAGCTTCCTTAAACTTTGGCCTCCAGTCAAGTGCACCTCGTTGAGCCGTGGCGCTGCAATTGGAATACATCCAATCCATTCCGTTCTCATCCACAAGCCTGATCAGGCTTTGTGTAAGTTCTTCAACAGTTTCATTAAAGGCCTCGCTTGGGGAATGTCCGTTCTGGCGGAGAACCTGGTACTGGGCATCCATGATACCGGCCAATGCTCCCATTAATACACCGCGCTCACCGGTAAGATCACTGAATACTTCATTCTCAAAGGTTGTTGGGAAGAGGTATCCCGATCCAATAGCAATGCCAATGGCTAGTGTACGATCAGTTGCACGACCAGTTGCATCCTGGAATACAGCGTAGCTCGAATTTATCCCTGCACCTGCAAGAAAGTTACGTCTTACACTGGTACCGGAACCCTTAGGTGCAACCAGAATAACATCAATGTCCGATGGAGGTATAACACCGGTTTGCTCTTTATAGGTAACTGAGAAACCGTGTGAAAAATACAGTGCATCACCTTTTTTCAAGCAGGGTTTAAGCTTGGGCCATATTGCACGTTGGGCAGCATCTGAAACCAAATACTGCACAATGGTTCCTTTGGTTGCAGCCTCTTCGATGGAAAACAGCGTTTTGCCGGGAATCCAGCCATCCTTAACCGCTTTGTCCCAATCAGATTTGAACTCAGGAGCCTGGCCAATGATAACATTAATGCCATTTTCCTTCATATTCAGTGCCTGTGCAGGACCCTGAACACCGTAACCAATCACTGCAACAACTTCATTTTTAAGAATTTCCTGTGCTTTCTTTAGCGGAAATTCTTCACGGGTTATAACGTCTTCAACTACACCTCCAAAATTAATTTTTGCCATAATGTATTAGATATTAAGTAATTAATGTTTAGCATATTCTACTGAATGCTGTCCGGCATCCTTCATATAGCTCGAAAATACTTCCTTACTGGAGCGGGTAACAGCAATGCGGCCCGACCGGGTAAACTGCAGAAGCCCATGTGAATACAATTCATCAAATAGTGCCTGGGTTTCTTCTTTACGTCCGGTTAGCTCAATCACTGCATACTCTGATTTTACTTCCAGGATCCTTGCATGATGTCTTCTGATGATATCCTCTATTTTATTGCCTTCTATCATCGGTGTTGTGGACACTTTATACAAAGCAATTTCCTGAAAGATAATTTCATCCTCGGTATGATAAAAGGCCCTTAAAACCTCAACCAGCTTTTCAATTTGTTCTACTACTTTTTCAACTTTCTCTCTGCATTCATAAACCACAATGGTGAATTTATGGATGCCCGGAATTGCCGAACCGGAAACAGTAAGGCTGTCAATATTCACCTGACGCCGCGTAAAGATAATGGTTATCCTGTTTAGCAGACCTATATGATTTTCGGAAAATGCAGAAATAGTAAATGTCTGTTTTCCACTATTGCACGGGCTTTCGCCATTTATTTTTGTTGCCATCTCTTTTACTTTTTAGGTTCCAGTATTACTTCAGATACCGAAGCTCCTGTCGGAACCATCGGAAATACATTATCTTCTTTCTCTATAGATACTTCGAGCAAATAGGGTCCGTTATAATCAAGCATTTCCTGTATTGCAGCGTTCAATTCGGGCCTTTCAAGTACCTTTCGGCCTTTAATGCCAAAACCTTCAGCCACTTTTATGAAATCCGGATTCAACAGGTAGGTTTCGGAATACCTTTTATCAAAAAACAATTGCTGCCATTGGCGAACCATGCCCAGGTATTTATTATTCAGCAGTACGATTTTAACGGCAGCCTGTGTTTGATTGATGGTTCCCAGTTCCTGTATGGTCATTTGTAATCCGCCATCACCAACAAAAAGGATAACCTGTTTATCCGGGGCACCAATTTTTGCACCATGGGCAGCGGGTAAACCAAATCCCATGGTACCCAAACCACCAGAGGTAATAAAGCTCCGGGTATTCCGTGTTTTAAAATACCTTGATGCTACCATTTGATGTTGTCCAACATCGGTAACCGCTATGGCTTCTCCCTTGGTTTTTTCATTAATTATCTGAATAACCTCACCCATGGTTAACCCTGGCTTTTCAGGAAACAAATCATGTTTAATGACTTTTTCAAACTCAATTTTGTCCAGTTCCTTGAAACGCTGCAACCATTCAGAATGTGAACGCTTTTCGATCATTTTGGTAAGAACGGGCAAGGTATCTTTAACATCTCCATGAATGGGAACATCAATATGGACAACTTTATTAATTTCGGCTTTATCAATTTCCATATGGATGATCTTTGCCTGCTTTGCATAACGGCTTACATCTCCGGTAACACGGTCATCGAAACGCATGCCTATGCCAATCAATAAATCGCATTCATTGGTTAATACATTGGTGGCGTAATTACCATGCATACCAAGCATACCAACATTAAGCGGATGATCATTGGGAATTGCGCAAGTTCCGAGTATCGTCCAGGCAACCGGGATTCCTGATTTCTCGGCAAAGGCAAGGAATTCCTTTTCAGCATTGCCAAGAATAATTCCCTGTCCGGCAAGAATATACGGACGTTTTGCGCTATTTATAAGGGCAGTTGCAGCTTTAAGGTTGTCAAGGCTTATTCTTGGTTCAGGAGCGTAACTGCGCATCCGGATGCATTTACGGTATTCAAAGTCAAGCATGCCGAATTGTGCATTTTTCGCAATATCAATCAGCACGGGCCCTGGTCTGCCTGTACGTGCAATATAGAATGCCTGTGCCAAAACCGAAGGAATCTCTTCGGGCTTGGTGATCAGAAAATTCCACTTGGTTACCGGCATCGATATGCCAATAACATCGGTTTCCTGAAAAGCATCTGTTCCAAGCAAACCAGCGGAAACCTGCCCGGTAATGCATACAAGCGGAGTGGAGTCGATTTGGGCATCAGCTATACCGGTAATGAGATTGGTAGCTCCGGGCCCGGATGTAGCCATGCAAACACCTACTTTGCCTGTTGCCCTTGCATATCCCTGGGCGGCATGAATTGCACCCTGCTCATGCCTGGTAAGAATGTGATGCAACCTGTCGCTGTAATCCATCAATGCATCATACACAGGCATAATAGCACCGCCGGGGTAACCGAAAATGGTATCAACACCTTCGTTAATCAAGCACATCATAATGGCTTCAGCGCCGGTAACCCTGGTGGCTTTGGGTATATCTATTGTTGATTCTATTTCTTTCGTTTTCATTGTCAATTAATTTCAAAATTCAATAACCTTAAAATTCCTAACTATAGACAACAGCATGTTTCACTTAACCTCTCTTACGGCGCCCTGATCAGCAGAGGTAACCATACTTGCGTAAGCCTGAAGGGCCTTCGAAATCATCCTGTTGCGGCTGGCCGGAGTAAAAGCCTTATTACCCCTTGCCGCCTCTTGCTGTTTTCTGCGCTCTAGCTCCCCTGGCGGGAGCACCACATTCACAGTCCGCTCAGGTATGTTTATTTCAATTACATCGTTATCTTTTAACAGCCCGATTTCACCGCCGGCTGCTGCTTCGGGTGAAACATGGCCGATCGACAATCCTGATGTGCCTCCCGAAAACCTGCCATCCGTTAGCAGTGCACAATCTTTTCCCAATCCTTTTGATTTTATATAAGAGGTAGGGTAAAGCATTTCCTGCATACCCGGACCGCCTTTCGGGCCTTCGTAAATTATAACCACAACATCACCGGCATTTACTTTGCCTCCCAATATGCCTTCACATGCATCATCCTGTGATTCAAAAACACGTGCAGGCCCTTTGAAATTAAAAATGGAAGGATCAACGCCTGCTGTTTTTACAACACAACCATCCCTGGCAATGTTTCCATATAAAATAGCCAGACCTCCGTCTTTAAAATAGCAGTGTTCATAGTCCCGAATGCAGCCATTTACCCGGTCCAGGTCGAACTCCTTATAGGTAACGCCCTGACTTCCCATTTTCAGGTTCTTGATACCTGCCGGGGCACTGGCATATATTTCACCGGCTTCATCCGAGGCAGTCGAAAGGGTCAGGTCATACTTATTTATCGCCTCACCCAAAGTCAGAAGATCAACCCGTTTTACGGTGGTATCAAGTAACCCGGCTCTATCCAATTCACCCATAATACCCAATATTCCACCTGCCCTGTTTACATCTTCCACATGGTAATGTGAACTGGGAGCAACCTTGCACAATACCGGAATTTTGCGTGAAAGCTGATCAATATCTTTCATGGTAAAATCAACCTCCGCTTCCTTTGCTATTGCAAGCAAATGCAAAACCGTATTGGTCGATCCACCCATGGCAATATCGAGCGCCATGGCATTCATGAACGCAGCCCGTGTGGCAATTGACCTTGGCAATACGGAGGCATCGCCGTCTTCATAGTATTTCCTGGTATTCACGGTTATTTGTTTGGCAGCACGGGCAAATAATGCGAGCCTGTTTTTATGGGTCGCAACAATGGTTCCGTTTCCGGGCAATGCAAGCCCTATGGCCTCATTTAAGCAATTCATTGAATTGGCGGTAAACATTCCTGAACAGGAACCACAGGTAGGACATGCTTCCTTTTCAACAAGGCTCACCTCTTCGTCGGAGACATTATCGTCAGCAGCCATAACCATCGCATCAATGAGGTCGAGTTTCTTTTTTCCGGCAACACCGGCTTCCATCGGACCTCCCGAAACAAAAACTGCAGGAATGTTTAAACGCATGGCTGCCATAAGCATTCCGGGAGTGATTTTGTCACAGTTGCTGATGCATATCATACCGTCTACCTTGTGGGCATTGCACATATACTCAACACTGTCAGCAATGAGATCACGCGAGGGAAGTGAATACAACATGCCATCATGACCCATGGCAATGCCATCGTCTACAGCAATGGTATTGAACTCAGCAGCATAACATCCTTCCTTTTCAATAATGGCCTTAACCTCCTGACCTATTGAATGTAAGTGTGTGTGGCCAGGAACAAATTGCGTGAACGAGTTAACTACGGCAATAATGGGTTTGCCAATCTGATCCTCTTTCATTCCTGTGGCTCTCCAAAGGCTTCGGGCTCCGGCCATCCGTCTGCCCTCTGTGGTTGTTGCGCTTCTTAACTTTATTTTCATATCCGTTTTTGTCTGGTATTGGTGTCAAAATCAAATTAAAAAAGCCATTCTTTTTGGTAAGAATGGCTCTATATACTTTTTCCAATTATTGCAGACCATTCTCACCGCGGTTTGTTTAGCACCACGAGGACGAATAGGTTCACAATAATTATGATATTTCTCATGTTTTTATTTTGGGCAAATATAGATAAATAAATGAATAATCTAACACCATTTTAAAAAAACTGTTCAAATTTTCATTTTTTTCATTCAGCTATGCATTTACCAGGTTCTTCCAACTCCCTCCTCCCTACTCCTTACTCCCTACTCCCTACTCCCTACTCCCTACTCCCTACTCCTTACTCCCTACTCC
>CAZYDI010000022.1:0-40897 GCA_964646255.1 uncultured Bacteroidales bacterium
CAAGCAACAGTGCCGTTTTTATTGCCCTGATTGATTCAAGCCTGTCTTTTTGCTTTGCCAGCATGGCTGCTTTAAGGTCATCACTGATTTTATCAAACAAACTCATTTTGTTTCAATTAGTAATTAATTAAAAAGGGACAAGGGACAAGTGACGAGGGAAGAGGGACGAGGGACGAGGGACAAGGGACAAGGGACAAGGGACAAGGGACGAGGAACAATTCGCACATCATCACATCATCACATCATCACATCATCACATTAATCCACCGCCCCGTGCAAAAAGGGATTTTCCTTGCTCAGTTTTACCTGTGCATTGTCATCATCCGATAAAGAATACCGTGAAATTTTGGTTTCATCCGAATATTTCTGGGGGTCAATCTGTATCTGCTTTCTTTTGAAGGCAGGAACATTTTCCAGTTCTTCAATCTCTTTATCGGTTTGACGGTTTCCCTGTTTCAGTTCCTTTAGTTCTTCGTGGGTTCTTTTAATGGTATTCACCCGGTCAACGGCTTTTTGTGTATCCACAGGGCGCCGCACCCTGCTGATATTTCTGAAAACATCGTCATCCACCGCCGTCAGGTCAAACTCAATGGTTCGCTGGGAAGGCGAGTTCACTATTGTTTTTTGCGTTGGGGCATCTTTTACAATAAAAATGCTTTCTTCATCATTTTCCTTAACAGTAACATCGGTAAGCGGTATACGGTCGATTTCGCGCTTGCGTATGTACAACTCAGGAATATTGCCGGCGTTAAATCCTGTGGCAATTACCGTTACACTGATTTGTTCTCCAAGTCCCGCATCTGTACCATTCCCCCAGATAAGATCGGCGTTAATTCCTGAGCAGTCCTTTACATAATCGATGATCTGGCCGATTTCATCCATAGTAACTTCCTCGGAACCTGAAATAATGTTCAGCAATATATTTTTAGCCCCTTTTATATCGGTATCATTGAGCAATGGGGAATTTAATGCCTGTTTTATTGCTTCAATGGCGCGTCCTTCACCTTCAGCCATACCTGTACCCAGGATTGCAACACCGCTATTGGTCATTACGGTTTGAACATCAGCGAAGTCAACATTGATAAAGCCATGTACCGTGATGATTTCTGCGATTCCTTTGGCTGCTACTGCCAGCACGTCATCTGCCCTTGAAAAGGCTTCTGACAGCTTCAGGTCACCGTAAATCTGGCGAATTTTTTCGTTGTTGATGACCAGCAGCGAATCTACATTCTTTTCCAGTTCGGCAATTCCTTCAAGCGCCTGGTTAACCCTCCGGGGACCTTCGTTTTTAAACGGGATGGTAACAATGGCTACGGTTAGAATGCCAAGTTCCTTTGCGGCCCTGGCAATTACCGGAGCTGCTCCGGTACCGGTGCCTCCACCCATTCCGGCAGTAATGAAAAGCATCCTGGTATTCACCGCTAGTATTTCTGACAGGTTATCCAGGCTCTCAATAGCCGATTGCCTGCCAATGATCGGTTTGTTACCGGCTCCTCCGCCTTGGGTAAGCGATGCGCCAAGCTGGATCTTTATGGGCACAGGACTGTTGGCCAGTGCCTGTGCATCGGTATTACACACAATAAAGTCCACATCCTTTATACCCTGTTTAAACATATGGTTAACAGCGTTGCTACCTCCACCGCCAACTCCGAGCACCTTAATGATCGAAGACTTATTTACAGGCAGTTCAAAATGCATGAGTTCATCCATGGCTTAGGTGTATTGAATTGTACATCATTATTCTGTATCATCATCGAAAATGTTTTCGATCGTTGATTTGAAGTTATCAAATATATTGCTGAATTTGCGCGGTTTTGCCGCGGTATTGCTGTTTGTTTCCCTGGGAGTTTCCACAATCATTTCGGGTTCCGGAATCTTTTCAGCTGGTTCCTGCGGGGTTTGCCGGGGTTTGTTTTCAAATCCCTTATACAACAATCCTACACTGGTTGAATACATAGGATGGTTCACCTCTTTTAGTCCCTGGTTGTTGGTTGCCGTATTCGGCATGCCAACCCTTACATCAAGTCCGGTGCGATACTTGATTAATTGAGGCAAATGGCGCAGTTGTGAACCCCCACCGGTAATTACGATTCCGGCGGTGAGTTTTTCCATGCAGTCCGAACCTTCGAGCTGGAAAACAATGGCGTCGATAATTTCTTCCATGCGCGACTGAATGATATAAGCCAGGTTCTTTATGGACACTTCCTTGGGATCACGGCCACTGATTCCCGGTACCGCCACCACCTTTGCTTCTTCGGCCAAATCACCCAGGGCAGAACCATATTGAATTTTAAGCAGTTCAGCATGCTTGGTTAAAATTGCGCAGCCCTCCATAACATCACGTGTAATTACGTTACCCCCAAAGGGAATGACGGCGGTATGCTTGATAATGTCATCATAATAAACCGCTATGTCGGTTGTGCCGCCACCGATATCCACAAGGGCTACACCGGCTTCTATTTCATCCTCGGTAAGCACAGCCGCTGCTGAAGCCAATGGTTCCAGAATCATCTGGTTTACTTTAATGCCAACCCTGTTAACACAACGCTCTATGGTACGGGCAGATGAGGTCTGACCAATTACAATATGATAATTGCCCTCGAGCCGTTTCCCAAACATGCCGATTGGGTTTTTAACCCCCGTTTCACTATCCACAACAAAACTTTGCGGTATTACATGAATAATTTCTTCCCCGGGCTGAATAGGAATTTTATACATTTCTGACAGCAGCTTCTCCGTATCCTCACGTGTGATTTCTTCTTCATAGGAATCACGCAGGATATATCCCCTGTTTTGCAGGCTGCTGATATGCTGTCCGGCAATTCCAACATAGGCATCACTTATTCTGAAACCTATTTGTTTCTGTACCTCTTCCACCGTATACCGTATTGCACTTACAGCTTCTTCGATATTTAATACCACGCCCCGCTTTACGCCTTTCGACGGGGTTTTACACATGCCTATGATCTCAAGTTTATTATCAACCATGCGGCCGGCAATGGTTACAATTTTTGTGGTTCCGATATCAATGGCTGCTAAAATGTTGTTATTGTGACTCATATTTATTGGATTTTAGTACAAACTACCTGGTTCTTATATTTTAAGCTTATTTTTTCATATTGATTCCACCCCAGGTTGCTAAATCCCTGTTTATACAAAATCCTGAGGTTGTCGAATTTTTCTTCCAGATTTTCAACCCTGCCCAGTTCAATAATATGCGAACCCACCCTGGGTATCAGTTCGATCTCATACTTGTTATTTACATAAATCTGCTCAATTTGTGCATTCCAGAATTCATCATTGCATATGAACCCGGCAAGCTTATATATATCGTAAATTGTGTTCAATGACCGTGCAAGGGAATCATGCTTAACGTCGTGTATATTTAGGGTTTTTGCAACGTTGAAAGGTTCTGCTATAAAGCCGTTGGCAACAATTACAAAAGGACTGAAACCCTGAGACAGGGGTATGACGTTACCTTCCTTGTCAAGGTAATATCCCTGACCATAGCGGTTTATCACACGCATGAAGGGAATTTTCTGGCTGATTTCAACATGAACAATACCGGGTTCTGTAACAAAAACCTCGGCACGGTTAACGATTTGTTTGTTTTTCAGGATCTTTTCAATCTTTTCCAATTGCAGATTTGACGAAACTTCCCCGATAGGATTGAATTCATTTCGCTGCAGGATGTTCCGTATGTCGTTTGTTCTGATATACTGGTTGTCGACACTGTCGATGATGTTAATTTTAACTGAACCTATCCGTTGCGCCTTTTCTTTGGTGCCAATAAAGCCCGATACCATAATCACATAAGCAATCATGGCAACAGAGAACAATATGTTTTTTATCTTTTTCAACCTATTCTTTTTTGTAACAGTTCTTTAATAGGCCTTACCAGTTTGTCTATGTCGCCCGCTCCAAGGGTAACCACAACGTCGGCTTGTTCCGATTCCATTACCCCAAGTAATTCCTCCTTGCGGCACAAAACCTTGTCTTTTACAGAAACCTTCCTGAAAATCATTTCAGAACTCACTCCTTCTATGGGCAATTCCCTTGCGGGATATATGTCAAGCAAAATCAACCTGTCCGCTAAACTTAAGCTTTCAGCAAAATCATCGGCAAAGTCCCGCGTACGTGAATATAAATGGGGCTGGAATACGGCAGTTATTTTTTTATGCGGATAGAGTTCCCTGATAGAATTTAACGTGGCTTCAATTTCACGGGGATGATGTGCATAATCATCTATATACACAATTGATTTTGTTTTTAACTGGTAGTCAAACCTGCGCTGAATACCTGAAAATGTAGCCAGGGAATTGCGGATGTTTTCTTCAGGGACTTTTAGCAAAACACACATGGCAGAGGCCGCAACAGCATTTTCCACATTTACCAAACCTGGATGTTCAATGGTTAAGCGATTAATCCTCACATGCGGACCTACAAGGTCAAAGGAATATTTTCCATCGCTGAGTTGAATGTTTACCGCGTAAAAATCACTTTGATCCTTTAATGAATAGGTGTACGTATTTACCGGCTCATTGGTAATGATGCTCCGTAAGCCTGACTTAACCAGCAGGATTCCTGCGCGGTCAATCTGCCCGATGAAAAGGTTAAAGGCTTCATGCACCAGGTCAATATACCCGTAAATGTCAAGATGGTCCGCATCCATTGCAGTTACGACGGCAGCATAAGGATACAATTGTAAAAATGAACGGTCGAATTCATCGGCCTCTGTTACAATCCAATCGCTGTTCTCGTGCATTACCAGGTTACTGCTGAAGTTTTTCGAAATACCGCCAAGGAATGCATTACAGCCATAATGCGACCCGGCCATGATATGGGCAATCATGGTTGATACGGTTGTTTTTCCATGCGTTCCGGCCACGGCAACAGTTTTATGTTCCCTGGTAATCATGCCAAGGATTTCAGACCGTTTGAGCAACCTGAACTTTTGGGCGGTGAGGTATTTATATTCGGCCTGGTCCTTTGGAACAGCCGGTGTGTAAATAACCAGTGTATGTTCAGGCTTTCTGAAACCATCGGGAATCATTTCCGGCGAATCCTCATAATGCACAGGAATACCTTCGTTTTCGAGGGCAT
Organism: uncultured Bacteroidales bacterium; assembly: GCA_964646255.1. Classification (GTDB taxonomy): domain Bacteria; phylum Bacteroidota; class Bacteroidia; order Bacteroidales; family UBA10428; genus UBA5072. The sequence goes on from CAZYDI010000022.1 coordinate 5,104, forward strand.
TGGTTAATGCAGTCCGGGTGCGGTCATAACCGGCGACATTCTTTCCGGTCAATTTAAAATACCTTGCCAGGGCACTCATTCCAATGCCACCAATACCCAAAAAGTATACATTCCGTATGTTTTGCAATCCGTTCACTTTTCCTTCACGCATTTAAATATCTCATCCGTTATCCTGGATGTTGCTCCCGGCAAGGCCATTTTTCTGCAATTTTCGGCAAGCTTAAGGCGCAATGCATCGTTGTACAACAATTCAATTGTTTTTGGAACAAGGTCACTTTTCGCATCCTTATCGGCAACCAACACGGCGGCTTCATTTTTAGCCAGTGCCAGTGCGTTTTTTGTCTGGTGGTCTTCTGCCACGTTGGGCGATGGAACCAGTATAGCCGGCTTTCCCGTAATGCACAATTCGGAAATGGTTGTTGCGCCTGCTCGTGATATTATCACATCTGCAGCACTGTAAGCCATATCCATCCTGCTAATGAAATCAAAGAAATGTACATTTGCCGGCTTTTTATTTTCCAGTTCTGTTTTGATTCTTTCGTAATATAGCCGGCCGGTTTGCCAGAGCACGGTAAGGTTTTCTTTTTCGAGCGCATCAACAAAGCCAAGCAGGCTTTCATTGATTGTACGGGCTCCCAGGCTACCGCCAAGAACAAGAATAACCGGCGATTGAAAAGGGATATTAAAGAATGAACACGCCCTTTGTTTATCGGTTAGGTTGCTTACTATTTCTTCGCGAACCGGGTTGCCTGTCAGGACAATTTTGGCCGGGGGAAAATACTTCTCCATGTTTTCATAGGCAACGCAAATTTTCCTGGCTTTCTTTGCCAACAGGCGGTTTGTTACACCAGCGTAAGAGTTTTGCTCCTGAATAACACAGGGAATACCATGAAATCCTGCCATCCTTAGTACCGGTCCGCTTGCATATCCGCCAACACCAATTACCGCGTCGGGCTTGAAAGAGCGAATAATTCCCGAAGCCTTAAACAGGCTTACCAGCAGCTTGAATAGCACAACAATATTTCTGAATCCTATTTTCCGCTGAAGTCCTTCAACGGGCAGCCCGACAATAGGAAAGCCTGCCAGGGGAACTTTTTCCATTTCCATACGTCCGAGAGCTCCGACAAACAGAATGGATGTGCCAGGTTCCCGTTTCCTGATTTCATTGGCTATTGCCAGTGCAGGAAATATATGGCCCCCGGTTCCTCCGCCGCTGATAATGAATTTATGGTTCATTGCTTTCCGTTTGTTGGGTTACAATTTTTTCTGCTTCTGCCTGCTGGGCTTTTATTCCCCTGCTAACGCTCTGGATTATTCCCAGTGCAACGCAGGTAAACAGCAATGATGATCCGCCCATACTGATCATGGGTAATGGCTGGCCTGTAACAGGCAATATATTAACAACAACAGCCATATTGATGAGCGCCTGGAAGGTAATCATTACCGCCAGGCCAACAGCAAGGAAGGCCGGAAATGTTCTTGGACTCTTTCGAACCAGCACCGCTGCCCTGAAAAGTAAATACAGGTAAAGAACCATTACAATTATGCCACCTGAGAGTCCGTATTCTTCAATTATAATAGCATAAATAAAATCAGAATAGGGATGGGGCAGGAAGTTGCGTTGCATGCTTTTACCCGGGCGAAGGTTTACCAACCCGCCACTTACAATGGCTATTTTCGACTGCGTTACCTGGTAATTGTCTTCATCCTCAGCATGAACATAGCTTTCAATGCGGTTTTTCCATGTACCAATCCTTCCTTCCCAATCGTTGGATAAGGCTATGGCAATAAACGACCCAAGCAGAATCAGAATAATGCCCACCAGGCCGAAAAGGTGTGCCAGGTTTACCCTGCCAATGAACATAAGGATAAAAACAGTGGCAAATATCAGCATGGCAGTGGAAAGGTTTGCAGGCAGTACCAGGCCGCATACCAGCAACAGCGGTATGATCATTGGTTTGAATGCACCCTTGAAATCTTTAATGTTTTCCTGTTTTTTCGAAAGCATGCGGGCAATATACATTACGATGGCAAGCTTGGCTATATCGGACGTTTGAAATGTAAGGCTAAGGCCGGGAACGGAAAGCCAGCGCGAGGCCTGATTTTTTGTCACGCCATAGATGAGGGTTACCATGAGCAATGGAATGGCAATATACAGGAGCATTTGCGAAATGCGCGAAAAATATTTGTATGGTATTAAATGGGTAACATAGGTAATAACCAAACCCATAAAAAGGATGGTGGCATGCTTTAGGATATAGTAGCTGGTATTTCCTCCCTGAAAACGGTATGCAAGTGAGCCGGTAGAGCTGTATACCGCCAGCAGCGAAAAAATCGACAGCAGCAGTATAACGGCCCAGATTACCGGGTCACCTTTGAAATATTTCTTTAATCCTCCACCCATACCTTATTATGTTACAATCATATTCTCATTTACACTTTTTAGCTTTCATTCCCCTACTCTCCATTCCCAACTCCCTTCTCCCTGCTCCTTTCTCCCTGCTCCTTTCTCCCTTCTCCTTTCTCCCTACTCCTTACTCCCTACTCCTTACTCCATGCTTCCTCACAATTCCCTCACATACTTTTTAAACTGTCTTCCCCTGTCTTCATAGTTCTCAAACAAATCGAAACTTGCACAACATGGTGAAAGAAGCACTGTTTCGCCCGTTTTCCCAAGCTTGTACGCTTCCTGCACAGCCTCTTTCATCGATTTGGTGTCAACAATTACCGGTATAACACCATCGAATGACTTATGCAGTTTTGAATTATCAACGCCCAGGCACACCAGGGCCTTCACCTTTTGTTTTACAAGTTCCATGATCTCTGAATAGTCATTCCCCTTATCAGTACCTCCTGCAATCCATACAACAGGGGCAGTCATGCTTTCGAGTGCGTACCAGGTTGAATTTACATTGGTGGCTTTTGAATCATTAATGAACTCAATGCCATGTACTTTTATAAACCTCTCCAGCCGGTGTTCCACGCCTGCAAAATCCATGAGGCTTTCACGAATTATTGGTTTCCTTATTTTAAGCACACTTCCGGCAATACCTGCTGCCATTGAGTTGTATGCATTGTGTTTTCCCTTGAGGGAAAGTTCGGCAAGGGACATTTCAAAAATGTCATCATCCACCTCGATTTTCATTGTATTTCCTTCAACATATGCACCCTGCTGCCTGGTATCCTTGAGTGTGAATCCCAATTGTTTGGCCTTTGTTACAATACGTTCGAGCTCGCGAATGGTAATTTCATCATCGGAACAGTACACGAAAAAGTCATCTTCAGATAGATTCCTGCTTATGCGAAATTTTGAATCTACATAATTCTGGATGTTGTAATCATACCTGTCTAAGTGATCGGGGGTTATATTGAGCAATATGGCTATGTCGGCCTTAAACTCATACATCCCGTCAAGCTGAAAACTGCTTAATTCAATAACGTAATATTCATAATTCTCGGTGGCCACCTGCATGGCAAAACTTTTACCCACATTTCCGGCAAGGCCTGCATTCAAGCCTGCCTTTCGCAGCATATGATGAATAAGGGTAGTGGTGGTTGTTTTGCCGTTGCTGCCCGTAATGCATATTTTCCTGGCCTGAGTGTAACGGCCTGCAAATTCGATTTCAGAGATTATTTTAATGTTTTTCTTTCTTATGGCAATTACAATGTCTGATTTTTCAGATATTCCGGGACTTTTAATCACTTCATGTGCATTCAATATCTGGCGTTCGGTATGCTTTCCCTCTTCCCAGTCGATTTCATAATTGTAAAGAATTTCCTTATAGGCATCTTTTATTTTGCCCGAGTCCGAAACAAAGACATCAAAACCCTGTTTTTTTGCTAAAACTGCAGCTCCGGTTCCACTTTCTCCGGCACCAAGTATTACTATTCTACGATCCATATTTATCGGATTTTAAGGGTTACAACTGTAATGATGGCCAGCAAAATTCCAATGATCCAGAATCTGGTGACTATTTTGGGTTCGGGATAATTCAGTTTTTGAAAATGGTGGTGCAGGGGTGACATCCTTAAAACGCGCCGTCCCTCGCCAAACCTAAGGCGTGTATATTTAAACCAGGTAACCTGTATAACCACCGAAAGGCTTTCTGCTACGAAAACCCCGCATAAAACGGGAATCAGTAATTCTTTCCTGATTAATATGGCATACACGGCAATTATTCCTCCAATGGCGAGGCTGCCGGTATCGCCCATGAATACCTGGGCAGGATAGGAGTTATACCATAAAAAGCCTACCAATGCTCCTATAAAGGCTGCAATATACACCGTAAGCTCGCCCGTGCTCGGCAAATACATTATATTAAGGTAATCGGCCATGATAGAGTTACCCGAAACATAAGCGAGCAGGCCCAGGGTTCCGCCGATAATGGCTGAAGTTCCCGCCGCAAGTCCGTCGAGTCCGTCAGTCAGGTTTGTGCCATTCGAAACAAAGGTTATAATAAATATTACGGCCAGTATTACCACTACCCAGGCCCATTGTTTGGCTTTATCGCCCATAAACCATATGAGTGCGGCATAGTCAAATTCATTATTCTTGAAAAAGGGTACATTTACCTTGGTTGACTTTACTTCCCGGGTAACATAGGTTATTACATCCTTTTCATTTTCCACTCCTTTTTCTATCCGGGTAAGCGGTTTTCCCTGTGAATCATAAACTTTCTCGCGGGCTACGATATCATCGTTAAAGTGCAGCACCAATCCAACCACTATCCCGGCAATGATTTGTGCAATGATTTTGAACTTGCCACGCAAGCCCTGTTTGTTCTTCTTGAAAACTTTTATGTAGTCATCTATAAAACCGATAAGCCCAAGCCATATGGTGATAAAGAGCATAAGGATAATGTAGATGTTCTCGAGGTTTGCAAAAAGGATAACCGGAACAACAATGGATAGCAGAATGATTAAACCTCCCATGGTAGGAGTTCCTTTTTTTTGCATTTGTCCTTCGAGGCCGAGATCACGAATGGTTTCCCCTATTTGTGCTTTCTGTAATTTCTTGATGATGCGTTTCCCGTAAAGGGTTGAAATAATTAAGGAAGTGATGATGGCCATTGATGCCCTGAAGGAAATGTAGTTAAACAAGCCTGCTCCCGGTATGTCTAAACTTTCTAAGTATCCAAATAGATAATACAGCATGGCACAATTTATTGTTCTTGTTTTGTTCCAAAAATTGCTTCCACTTCCTCAAAATCACTGAAATGGTGCTTTGTTCCTTTTATCTCCTGATAGTTCTCATGACCTTTACCGGCAATAAGGATAATATCTCCCTCGTGTGCCAGCATACAGGCCATTTTGATGGCTTCTCGACGGTCGGGTTGAATGATAGTCCTGCTGAGCATTTTATCATCCAAACCGGTCCTCATATCGTTGAGGATATCAACCGGATCCTCATTGCGCGGATTATCCGATGTGAGTATCACTTTATCGCTCATTTCTGCCGCCACGCGAGCCATTACAGGCCTTTTTGTTTTATCGCGGTTGCCTCCTGCCCCAATTACCGTAATTACCTGTTCACCACCTTTTTTAATCCTTGCTATGGTTCGCAATACATTAACCACTGCGTCGGGCGTATGCGCATAATCGATAACGGCGGTAACCCCTTTTTCCGACTGCAAATACTGGAACCTGCCTTCAACGGTTTCCATAGCACTCAGCAACCGCAGTACCTCTTCCTTGCTTTCACCCAGAAGTCTTGCACAGGCATACACTGCCAGCAGATTATAGGCATTAAAATCGCCCAAAAACCTGGTCCATATCTCTGTATTGTCAATATTTAGCAAGGTGCCGTTAAAATGGCTCTCAACTATCCTGGCTTTAAAATCAGCCATCGATTTCAATGCATAGGTGCTTACCCTGGATTTGGTATTTTGTACCATTATTTCGCCGTTGCGGTCATCGGCATTAATCAGGGAAAAGCTATTGGATGGAAGGTTATCAAAAAATATTTTTTTGGCCCTGATGTATTCATCAAAGGTTTTATGATAATCAAGGTGATCATGGGTGATGTTTGAAAAAATGGCACCGGCATATGTAAGCCCGGCAACCCTTTTCTGGTGCAGGGCATGAGAACTTACTTCCATAAAGGCATAATCGCAGCCTTCTTCAACCATATCATTCAAAATGCTGTTCAACTGAACGGGGTCGGGGGTGGTATGGGTAGCTTCAATTACTTTTTCACCGATATAGTTACGAATGGTGGTGAAGCAACCTGACCTATGGCCAAGTTTGGTAAACAACCTGTGCAAAAGGGTTATCGTTGTGGTTTTTCCGTTTGTTCCGGTAATGCCAACCAGCTTAAGCTTGCCTGATGGATTATCATAGTATGCAGAAGCAAGTAATGCAAGCGCCATGGCAGAATCCTTCACTAAGACAAAAGTTGCTCCGGAAGGGATGGTTTCCGGTTTTTGTTCGCAAACCACCGCCTGTGCGCCAAGGGAAATGGCATCACCAATAAAGTCATGTCCGTCGGACTGTGTTCCTCTTACGGCAATAAAGCATGAGCCATGCGTTGCCTTGCGCGAATCAAAGACAATGCCGGTAATTCCGATTTCAGTTTTGCCGGTTACGCTCAAAACATCCATGCCGTGAATAAGTGATGACAATAGTTTCGCCATTGGTTTAAATTCTTGACATTTCTAAAATTATCTGATCTCCCTTGCGTATGGTGGTTCCGGGCATTATTGACTGTGATCTTACCGTACCCCTGCCCAAAAGCCTCACCTTTAATCCGGCATTTTCAAGCAAGTAAATGGCATCTTTGGCACCCATGGAAACTACGTTGGGAACCAGGCCATTGATAATGTTTCGTTTTGAAAATTCAACCGCTTCTGCTTTTTTCTCCGTGTTTACCCAATCGGCGTTAATGTGCCCCTTTTCCACGTCTATATCCAGTTCTTTCATGGCTTTTCGAAGATCATCGCGATTACCGGTTTTCGTATAGGGCAGGTCAACAGAATCCTTGTTCCGTGCTATCATAGGATGCATGTCGGTTGATGTTGCATAAACTTTCCGGGCTATCTCGAGGAATACAGGACCTGCAACCATGTTGCCATAGTAAACATTTTTTGAAGGGGAATTAACCACTACTATGCAGGAGTACTTCGGCTCATCTGCCGGAAAATAACCTGCAAACGAAGCCTGGTAGCTGACTTCGGAGTGTGATTTATACCCGTACTTCTTGTTGTAAATCTGGTTTGTGCCGGTTTTTCCTGCAATTTTTATTTGCGGATTCTTAAGATTTTTTGCGGTGCCTGTTTCTACTACGCCTTCAAGTATCCGTCGTACTTTGTGTAGTGTTGCCTTTGAACAAACTGAGGATTGTAAAACCTCCGTATCGAAGCGTTTAACCAGTTTGCCATGATACCTGATTTCATTAACAAACCGGGGTTGAACCATCTTTCCGTTGTTTGCTATGGCATTGTAAAACGTGAGGGTCTGCAAGGGCGTAATGCTTATTTCATAGCCGTGTGAAATCATGGCAAGGCTTATTCCCGACCAAAGCTTATCGCCGGGATACCTGATTTGAGGACTGCCTTCGCCCTTAATTTCTATGCCCAGTTTCTCGTTGAGTCGCATGGCATAGAGGCGGTCGATAAAATCACCAGGTCTTTCCTTATAAGCGCCGGTGATGATCTTGGCCATCCCGACATTGGATGATTTTTCAAAAACTTCTTCAACAGTTATTTTGCCGTATCCGCCATGCTCATGATAATCATCCCTGATAATCTTATCGTAGTATTTGAATGTTCCATTGCCTGTGTCAATGGTATCTTCAAGTTCCACCACACCATCTTCCAATGCAGCAATAAGAACAGGCAATTTAAATGTTGAGCCCGGCTCGGTGCTTTCCCCAATGGCATAATTCTGCATTTCATGGTAAAATCCGTTCTCATCTTTACCCAGGTTAACCATCGCCTTAATTTCACCAGTTTTCACTTCCATCAGTATGGCTGTTCCATATTGTGCTCCCTGTGATGTGAGTTGTCTCAGCAAAGCCTTATGTGCAACATCCTGCAGGTTAACATCGATGGTGGTGATAATGTCTTTCCCGTCCTTCGGCTCTATTTCATTGCGCTCATTCATGGGCATCCATACATCACCTGATAGCCTTTGCATAAGCCTTATTCCCTGGGTGCCTGCCAATTGGTCGTTGTAGGCTCCTTCAATGCCGACAACATTTCCGTTTATGTCCTTTGATGTATATCCAATAATTCTGCCGGCCAGCGACTGATGCGGACGTACCCGCCTGTTTTCCTGCATGTATACCAATCCGCCTTTATACCGCCCAAGCCTGAATATGGGAAAGGTTTTCAGCTTCTTCAGCTGAATGTAGTTTACCTCGCTTTTAATCAGGTGGTACCTTTTCCCTTCTTTTCTGGCCTTAATGAGGCTGCGTTTGTATTCTTCCTTTGACTTGTCACCGAAAAGCCTTGAAAGGCACAAGGCCAGCGAATCAACTTTTTTATAGAAATATTGATCGGTAAGGTTTTCACACTTTGTGTCAAACCTTACTTCATAATAGGGCACCGAGCATGCCAGCAGCCTGCCATCAGCTGCATATATGCTGCCACGGTCGGCCGGGATATTCATGGTCTTAAGCGCATATGTTCCCGCCTTTTCCATCCATTTGTTTTTCTCAAATACCTGCAGGTATACAATGCGGGCAACAATGGCAAGGGCTAACAGCAAAAAAGCTATGTAAACAACAGCCACCCTCCATATTATTTCCTTCTTAACCGACATGTTATCTTTTCAGTTTTTTAGGCGGTTCCATGGATTCTTTAAGATCAAGCCCTTTTAATTCTACCAATGCAGCCACCTCCGACGGCCTGCTGATATTCATCAATTCCGAGGTGGTTGTAATTTGTTCCGAACGCAGGTTCCCGACCTCAACCTTGAGATGGTCAATTTGCCTGACCATTTTTTCGGCATGAAAGCGGTTGCCTATGTAAATAACTCCCAACAACGTTAAAAACAGCAGGAATGGAATTTGTTTAATTACATTCTCACGGATCAAAAATGTTCCGTCGAGGAGTTCCTTTACACGAATCTTCTTTTTCGGAGCATCGGAAGACGGAGCTGCTGTTTGGCTGTTGCCGGTTACTTCTGTTTCCCTTCCTTCCAAAAGCGGTTTTTCCCCAACCGGTATGGTAGTGAATTCCATTTCTTCTTCAAAGTCGATATGCCTGTTGTCCTGCTTCATTTCATATCCTTTCTGCAATCCTGAGTTTTGCACTGCGCGCCCTTGGATTGCTTTCTATTTCGCTATCACTTGCAACCAGTGGTTTCCGGGTAATTATCCTGAATGGCTCAAAACTATTGCCATATAGGTCTTTAATAGGCTGTTCCTTTATATTTCCCCAGCGCATAAAGTTCTTGACCATCCTGTCTTCGAGAGAGTGATAGCTAATAACAACCAGCCTGCCGCCGGGTAACAGCAGATCCAATAATTCATTGAGCATTATTTCCAGGCTTTTAAGTTCCTGGTTTACTTCAATCCTGATGGCCTGAAACAACCTGGAGAGAAACTGGTTTTCAGAATGCCGCGGGATGATATGTTCAATAGCGTTGATCAATTGACTTACGGTTTCAATTCTTTTAATGGTTCTTTCCTTATTGATGGCCGCAGCAATTTTTCCTGCCTGTTGAATTTCTCCGTAGGCATAAAAAATTTCGGTCAGCCGGTTTGTATCGTATTCATTGATTACTATTGCCGCATTTAAATGAGCCTTGCGATTCATCCGCATGTCAAGTTCAGCATCCTGCCGGTAAGTAAAGCCTCTTTCGGGACTGTCAAAATGATGCGACGAAACACCTAAGTCGGCCAACAGCCCGTGTATTTGCTTAACCCCGTGAAATTTCAGGTAATTTCTTACATACCTGAAATTGCCCTGTATGAAAAAGAACTTGTCGCTGATTGGAAGATTTTCTCCGGCCGCTTCATCCTGGTCAAAGGCAAAGAGCTTACCGCTTGTTAAGTGCTTCAGAATCTCCGCCGAATGACCTCCTCCTCCATAAGTGACATCAACATACACCCCTTCGGGCCGGATGTTGAGTCCCTCAATGCTTTCTTTTAAAAGAACCGGTATATGATATTCGCTCATTCACCAGCGTTGTTTTTTGTTGAATCATCACTCCCTTTTACATTGCCCATGATTTTTTCAGCCAGCTGGGCAAAACTTTCATCCCCACTCTCAACGTGATCATAGGATTCAACCGGCCATATTTCAATTTTTCCTAACTGACCGGCTAAAACAACCTCGCGTCCTGCACCGATTTCTTCCAGTAGCCTTTTGGGAAATAACAGCCTGTTGCTTGAATCCAAAGCAATTTCTGCCGTACCTTTGAAAAAGCCCCTTAGGAATTTGTTGTGCTCGCGATTATATGGATTGGTGTTTTGCCGGAGAATTTTATTTTGCCGTTCCCACTCATTCATGGGATAAAGTACCAGACATGATTCGAAAATGTCCTTTTTAAGCACAAATTTCTCCTGCATGCTCCCCGCCATCTGCTTTATAAATGCAGCAGGCAGCAATACCCGGCCTTTATCGTCGAGCTTACAGGTATAGTCGCCTATGAAGGTTATCATGACTGGTTTTGGTGTTTGGAAGGTAAAAGTAATACATTTATTCCCACTTTATACCACAATACCCCATTTTTTCCCACTTTTGTTAATAACTTTTTACGCAGGCATTTATTGTGTCACAGAATTCCTTATTTGACAGACCATACCAAATTTCAACGCTTTTATTAATTTTGTATTTTAATCTGCTTTTATTGTTAACACAACGGAGAATTCCATGTCACAGGCACCAAGGTTTGTTAATGTCAGGAAAATATTCCATGAAAAAAATGCACGCATAGCCCGCTTACTTCCGGGTTTTATTTACAATTACCTTGAAAAAGTGGTTCACCAGGATGATGTCAATGATATCTTAAGAAGGTTTGGCCACTTATACGGGGCTGATTTTGCCACGGCATGCCTGAAGGATTTCAACATATCGCTTGAAGTAAAGGGAACGGAAAACCTTCCAATGGACCAACGGTGTATTTTTGCCTCAAATCATCCACTTGGCGGATTCGACGGTGTTATTCTCATGCATGTGATGGATCAGTATTACCGTGAATTCAAAGTGCTGGCCAATGATATACTGATGAATATTGATAACCTTGCTCCATTGTTTGTCCCCATTAATAAGCACGGCAAGCTTGCCGCTGAATCTGCTGCCCTGTTACATGAGGCATATCTCTCGGACACGCAAATTGTTACTTTTCCTGCAGGACTGGTGTCACGCAGGACAAAGGGAGTTATAAAGGACCTGGAATGGAAGAAAAACTTTATTACCAAGGCTGTTCAGTACAAACGTGACATAGTGCCGGTTCATTGTACCGGCCGGAATACCAATTTTTTCTATAACCTGGCCAATCTCAGAAAAATGCTGGGCATTAAGGCAAATATTGAAATGTTCTACCTGGTTGATGAAACCTGGCGCCATAAAAACAAACATATAACGGTGACTTTCGGAAAAACCATTCCTCACACATCCTTCGATCGCTCAAAAACGCATGCCGAATGGGCAAATTTCGTCAGAGAAAAGGTCTACAAGCTTGTGTGACATTCACTCCGGATCCCGGGGCCGGGACCAGGCAAATATTCAGGAACTCAATGGCGGCGTTGATTAACAGGCAGGCATCTTTATGGCCTGAGGATGTTTATGCCTGCCGTATTCATTCCCGGGTCCGATCCTGATGAGATACCAGAGAAACACAACCCTTTCGGTTTATTTACGTAAATAGTAAAGTTGTTTAACTTAAATTCATAATTATGAGAACAATCACTGTTATATTATCGTTGCTTTGGTCATGTCTGATTTTTGCACAATCTGAATATCGGGGACCCGGAAAAGTAGTTTTGTCCAGTGGAGAAACCTTAACAGGCTTAGTGCACTATGAGCTAGCCTTTCCTGCAAAAGTGCAGATACTTCCTGAAGGACAGGACAAATGGGGAAAATATAAAAGTGATGAGGTAAAGGAATTTATGGTTAATGAAATGCATTATTTGCCATACAAAGTTAAAGGCGGAGAAGTAAAAATCGGGAATACGCTTTTATTCCTGAGATTAATGGTGCCGGCTGATTTCAAGATGAAGGTATTGATCAGTGAAACCCTTCCCCCCGTTTATACTACTGGAACTCCGCCAGACAAGATGTATTATGCAGTAATTCCAGGCGACGAAACTGCGTATGCATTGAGTGATCTTAAGTTTACTCCTTTTAAGAAAATGGCCGGATATCTTTCCGATTGCCAGGCAATCGTTGATAAAATAAACCAGAAGGATAAAGACCACTTTGTGCCATTAGCATCAACAGAGGAGATGAAATTGAAAGTATTCCTTAATGTCTCCAATACCTATCAGTTTTGCCAATAACAAAACCTAAGCAGTATGGCTTAAGATAATATTACCAAACCATTTACATTCCCTTATCGCCGCACACTGGTTCCTCCATCGTGCGGCGATTTTAATTATCATGCTGAACTTTCTGAAATCATTTCGGAGTCGCACCAGGCCCTTATATAGAATGTATTTGTTTTAAATTTCTCTCAGAATTCTTTCCAACGCAAATGGTAAGGGCTGTCGAACCATGGATACTTTTATGGCGATTTATGAAGGGCTATGGAAGATCAGCGCACATTACTATTATTAGGTTCATTATCATTGAATGGAACAACGCCTGTGGACCAATGATGCACAAACTTGTTCGTGCTAAATTAAAAACAATCTTATTTTAAATATTAGCCTCGGACCAGGCTATTATATAGCATAAAGTAATTTGATATTAACTATATTATGTAGTCTGCCTGGACTCTTAGCTCAAACAGATACCCTGAAAGGGTTAAATTTAATTAACCGCGGGTGAAACCCGTGGATATAATCTATATCAAACTCTCCAACTCTGAAAGAGTTGAATCTGAAGGGCAAGATAGTTCAACTCCTGCAGAGTTGAGGTGATATGATGAGACTTATCACCACGGGTTTCGCCCGCGGTTATTCAGATAACGCCACTTTGTGGCTTAAGGCAACACATAAAAACATAAATCTTTATAATAGCCTCGGACCAAACAAATCATTTAACACGCTGATAAATAAAGTTCTTTTTTAGCTTGTTTGCCCTCTTAGAGCACCAATTTTGACCAAGTTTTGGGAACAGTGTGCAGAAAAAATCCTTAAGGGCCCATTTTTAATACCAAAAATGAGCCTCTAAGACCTAAAAATGCTTATTTTTAACATTTATAATATTAATTAACAGTTTCTTAGTCTGGTCTGATCAATGAGGTACCCCGGTTAACCATGGATGCAGCAACAGAGAATAAAAAATTCGGTACAATTCCGGTTTATGCCACCGCCTTGTCAACCATTCTTGGCGCCATTCTCTTTCTGAGGTTCGGCTTTGCCGTCGGAACACTTGGTTTTGCCGGAGTTTTACTGATAATTATTTTGGGTCATGCGTTGACCATTCCCACTGCATTCGCCATCTCAGAACTGGCAACCAACAAAAGGGTTGAAGGAGGTGGGGAGTACTTTGTAATATCAAGGTCATTCGGGCTTAACATAGGCGCCACCATTGGCATAGCACTCTACCTGTCGCAAGCCATCAGCGTGGCTTTTTATATCATTGCTTTCACCGAGGCCTTCGAATTCTTTTTCAATTTTATTTCCGCAACCTTTAATATTCAACTGCCGCGTCAGGCGATCAGCATACCTTCACTGCTTCTGCTGGGCATGATTATTTTAAAAAAAGGAGCAAATCTGGGTCTTAAAACCCTCTATCTTGTGACTGCAATACTCCTGATATCACTGCTCATGTTCTTCATGGGAAAAGGCGACCCGGTAGTAGCAGAAAGTATCCCACTGGTTGGTGATATAAGAAATATGAATCAATTTTTCCTGGTTTTTGCCATCGTTTTTCCTGCATTTACCGGAATGACAGCCGGTGTGGGCTTGTCCGGCGATCTCCGGAAACCTTCACGTTCCATTCCAGTTGGAACTATAGCAGCTACATTTACCGGTATGATTGTTTACGTTATGGTAATATACAAACTGACCATCTCAGCCAGTGCTGAAGATATGCTCAATGACCAGCTTATTATGAGCAGGATTGCCCTCGGAGGGGCGTTTATTATTCCGTTGGGACTTGCAGCATCTACCTTTTCATCCGCACTCGGATCGATATTGGTTGCACCACGCACGCTTCAGGCGCTTGCACTCGATACCTCCTTTCCTTCAGTTAAAATAAATAACTGGTTGTCGAAAACCAGATCATCAGACAATGAGCCTATTAATGCCACGCTGGTTACAATAGTTTTGGCCACTGTTTTTGTTGCACTCGGAGATGTAAATGCTGTGGCCGAAATTATTTCCATGTTCTTCCTGGTCACCTATGGTGCACTTTGCCTGATCTCATTCCTGAATCACTTTGGATCATCACCCTCCTACAGGCCTTCATTCAAATCGAAGTGGTATTTTTCATTTACCGGATTTATCCTGGCTTTATGGGTCATGTTTAAAATCAGCACCCCCTATGCTTTGGGAGCCGTGCTGATCATGAGTGGCTTATATGCCTATATAAGGTATTATCACCGCGAACGCGACGGCCTGGAGTCTCTTTTTGCCAATGCGTTGTTTCAGGTAAACCGGAATTTACAGGTGTACCTCCAGCGATCAGGAAGCAAGAAGAAAGTTAAAGAGTGGAGACCCAGTGCCATCTGCATTTCCAAGGATTCCTTTTCCAGGGCCAGGGCATTCCAGTTGCTCAACTGGATTTCGTACCGCTATGGCTTTGCCACTTACCTGCACCGGATCGATGGCTATTATTCAAAGGCCACCAGCAGGCAGGCTGCAGAGGAACTCTCACGACTCATTGAATTATACGACACAACCAACAACCAGGTATTTGTTGATACCATTATTTCACCTTCCTATACATCGGCTATTGTACAGGCAATACAGGTTCCGGGCATATCAGGCATGGAAAACAACATGGTAATTTTTGAATACGACAAGGAAAATCCGCAGGACCTCGCCGAAATCATCGACAACATAAGGCTGATCAAAGCCGGAGATTTCGATATCTGCCTTTTGGCATCGAGCCGTAAGGAAATGATTTATAAAAACGGCATTCATGTTTGGATCAATTCAAACGATATCGAAAATTCGAGCCTGGAAATTATGCTCAGCTTTATCATTTCGGGGCATAGCGACTGGAAAAAATCAACCATCAAAGTATTTGATATTTGTAAACCCGAAGACTGTGAAAAAACACAACAGTCCCTTACCAACCTGGTTAATACGGGAAGGTTGCCCATTACTTCGAAGAATGTTGAAATTATTATCAAAGAGCCGGGAATGACGGCAAAAACCCTCATCAACGAGAAGTCAGCCTCAGCAGCGCTGGTTATCAAAGGCTTTCATGTTGAAGGACTGAAGTATAACGGGGATTCATTAATGAACGGTTACGAGGGTATCGGTACCATTCTTTTTGTTAATTCTCATACGCAGAAAGAAATTGTTTAATATTCCCACCTGATTTCATAATCTTTCCCATTACCACACCCACTCCTCCTGAAATCGACATCAAATATCGGGTATCTGACCCTGACCTATCTTTCAGTCACTTTGAACCTGATTGCAGGATGAGGTGTACTGAACTGTGAAAAAATCTTAAATGATGAAGGGGAAAGGAACTTTTTTGTATAACCAAAGAAACTATTGGTTAATTTTAATTGCTGTTGGACTGATAATTACCGGTTATCTTCTGATGACAGGCAGCAGTAACGCCGGTGATTCAGGTTTTAACCAGGATATATACAGCATGAAAAGAATCACCGTAGCTCCGCTTGTTCTTTTCGCGGGATATGCATTAATGATTCTGGCAATTATATGGAATCCCAAAGCCGGTAATAACCATGGAGAATCCCATTCAGGGAAAATATGAATTGCTGAGAGATGAACAACTGATGATCGCCGTGTACAACGGCGATGATACAGCATTTACGGTATTGTATAAAAGGTACAGCAAAAGGTTGCTGTATTATTTTTATAGAATGCTTGGGAATTGTAAGGAAAAATCACAGGACTTTCTTCAGGATATTTTTATTAAGGTTATTGAAAAACCTGAACGCTTTGATACGGGAAGAACGTTTTCAACCTGGATTTTTTCCGTTGCCCACAATATGTGCAAGAACGAGTACAGGCGGCTTGCTGTTCGCAGCAACACCATCAGGGAGCACGATATGGAGCAGTATGCTGAAACAGACGAAAATGATATGGTTGAGCAGAAAATCACTGCCAATCAGCTGTTTTCATACATCGATTCCCTTGGAGAAAACGAAAAAACCGCTTTTATTCTATATTACAGGGAAGACTTTACCCTGCAGGAGATTGGCAAGGTTCTCTCAATTCCTGAAGGTACTGTAAAATCAAAATTATTTTATGCCAGGAAAAAAATACTGGCAAAAATTCAAATAAACGAAATAATTATAGCGCCATGAAAAAAATGGGCCATTTTATAAAAAATCTTTACCGGGTCACCATTATAAAAAGCAGGAGCGATAAGTCACGCCGGTTGTTGTACATGGATTGTGAGAATATTGAAGATACATTAATCCGGAATACTATTGCCAATGATCCTGAGCCTGCTGAGCCTGATGCCGAATTACTGGACATTTTATGTAAAAGGGTTGCCGGCAAAAAGAACAGGGTAAGGGAAAATACATTTTTTATCCTGCCGGTTTTTCTTTTTAAGAAACTGGAATTGAAAATGGTGGTAATAAGTCTTGTCACGGTCATTTCCCTTGGTATTAACCCGGGAGGGCAGTATCAGAGTGAACGAAAATTAAGTCCATTTTCATTGGCTGACACGCTCATCGACTCATCTGACTTCGAAAGACCGGTTTACCATTGGATAAATGAAAAGAATTAGCACTATGGATTCTTCTCTGCTATTTGTTTTTCCATCCCGGTGAGCCATTCATTGATGTAATTAACGGATGATATTTCGTATTGTAATTGCCTTGCCTGCTTTGGCTTGAGTGAAGCGAAATATTTACTGTCCTGTTGAATTATGGTCTTGTATTCATGCATAATGGCTCTGGCCTTTTCAACTTCGCCTGCCTCAATATATGCCATGATAATACCAAGTGTTAAGTAATCGGGTGGCACTGACCAATGCGGCAGTAATTCCATGCAATAATCAAGTGCCTCAACTGCCCTGTCTTTTTGTCCGGATTCAATGAGGTTCATTGCAAGGCGGGCGAAAACATTTCGAATACCCAAAATATTGGTTGTGCGTATGCAGTTTTCATCAACATAAACTCCGGGATCATTCATATTGCCCCATTTAAACCTGTTCATCAACTTGTCATACAGCGATTCTGTGTCTATTTTGCCTGCAGTTAGGTGGTTGTTAGCTTTGATTTTTTCCGGAATGAGTTTATAAGCAAATCCATCGAGTTGTAAATAATCGCTCAGTCCAAGTTCATCAGGAAGCTGTGTTGATAAAAAATAAATCGGGCGTTTACCGATATTGGCAGCGATGATATCCAACGCTGCTATGGTATGCTTGTATAATCCTTTATTATTCAAGGTTGCCACCACCTGTTCCGTTCCGGCCTCAACGTTTTGAAAAAGTACTTTATCAACCGGATAATAATTAATTTGCAGTTCCCTGTCCGTCTTTATCAAAGCACGCGGGTCATCGCTGCCGATAAATTCAAGCAAGCTTATTGCCGGCGCAGGGTCAGCCAGGCGTTTATAATACGGAACATAATTCAGGTTGCCTGATGCATATTTATCTGTGCTGATGATCATTTCAACCGGGGCAGCTTCATTGTGCCAGTCAGTAAGTTTTTCGATATACCAGTCGGCAGTGAGAAAAGGCGCAAGTATTAGCCTTACATCTGTTCTTATTCCTTCTGTTTCCTGCGCATACCATAAAGGATACGTATCATTATCGGCATTCGTGAACAATATTGCATTTTTATCACATGAATTAAGGTAATTGTAAGCCACATCGCGGGCAACATATCTTCCTGAGCGGTCATGGTCATCATAATTTTCCAAGGCCATCCAAAGTGGTATGAACAATGAAACAATGATGGAAAGCAGTGCTGCAGCGTACCCGGGTAGAACCTTGCGTAGCCATGAGAACAGGAACAATGTACCTATACCGGTCCAGATACAGTATACATAAAATGAACCTCCCACGGCATAATCACGTTCACGGGGAGTCACCGGAATTTCATTCAAATAGATGACAATAGCCAAACCGGTGAAGAAAAAGAAAATGAGCACCGGAATAAAGTCCCTGCTGTTATTTCTGTAATGAAAAAATGCTCCGGCTATTCCCAGTAAAAGGGGCAATAAATAATACACATTTCTTCCCTTGTTTTGTTTTCGCCATTCGGGAAATTTATGCTGGGGGCCCAGGCGCATTGCATCAATAAGCGGTATTCCACAAATCCAGTTTCCGTTCAGAATATCACCCCTGCCCTGAATGTCATTTTGCCTGCCTGCAAAATTCCACATAAAGTATCGCCAATACATATATCCTGCCTGGTATTTGAAAAAGAAAGCAAGGTTGTCAGTAAAAGACGGATTTTTGGGATTATTTATCCATTTTTTATAGCCATTTACATCGGCAGGATCCATAGATGCCATTCTTGGAAACACAACCATTTTTGATTTATCATACCTGTATTCTCCGTTTGCAGGCATTTCTTCATACCTGCCATGAACCGGCACCTTTGTCTTCTTTTCTTTATAGCCGGTTATAGGTGTATTATAATATGGCCCGTAAAACAGCGGCCGGCTTACATATTGCTCCCTGTTAATATATCTCAGGAGGCTATACGGGTTATTGACTTTATTTAGGTTGATAGGCGGATTGGCTGAAGCCCTTACCGGAAGCAATATATAGGTAGAGTAGCCGATAATGAACACCACCATGGCGATTAAAACTTTATTAAGTTGGGTCCTGCTTTTCATGTGCGAAAAATAGAGCAGGAATACCAGGGCTCCCATTAGCAATGCTATATAGAATAGTGCTCCTGAGTTCACTGGTAGGGATAGCCTGTTAACAAAGAACAGGTCGAACCATGCGGCTACTTTCACAATACCGGGGATGAGCATGAAAACAATGGTGCCTAAAAGCAAAAAAGCCACCAGTTGTGATTTCAGGAATCCTCCAATTTGAGGCTTGTTTTTGGTAAAGTAGAATATGGCTGCCAATGCCGGCAAACATAGTAGGTTGAGCAGGTGAATCCCAACAGATAAGCCCATGAGGTAAAAAATCAATATAATCCAACTGTCGGCGGTTGTTGATTTTCCGCTCGCGCTGCTGTCTTCAGCCCATTTGAGCATGGCCCAGAATATAAAAGAAGTAAAAAGTAAACTTGTTGCGTATACTTCACCTTCCACAGCCGAAAACCAAAAGGTATCAGAAAATGCACAGATCAATGAACCTGTTAATGCAGCCCCTGTTATTAAAATTTCGGTGATGCTGTCACGCCGGGAGTATATTCTTTCGCATAAGATAACGATGGTTTTGTACAGAAAAAAGATGGCAAAAGCCGAAGCTATTGCGGAAATACTGTTGATGGAGAATGCAATTTTTTCGGTTTGATTTCCTGCAAAAAGTGAAAAAATTCTTCCCAATAACAGAAAGAATGGCGCACCGGGTTGATGGCCTATTTCAAGTTTGTTTGCACAGGCAATGAATTCACCGCAATCCCAAAAGCTAACTGTTGGTTCGATGGTATCAAAGTATACAGATAAGGAAATGGCAAAGACAATCCAGCTGCCTGTCAGGTTGATTTTTTTAAAATTCATCAGGTTCCTGTTTTGTTATATCTGTACACCCTGGAATAATTCCGGTTCAGGAAACAGGAATCAGGAAGCAATAATGGCTAAACCAGGCTTGTTTCCTGCATGGGTATCCCCATCTGTTATCCCGGTTCTTGCATCACTTAAGCCACATTCTTCCCTAATAACTATACTATTACTTTAAAAAAGCCTACTTTTGACCCAAAATAAGGGAAACCTTTTAAGTACGAATACTTATTAAATGCTAAAAAAAATGAAAGTAACGCTCTCTCTATTATTGTGTGGTTTAACGTTTCTCAATACAATTGCCCAAACTACGCAACTTACCAATGAAAGTGATTCTATGGCGTATTGCATTGGCATTCTTATGGGATCAAGCATTAGCAGTGCAGGAATAGACGACATCAATGATGAAGTGTTTATGAAAGCCGTTAACGATGCCCTGGCTAAAAAGGATCCTGCCATTTCGCCTGATGATGCCAATTTATTTATGAATATGTATATGGGTCGTCAAATGGCAAAAGTGGCTCAAAAAAACCTTGAAGAAGGCCAGGCTTTCCTATCCGCAAAAGCTAAGGAAGAAGGTGTTGTCAGGCTCCCAAGTGGTTTATTATACCGCATAATTCAACAAGGATCAGGCGTATCCCCTGTTGATACCAGTTTTGTAACCGTACATTATACGGGTAAGTTGATTGATGGCAGCGTTTTTGACAGTTCTGTTGAAAGGGGAGAACCTGCTCAATTTCCGGTTAACGGGGTAATACCGGGGTGGACCGAAGCATTGAAACTAATGAAACCCGGTGCAAAATGGGAATTGTATCTTCCTCCTGATCTGGCTTATGGTGATAGAGGAAATCGCAGCATTGCACCAAATAGTGTTCTCATATTTGATGTTGAGTTAATATCTGTTGAATAATGATGTTTCTTAAAACAAATTGACCGGATTATATGTTAGCAACTATTTTGCATGGAATGTGTTATTTTTCATATCTTTATATACATGAACATTTAATTAATCAAATTATAGTGTTATGAAAAAGTTCAGAACATTTTTTGCAGGTTTACTTATTGCAGCATTGTTGCTGCCTGGTTGCGCATCTATGTCCAAATCACAGAAGGGCGCTGCTATAGGTACGGCAGGAGGTGCTGCTGCAGGTGCTGTGATTGGCCGTGCTGCCGGTAATACTGCGCTTGGCGCGATAATCGGAGCCACGGTGGGAGGTGTTACTGGTGCTGTTATTGGCAATCAGATGGACAAACAGGCGGAAGAACTGAAAAAGCAGGTTCCTGATGCCAATGTTGAAAGGGTTGGCGAAGGGATAATCGTTGAACTGAGCGATAAGGTTTTATTTGAATTTGGCAAGTCTGATCTTACTGCAGCCAGCAAGCAAAGTCTCGACAAAATTGTAACTGTGTTCAATACCTATCCGGATACCGATATTGAGGTTCAGGGGCATACCGACAGCAAAGGAAGCGAGGAATTCAACCAGACATTGTCTGTTAAGAGGGCTGTTGCTGTTACCGATTACCTTAACAGCAAAGGAATAAACAATTCGCGGTTAACTGTTAAAGGCTTTGGTGAACTTGCTCCAAAGTATGACAATGAAACGGAAGAAGGCCGTGCTCAAAACCGCCGTGTTGAATTTTTGGTTACGGCCAATGAAAAGATGAAAGCTGAAGCTGCGGCCAAAGCTGGACAACAATAGTTTTTAGTGTTATTCACTGCTCAATTTTAACTATTAATTCGAAAGACTATGAAGAAAAAAATCTTAACAGTTTTCGTATTGACGGCAATGGTTACCGTTGCCGCTTTTGGTCAGGGATTTGGCGTAAGGGGTACTTTTAATCTTGTTAACCTTTATGGGGATGATACAGAAAGCAAATTAAAACCAGGATTCAATGTTGGAGCTTTTTATGAAATCACCGTTGCACCGGACTTTTATTTTCAGCCCAACTTGCTTTTCAGTATGAAAGGCGCTAATGCTGATGAAGGCGATGGTAAACTTAACCTTGGCTATGTAGAATTGCCTTTACATTTCATGTACAAGCCTAAGTTGGGTACTGGCAATATCGTTGTGGGATTTGGGCCCTATTTCGCCTATGGTGTTACTGGCAAATATAAAGTGGGTGATGAAGAAGCTGATATTAAATTCAAAAATGATGTCTCCATAGACGATGATGAAGACGCATTATATTATAAGGGATTGGATGCAGGCGCAGACATATTTTTTGGGTATGAATTTCCCTTTAAGGTATCCTTGCTGTTGAATGCCCAAATCGGGCTGAGCAATTTAAATCCTAAGTTAGAGGGAGAAGATCCGGATGAATCACTTAAGAACATTGGCTTTGGCCTTTCCCTGGGATACAGATTCTGACAGCAAAACACCGGATGTAAATGCAGCCCTGACAGAAAGGATTCTGTCAGGGCTTTTTACAATAATAATACGCTAATTCACAATGAACAAACTGAAACGACCTTTCACCCTGGTTTTTCTGCTTTGTGGCACTTTATTGCCTGCCCGGGCGCAAACATCCTTTGTAATCAATGCAGGTGTAAATTACCAAAACCTCATTGGTGAAAATGCCGGGGGAACCAAGCTTTCCCATGACTATAAATTAGGCATGCGGGCAGGAGCCTATGCGGAAATACACCTTCAGCAGGCATTTTACCTGACTCCGGGATTGGCCTTCAGTATTAAGGGGGCTGACAACCTGAACGGTGTTAAAGATCACAATGCTACCATATATTACCTCGAAATACCCGTTCAGCTTACCTATAAAAGTTCACTGACCATTGGTAGTATCCTCGTTGGCATGGGTGGATATTTTGCATATGCATTCTCCGGAAACCATAAATTTGCCGGCGGCTCGGAGAAGATTACCTTCACTTCCAATGTAAGCAATCCTGTAGGAGTGCCCTATATGAAACCCTTTGATGCAGGGGTGGATTTAATGCTGGGTGTTGAATTTCCCATCAGATTAAGGCTTGCCTTCAATATGCAAATTGGAATGATAAACCTCGAGCCGAAAATCGAAAACATCCGTTCCAAAGCCACCATGAGAAATATCGGGTATGCTTTATCGCTTGGCTACCGGTTTTAAAAGAACAAGGACTGTGTTTCTTCCTGGAGCAATACCCATAGTGAGTAAATACCTATAATCGTGCCAATCGGAAAAGCAAAGCACATAATTGCTGAAACGATCAAAACCAGGGTTCTTGCCCATTTCTGAAATTTAAGAAGTCCAATTCCCCCTGTGAGGCTAAGCAACGAAACCAAAAAGATCATTGAAGGCAGAAAGGTTCGCATAAATGTTATCACGGTAGTTGCCACTTCATCATCCTGAACAAATGTTCCGGCAAATGAGAAAACAATAAACATAATGGTGGCCCCGATAATGCCCAGTGCACTTAAACCAATATGAAACGCTGCAACCAGCGTGACGTGCTTTTTCATTGTTGATGTTTCCATTTTTTACCCGAAAGTTAATGAATTTTAACACACTAAGTTTATGTCTATACATTGAAAGCGTTTGTATATTTGTTGTTTGATTACGGCAGTGAAAGTGTAATTTTGCGTCTGCCCTTTAAACCCCTTTCTGTTCATTCACCAATGAAAGGTGCTGTATTAAATCTCATAACATGAAAAACAAAAAATTCAGGATTGTTATAACAACTTTAGTCATTCTTATTTTAGCCGTAATTATTTTTTATCCGAAAATCAAGCCTCTGTTTGCCGAAGATGGCAAAGGCAGGGGGAATCCAATGATGGCCGGAGGTCGTAATGCCTTGCTGGTGAGTGGCTTTTTAATCAAGCCTGTTGAGATGAACGAAATGAAGGCAAGTTCCGGAACCGTACTGCCTGATGAAGAAGTGGATCTTTCTTTTGAAACATCCGGAAAAATTGTGGAAATCCGGTTTCAGGAAGGTAAAAGGGTCAGCAAGGGCGAATTGCTTGCCAAAATCAATGATAAACCGCTACAGGCCCAATTGCTGAAATTGCAGGCCCAGAAAAAACTAGCAGAGGAAAAGGAATTCAGGCAAAGGAGCTTGCTTGAGAAAGATGCCATCAGTCGCGAAAGTTATGATCAGATCGCCACTGAACTCCAAACCATTGAAGCAGATATTCTTCTTATTCAGGCACGTATAGCAGAAACCGAACTCCGCGCTCCATTTGATGGCATAATTGGCCTTCGGCTATTAAGTGAGGGAAGTTTTGCCACACCAAGTACAAAAATTGTAAGGCTGGTGAAAACCAGTCCGCTAAAAATTGAATTCTCCATACCCGAACGGTATGCGGGAGAGGTAAAACCCGGATTTCCCATAAGTTTTCAGATCGATGGCGATAATAATGAATACAAAGCTTCGGTATATGCCATTGACCCCAAGGTGGATATCAATACCCGAACCATTGTGGCCAGGGCCCTTTATCCAAACAACAACAGTGAATTAAAGCCGGGCCGTTTTGCCAGTATTACCCTGCGGTTGTCGCAGATAGAAAATACCATTGCCATACCAACAGAGGCTTTGATACCCGAAATGGAGGGAGAGAAAGTATTTGTGTATAATGGAGGCAGCGCATCTGCAAGGGATGTTACCATCGGGCTGAGAACTGAATCGATGATTCAGATCCGCGATGGCCTTGTTTTTGGCGACACGGTACTTACTTCCGGAATATTGCAGCTTCGCGAAGGTTTGCCGGTTAGGTTGGATACGGTGGTAGTTCACGATTAATTGATTTTCTCATGAGTTTATCTTCAACAAGTATAAAACGACCGGTGCTGACAACCGTTTTTTCGCTTGTCATCATCTTATTTGGTTTCATTGGGCTTACCTACCTGGGTGTACGGGAGTTTCCCAGTGTGGACCCGGCAATTATAACAGTAAGCACAAGCTATCCAGGCGCAAATTCAGATGTTATTGAAACCCAGATTACCGAACCACTTGAACAAAGCATTAACGGCATACCCGGGATTCGCACACTCACCAGCGTCAGCCGGCAGGGAGGCAGCAATATAACCGTAGAATTTGAATTAAGTGTTGACCTTGAAACTGCGGCCAATGACGTACGCGATAAGGTTTCACAGGCACAGCGTATGCTCCCGAGGGATGTTGACCCCCCGGTGGTGGCTAAGGCTGACGCTGACGCCCAGCCTATAATGATGCTTGCCATTAAAAGTGCACGCCGGTCATTGCTTGAACTATCCGAGATAGCCGATCTGACTTTTAAGGAACAACTTCAGACCATACCCGGTGTGAGTGGCGTAAATATTTGGGGTGAAAAGCGGTATGCTATGAGATTGTGGCTCGACCCTGCCAAACTTGCGGGTTATGGCTTAACTCCGCTTGACGTCAGAAATGCCATTGGCCGTGAAAATGTCGAACTTCCATCGGGTAGTGTTGAAGGCAATACCACAGAACTCACCATAAGGACCCTGGGCCTTATGACCACACCGGCTCAGTTTAATAACCTCATTATTAAGCAACAGGGCGATCAGGTGGTGCGGGTTAGTGACATAGGGAGGGCCGAACTTGGCCCGGAAGATATACGGGGAATTCTTAAAATGAACGGTGTGCCTATGGTCGCCACGGTTATTATTCCTCAGCCCGGGGCCAACCATATCGATATTACCGATGAAGTGTATGAGAGGCTTGCGTTCATGAAAAAGGACCTGCCCGAGGACATTGAAGTTGTTGTGGGCTTTGACAACACAGAGTATATCAGGTCATCCATCAAGGAGGTTGAAGAAACTATTCTGATTGCATTCGGATTGGTGGTTATCATCATCTTTTTCTTTTTACGTAACTGGCGTACCACACTGATTCCGATTATAGTAATCCCCGTATCGCTGATCGGTGCTTTCTTTATCATGTACCTTGCCGGGTTCACCATTAATGTACTTACCTTGCTGGCCATTGTTCTTGCCATTGGAATTGTTGTTGACGATGCCATTGTGATGATGGAGAATATTTATGTCAAAATTGAGGGTGGAATGGATCCCCTGGAAGCAGGATTAAAGGGATCCAATGAAATATTCTTTGCCATAGTCGCCACCACAATTACGCTGATAGCCGTATTTTTTCCCATTGTCTTTCTCGAAGGAATGACCGGCAGGCTGTTCCGTGAATTCAGCATTGTATTGGCAGGGTCAGTTGCGATTTCAGCGTTTGTTGCATTGACGCTCACGCCTATGCTTTCAACCAAAATGTTAAAACCACACAGTACGCATGGCTGGATGTTCCGGAAAACGGAAAACTTCTTTGTCCGTTTGAATGACGGTTACAGAAAATCCCTTGACAAATTTTTAAAGCGAAAATGGATTGCAGGACTGATTGTATTGGTGGGAGTAATACTTATTGCAATACTATGGCTGAATATTCCTGCTGAAATGGCACCGCTTGAAGACCGTTCGCAGGTTAATATAAACACCGTGGCGCCCGAAGGATCTACCTACGAATATCGCCTTGCATACAGTGAAGATTTGAATAAAATGGTGGAACAAACCGTACCTGAGGCTGATAAAATTCAGATGATGGTGCGGAGCAGTTTCAGTTTTGTAAGGGTTATTCTGAAGAAACCCGATGAAAGAGAACGCAGCCAGCAGGAGATTGCCGATCAGTTGGCTCAGCAAATCAGAAGCAAAACCAAGGCAAGGTCAATGGTTATGCAGCAGTCAACCTTTGGAAGCCGAAGGGCAGGCCAGCCAATTCAATATGTAATTCAGGCACAAAGCATTGAAAAACTGCGTGAAGTATTACCTGAATTTATGATTGAAGTAAGCAATAACCCAACATTTGAGATGGCTGATGTGAACCTGAAGTTTACTAAACCTGAAATCCAGATTAACATAAACCGCGATAAGGCAAATCTATTGGGAGTCTCCACCCAAAATATCGGGCAGACTTTACAATTGGCCTTAAGTGGTCAGCGTTTTGGATATTTTTTCATGAACGGTAAGCAATACCAGATTCTTGGAGAACTTGAACGTGAGGATCGCAATACACCTATGAATCTCCAGTCGCTCTACGTCAGGAATAGCGCCGGTGATATGATTCAGTTCGACAACCTGGTAACCCTCAGGGAAAGCACCGCACCACCTCAACTTTATCGCTATAACCGGTTTATTGCAGCAACCATATCTTCGGGACTTGCACCTGGCAAAACCATCAGTGAAGGGATTGCTGAAATGGATAAAATAGCCGATAAAGTTCTTGATGACACCTTCCGGACTGCGTTATCTGGTGATTCACAGGACTTTAAAGAAAGTTCTTCAAGTTTGCTTTTTGCTTTTACACTGGCACTTGTACTTATCTTTCTTGTGCTGGCCGCTCAGTTTGAAAGCTTTAAAGATCCGCTTATAGTGATGATGACGGTTCCGCTTGCGCTTTTAGGTGCACTGATATCCATGTGGTATTTCAATATTACCATGAATATCTTCAGCCAGATTGGGATTATCATGCTGATTGGCCTTGTTTCGAAGAACGGCATTCTTATCGTAGAGTTTGCAAATCAACGACAGGAAGCAGGATTATCCAAGCTCGACGCTATACGTTATGCAGCTTCAGCACGGTTAAGGCCCATCCTGATGACCAGTCTTGCCACCATTTTTGGTATTCTTCCACTGGCGCTTGGACTTGGTGAAGGCGCACAAAGCCGTGTAGCAATGGGTATTGCCGTGGTAGGGGGAATGACGTTGTCAACTTTCCTTACACTTTATGTTGTTCCGGCAATCTATCTTATTGTCTCAACTGAAATCAATAATAAAAATGAGAATATTCAGTAGTATCCTTACACTTCCATTAATTTTTTCAATACCATTTGCTGCATGGAGCCAGGAAGCTTTCGATTTGAACAAAGTGATTACTGTTGGACTCGAAAGAAATTTTGACATCCTTATAGCACACAATTCAAGCGAGATAGCCTCCAACAATTATACGTTGGGAAATGCCGGATTCCTTCCAAGTGTGAATGCAACAAGCCGATACAGTGGCACCATTGATAACATCACCGAATCATACACTGTCGGAGGCGATACTACTTATAAAGGAGTACACAACACATCTGCATCTGCGGGGATTAACCTGGAATGGACCATTTTTCAGGGTTTCAATGCCGTCGTAAATTACAGGCGCCTGAACGAATTGAAAATCATTGGCGAACTCAATACACAGGCTGCTGTCGAGAATTATATTGCCCGGATAGCATCAGAGTACTTCCTCTATGTTCAGCAGATTCAGCTGAACAAAAATCTTGCGTATGCCGTATCGCTTTCAAGGGAACGTAAAAGAATTGATGAAGAGCGTTACCTTTTGGGCGCAGGCTCCAAACTCCAGTTACTGCAATCGCAGGTATACCTTAATACCGACAGTTCACGATATACCCAGCAAAAAGAAGTAATGCGTGCCACACAGGTAAGAATGAACCGGTTAATGGCCATGGATGATATTGGGCAGGATTTTATTCTGCTTGACTCAAACATACGGATAAACCCCGGCCTTAATTATGACTCCCTGCTGAGTGCAACCCTGCAATGGAATACAAGTCTTCAGATTTCCAGAAAGCAACAGGTAATATCGGAATACGATTATAAAATAATTGCCTCACGTGCCTATCCTTACCTGAATCTTTCAGCAGGATACAGTTTGAGCCTGAATCAATTTGATAATAGTGCCCTGGATCAAAGGCAGGCCAATGGTGCCAATTATGGGCTTACCCTGGGTATAAATGTTTTCGACGGGAATAATTTACGAAGGAACCGCACAAACGCACGAATAGTGATGGAAAACCAGGAGATCACTGTTCAGCAAATTGAACAGGAAATCAAAGCAGACCTGATCACCATTTTTTACGGCTACCAGAATAATTTGATGCTGCTGGAACTGGAAAAGGAGAACCTTAAAACTGCACATGAAAACCTTGAAATAGCGCTCGAACGATATAAGCTCGGAAGTTTATCAGGGATTGAACTTAGGGAAGTGCAGCAAAGTCTCCTCGAAGCTGAAGAACGCCTATTAACGGTTCAATATCAGACGAAACTGGCAGAGATTTCATTGTTACAGCTCTCCGGTGGTATAATGAACTATGCCAGCCAGCTTATGTAAAAATCATTCTTAAAATCAGAAACAGCAAGCCCGAAAACAACATGGTTACCGGCAGGGTAATTAACCATGCTATTCCTATGGAGGCTACCGTTTTCTTCTGCAGGTTTTTAGTTCCGCTGCTGGCAACCATTGTACCGGCAATTCCCGATGACAATACATGGGTGGTACTTACCGGCAACCCAAACATGCTTGATACGGTAATGGTTCCTGCTGCCACCAGTTCGGCACTTGCCCCCTGGGCATAGGTAAGGTGACTTTTACCGATCTTTTCGCCAATGGTTACCACTATTCTCTTCCATCCAACCATGGTGCCCAGGCCTAATGAAATGGCAATGGCAAGAATCACCCACAAAGGGGCATATTCTGTGTAGGATCTAATTATATCAACTTCATGCTTGTAATCTTTTGACCATGATGAACTCACATAGAAAGCCGGATGGCTGTCCAGACCTTTTAATAAATCGTTGGATTTTTTCGAAATGAACAAAATATTCCTTCTTATTTCTAGGCTTTGGCTTTGTGTTATGTTGTCGAATGAGGCAAGGCCTGCCAGTGATTGATTTATGGAGTCAAGGCCTGCGTGTATGATTCTTACATCCCCGATAAGTACAGTGTTGAGTGTTGAAGTGTCTATTTCAGCAATCATACTTTGCATTTTAACAATACTATGTTGGAGAGGTTCTGGCTTACGGCTATGGTCAATGGCAAATTTTGCCGGTACAATGGCAATCAATATAATCATCATCAATCCCACACCTTTTTGTCCGTCGTTGGATCCGTGTGAGAAACTAACAAATGTGCAGGTGAGTACCAGTATCGAACGAATCCAAATTGGCGGTGCTTTTTTTGCAGGCGGTTCTTTAAAAATAATTTTATTTCTAACCACCTTGCCCAGGATAATCATCAGCAGCATCGCCACGAAAAAGCCGAAGAAGGGCGATATCAGCAGCGATAAACCTACATCCTTCACTTTACTCCAGTTCAGCAATATGTCCTGGGTGCCGGGCAAAAGCATATAGGCAATCCCTACACCGAAAATTGAGCCAAGCAGCGTGTGTGAGCTCGAACAGGGAATGCCGAGATACCATGTGCCAATATTCCAAATAATGGCCGTGAAAATTAGCGCCAGAATCATTGCCAGGTTATGGTAGATATCTGAATCGGTAAGCATTTCAACCGGCAGCAGGTTAATAATCCCTATGGCAACAGCAATGCCCCCGACATTAACACCGATGAAATTCCATATACCCGACCAGATTACCGCCACCCTCGGTTTAAGTGAATGTGTATAAATAACGGTCGCTACTGCATTGGCGGTATCGTGAAAACCATTGATAAATTCAAAAGCCAGGGCTGAGGTTATGCAAAATACCAGAAGAATGGTGAGTGTGGTATCCAATCCAAACATAGGGTTGTTTTTCTACCACAAAATTAGAATTGTTCTGCAATATATTGCTATACTGATAAAAGAATGAATGCTTATTATAATTGAATAAAATAATCAGGTGAATACCAACCTGAACAATAAAAACAATACACCGGAAAATAACATGGTTACCGGTATAGTGATCAGCCAGGCTATGCCAATGGAAGCCAACGTTTTTCCCTGTAAATTCTTCATCCCGTTTCCAGACACCATGGTACCGGCAATACCCGATGACAGAACGTGGGTGGTACTCACAGGCAAACCCAGATAACTTGATGCTGAAATGGTGCCGGCTGCCACCAGGTTGGCCGCAGCTCCCTGTGCATAGGTTAATTTGCTCTTTCCTATTTTTTCACCAAGGGTAACCACTATTCTTTTCCAGCCTACCATTGTTCCCAATCCCAGAGCAATGGAAATCATAAAAATAACCCACCATGGTGAGTATTCCGTGTAGGATTTTATGGTGTCGAGGTTTTGCCCATAGTTCTTTTTCCACGCTGAATTCAGCGAAGTTGATGGCCCGGCAGATAATTTATTCATTAGCATACCGGAGTTTTTGGCAATAATCAGAATATCCCTGCGAATTTGTATGCTGTTGTTTTTAGACAGGTCTTGAAATGACGTTTTACCTGATAAAATAACACTTATAGAGTCAGCGCTCCGGGTTACATGATAAAAGTAATCCTTTTCCACACTGGTCATGCTACTGGTGTCCAATTGTGCAAGCGCAACATTCAGTTGTTCGGTTGCAGTTTTCAAACGGGCCGGTTCGCGTGAATGATCAAGCGCAAAATGCGTTGGTACAATGGCTATGAGGATAATCATCATCAACCCTACCCCTTTTTGGCCATCATTTGAGCCGTGTGAAAAACTCACGAACGTGCAGGTTATGATCATTAATGACCTGATCCAGGTTGGAGGAGCCTTTTTTGAAGGAGGTTCCTTAAAAATCGCCTTATTTTTTATGGTCACTTTAAGTATGATCATTAAAATTATGGCAAGCACAAAGCCAATTACGGGTGAAATGAGCAACGATAAACCTGCGTCTTTCACCTTTACCCAACTTAGCAGAATATCATGATTATCGGGAAGCAGCATATACCCAATGCTTACCCCCGTAATTGATCCTATTAAGGTATGTGAGCTTGAACAGGGAATGCCAAGATACCAGGTTCCGATATTCCAGATAATGGCAGTAAAGATCAGGGCCATTACAAGGGCAAGATTATTATAAACATTACTGTCTGTAAGCACTTCCACGGGGAGCAGATTAATTATACCGATAGCTACGGCAATTCCTCCTACATTTACACCGATGAAGTTCCATATACCCGACCA
This sequence comes from uncultured Bacteroidales bacterium, assembly GCA_964646255.1. Taxonomy (GTDB): domain Bacteria; phylum Bacteroidota; class Bacteroidia; order Bacteroidales; family UBA10428; genus UBA5072. The sequence continues at coordinate 36,865 of CAZYDI010000022.1, forward strand.
AATTACTGCAACACCGGGTTTGAGTGAGTGCGTGTAAATAACCGTGGCTACTGCGTTTGCAGTATCGTGAAATCCATTGATAAATTCAAAAGCAAGGGCTGCAACAATGCAAAAAATGAGAAGAAGTGTGAGAGAAAGTTCTAAACCAAACATAGCGTGATTATTTCACAGCACAAATTTAAAATTGTTAATTTATTTTCGTAAGTATTTATTTTTTTAATTATAAATAGCTTAATTTTCGCCGTTGCCAAGGTGTTAATTTCTGCAAATCCTTAAAATTCCTATCATGTATACAGAACTGGAAAAGAAAATGTACGGTAAATCAAAGCTCCGCAGGAAGATGCGGGATGTGAGAAATTTTCTGCTTGCATTGCTGGGATTGTTTTTCATCACTGTTGCTTTCACCATTGTAATTGATGTTAACAATGCCATTGGTGACGGAATGAAAAATATTCGGTATGGATTATTTTCGTTGGGATTGGTTTTGGGTGGCACTGCAATAATTATTGGGCTGCTGTTTAAAGCAAGGAAGTAGATTTCGCATTAATTCAAAGTCAGCAATTTCAGCAAATCATGTGCCGATTGAACCGTTGATATCGGCTCACAGGTAAGAGTGAGTTTCTCTTTTCCTTCTTTCATTCTGAAACGTGCAGGCTGTTTTTGAACAAAGCCAAGAATGTTGCCAAAAGTTTTTGATTTATAATAGTCCGAAGCCGGATTCGAAATAAAATAAGCAATCATCCTGTTGTTCTTAAGGATGAGTTTTTCAAATCCCAATTTATTCGCAAGCCAACGCAATCGCACTATTTGCATGAGTTCTTTGCTCGATTCAGGCATAGGGCCGAACCGGTCCGTAAGCGCTGCTTCAAATTCCTGCAAATCTTTTTCAACCTGAATTTGATCGAGTTCCCTGTATAGATTCATTCTTTCGGTTACGTTCGAAATATAGTCATCAGGGAAAAGTAATTCCAGGTCTGTGTCTATCTGGCAATCCTCTACGTAAATCTCTTTCTCTTTGTCTTCGCCGTTAGGTTGCCTGAATATTTCCTTGTATTCATTCTCTTTAAGTTCGGTAATGGCTTCATTAAGTATGCGTGTGTAAGTTTCAAAGCCAATATCGGCTATAAATCCGCTTTGTTCTCCGCCCAGCATATTACCTGCGCCCCTTATATCCAAATCATGCAGGGCAATGTTAAAGCCGCTGCCAAGTTCCGATAATTCTTCCACAGCCTTTAATCGCCTGCGTGCATCAGGCGTTAACAATGTTGGGGGAGGGGACAGCAAATAGCAGAAGGCCTTTTTATTTGATCTTCCAACCCGTCCCCTGAGCTGATGCAGATCAGACAGGCCAAAATGATGTGCGTTATTGATGAAAATGGTATTCGCGTTGGGAATATCCAGGCCTGATTCAATTATCGCGGTGGCGACCAAAACATCATAATCTCCCCTCACAAAGTCCGTCATCACCTGTTCGAGTTGCGGCCCTTCCATTTGTCCATGAGCCACACAGGTTTTAACCGCGGGGCATAGCTTACGGATAAGGGTTTCCACTTCCAAGATGTTTTGAACCCGGTTGTTGATAAAGAATACCTGGCCCCCTCTTGAAAGTTCATATTCGATACCTTCCCTTATAATGTCATCGTTAAAGGCATGCAATTCTGTAACAATCGGGTGGCGGTTGGGCGGGGGAGTGGTGATCACCGAAAGGTCTCGCGCACCCATCAGTGAAAATTGCAGTGTTCGTGGGATAGGCGTGGCGGTTAATGTAAGCGAGTCTACGTTTACTTTTATATTTTTCAGCTTTTCTTTGGCTGCTACTCCGAACTTTTGTTCTTCATCAACAATGAGCAAACCAAGGTCTTTGAATTTGATGTCTTTTCCAAGTAGCCGGTGGGTGCCGATGATGATGTCAATCTTTCCCTCGCCAAGTTTTTTTATTATTTCCGTTTGTTGGGCACTTTTTTTAAATCGGTTTATATATTCCAGGTTGCACGGAAAATCTTTTAGCCTTTCTTTGAATGTATGGTAATGCTGCAAGGCCAGTATAGTTGTTGGCACCAGTATGGCAACCTGTTTGCTGTCGGCAACCGCTTTGAATGCAGCCCTTACGGCAAGCTCGGTTTTTCCAAAGCCTACATCTCCACAAATAAGCCTGTCCATGGGGTTTTCCGACTCCATGTCTTCTTTAATGGCTTTTGTTGCCTTTACCTGGTCCGGTGTATCCTCATAAATAAACGATGCTTCAAGCTCATTTTGCATATAGGTGTCGGCTGTAAATGCAAAGCCTTTTTGCATTTTCCGGCGGGCATATAAATCGATCAGTTCACGGGCTATATCCTTTATTTTTTTGCTCGTGTTTTGCTTCAGTCGCTGCCATGCCGCTGTACCCAGCTTGTACATTCTGGGGGGCTCATTGTCTTTTCCCTTGTATTTGGAAATGCGGTGCAGGGAATGAATGCTTACATACAACACATCATTGTCCTGGTAAACCAGACGAATGGATTCCTGTACTTTTCCGTTTATCTCGATTTTCTCCAAACCGCCGAACTTCCCGATACCATGATCAATATGCACCACGTAATCGCCCGGTTGCAACCCTTTCAGTTCTTTAAGCGACAAGGTACCACGATTTGAGAAGTAATTATGCAGCATATATTTGTGGTACCGCTCAAAAATCTGGTGGTCGGTATAGCAGCAAAGCAACAGGTCGCGGTCGATAAACCCCTCGTGCAGGGTTTTCAGCAGCGGAGTGAAGCGGATTTTTTTATTAATATCATTAAAGATGGCAGTAAGTCGTTCAATCTGCTTTTCGCTGTCGCTTAATATGAAATTTTTATATTCGTTTTCAGTAAGGATCAGCAGGTCGTCGGCCAACAGGTTGAAGTTTTTGCTAAAGGAGGGTTGAGGTATGGTGTTAAAGGAAAGTGCAATACTGCCGGGATAAAAATTCCTGGCTGAAAATTCCACTACCCTGAATTCCGGCAATTTACTGATGAGGTAATGACCCGTGGTCAGCTGGCTTTCTGAGAGGGGAAGAACTTCGCCGTTTTTATCGGCCCGCTGAGAAATCTCATCATAAATGCTGTTCAGTTTATCGGCAGTGAAACGGATGTCGTTGATCCACACAACAGACTTCGAATCCAGGTAATCCGTAATGGGCTCGCTGATGTCCTCGCGCTTGAGTTCCTGCACATTGGGCAGAATGTTGATTTTTTCATGTATTTCTTTGGAGAGCTGGGTGTCCACGTCAAAGGTGCGGATGGATTCCACTTCGTCGCCAAAGAAGTCGATGCGGTAAGGATCGGAACTGGCAAAGGAAAACACATCCACCAGGCTGCCCCTGATGGCATATTGCCCGGGTTCATATACGAAATCCACATCGGTAAAATGATATTCTTCCAATACTTCCCTGATAAATGAGATGGATATCTTTTCACCTTTGTTGAGTTGCAGCGTATTCTTTTTCAGCTTCACCTGGGTGATCACCTTCTCGGCCAGTCCTTCGGCATAGGTAACCACAATGAGGGAGTTGCCCTGAACATATTTTTCATCACTGCCCAACCTGTTGACTACATTGGTGCGAAGAATTATGCTGCCGTTGTCGATCTGGTTGTAATGAACCGATCGTTTAAATGAGGAAGGGAAAAACAACACCGAATCGCTCCCAAGCAGGTTAACCAGGTCGTTGTATACGTATGCTGCATCTTCTTTTTCGGGCATTACCACCAGGTGAATCCCGGAAAGTGATGACACAACAGACGCCATCAGCAGGCTTTTGGCTGACCCGGCAAGTCCTGCACAGTGTATTTTTTTACGGCTTTCTTCCGCCAATAATTGCCGCAGGTTTTCTGCCGCGGGGTGTTTACTGTAAAGCTGTATGAGTTCCGATAAAGCCACAAAAACAATTTCCTGATTGCGGTGCAAAAATACATGAACAATTGACAATTAACAATGAACAATGAACTAATAGCAATGATCAATTAACAATGAACTAATAGCAATGATCAATTAACAATGAACTAATAGCAATTAG
>CAZYDI010000023.1:0-40085 GCA_964646255.1 uncultured Bacteroidales bacterium
TTTTTTCCGCTGCAGGAAAAAAGGAACTCGGGGTTTGGGGCTGAAAGCCCCATAAGAAATATACTCCCCAGGTCTTACCGGCATAAGGCATGATTTTTGAGCATGAATCATCCGATACATAACAAACACTTATAAACCTATATTTATTCTCATGCGTAATATATTCATATTGATAATATCGCTGGCCTGGAACCTGCTAGCCATACAAGCCCAGCCAGCTGAAAAAAACCTTAAGTTGTCAGGCAGGGTACTTGATCAATCCGGTAAGCCGGTTGAGGGAGCCCGGCTTATTGTTGATAACGTGCAGCAAAAAAATGTTTCAGGGGCAGAAGGACAATTCAGGATAAAAGTTCCGGCATCCGCTTCAAAAATCGGTGTTTATTTTGCCGCCAATGTAATTGGCGAGGTAAGCATACACGCAGAAAACTTTATTACCCTTGTTGTTCCCGACAGCATTCATGAACGCATTGATGCCCAATTGCCTAAAAGGAATTCTGCAAGGGATTTCAGCCATTACACCAATATGTACGACCTCATCAGGTCGGAACTACCGAATGTTCAGGTAAACGGTACTTCCATAAATATTAGGGGAGCTTCTTCCTTTGCGATGGATACACAACCGTTAATTGTTGTTGACGGTGTCATTATTGACAACCTTGGCAGCATCTCACCAAATGATGTAGCAGCCGTAGATGTTCTTAAAGGTCCTGATGCCAGCATGTACGGCGTTCAGGGAGCCAATGGCGTAATCCTGATTAAACTGAAAAAGAACTAGCAGGTCAGGAATCAAAAAAAGCCACAGTACCTTTATCAATATCATAAAGGCCTCCCACAATCATTATTTTGCCTTGCTGTTCCAGCGAATTCAGAATATTGCTTTTGCTTCGGATTTGCTTTATGGTGTGGAATACATTGATGGTGCTTACCCTGTTTACAAAATCAACGTTGTTGCCATTCCTGTTTTCAGCAATGGTTAATTCCTCATCAATGGCTGGTTTTATTTTATCCAGGAGTCCCGTGAGATAGCCCGTTTTCAGGTCACTGCATGCACTGGTAATGGCACCGCATTTTGTATGGCCAAGGACAACAATAATTTTCGAATTGGCAATGCTGCAGGCATACTCCATGCTTCCCAGAATGTCGTCGTTTAGTATGTTACCTGCAATCCTTATGCTGAATATGTCGCCCAGACCCTGGTCGAATATCAACTCGGCAGAGGTACGGGAGTCAATACAGCTAAGGATTGCAGCAAACGGGAACTGTCCTTCCGAGGTTTGATTCACCTGTTTGAGCAAATCCCTGTGTATTTTTAAATTGTTTACAAACCTTAAATTCCCTTCTTGTAAATATTGAAGTGCCCTTTGGGGAGTGATTTTATCCTGACTTTCTTTGGTATGCGCCCACATGAGAAGCTGTTTTAAACCTTTAGCTGCAAAGATGAATACAAAGCAGCACATTTTAATAACTCACCTGCATTTTAAAGGAATATTAATACGCATCAGTGCCACTCCTCCATCTTATGAAGTGGCCGTGAATAGGTGAACCATTAACGCTTTAAAAACAAATATTCCTGATTGTCAAATTGATTTCGTAGATTTATACTTCATTAAAAAAATTAAATATAGCTTGTAATGAAAAGGAGAATGATTGAATGTTTTGCGGTGAGAGTGCAATGGCTTTTAGCCGCTGCATTGATGCTGGTATTTGGCAGTCAATTGGCCTCAGGTCAACCTTCCGGAGGTCCCTATGGCCCTGTGCAGCAGTATTATGAATTACCCAAAATCGCGGGTAAAATTTTTTATGTAGCCCCGGATGGAAAAGCTGAATCGGCAGGCGATAAGCTTGATGCCCCTGCAACTATTGAATATGCCATAGCCAATGCCAAAACAGGTGATGCCATTGTTTTGCGCGGAGGAGTATACCGCTCCGGTGACCTCCTCTTCAATCAGGGAATTACCCTTCAGCCTTATGGAAATGAACAACCTGTTTTTAAAGGCACCCGGGTGGCTACTGAATGGAAACGAATCAGCCGTAGCGGATTATGGAAGACGAAATGGAGCACACTGTTTCGCGCATACCCCGATGATTGGTGGACCCGTGACCGATTTGGGAAAACCACGCCTTTGCATCGTTTCAACAATGACATGGTATTTGTTGATGGAAAAATCCTTCGCTCTGCCGGATGGGAAGGTGAAGTAGATGAAAATACCTTTTATATTGATTATAACGACAGTTCGGTATATATTGGCCGGGACCCGGAAAAGCATGAAATTGAAATCACTGCCTTTAACCATGGATTACACAGGGTTACTAAGGATGTGCATGGCAAAAAGAACGATCATAAAGGGGTTACGCTAAAAGGAATAGTTTTTACCCAGTACGCTTATTGCGCCTTTGAAATAGACGGATATGAGCCGGAGGGTTTGGCTGATCCCTCCACTTTTGGTAAGGATGTTGTTGGAAGTGTTATTGAGCACTGTACATTCTCCTATTGCGGCAGGGTAGGTACCTATTTAAGGGGTGACAACACGGTATTAAGGAATTGCGACGTTCACTATACCACTACCGAAGGTGTTTACCTGCTTTCATCATCGGATTGTTTGCTTGAGCGAAACAAATTTTCGCACAACAATATTGAAGAACTGGATGGTTACTATCCGGCTGCAGTTAAAATATTCAATCAGACCCACCGCATTACCTGCCGGGATAACCTCATTTACGACCTGCCCGTTTCGAACGGAATATGGTACGATGTCGGAAACGTCGACGGAAGGTTCATCAACAATTATGTAAAGGACGTAGGAACCAACCGGGGAAAATTCGGAAACCTAAGGCTTATGTGGCCAAACTACAATGGATTCTTCTTTGAAATTTCCAGGCATGTAACTGCTGCCGGCAATGTTTTTGAAAACTGCGACCAGGGCATATTCATCCTCAACAGTTCAGATGCCCATATTTACCAGAACACCTTTGTGAACAGTACCGTTTGTATCGGACGCGATTTGCGCAGCGCACAGGGCGATCATTTCGGCTGGCACCCAAGCACAGGCCCGGATGTTGACGAAAGATTCGGCCATATCTTTGTTAACAACCTGCTCACCGGAGATGCCAACTTTGAAAAGCCCCTTATGCTGGTATATCAGCACCAGGACTTATGTGATAAACTAAAGGATTCCCCCCTTCAGCAATTCGATTATAATGTATATGTAAAAAACGGAAACAGCGGATACAACGGGTTGGTAATGTACAGCCCGGTAGCCAAAAAAGAGGACGGAAGCTGCTCTGCCACTGCTGAATCAATTGCTGATCTGAAATCTTTGTTTGCCGGCTCATCAGCAAACAGCAAGGTTTTTTCAGGTTTCTACCTTCCGTTGTTCAGGGGTGCTGAGCTCGGCAATTATGAACTCAACAAGGCCTTTCAGGGATCATCGGTGGCAACCGTTCTGCCTGTGAATATTCAGAAGTTGCTGGGATTAACGCCAAAATATAAACCATACATTGGTGCTTACCCGGTGAAATAGGGGTTGATTATCGGGATATTCATGTTTTTTGCCGTAACTTTATCATAAAATATTCAGAATTATGAAAAAAGTAGCCTGGTTGTACGTTGCATTGCTCCTTTCGGGTGCCTTGTTGTTGCAGGGTGCCGGTATGCTTAAGGAAAAGCATTCTTCATCGCCGGAATCCTTTTACCCGGTAGCGGTGAAAAAAATCATTGATCAGAAATGCTATGGCTGTCATAGTGAAAAAGGTCAATCACAGGATGCAAAAGATGCGCTGATGTGGGAAGATCTTGCTAAGCTTGAAAAGGCCAAGCTCATTGCCAATCTTGATGTAATCATCGAAGTGCTTGAAGATGGAGTCATGCCACCGGAAGATGCGGTGAAAAAATATCCTCAGCTCAAAATGAGTGACGAAGAAACGAAGGTTCTCAAGGCATGGGCCTCAGCAAAGGCAGATAGTTTGTTAAACTGAGCTAAATGCGCATATTAAAGGTAATATTGCTGGTTATGGCCGGAATTTTTCTGGCCATCCAGCTTTTGCCAAAAGGCTTGCCCGAAAACAAGCCGATGGATAGCAATCATATTGCACGGAGTGGCCTGCTCAATGAGAAAGTTTCCACAGTATTGGAAATATCCTGTTATGATTGCCATTCATTTCAGACACGTTTTCCGTGGTATGCCAAATTGGCTCCTGCATCGTGGTTTCTTGCCGATCATATCATCGATGGGCGGGAGAAGTTGAATTTCTCGGATTGGGAAACCTACAGTAAAAGGAAGAAAATTGGTATGCTCGATGCCATAAACGATGTGGTGACATCAGGAGAAATGCCGCTTAAGTCATACCTTTTGCTGCACCACACAGCACGTCTCGATACTGCAAAGGTTTCCATCATTCAACAATGGACCGGTGACGCTACCGGCCAGTTGCTTGAATAATTACAGATACCTGTTTTTATTCGCTTTTGGCTGAGGTTATTTTCAGAATTTCGGTGAGTTGGCCGTTTTCAAAATACAAATAAGCTGAGGAATATATCCATTGTTCCATTTCTCCCCAATGCCCGCGTGACCGTCGCACGCGGTAAGGAATGCCCCAGGAATCAAGTACCATTTGCGTTTTCATTCCCAGCCATAATTTTCCTTCGGCAATTTTCTTTCCATCGGAATATCCGTATTTACGGATCATTTGGGTATTTCTGGCCATTGCTGCATCGTTCTCCGGTTTTATAGCCAAAACAAAAAATCCGTTTTCGGTAGTTTCGAGCACCAGGTTATGCGTAAGCAGAACCTTTTTTGCTGCCTCATCCGGAAACTTAAAAGTTCCCTGCTTCCTTATTTTGGGAAACACATCGTGCAACCAATGCTGCGATGGCAAAAACCCTTTCATATCGTTGTATTCCGCCTCAAAACATCCGCAAGGCTGACTGAACGACAAAATGGTGACCGTTTTGTTTTTAGGAACGCTAACCAGGAGGTTTCCTTCGGGCTGGTCGAATAAGGGTAATGACCTTTTCTTTACCTGATACTGTACCAGCTCCTGACCATTGTGTACAACGGAATGCATAGCCAACAATATGAAGATAAATAGTCGCACCCATGAATCTTTGATGTATAAACAAATATTCAGCAAAAAGGTAAAGAAGAAGGATGCAAAATGGTCAGTTAGGATGGTTGAGTATGGTTTCAACAGTGGGCAGGGCCAAGTTTATACTGTGCTCCCGGCGGTATTTTTCCACCCAGTAATAATAACGAAGGCTGCGGAATGCTTTTTCAAACAATTCGTTATCGGGCGATTTATTCTGAGTAAACATTTTTACCAGCAGGGCTATGCTTTTTATTTCGTCGCTTAATTCGTTGACAATATCCTTGTCTTCGAAAAAATCGGGATGATGTGCATTTATTTTGCTGATCTTAATGAAAATATCCAGTAATGGCGAAAGGATATCCTCTCCCAGGTTCTGCGGCAGCAATCCTTCACGTCCTTTATCCCTGGCTATTATTTTCAGATCCTCGTACATTGCTAAGGCGATGATTATATAAAACACATAGTTAGGCCGATGGTTTATTTACCGCACCTGATCCGGTTGCTTTTAAGGCAATTCAATAATAGTGCAATGAATAACGCGCCTCATGCGTGAAGGAATATCAGCGGCAGATGTTACTTTAACTTCGGGAAAGGGATGAGTATGGAGACCTTTTTTCTGTATTCGAGGTAATCACTTCCGAAATCATGAAGCAATCTTTTCTCCTCGGAATGCTTCAGGTAAACAACCGCCAGCATGCAGAACAGCACAAAGACAATAAGTCCGATTAAAGAATTCATATACAGGACCATGGAAAAGTAAATCATTAATGCACCAAATACCATGGGGTTCCGACTGTAGCGGTAGGGTCCCCTGGTAACGAGTGTAGTAGTGCGAGGGCTGATGGATACGCCCATAACATCGGCAGGACCTCCCTTGCCAAAAAAAAATAAAGCAATGTTCGACCATACCAGGAATACAACACCCAGGAGCAACAATACCCCTGAAATAACATAGCGCAAAATCATGGAGGGTATAATCATCTGGTAATTTAACAGGTAGTCAAGCCTGGATAGCAGGAAGAAACCATAGGGGATAATAATCACAAAAATTGAAATCCCTGCCAGGTATCCCAGTATGAATCGTATTGATTTCATGTTGCGGTTGAATTAACAAATTTAAAAAAATACCCTTAGGAAGTTAGCAAATTGGGTTAACTTGGGTTGGTTATGAAGGAAAATTCTGCCGATAGGGAATTCCAGGTTTTCATTAAGCCTGCTGGCGCGCTATGCAACCTGAATTGCACGTATTGTTACTATATTGAAAAAACCGCCATGTTTGATTCCATGGCCATCATGAAGGATGATATCCTGGATGAGGTTATTCGCAGGCAGGTTATTGCAACCACCGGTGATACCATTATGTTTTCATGGCATGGTGGTGAGCCTTTGCTGGCAGGAATCCCGTTTTTTAAAAAGGCACTTGCCCTGCAAAAAAAATATTGTCCGCCCCGAAAGCGGATAATCAATGGCATTCAAACCAACGGAACATTGCTGAACAGTGATTGGGCAGAATTCCTTGCGAGGGAAAACTTTTTGGTCGGCCTCAGCATGGATGGTCCCGAAGACATGCACGACAGGTACAGAAAAGGGAAAGATGGCCGGGGTACATTCAGGGCGGTTTTGCACGCCTATGATCTGCTTGTTATGAATTGTGCAGAGCCTGAGATACTTTGTGTTGTTGGTTCGGAAAACTCAGCAAAACCATTGGATGTGTACAGGTTTTTCCGTCAACTGGGAGTATCCTGTCTTACGTTCATTCCCCTTGTTATTAAACCCGGTTCTGCCTCCCTGCAAAATATGGCTGTCGAGCCTTCCGCTTTTGGAGCCTTTCTTTGCACCATCTTTGATGAATGGAAGGCGAATGATATAGGAAAAATTAAAATTCAGATCATTGAAGAGGCGTTAAGACCGGCATTTAACCAGGACCATACGCTATGTGTATTCAAAAAAGAATGCGGCGGGGTTCCGGTGATAGAGCATAACGGTGATGTTTTTTCGTGCGATCATTATGTGGATGACGATTACCGGTTGGGCAACATAAGAAATGCTTCACTGGAAAGCTTCTTAGACAGCGGACGGCAAAAAAGCTTTGGCTGCGCCAAATGGAACACCATTGCTGCCACTTGCAGGGCTTGTGATGTATTGGACATGTGCCATGGCGAATGCATGAAAAACCGGTTTCCATCGGCTGAGAGCAGTGAACCCGGAATGAATTACCTCTGTGAAGGGTATAAAAAGTTTTTCAGGCACATCAGGCCTTTTGCCAATGAAATCAGCCTGCTGTCAAAGAAACGGCAAACAGGTTAATCCAGTTTGTCGTGAAAAAAGCTTACGGTTCTTACCCATGCCAAATCCGCCGCCTTCTTGTTATAGCGCTCGGGATTGGTATCGTTGTTAAAGGCATGCCTGGCGCCGTCGTAAATAAAAATGCGGTATTCAATTCCGGCATTTTTCAATGCCGCTTCAAAGGCAGCTATTCCTGAATTAACGCCAGGATCGTCACCGGCATAGTGCGCAAGTACCGGGGCTTTAATTTTAGGAACATCTTCATCAGCCGGTGGGCGACCATAATAAGGGACTGCAGCATCGAGCCCCGGGCTGTTAACAGCAACCTGGTTGGTCATTGCACCACCCCAGCAAAACCCGGTACAACCGACCCTGCCATTTGAGAGGGGATGGGTTTCAAGGTACTGAACCGCGGCAACAAGATTTTTAACTGTTTCTTCCTGTTTGAGCTCACCCATCATTTTTCTGGCTTTATCACGATCATCTTCGGGCGATCCGCCGAGGGGAGAGAGGGCATCGGGGGCAAGTGCCAGGAAGCCTTCCCGGGCCATACGTGTTGCAACGTCGCGAATGTGGGCATTCAGTCCAAATATTTCATGAATAATAATCACGGCGGGGAGTTTTACTTTTTTATCCGGTCGGGCGAAAAAGGCTTTTACCTCACCCGTTGCGCCTGTATACGTTATGAATTCAGAAAGAATTCCATCATCCGGTTGGCCATCGGATGCCTTAATGTTGCTGTTTTCGAGAAAGGGCAAAATGGCCATTGCTGCTGCAGTGCTTCCTGCCAGCATGGTAAGTTTCCGCAAAAAATCGCGGCGTGTGGCAATTCCTTGCTTGTATTCGCTGTAAAGACTGGTAATTTCTTCTTTCATGGGCTTAAGTTTTAGAGAACATTAATCCGGACATGTTAAAGAACAGGGTTATATGTTAAGCACTGCAGGAGGACGAAAAGCATAAAATGCATTCCTGCTAAAAAGTGCTGTTGATGGCTTTAACCGGATTAAGTCGTGCTGCCGTTAAAGCAGGCATAAGACCGGCAATCAATCCTACAATTGTACTTATAAGCAAACCAAAAACTATCCTTCCCACACTTAAGGAAATCTGAAAGTCCTGTGCCTTGGCGATGAGTGTACCTAAAAATATTAAGAGCAATCCCAGGATTCCGCCTACGAGCGAAAGCAGCACCGACTCATTAAGCACTTCAAGCACCACGTAAAAACTTTTGGCGCCAATGGCTTTTTGTATGCCAATGATGTTGGTTCTTTCCTTAACTGAAACAAACATGATGTTGGCTATGCCGAATGCCCCAACCAATATGGCGAATATGCCTATAAACCAGCCTGCAATATTCACCACCCCGAATATTTGTTCTATCATTCCACCCATGAGGCTGGTTTCATTAATGGCGAAATTGTTTTTTGCCCTTGGGCTCAACCTGCGGAGAGATCTCAATTTCAATTCAACGGCCTGCTTAAGTTCATCACCGCTTACGCCGTCAACCGGCTTAATCCATACCTGGGGATTGGCCCTGTCGCTGTTAAGGTCAACCATGGTTGCGAAGAACTGGATGGGTACAAGTACTACTTCATCCATGCTTCCCCCTCCAAAAAAGGATTTGCCTTCCTTGGAAACCACACCGATGATGGTAGCTTCCTTGCCCCTGAAGCGTATGGTTTTGCCTAAGGGAGTGGTTCCTTTAAAAAGCTGTTCGGCAAGCGTATAGCCGATAACACAATTATTCTTGCCGGTGTTAATTTCAAACGGAGAAAAGAACCTGCCCTGATGAATGGATGTACTGCGAATAATGGTGAATTCCTCACTTGTTCCCCATATCATAAGGTTTTCAGCCTTATTATCAAGGTATTCAACATCGCCTGAAGTAACGCCAATAAAGCAGGCATCGTCAATTGCACTTACCTGGTCCTTCAGCGCTTTATGTTCCCTGAGGGTAACAACAGGCCTGTTAATGTATTCCCACCATGCATATTCCTGCCCGTCTTCCGGAGCCCAGGGCATTTTTTCGACAACAATGACATCCGTGCCAAAAATATCAAGTGTTTTCTTCATGTTGGCTTTCATGGAGTCGAGCACGGAGAAGACGGATACTATGGAGAAAATGCCAATGGTGACGCCCAGCAGCGAAAGCAATGTACGCAATTTGTTTAAAACTACCGTTCGGTAAGCCGAGTTAATGCTTTCGCGTAAAATGAAATACCATCGCATGTGAAAAGATTTAACATTAACAAAGATAAGAAAGCGCTGTTTAAATTATCAAAAAATTAATATCTTGTGCGCACGCATATGGGCGGGTCCGGCATACCATATCCGTTCATTTCAGGGCATACCACAGTATTTAATCAGCTTTTTATATGAATAAAAAAATTAAAACCGCGCTGATCTCCGTTTATTACAAAGATCATCTTGAAGAAATTGTGAAAAAGTTAAATGATCAGGGAGTCACTATTATTTCGACCGGGGGCACCCGGGATTTTATTGAAAAGCTTGGGATAAAAGTAACACCGGTTGAAGAACTAACCGGCTACCCTTCCATTTTAGGCGGCAGGGTAAAAACCCTTCACCCAAAAATCTTCGGAGGTATACTGGCACGGCCGGATAATAAGCAGGATGTTGCCGATATGAAAGAATACAGCCTGGGATCAATTGACCTTGTGGTTGTTGATTTATATCCTTTTGAAGAGACTGTAGCATCAAAGGGATCTGAGGAAGACATTATTGAGAAAATTGACATCGGGGGCATATCACTGATCAGGGCAGCTGCAAAAAATTTCGATGATGTGTTGATTATTCCGTCAAGAGACCACTATGCATTCCTCATTGATATATTGAATAACCAGGATGGGACGGTAAATCAGGAACAAAGAAAGGAAATGGCCATGGAGGCCTTCGCTGTAACATCGCATTACGATTCCGCGATATTTTCATATTTCAACCGGGGAAAAGAAAAGAAGGCATTTCGCCGTAGCTTTAACCATGCAAAAATCCTGCGCTATGGTGAGAATCCTCATCAACAGGGTACGTTTTATGGTGATCTTTCACAGGTATTTGATCAGCTGCAGGGGAAGGAAATATCATACAACAACCTGCTCGATATTGAAGCAGCCGTTTATCTCATTGATGACTTTTCTGAAGTTACCTTTGCTATTCTTAAACACAACAATGCCTGCGGTGCAGCATCACGGCCCAAACTCATTGATGCCTGGAAGGATGCGCTGGCAGGCGACCCGGTATCAGCCTATGGCGGAATTTTAATTACAAATGCAAAAATTGATGAAGCAACGGCGGCTGAGATTGACAAGATTTTCTTTGAAGTGATCATTGCCCCTGCTTTTGAGGACAAGGCACTGGATATACTGAAAAACAAAAAGAACCGCATTATCCTGGTTCGTAAAGAAACGTACCTGCCCATTGTTCAGTTCCGTTCCATGCTTAATGGGGTAATTGAGCAGGACCGCGACATAAAAACAGAAAGTCGTGAAGAAATGAAGCCGACAACAAAGCGCGTACCAACCGATAAGGAATATACCGACATGGTTTTTGCCAACAAGCTGGTAAAGCATTCCAAATCAAATACCATTGTGCTGGCCCGCAACGGACAATTATTAGCCAGTGGGGTAGGACAAACAAGCAGGGTGGATGCGCTAAAGCAAGCCATTGTAAAAGCACGGACATTTGGCTTTGAAACAGCCGGAGCAGTAATGGCCTCAGATGCTTTCTTCCCGTTTCCTGACTGTGTGGAAATTGCCAGTGAAGCCGGAATAAAAGCGGTTATTCAGCCGGGGGGATCTGTAAGGGACAAGGATTCAATAGATTTTTGCGATAGCAATTCCATGGCAATGGTATTTACAGGTATACGTCATTTTAAACATTAAAAATTCCGTAACCTCTTTAAACTTTATCCGTTAATAACCTAACTATTGATACATTTAATTTTTCAAAATATTACCTTTACCAACTTTTATTGATGAAATAAACATATGGGCGTTTTTTCTTTATTTAATCAGGAACTGGCAATTGATCTGGGAACCGCGAATACCATTATCATTGAGAATGATAAAATAGTGGTTGACGAACCTTCTATAGTTGCGATTGATCAATCCACTAAAAAACTTGTCGCGATAGGTGAAACAGCACGTCAGATGCACGGAAAAACGCATCAGAATATACGCACCATCAGGCCGCTCCGCGATGGGGTAATAGCCGATTTTAATGCCGCTGAACAAATGATCCGCGGCATGATCAGGATGATCAATCCCAAAAACAGGTTCTTCACACCTTCATTGCGCATGGTAGTGAGCATTCCGTCAGGAAGCACTGAGGTAGAGGTAAGGGCTGTGCGTGACTCTTCGGAACATGCCGGTGGCCGTGATGTTTACATGGTTTATGAGCCCATGGCAGCCGCCATAGGAATCGGACTGGATGTAGTGGCTCCCGAAGGCAACATGGTGGTGGATATTGGCGGTGGAACAACCGAAATTGCCGTGATCGCACTTGGCGGGATAGTTTGTAATGAATCTATCCGCATTGCAGGAGATGGTTTTACAGCCGATATTCAGGCCTATATGCGTCACCAGCATAACATTAAAGTTGGAGAAAGAACCGCTGAGGATATTAAAATATTTGTTGGTGCAGCCTTGCCCGATATCGACAATCCTCCGGCCGACTATACCGTAAGGGGCCCCAACATGATGACTGCACTGCCAATTGAAATACCGGTATCTTACCAGGAAATTGCCCATTGCCTTGATAAGTCACTCACAAAGGTTGAATCTGCCGTGCTTTCGGTTCTTGAGCAAACACCTCCTGAATTGTACGCCGATATCGTTCAGAAAGGGATATACCTGGCAGGTGGCGGTGCACTTCTTAGGGGACTTGCAAAGAGGCTTACCGATAAAATCAGCATACCTTTCAATGTTGCAGAGAATCCCCTGCATGCCGTTGCAAGAGGTACAGGAATCATTCTTAAAAATATTGAAAAATATCAGTCACTCCTGATCAGATAAAAGGCATTATTCAGCATTTTTACAGGTAATGTTAGCATGAGAAACTTATTTCGATTTATAATCCAGCATCATTTCCTGATTCTTTTTCTGGTGATCGAAACGTTTTCACTTTTTCTTCTTTTCAACGCTAATCCTTATCAGCGGGTTGTCTTTTACAATGCGTCACATAAGCTGACCGGCAGGTTATCCATGCGCATGAGCAACATCAGCGACTACTTTTCATTGCACAACGAAAACAGGAAGCTCGCCGAAGAGAATACCATGTTGTACAATAACCTGCGCGAGTCGTATGTATTTATGCGCAATGATTCAAGTGTTGAATCCACAGCTGACGGACGCAAACAGTATTACTTTTTAACCGCCCGTGTTATCAATAACATGGTTAACAAGCAACACAATTACCTTACGCTCGACAGGGGCAGCGAGCAGGGTGTTCTTCCCGATATGGCCGTGGCCAGCACAGATGGTATTGTTGGCGTTGTTAAGTCGGTATCAAAAAACTATGCCTCCGTTCTATCCGTGTTGAATATCGATTTTACGGTAAGCGCCAAAATTAAAAAGAACGGATACTTTGGCCCGTTGAGCTGGAATGGTAACTCTTCAAACCATGTAACCCTGGTTGATATACCGCACCATGTTATAATCAGTGAGGGCGATACCATCGTAACCAGCGGGTATGGCGGTGTTTTTCCGGAGGGATTGCTTATAGGCACCATTGACAGGTTCAGGCTGAAAGGAGGAAACTATTACGAAATCAGGGTGAAACTGTCCAATGATTTCAGGAAACTCGATCATGTAAAAGTGATTCAGAATATCTCAAAAAGTGAAATTGATTCACTCGAAAATGCAGCAAGAAAATGATAAGGGAGATTAAATATATCGTTTATTTTGTTTTGCTCATCCTCCTGCAATTGCTGGTGTTTAACAACATTGAATTTTCAGGATACATAAACCCTTACATTTACACCCTTTTTATATTATTGTTGCCATTTACAACACCCAGGGCGGTATTGCTGATCGTGGCCTTTATGTTAGGCCTCACCATTGACCTGTTTATGGGCACACCGGGAGTGCATTCTACGGCCACTGTTATGATGGCTTTTGCGAGACCCAGGGTTATGGCAATATTTTCACCCCGCGAAGGATATCAGTCCGGTACTTATCCCCGTCTGGCACAATTTGGAGTGGAATGGTTCGTTAAATATACCGTAATGCTGGTGATCATTCATCACTTTACGCTTTTTTACCTCGAAGCATTCAGTTTTAATCATTTTTTCAATACGTTATTGAGGGCATTCTTAAGTTCAATATTGACCTCATTGATCATTGTGTTCAGTCAGTTTTTTGTATTTCGAAAATAGTTCATGGATCAATTTGCTTCCCGAAGAAATATCATAGCCATCATTTTTTTGTTGGCTGCACTGGCATTGGTGGTTCGCTTGTTTTATATCCAGGTGATTGATTCAAGCTATAAGCTTTCTGCCGAAAATAACTCACAGCGGATAGAAATTCTATATCCTGCCAGGGGCTTAATTTATGACCGCCATGGTGAACTCATGGTATATAATCAGCCTGCCTACGACCTGATGATTGCTCCCTATGAGTTACGGGCATTTGACAGCACGGAATTCTGCCAGATACTGAATATTTCCATCGACCGGCTTAGGGCAGGTATAGCACGGGCAAGGTTGCCCAGGTACCGCCGCGAACCGTTCATCAAACAAATTTCTCCCGAACAATATGCTGTGCTGCAGGAGAAAATGTTTAAATACCCCGGCTTTTATGTTAGGTCGCGCACACTGCGAAAATACAGCAAGCCAATGGCTTCGCATTTATTTGGCTATGTAGGTGAGGTTGATGAAAGACTTATTTCAAGGAACAGCGCCTATGCCATGGGAGATTATATCGGCATCAACGGCATAGAAGGGTATTATGAGAACGTATTGAAAGGTGAAAAAGGCCAGGAAGTATTATTGGTTGATGTTCACGGAAGGGTTAAAGGCCCTTATCAGGACGGACGTTTCAATAAAGATGCCATTGTGGGTAAAGACTTAACCACCACAATAGATGCTATTTTGCAGGAATACGGCGAGAAGTTGATGAAAAACTATATGGGCAGCATCGTTGCCGTTGAACCTTCTACCGGTGAAATATTGGCACTGGTGTCCACACCATCATATGACCCTGCTTTATTGGTTGGCCGGCAAAGAACGGTTAACTATATTTCGCTTGAAAGGGATACTATTTTCAAGCCCCTGTTTAACCGGGCCCTCATGGCAAATTACCCTCCGGGCTCTACCTTTAAGCCTTTGCAGGCCTTAATTGGACTGGAAGAAGGTGTTATTACCCCCGAATCGAGTTTCGGATGTACCATGGGTTACCGCATGGGCCGGCGCCTGATTGGTTGTCACGATCACCGCAGTCCGCTGGATTTGGTAGAAGGGATCCAGCATTCATGCAATGCATATTTCTGCAATGTATACCGCAAAATAATTGAAAATCCTAAGTATACCAATGCAGAGGAAGCATACAATAACTGGAGAAATTACGTAGTACAATTTGGCCTGGGAAGCCGTTTGCAAAGTGACTTTATGAATGAACTACGTGGATTTGTAGCGCCAACAACCTATTACGATCGCTATTTCGGAAGGAATCACTGGAACGCCGCTACCACAATTTCCTTATCCATTGGCCAGGGTGAGTTACTTGTAACCCCTTTGCAAATGACAAATATGGTTGCAGCAATTGCCAACAGAGGATATTATTATGTTCCCCACGTAGTGAAAAAAATTGAAGGCATTGACACCATTGAGCATCGCTTTTATGACAAACACCTGATCAATATTGAAGCATCGCACTTTGAGCCGGTAATTGACGGAATGGATATGGCTGTTAATGGCGGATGGGGCAGCGGAAGTACTGCCAATATTGCCCATTTGGACAGTATTGTTGTTTGCGGTAAAACAGGAACTGCACAGAATCCGCATGGTGATGACCATTCAGTGTTCATTGCATTCGCACCCAAGGATAATCCAAAAATTGCTATTTCGGTTTATGTAGAACATGGTGAATGGGGTGCTACGTATGCCGCGCCCATAGCCAGCCTGATGATTGAAAAGTACCTTACAGGCTCTATAGCACCCAAACGGAAATGGATCGAGGACAGAATGCTCAACGGTAATCTGTTGCCAAAAATGGAACGGAAATTAATAGCAGCGGAATGATAGATAAACTTAGAATAACAGAAGAAATAGATTGGCTAACCGTCGGACTTTACCTTCTCCTGGTCATTTTCGGCTGGATGAATGTGTTTGCTTCTTCATATAACGAACAGGCTGCATCAATTTTTAGCATTAAACAAAACTTTGGTGACCAGCTCATCTGGATTCTGGTATCGTTACTGATGATTATTGTGCTTTTTGCCATCGACCACCGGTTTTATCATTTCTTTTCCTATATCATTTATGGCTTCGCAATCCTGTCATTGGTCGCTGTTTTGGCTTTTGGCGTTGAGGTTAATAATTCTAAATCGTGGATCAGGATTTTCGGATTTAATTTTCAGCCCGCTGAATTCGTTAAAATTGCAACCGCACTGGCAATTGCCAGGTACCTGAGTGGCTTTAATATCAAACTATGGACCTGGAAGTCAATGGGAATTATGGCAATACTTGTAGGGTTGCCGGTTGGTATGATTTTGTTGCAGCCCGACGTGGGTACCGCCATGGTTTTTTCATGTTTCATCCTGCTCATGTACCGCGAGGGTATGCCGGGCTGGATATTGGCGCTTACCCTTTTCATTACCATATTGTTTTTGATGACCTTGTTGCTGCCGGCCTCTACCGTGCTGATAGTGCTTATTGCCCTGGCACTTGCCGCTTTAAGTACGCTTAATAAAAAGGTAAAGTATGCGTTTATTGGTGCAGCCACACTGTTTGGTACCTATTATTTATTTCACTACTTATTTCCTGCCCTGAATTTAAAGCCGGACAAATTCTATGAAATAATGGCTGCGTTGGGCTTATCAACGGTTATACTGATCATCGTTTCCGTTGCGGGCAAAATAAAAAATGTTGCCTTCATTCTTTTATTGTTGTATGGATTTATAGGCTTTACCTATTCGGTTGATTATGTGTTTCACGAAATTCTGAAACCGCACCAGCAAACCAGAGTTAATATATTGCTGGGCAAGGAAACCGATGTCAGGAATGTGGGGTACAACCTCAATCAGTCAAAAATTGCCATTGGTTCTGGAGGATTTTTTGGAAAAGGTTATCTGAAAGGAACACAAACCAAGCTTGATTTTGTTCCCGAGCAGAGTACCGATTTTATTTTCTGCACCGTAGGCGAAGAATGGGGCTTTTTCGGTACAACCATAGCCATATTGCTTTACACCAGCCTGCTGATTCGCATCATATTCCTGGCGGAACGACAACGCTCCCAATTCGCACGCATATACGGATACGGGGTTGTATCCATTCTCTTCTTTCATTTTGCCATCAATATAAGCATGACCATTGGGCTGTTTCCGGTAATCGGCATCCCGCTTCCTTATTTTAGCTATGGTGGCTCTTCGATGCTCGCATTTACGCTCCTCCTGTTTATATTGGTGAGGCTTGATGCGGTGCGCGCTATCTACAACAAGTAACACATTGGTTCGGGCAAGTGCAAAAAAAAAGGCCTTAACGGCCTTTCTTATGAAATCATGGTTATATTGTCGTGCGGATATTCTTCGTGTTCGAGAATAATACCAAACGATTTTTTAACAAAGCTGATCAGCGAAGGGAAGAAACTGGAGAACTCCGCCTCAAACTTTTCATAATCATTCCGGAGCACTTTTATGGCATACTCGGTTTCCTCAGGAAGCGTGGTCCGGCTCGACATGCGGTGCAGGACATCTTCGATGCCTTCTACCGTCGAATACTTCTGAATCCAGTTATTACGGATAAAGGAAGGAAGGAACAACCGCACGGCTTCGGGCAATACATCGAGATGCCGGTTTAATACCGAATGAACGTTGAGGATGAAATCCTCAATGGGCTGGCTTGAATAGGACGACCATGTATTAACCAGAAAATGATCGTAGAAAATATCAATGATAATACCGGAATACTTGCGGTATTTTTCGATTAACCTGATCTTGCTTTTCCTGACAATCTGATTGGTATCGGTAAAGGAGTCGATATGCCGGTGAAGCATAATTCCCTTACGCATGGATTCGGGATACTTTCCGAGCTCAAATCCTTTTACATAATCTCCGATGAAATTGCCAACCAATACTTCTTCGTTGGCACCGGAAAGGTATATATGAGCTAAATAATTCAAAACAAGGGTTTTTGTAATTTAGAACCTTCATCATTTCAACACTAAACACATAATTACCTACAAATATCGTGCAAAAGCCTTATTAAAAAGAATTTAAATGAAAACAAATTCCAATTATTATACGATAATTGTTCAGGTAAGTTAGCATTTTACCGTACACAAAGCAACAGAATATTGACGAGGGTGTTGATTCTGTTGATAGCAAATAAAAATGGAGGTTTTTTCTACAGCCTGCTCTTGATTTTTTTTGTATCCTCTTCGAAACCGGGTTTCGCTAACAGTGCAAACATATTCTTCTTGTAGGCTTCAACGCCCGGTTGATCAAAGGGATTCACGCCCAGCAAATATCCGCTTATTCCGCATGCTTTTTCAAAAAAGTACATCAGCTGGCCTACATAATACTCGTTCAGCATGGGAACTTCAATTCTTACGGAAGGCACTCCGCCATCCATATGCGCAAGAATAGTACCCAACTCGGCCATCTTGTTAACTTCATCTATGCGCTTTCCGGCAATATAATTGAGGCCATCCAGGTCGGTTTTATCCTTTGGAATTTTCAGCCTGCTCAGGGTGGAACCTACGGAGAGGAATGTTTCCATAAGGATTCTTTCACCTTCCTGTATGTATTGTCCCATTGAGTGCAGGTCGGCAGAAAGGTCGACACTGGCAGGGAAAATTCCTTTTCCTTCCTTTCCTTCACTTTCACCATACAACTGTTTCCACCATTCAGCCATATAATGCAGCTTATTTTCAAAATTGGCCAGAATCTCAATTTTTTTACCTGCCTTGTATAACATATAGCGAGATGCTGCATATAAACAAGCGGGATTTTTTTCAAACGGCACTGCAGAGCTGGTCATTTTTTCCATATCAGTGGCGCCTTTAACCAGGGCCCTGATATCAAATCCGGCGAGCGCCAGGGGTACCAAGCCTACCGGAGTGAGAACAGAATACCTTCCTCCAATGTCATCAGGAATAATATATGTTTTATAACCCTCCTGTGTGGCTGTAGTGCGTAAGGCTCCTTTTTTTGCATCGGTGATGGCAATAATGAGATCCTTGGCCTCTTTTTTACCTGCTTTTTTCTCGAGGTGCGTTTTAAGGATCCTGAATGCGATGGCCGGTTCTGTTGTGGTTCCTGATTTTGAAATTACCACAATGGCATATTTCATGTCGTTCAATAAATCGAGGAGCTCATTCAGGTAATCTTCGCCAATGTTATGTCCGGCATACAATATTACCGGTCCCTTGTGCACTGGTTTAAGGTGCTGAAAAACGGGAGTGAGCGTTTCTGCAACTGCCCGGGTACCAAGGTATGAGCCACCTATACCGATTACCACGATAGCCTCAACCTTCTTCTTTATTTTTGCCGCAGTTTTTTCAATGTCTTTTAATTCATCATCAGTAATGGATGCAGGCAGTTTAACCCAGCCAAGAAAATCATTACCCTTACCCGTTTTATCTTCGAGGGCTTTGGCACTGGCCGTGGCTTTTTCTGCTATCCCATACAGTTCTTTTTCAGGAATAAAACCAAAAACCTTACTGATGTCAATTTTTAAAGCGTCCATATCTTTTTATTTCAATTTTTCCGTGAGCAGTTTAATTTCAAGGGTTGGAGATATTTTTTCATATAATATACGGTAAACGGCATCGTTTATCGGCATTTTAACGCCATAATCCTTGTTGATTTCATGAATGCAGGCAACTGCATAATATCCTTCGGCTATCATGTTCATTTCAAGCTGTGCAGTTTTAACCGAATAGCCCTTACCGATCATCATCCCAAACGTGCGGTTGCGGCTGAATTGGGAATAGGAAGTAACCAATACATCTCCCAGGTAAGGCGAACTGAGCAGCTTACGTTTGCTTTTGTAAGTTTTGGCAAGAAATCGCTTGATTTCCATCATGGCATTGGATACCAAAACTGCCTGAAAGTTATCACCATACCCGAGTCCATGACAAATTCCAACCGCTATGGAAACAATGTTTTTCAAAACAGCAGCATATTCAGTACCATATATGTCGTTTGAGGCCATCACCTTAACGAAGTGACAGCGGAACAAGGCACCAAGCTTTTCTGAAATTTCATTGGTTGCAGCAGCTATGGTAAGGTATGACAAGCGCTCCAGTGCAATTTCCTCAGCATGGCATGGCCCGCTTATGATACAAATGTTCTTGAAGGAGATATTGTAGATTTTATTGAAAAACTCTGCAATGGTTAGTTTTTCATCAGGAACGATGCCTTTGATGGCCGAAACGATAAGTTTATTTTCGAATGTTCCTGTATAAGGTTCAAGCGACTGCTTCAGGAATGGCGCAGGTATGGCAAAAACCAGTATGTCAGAAGTGTTTATGACTTCACTGATATCATTGTAAAAAGTAATGTGCGAAACATCAAACTGAATATCGGTGATGTACTTTGGATTGTGATGGTATTTTTTGAAATGTTCAATGGTTTCATCTGAGCGGATGTACCAATTTATATGTTCAAGGTTGTTGAGCAGAATTTTAGCCAGAGCAGTAGCCCAGCTTCCGCTTCCGATGATACCAACCCGCTGATCAGTCATCTCTTTATGTAGAAATTAAAGTGAAAGGCAAAAATAGCATTTAAAATCGATTAAGCCAGAATAGATTTATTTAACCTGTTTAATTGAAAAGGATTGATTTTTTGCATTCCTTTTGTTTATTCATTTCCTTCTTTGGAAGCCTGCGACAGCGAATAATTGATACAAACCGCAGTTGTATATTGTAATAACTGGTGCCTTGCGGCCGAAAAATCAACCGAAAAGCGGGAGAGTGTCAATCCCAATCCTGCGGAAAAGCGATAGTTTTGATCGTTTGATATGCCCATCCTTATACATATGGGTTTTGCCAAATACACTTCGAACCCCCCGGCATAAATCATTTTCCCGTGAAGGTTGTATTTTGCCCCGAAGCAGCATAAAACCTCAGGGCCTAAACAGTATCCTGCCCCTGCACTGAATATGGAAGGAATATTGCTCAAGCCGTCGCCGGCATACTGCTGGTTTGCCGGATTATACCACGACAGGGCCAGTGTCAGGTTTTTTATGATCTCAACGTTGAAGCCTATGGACGGGATAACCATATGGAAATCGTCATAGCCTTCGGGCTGGCTGAGCGCAAGGTAATGCAGTCCTATTCCTGCCAGTAAGCCGGGCCTCAGCATTCGCCCGTAAGTAATTGATGTATGATGCTGCGAAAGACCGGTATTGCCGGTAACTGAATGAACCAGGCCAAAGCATCCCAACGATGCCGGTATACCTATGGCTGCAGAAAACTGATTCAGGTCAGAGATCTGGTAATAATTCCGGCAACCGAAGCCAAACGTCGGGGCTTTAATCCCTGCAATACCTGAGGGATTGCATGCCAGTGACCAGGGATCAGACAGCATCACCTGTGTACCGGCCAGGCCGTCGGAACGGGCGCCGCCACGCAAAACAGGCATTTGTGCAATAATGCTTTCCCGGCAAATAAATGCCAGGAGCATAGAAAGAATAAATGTTTTCAATTTTCAGGACGACTGCAGAAAAACGAAAAGTAACGTATAGCAAAAAAATCCTTATCCGACTTTGTGCTTAAAGGTCAGCTTTGATAATTCCTCGTTTGCGTTAACAATTTTCTTCTTCAATCCTTCTTTGTATTGCCTTACCGATAAAGCCACTTTCTCGTCTGATAAACCAATGATCTGGGCTGCCAGAATACCGGCATTCAGCGAAGCATTAATGCCAACAGTAGCCACGGGTATTCCAGGAGGCATCTGTACAATGGCCAAAAGGGAGTCCAGTCCCTCTAACGATGCTTTAATGGGCACTCCAATAACAGGAAGGGTGGTCATGGAGGCAATGACACCGGGCAAATGTGCTGCCATTCCCGCAGCAGCAATAATTACCCTGATACCCCTTGAGGCAGCATTTTTGGCAAATTTCTCAACTTCATCGGGTGTACGATGAGCTGATAAGGCATTAATTTCAAAAGGGATTTCATTTTCATCAAGGAACTTAACTGCAGCTTCCATAACCGGCATATCCGAAGTACTTCCCATAATAATGCTTACCAGCGCTTTCATGTCGAGGAAATTTAAGGGACTAATTTAATGCAAATATTTGTATCTTGCATCTTTATTGAAATCCGAATCCCATGTTCAAAATAAACCTTCTCGATAAAGAATTCAGGCTATTCATACCTCCTGAAAAAATTCAGGCAGAAGTGCAAAATATTGCCGACAGGATTAATGCGGATTTGAAAAACGAAGATGTTGTTTTTATTGGTATTCTGAATGGCGCATTTATGTTTGCTTCCGACCTCCTCAGGAAGGTTTCATTCAATGCCCAGGTATCATTTGTTAAGTTAACCTCATACCAGGGAACTGAAAGCACCGGTAAAGTGCGGCGGCTCATCGGGATTAATGAGGTGTTAAAAGATAAAACGGTGGTTATTATTGAAGATATCATTGACTCGGGTACTACCATTGAAAGTATCGTTGATCAGTTAAAGGGTTTCAGGCCACGGCAGATTTACATTGCAACATTGCTTCTCAAGCCGGAATTCTATAGCAGGGATCTTAGAATTGACTATGTAGGGTTCGAAATACCCAGGGACTTTGTGGTGGGATATGGATTGGATTACCAGGGCTATGGACGAAACCTGCGCGGATTGTATAAAATTGAAGAATAATCATCAATCATTGTTTATATAATAATTTTCTATCTCTATGCTTAATATAGTATTATTTGGCCCTCCGGGTGCCGGTAAAGGAACGCAGGCAGTCAGCCTGATTGAAAAATACAAACTGGTTCACCTTTCAACCGGTGACATTCTGAGGGGTGAACTGGCTGCAAAGTCAACACTCGGATTGGAGGCCAAGCGTTATATGGACAAAGGCGAACTGGTTCCCGATGAAGTGGTTATTGGCATGATCGAAGCAAAACTCGACCAGCATCAGGGATCCAATGGATTTATTTTTGATGGTTTTCCCCGCACAACAGCACAGGCAGGAGCACTCGACACATTGCTGCTGAAAAAGAAAACATCCATCAGCATTATGGTTGCCCTTGAAGTGGAAAAGCAGGAACTTATCAACAGGCTCATGGGCCGTGGCAAGGTTTCCGGGCGTGCAGATGACCAGGATATAACGATCATCGAAAACCGTATCAATGTTTACAATCGCGATACAGCTCCTGTTATAAATTATTACAACAGCAAGGGAAAATATAAGGCGGTGGATGGCATGGGTTCAATTGATGCCATTTTCGAAAGACTTTGCAACGCAATTGACAGTATTTAACGTCGCAACGTTTAACAGATTTAATGCATTGCTGCTGAATCACAATCAATCCCCTGCCCGATGGAAAGCAATTTCGTAGACTATATAAAAATATTTTGCCGTTCAGGCAGGGGAGGCAGCGGTTCAGCACATCTGCGGCGTGAGAAATTCATACCCAAGGGCGGACCCGACGGAGGTGATGGGGGCAGGGGCGGCCACATTATCCTTAAAGGAAATAGCCACCTGTGGACGCTATTACACCTTCGATATAAAAAGCACATTTTTGCCGGTCACGGTGAAAATGGCCAAAAGGCGAACAAAACCGGGGCTTATGGCGAGGATATAACGATTGAAGTTCCGCTGGGAACAGTTGCCCGCGATGCTGAAACCGGCGAATTCCTCTTTGAGATAACACGGCATGATGAAGAGCATATTATGGTGAGGGGTGGTAAAGGAGGATTGGGCAATACCCATTTTAAATCTGCTACCAACCAGACACCGCGCTACGCCCAGCCCGGCGAGCCATCTACAGAAGGATACTACACCCTTGAGCTTAAAATTCTTGCCGATGTTGGCCTGGTTGGATTTCCCAATGCCGGAAAATCAACACTTTTATCCGTTATTTCGGCTGCGAAGCCTAAAATTGCCGATTATCCATTCACTACCCTTGTGCCGAATCTGGGAATTGTGCCTTATCGTGATTCCAGGTCCTTTGTCGTTGCTGATATTCCGGGGATTATTGAGGGAGCGCATGAAGGCAAGGGATTGGGACTACGGTTTCTGAGGCATATAGAGCGCAATTCTATCTTGTTGTTTCTCATTCCCGCGGATACCAAAAGCATCATGCAGGATTATGAAATACTGGTAAACGAATTAAGAAAATACAACCCTGAATTACTTGATAAAAAAAGGGTTTTGGCTATATCCAAAAGCGACCTTGCGGATGAGGAGATCATTGCTGAGCTCAGGAAAGAGGTACCTGATATTCCTTCACTTTTTATTTCATCGCAGCGTAATTATCACCTCAAGGAATTAAAAGATCTGTTGTGGAAGGAATTAAACATGCCCTGAAATGATCGAACAGCTCATACGGACAGATCAGCAATGGCTGCTTTGGCTTAACGGTCATCATTCCCCGTTCTTCGACCAGGTTATGTATTTCATCTCGGGAAAATACGAATGGATACCTTTATATTTGGTTCTATTCGGTATTTTAATCTGGAAATTCAGGTGGAAAGCCTTGTGGATCCTGCTGGCTGTAGTTGTTCTGATCACCCTTGCCGATCAGTTTGCAAACCTTTTTAAAGATGGCATCAGGCGTTACCGGCCTTGCAAAGATCCTGAAATCGGCCATATGGTTCACCTGGTTAACAATTACTGCCGGAGTTCATACGGATTTGTTTCGGGACATGCTGCCAACTCATTTGCCCTGGCCACTTTTTTGTCGTTGTTGCTAAGGAACAAATGGTTTACCGTTCTTATACTTTTTTGGGCAGCATTGGTATCCTACAGCCGCATATATCTTGGCGTTCATTATCCCGGCGATATTCTTGCAGGGGCCATTCTTGGCGCCTTGCTGGCATGGATGATATACTATATTTTAAAACGGTTTGTGAAACTGCATCCGGCAAGTACTGAAAACCCGGGTTAGAGCCGGATTTTCTTCATTTCCTCCTTCATCCGGTTAATGTCGATAAGCCAGTCCTCGATATCATTCTCATGTTCCAGCTCTTCATTTAGGATAGTGGTCACCATTTGGTGAGTGGTATGGTCTTTACCATTGGTATAATCGGCAAGTTCCTTGTACCGCTGAATTGCACAACGTTCACCTTTCAAATTCTGCTCGAGCACTGCTTCCACGTAAGGATCAACAGGTGCCTCATAGCCACACCTGGCAAGGTTAAACCATTCCTTGGGATCCAAAACAGGGGTGCCTCGCAATTGAATAATCCTTTCAACAACCAGGGTGGCATGATTTAATTCCTGCGTTGCATGTAGCAATAACTCAGGCTCAATTTCACTCCTCATGGGACCTTCCATAAGTCTTGCACCGATCCAGTATTGATAGAAGGCCAGCCATTCTTCTGAAAGCGCCGCGTTGAGCATTTCAATGAGCTTTTTTACGTCGAGGTTTAGAATGTCAATTGCTTTATTGCCCATGGTAGAATTTGTTAGGTGATTTAACGAAGAATATATTGCTGTGCTGGCCGTTGCAACCAGCGTCAATACACGGTTATTTTACAATTTTTATGTTCCTGTCAGCAATCATGTCCTGAAGTTCCCTGAGGAGGGCACGCTCCTGCTGGTCTATCTGCCCGTCTTCCGTAGCCTGGTGGATAATCATGTCATATTCATCCTTGGAAATTTCATGGTCTTCCATGGCTTTTTCAATCACCTTTCTTAGATTTTTTGCGCTCTTGCTAAGTTTCATATATATATTGGTTTTGATAGCGAATTTATGAACTATTTTGGATTTAAAATTAAAATGAATTGCCATTGTTAAATGTATGATAAAAACTGTTGATGGCAGAACTTTCCAATAATGCCGATGTTATCAGGCTGAAGAAGGTAAATATTACGCCGTAAAATTTTTAATTTCGCCTGGGTTTGCCAATGAATTAATAACAAAGATATGAACCGACGAACTTTTGTAAAAAACGCTTATGCAACTGCCGGATTAGCAGTTCTTACGCCTTTCGGGATAAAGTTAATCCATGAACAGGGTATTGATGGTATTCCGGCTGCAGCCGGCAAAAAAAGGATTTCCGACAAAGTGGTTTTGGGAAATACAGGCATCGAAGTATCAAGGCTTGCGGTTGGTACAGGAACAAAAGGCTGGGGCGGTAATTCAAACCAGACCCGCCAGTTGGGGATCAGGGGCCTCGCCGATTTACTGCAGGCGGCTTATGATAAAGGGGTTTATTTTTGGGATTCTGCTGATCAGTATGGTACGCATCCCCACCTTAAGGAAGCGCTTAAACGCGTGCCGCGTGAAAAGATTGTTATCCTGTCGAAGACCCATGCCTCCAGCGCAGATGAAATGCGTCAGGATTTTGACAGGTTCCGGAAAGAAATAGGCACGGATTATATTGATATCATTTTATTGCATTGCATGACAAACAAAGACTGGCCGGAGTATAAGAAAGGTGCCATGGAATTCCTGTCGCAGGCAAGGGAAAAGAAGCTTATCCGGGCGCATGGGGTATCATGCCATACCCTTTCTGCGCTGCAGTCAGCAGCCGCTTCGCCCTGGGTACAGATTGATCTTGCACGGATAAACCAGGCAGGGGTAGCCATGGATGCCGATGTTAGCACTGTTGTGGGAGTGCTCAGGCAAATGAAAAACTCAGGCAAGGTAATTATGGGGATGAAAATATTAGGCGATGGAAAGCTTTCAAACCGCAGGGATGAGTGCATTCGATATGCCCTGGCGCAGGATTACATGTCGTGTTTCACCATAGGAATCGAAAACCACGATCAATTGAACGATCTGGAACAACGTCTCCCCGCCTTAAGCTAAAGTTAACAGATTTATCGCGAACGCATCACCCAACGCATTACCCTGCGTCAGGTGATGTACATCACCTCAAAAGCGACACTCCGCCGGGGTGGGGTGGGGTGGTACCCAATATGGTGTACAACAATAATTATTAACTTAACGACATTAGGGTGGTACATAAAGGGAGTGAATAATTTTTCATCCTACCGGCGCAGATCTTTATTATCTTTATGCACATAATCGTTGATGTATGGTGCTGGATCTGCTTAAAAGCATTGTTATTATACTGGCTTTATCAACCCTGGTTAATTTTCTCTTCACAAAAATTAAATTTCCTACCATTCTGGGCTACCTTATAACGGGAATTGTTGTGGGTCCCTCGGTATTGGGTATAATCGGCGATCACCATGATATTGAATTGTACGCCGAAATAGGCGTGGTTATGTTATTGTTCAGCATTGGCCTTGAATTTTCGCTGAACCACCTGCTGAAAATCCGCAAATTAGTATTCTTTGGGGGCTTTCTTCAGTTGGTATTAACGGTGGTTGTTACCATGTTCATCGCCAGGGGAAACCATATCGACTGGAGGGGATCTCTTTTTATCGGATTTCTGACAGCACTCAGCAGTACTGCCGTCGTGCTTAAAATACTGCAGGAACGATCGGAACTAACCTCCAATTACGGCCGAACGGTACTGGGCATCCTGATCTTTCAGGACCTCCTGCTCGTGCCTCTTTTGCTGTTCACCCCTATACTTGCGGGTAAGGAAGATGTTCATACATCCGCTTTCATAGTGCTTGCATTAAAAGCGTTGTTTATTATCGGTTTTATCTATTTCGGAAACCGCTGGCTTATGCCCAGGGTATTGCATGCGGTTGCAATGACCAGGAATCAGGAATTGTTTATGATGAGCATTCTGCTCATCTGCCTGGCTGTTGCCTTGCTTACGGCCGAAATGGGAATGTCACTTGCATTCGGCGCTTTTCTGGCCGGCCTTATGATCTCCGATACCGATTACAGCCATAATGCCTTTGGCAACCTTAAACCGCTCAAGGACTTGTTTGTCAGTTTTTTCTTTATTTCAATCGGTATATTGATCGACCTGAAATTTGTTTTTAATGAACCGATTCTTGTTGCCTCTACTGTTTTGGTGGTTATCTTCTTTAAAGCTGTGTTGGCATCAGGAACGGCTTTCCTGCTGGGTCATACATTAAGGGGAACCATAATGGTAGGACTGGCACTTAGTCAGGTAGGAGAATTCTCCTTTATTTTAGCCCTTATAGGCCTTGACCTTGGACTGATCAGTTCGTTTCATTACCAATTATTCCTTGCTGTAACCGTAATCTCAATGGCTATAACTCCATTGTCCATGAAGGTTTCAAGGCCCTTATCGAATTTGATACTAAAGTTGCGTCTTCCGAATCGCATTGTTGAAGGCATTCGTCCATTGCCGCAGATTGAAGTTCCCGAACTTAGCGGTCATGTTGTGATTATCGGAAAAGATTCGCGCGCTCTGAATCTCTCGGTGATTGCCAATAAACTTGGGATACCGTATATATCCATTGTATTTGATCCTGATGCAGCCCGTAAACACCAGGCTAAGGGCGAGACGGTTATTTACGGTGATGCACTGAATGAACCTATACTCGACCGCGCTCATGTGGATAAAGCAGATGTGGTGGTGATTTCAATCGGAAATATGATTACCGCCATGGGGGTAATTGATAAAGTAAGGAATGTAAATCCCCATGCCTATATCATTGTTCGCACCAATAAAGTAGAGGATATTGAAGACCTTTACAGCATAGGGGCCAACAAGGTTATTCCTGAAGAATTTGAAACTTTCATTGAATTGCTCGATATGGTTCTGACCAAAATACTGGTAACACGAAAAGAAATTAACCTGATTATCAACGGAATCCGGAATGATAATTATGGCGTATTTAAGGAGGATAAGTCCAAATCAGACCTGCATGTTTTAAAGGACCTTGCCAATATTGAAATAACCGCAGTAAAGGTTGAAGCGCATTCAGCAGCCATTGGTAAAAGCATCGTTGAAATGCAATTGAGGAATAAATACGGCATTACTATAGCTGCTTTGCTACGGAATACAACCCTGATGGATAACCCTGATCCCGAAACCATCATTCAAAAGGGAGATAAGCTGTATTTGATGGGCAGGCACGAACATGTGTCAGAAGCATCATCCGTTTTTGAGAAAAAGCGAATGCAAAGTGATAACTTTATAGAAAATTGATTGTGTTATGAAAGTTACCGTTTGCCGCGAAACCCATTTTAATGCTGCGCACAGGATATACAATCCAAAGTGGGATGACAGCAGAAACCGGGAAGTATTTGGCTTGTGCAGTCTGCCCAATTACCATGGCCATAATTATGACCTGGTTGTAAAGCTCACCGGGGAAATAGACCAGGAAACCGGCTATGTTTTTGATATGAAAAAACTCAAAGACATTGTTGAGGAAAATGTTGTAAAGCGGTACGACCATAAAAACCTGAACATTGATGTGCCTGATTTTACGGATAAGATTCCTTCGGCGGAGAATATTGCTGTTTCGATATGGAATATTATTCGCAATAAAATCAGTGCCGAATATGAAATCCAGGTTATCCTGTATGAAACACCAAGAAACTTCGTCGAGTATTCCGGGAATTAACCGTCATGAAAATTCTGGACCAATTGAACAAGGGTTTGGTATGGCTGATGATTCTCCCCATTAAGTTTTACAGGATGTTTATCTCACCATTGCTCCCCAACAGCTGCAGGCATATACCCACCTGCTCGGAGTATACCATGCAGGCATTAAAAATTCATGGTATATTCCGGGGTAGTATTTTGGGACTATGGCGTATTCTTAGGTGCAACCCGTGGGGAACCCATGGTTATGATCCTGTCCCTCCCCGGGGACAATGGCGAAATGCAAAGACCTCCGGGCCTACTCCTTCTTAAGCTTGCAGCCCTGCCCGGCCAATACACAGAGGATTCCCAGGAGCAACAGGCTGCTGGCAACAATAAAGAAATTTGCTTCGTGCCGTACCCCAAACAGGTTATTGCCCAGGAAAAAGGAAATTGTACCAAGCAGCATAATTGCAATGGCGAGTATTCCACTTATCCATGCCACAATGTTAAACAGTTTCATAAGGGTGAATTTTGAGTGAATATTGAAGTCAGGTAAATCCGTTTACCAATCTTGCATGACAATGAAAATTAATAAATTATTCATTAACACGCATTTATTTCCCCTATTTATTGCGGATTAATTTTGCGCAATTCCGTAACGATCTGTTTCAGGGAGGCTGCATCGAGTCGTGGACGGTTAAGGCTGTCGATAATTGCGGTATCGTTTGTGCTGATGAGTGGATACCAGTCGCCGGGATGCTGCAGATCGCCCTTCATACGTGGAACAATGTGAAGGTGAAGGTGTTCAATGGTTTGACCGGCTTCCGGTTTCTCCTGGATTGACCAATCAAAGGCATCAGTATTGAAAGCCTTCATAAGAATCCTTAATGCGATTCGGGCAGTTTCAAAGAACGATATCATTTCCCTGTTGTCCAGTTTAAGCAGGCTGGTGACATGGTACCTGGGAATAATAAGGGAATGGCCGGGCAATACCGGTGCAATATTATAAATGGCAAGGAAATTGCCTTTTTCAAGGAATACCGATGCGTTAACCGATTTGCTGCAAAACGGACAGCCATTACCGGAATTTTCACTGCTCATTGCCTTGTGAATTATGTAACCAAATTACGTTAAATAAAGCAATGTTTGACAGGTTGAGAACCAACAAATGGTTTTGGCATGTACATGGCAACAATAACAACCGGTACAGCAGGCTTTCGGTTAACCATACCGGTTGCAGACGAGCACAGGGGCTTACTATTCTTCAGTATCGGCGTTTTTTCCGCGCAGCAATACCATTTCATTCACCACGATTTCCGAATAGTAATGTTTTTTACCGTCTTTGTCATCATAGGATTTATGCATGAGCTTGCCTTCAACCGCCACTTCACTGCCTTTTACCAGGTATTTCTCTGCGGTTTTTGCAAGATTGCCCCAGACAACAACATTGTGCCATTGGGTTTCGGTAATTTTTTTCCCTGTAGCATCGCGGTAGGTATCGGTTGTGGCAAGGGAAAATTTTGCCAGGGCCTTTCCGCCTTCAAATGTTCTTAATTCAGGATTCTGACCGAGGTTTCCGATCAACTGGACTTTGTTACGCATGGTGTTCATAGTGTAAAAATTTAGATGGTTAAAAAATTCTGTTTGTTTTGGTTGTTCAGAATCACGAATCAAAGTAACTTACATACCATCGTACTATTCGGTTAATAAATAATTACTGTCATTTATAAGCGGGTATAAATGTTTGTACCCGGGTACAAACGGTTAAATATTTAATAATCAAAATATCAGTTATGGACAAAAGATGCCTTGAATGCGGCGAAATTTTACATGGTAGAACCGACAAGAAATTTTGTTCCGATGCTTGTCGGAATACATACAACAATAAGCTTAAAAGCGTGGCAGGAAGTCAGTATGTCCGGAAAGTAAATGGCATACTGAAAAGGAACCGCAATATAATGGCGGCATTAAATCCCGACGGGAAGATAAAACTTCACCGTTCGCGGCTGGTAAAAAAGGGATTTGATTTTGGATTTATTACCAACATATACACAACCAAGACAGGTACCGTGTATTATTTTTGTTATGACCAGGGCTATTTACCGCTGGAGAATGATTTTATTATGCTGGTGAGCAGAAAAGAGGATTAAGGTTACCAGGCCAATTCCTCAATTTTCATACACGAGTTTGGCAATACGTTACGCGGTGCCTGTTTTCCTGTCTTTCTAAAGGCAATATACCGTTTGCACATTTTATACTTTTTGTTCACCTGCCTGCAATAGAGGTTGCGGTATGACAGCCCGATAATTTCATTATGGGATATATCGTTGACGTACACGGTGCAATCTTCGAGTATTGGGCAATTACAAGTCTCTTCCATAATACTAATAGGTTTAAACTCCAGCAATTTCTTTGAAGAAGAATTTGGCTTTCTTCATTCTGTTTTCCAGGATCTGGCCTTTCAGTAGGATATCTTCGTCGTCGGATTCGAAGCTCCAATATACAATAAACTCTTTTACGTTGGTATGGGTGTCAATAATTTTTAACAATTCTAACAATTTCTTCGAAGATGCTGTATTAACGTAATCCATCTCAATGGTAAGTGTAACCTTTTGAATGTTCATATTATACAACCAATCGATTACGGGTTGATAAAATGAAATTGCATCAAGCATCAGAGAGCGGCCTTTAATTGAAAAAACACCTGATGGGTCCAGAATTACATTGGGTGAATAATTGGTAGGTTTTATCAATAATGGGTGGGTCATGTGATGATTAATTTATAACTAAAAGTAGTCAATTTACCGGTAGGTGGATTGTTTTTCTGATGAAACCGGAAATTTCAATGACCATCTTCAGCCATCTGTTGAGGAATACATGAACGGATATTTTGAATTGACAAAAAAACCCCATCAGCATTGGCCGATGGGGTACAGAAGCTTATATAACAGAGGCTTATTTTTTCAGCAAATCGCGTATTTCGCTTAGTAATTTTTCCTCTTTTGTCGGTTCGGGAGGAGGAGCCGGCGCGACTTCTTCTTTCCTTTTCAGGCGGTTCATTGCTTTTATCATCATAAAAATGGCAAAGGCAACAATCAGAAAATCTAATGCTGTTTGAATAAAAGTTCCGTAATTCAGTGTTACAGCATTAATTGCATTTCCGGCCTGATCAACCGTTGCTTCTTTTAACGTTACTTTAAGATCGGTAAAATCTACACCACCCAATGCCAACCCTATTGGTGGCATAATAACATCATTTACCAGCGATGTAACAATTTTACCAAATGCAGCACCAATAATAATACCTACGGCCATGTCGACAACGTTGCCTTTCATGGCAAACTGCTTGAATTCCTGTACAATTTTCATCAATTAAAGGTTTTATAGGTTAAAATTTCATTGAGAATCCAATAGCCAAAACTTCTTTAAACTGAACTTTGGAATTGTACGATTCCATTTCTCCTTCATCGTTTTCCCTGGCAATAATCACATCCTGGTCATACAACAGGTGTGTTGATATCGTTGCGGAGATGAATTTGTTCACTTTCAGCGACAGGAGGGTTTCCCAACTCACATCAATACATCCGAAATCTTCGAGGTAATTGGTGAAAAGATCGAGTTTGGATTGAATGCCGACATTCTCCATAATGTCATATTTAAGGGTGGTTCGCAAATAACCGCCGAATTCTGTTTTGAGGTTATCACCCGGATCAACGCCAAATGACCCTGCATCGGACAAGGCATCATCGTTCACCATGGTCAGCTTGAGTGTAGCAGGGGCGAAGAATACGGCAATGTTTGCATTGGGCTTATAGTCAATACCAACGGCACCCAACAAATAGCCCGGTGCTAAAAATCCCGAGATTTTGTCACTGTCGTTCGGATAGTTATAACCATTGGTCATTTGGGTTTTAAAGTTCAGTAAAGCGGCATAATAAAGCTTCTCATTCATCTCGATGCCATATTTGGAAGTAAAATCGATGCGGTCATCGGTTTTCCACCAGTCCTGCTCCTTCTGCTTCATGGTACCATAGCCAAGGTCGAGAAAATTCTCCCAGAGGCTTTTCGCAGCTTTTTTATGGGCAAAAAGGCTTAACAATCCGTTAACCGATACTGAGCTTTGACCCCCGGCAGCCCAGTTTGTCAGCGATGTTTGGGATGTATTAATATTAATGACTCCGCCTTTTTTCCATCCCAGAACGGAATCAACCGTGTGGGTTTTCAGCTGCTTCTCCCCATCCGTAACCTGCCCAAAGGCAAAGATTGGAGCTGCAATCATTGTGCATAATAATAAAACTTTTTTCATATTGGTCGAATTAGTAGATTATTTCAATACATTAAATATCAATAAAATAATTATGATTTCCCAGAAAAAAAACTGTTTCTCAAAACAAACCGTAAAGTATTCTACCCATAGCCAGGTAAATTGATAATCCGATGATATCATTGGTGGTGGTGATAAATGGACCCGTGGCGAGTGCAGGGTCTACCTTGAATTTATGGAGGACAAGCGGAACAAATGTACCGAAAACGGATGCGAATATGATCACGGTAAACAAGGCAATGCTTACGGTAAGCGTAAGCGCGTATGAATCGCTGAAAAGCAGGTTATATAAGAAAAGCAAACCCGATAAGATAAGTCCGTTTACAATGGCAACCGAAAGCTCCTTAAACAATTTGCTGGCTATTCCCTGCAGGTCGATTGTTCCTGCTGCAATTCCCTGAACAACGATAGAAGAGGATTGAATACCTGCATTTCCGCCCATAGCGCCAATGAGGGGGAAAAACAAAGCCATTTCCGGTGAAATTTTTAATTCAGCTTCATGCATGCTGATTACCCTGGAACCCAGTATACCACCTGTAAGCCCAATAATAAGCCATGGTAGCCTCGCCCTTGTCAGGAGGAAAATAGTATCGGTGTGCTCTACGTCTTCAGTAATACCGGAGATCAACTGGTAGTCTTTTTCCGCTTCTTCCTTGATTACATCCACCACATCGTCGATGGTAATGCGTCCCACAAGCCGGCCCACCGCATCAACCACAGGCATGGAAACAAGGTCATATTTTTTCATGAGGTTGGCCACTTCCAGCGACGGGGTGTCGGTTTTAACCGAAATAATATCGGTATCAGCGATATTTTTGATTTTGGTGGCCGATCGTGCAATAATGAGTTTTTTTAATGTTACCGTACCAATCAACACTTCATCTTTATCAACCACATATACATAATAGAACTCATGCACTTCACCTGCCTGCCTTCTTATTTCGGTGATGCATTTGGCAATATCCCAGTCTTCCTCAACCATGATAAGCTCCTTGGCCATCAGCCCTCCGGCAGTATCTTCGTCGTAGGTTAAAAGGTCAGCTATATCACCGGCCTGCTCAATGTCTTCGATACTTTGCAATACTTCTTCCTGCTTTTTCTCAGACAGCTCGCTCAGCAGGTCTGCCGCATCATCCGACTCCATATTGTCGATAACCTTCCGGGCAATCAGCTCTCCCGGCATTACTTCTATGAATTGTTCCCGCTCGTCTTCGGGCAATTCAACAATTACATCGGCCAATATCTGGCTGTCCAAAAGATTAAACAAGTATATGGATTCATCTTTCTCCAGCTCCGTAATAATTTCGGCTATGTCGGCCGGATGCAGCTCTTCGAGCTTATTCAGCGAACCATTATCATCCTTTGATTTGATCAGCACTTTCAGCTCATCAACAAATTCCCGTGTTAGTTCAAAGGGCATAATTGTAGTGTTTCAAATTTCTATTCCAGGTTTTCCTTTTCTTCGGCGATTAGGTTGGTGAGCGTAATAAACTGATGCACCCCCAACTGCTCAGGCCGCATCTGCAAAACCGGATCCTGACGGTTCAAATTTAATAAAATGTTTTTTAATGAGTTACGAAGGGTCTTTCTTCTTTGGTTAAAAGCTGTTTTTACCACTTTTTTAAACAATGCCTCATCACATCCCAGATTGCTTGTATTGTTCCGTTTAAGGCGGATAACGGCCGACTGAACTTTGGGAGGAGGAAAAAAAACCTGTGGAGGCACAGTAAAAAGGTATTCAATATCAAACCAGGCCTGCAATAGCACACTCAATATTCCGTAATCTTTTGTACCGGGATTGGATGCGAGCCGAACAGCCACCTCCTTTTGTATCATGCACACTGTTTCAACAACCTTATCTTTTGCTTCGAGAATTTTAAAAAATAACTGGCTGCTTATATTGTAGGGAAAATTTCCGATGATGGCGAAGGGTTTAATAAAGAACTCATTGACATTCAGGGAAAGAATGTCAGCGTTTACAATTTTATCCTGTATGGATGGAAATTTTTGGGTAAGGTATTCAACAGAAGCCCTGTCGATTTCAACAAAACGGATGTTGTTTTCGTTTTGTTCAAGCAGGATTTCAGACAATACACCTGTGCCCGGACCTATCTCAATTACTTCGCTGTAATCCTGCCACGACAGGCTGTTCACTATTTTGCGGGCAATGTTCTTATCGGTCAGAAAGTGCTGGCCAAGGCTTTTCTTAGGTTTAACAGGGATCACGTGGAAGCTTGTTTTGACAAAAATACCTAAATTCGGCATGTTAAAATGTGGGTATGAAATATAATTTTGATGAAATCATTACCAGGGAAGGAACCAGCAGTGTCAAGCACGATCTGTGCGGGTTATTGTATGGCAGGGATGACCTGTTGCCTATGTGGGTTGCCGATATGGACATCAGGACTCCTGATTTTATTATAAAGGCGTTATCACAAAGGCTGCAACATGAAATCCTCGGCTATACATTAATTCCGGATTCATTTTACGAGGCAGTGGTAGGCTGGAACAGCCGACGCCATGCCTGGGACATACACCGCGAATGGATTTCATTTTCTCCCGGCGTTGTTCCTGCATTAAGTTTGCTGGTTATGGCATTTACTGAACCCGGTGACAGTATTATCATACAGCCTCCTGTATATTTCCCTTTCTTTTCGGTGGTTACCAGCCATAACCGGAAAGTAGTCACCAATCCGCTGCGTGAGGAAAATGGGATATACAGCATGGATTTTGACGATTTTGAAGCCAAACTTGACGGCTCGGTCAGGATGTTGTTTTTAAGCAATCCCCACAATCCCACTGGAAATGTCTGGGAACCCGAAGTATTGATGAAGCTTGCTGAAATTTGCAAGCGTCACAATGTGCTTATCATATCGGACGAAATTCATTCCGACCTAATCATGCCCGGATATGTTCATACCCCCATGGCTAAGCTTTCAGATGAGATTGCAGACAATACCATAACCTGTATGTCGCCCAGTAAAACCTTTAACCTGGCCGGCCTTTCCACTGCCTATCTCATTACTCCGAACAGTCATCTCCGGAAACGTTACAATGAAATTCTTGACAGGGTTCATGTAGGGGCTGGCAACATATTTGGCTTCATCGCAGCAGAGGCAGCGTATACATACGGTGAAGGCTGGGTTAACCAGCTTATGGAATATCTTTCGGGCAACCAGGCATTCCTTACCGGATTTATAAAAGAAAATATCCCTGCTATAAAGGTAAACCCCATACAGGCTACTTACCTGGTATGGCTCGATTGCAGGGCGCTTGGAATGGATGCTAATACCCTGAAATCCTTTATGATAAACGAGGCCGGTTTGGCATTGAATGACGGACCCCAATTTGGCATTGAAGGGTGTGGATTTCAGCGCATTAATATCGGCTGCCCGCGGGCAACACTTCATAAGGCACTTTTACAATTACATGTTGCAGTGGACAAGTATTTTTCCAAATAAGCAAACCTTTTTCTGAAAATACAGTAAGAGGATAAGATAGTTTGCTATTATTTTTTTAATTTAGAATTATTAACACCATTCATACCATAAATCAGTAATTACCATGAGACTGAAAATAGCCGCCAAAATTGGATTGGGATTTGGTATCATAACCGTTGCTGTGATCATTAATGCCTGGGTTACAAGTAAAACGCTGGAGAAAAGCCGGAATATCAACGAAACGATAATGAATGTATATACCCCTTCACAGGAGTTTATTTCGGACTTATATACCCAGATAAGTGATTCAAGGATGCTGATTAAGTCATGGGTTTCAATAGATCATATATCGGACACCCCCGACAAGCTCAAATTAAAAAGCCTGCACAGCAAAGATTATAAAGCAGTGATCGATACATTGAAGCAATTGAGTATGTTATGGGACAGTGCGCATTACAGGCAGGCCTTGTTGCATATCGATTCTGTTATTGTTGACTCCCTTTTCCCGCAACATCAGTATATCATGGACCAGTTGAATTCACTGGAAAAGTATGATGACACGTTCATTATTTTTGAAGTGACACCTATGACGGAAGAAGGCGGTGATGTTATGGTACTTACACACAGAATTCTCTCACAAATCGATATATTGCTCAAAAGTCAGGAAGCAATTGTTGAAAAAGGACGGCAG
This sequence comes from uncultured Bacteroidales bacterium, assembly GCA_964646255.1. GTDB lineage: Bacteria > Bacteroidota > Bacteroidia > Bacteroidales > UBA10428 > UBA5072. The sequence continues at coordinate 37,594 of CAZYDI010000023.1, forward strand.
GATATGCTTTCGACGTTCAGCAATTTTCAAAACTGGATTTTTATAATGGGTCTGATCCTCGTTGTGGGCGCTATTATCATCGGCGTACTCACAATTAACTCTCTGGTAGTGCCCATTAATCATACCAAGAATATCCTGAATTCGCTGGGCAGGGGAGTGCTTCCCAAAGACAAGCTTACCGAAGGAACTGATGAGTTGGGACAAATGGCAAAAGCATTAAACCAGCTGGTTAAGGGACTTACCAATATATTTAACTTCTCAGTGGACATCGGGAAAGGCAATTTCAATTCTCATTTTGATCCGCTCAGCGAAGATGATGTTTTGGGGCATTCACTGCTCGACATGAGAAATGAATTGAAGAAAGCTGCTGATGAAGAAGACCGTAGAAAGGAGGAAGATGAACAGCGGAATTGGGCAGCACAGGGTGTGGCAAAATTCAGTGATATTTTAAGGACAAACACCGATGATATTAATGAGCTTTCCTATAACATCATAAGTAACCTGGTGAAATATACCAATTCAAACCAGGGCGGTATTTATGTAATCAACGATAACGACAAGCATAACCTGTTTATTGAAATGAAAGCAAGTTATGCCTACGATCGCCGCAAATTTATCACCAAGCGCATTGAAATCGGGGAAGGCCTTGTGGGAAGATGCTACCAGGAAAAAGAGAAGATATACCTTACGGATATCCCTCACGACTACATGAAGATTACCTCAGGGCTTGGCGAGGACAGTCCAAAAGCATTGCTGATCGTGCCATTGGTATATAATGATGTTATATACGGATTGGTGGAACTCGCTTCATTTGAACCCTATCCGCAGCATGTAATTGAATTCATTGAGCGCATTGGCGAAAGCATTGCCGCTACAATCTCTTCAAGCAAGGCTCAGATTCAAACTGCCCTTCTGCTCGAGCAGTCGCAGCAACAGGCTGAGGAAATGTCATCACAGGAAGAAGAAATGCGCCAGAATATGGAAGAACTCCGGGCCACACAGGAACAATCAGCACGCCGTGAAGAGGAATTGCAGCAGGAAGTTACTGAATTAAAGAAACGATTAAAAGAAATCACAGAATCTTAATCTACGTATGGGTCTTACTTTGCTAGTACTGGCTGCCGGTATGGGCAGCCGTTATGGTAGCCTGAAACAAGTCGATCGTTTTGGTCCCTCGGGAGAGACAATTGTTGAATATTCAATTTATGACGCCCTGCGTGCCGGGTTCGACAAGGTTGTTATGGTCGTGCGCCGGGAATTCGTTAATGATTTCAGGGAAATAGTGCTTAAAAGGGCTTCAAAAAGAACCGCTGTAAGTTATGTATTTCAGGAACTCAATATGCTTCCTGACGGATTCAGCGTGCCGGCTGACAGGGTAAAACCCTGGGGAACCGGCCATGCCGTACTGTTGTGCGAACATGAAATTGATACACCCTTTGCTGTAATTAATGCTGATGATTTTTATGGAGCCGAATCTTTCAGGATTCTTGCTAAGTTCCTGTCAAATAAGCCCGAAAACGGTAAAGAGGAATATGCAATAGTGGATTATCAGCTCGACAAAACGCTATCAGATTCAGGAAGTGTTTCAAGAGGAATATGCGGGGTAGACCAGGACCGGTTCCTCACCAATATTGCCGAATACAAAAATATCAGCCGGAAGGATGGAATAATTACCGGAGAGCAGAATGGAACGCCGGAAGTTTTCACAGGGAAAGAACCGGTGTCTATGAACCTCATTGGTTTCAGGCCTTCGATGTTTTTGCATTTGAAAAGCCAGTTTACAGGTTTTCTGGCCGCGAACATTCATAACCCAACCGCTGAGTTCTATATACCATCGGCCATGAATGAAGTGATACGAACCGGCAAGGCACGGGTAAAAGCCCTGCATACGAATGACCAATGGTTCGGGGTAACCTATCGTGAGGATCGCGATATGGTTATGAATAATCTTCACAGCCTGGTCGACAAAGGCGTGTATCCGTCCGACCTTTGGGCTTAATCGCTATTTGAACAGTTTAAATATTTAAATAATGAGCGTAGTACGGTTTGGGGTATCCCTTGATCGGAGTATCATGGATGAGCTTGATCAGTATGTGCAAAACAATAAGTTTTCAAATCGCTCCCAGGCCATCAGAAGCCTGGTGGAAAAATATGCCGTAGAGCATAAATGGCAATGTGATAACATGGTTGCCGGAGCCATTGTCATTGTTTACGACCATCACAAACGCAACATCGATAATGAAATCAATGAGGTGCAGCACCAATACCACAACCTTATTTTATCATCGCATCATGTGCACCTTGATCACCATACTTGTCTTGAAACCATTGCAGTGCAAGGTAAGGCATCTGAATTAACAAGCCTCGCCGATAAGATTATTTCCCTTAAAGGAATTCATCATGGCAAATTGGTCATGACCAGGACGCCATGACTTGCTAATGTGGTCGACCAGCAGACCAGTTATGGGGCTTTCAGCCCCAAACCCCGAATT
>CAZYDI010000024.1:0-2847 GCA_964646255.1 uncultured Bacteroidales bacterium
TCCTGCTCTTCCTTGCTCATCAGTTCATTCAACCGCCCTGCGGTGAAATACTCTTCCTCCAGCTTTATATGGGGACCCCAAAGCACATCCATTTTCTCCAGCAATTCGGCTATATTGGCAACATTGCCTGTATTTAGCTCCTTAAGATGCCCGTCGATTTCATCGATGATTTCGGCGAATACCTGGTGATCGGCCTCCAGCCTTGCGTAAGGTGCGCTAAGCTTATCCAGGAAATACGGAAATACAATGTCATCTTCACCCATGTGGTGCGAATGAATGATATTTCGTAAGGCCGTGATATATAAAAGCAGCCCCTGCGCGTTCCCGGAACTGCTGTTGGCAAATTCCCGGCTTTTTTCAATGGCATGTTTAATTCCCCGTGAAATGATTCGGTGAATCATTACGAGACCCTGGTTGATTGGATTGACTTCGGTCATTGTTTAAGGTTTTAAATGAATTCGTTTAACAGAAGTTACAATCACCACCGCCAAATTGTTTACTCAGGATGAGGGACTTGGATGATGGATGATGGCCCTTTCTCCTATTTTTGTACTTTTATCCATCCAATTTACAGAAATAATGAGTTCCCGCTACCGGTTGCTGATTGAATATGATGGGTCGCGCTTTCATGGCTGGCAGCAAAATGCCGGGGTGAAAACCATTCAGGGCGAAATGTTGAATGCCTGCGAAAAGCTCTTCAATACCAAAAGAATTGAACTATACGGAGCCGGCCGAACCGATGCCGGGGTGCATGCAACGGGACAGGTAGCCCACCTGGACGTTCCCACCCAAATGCACGCTGCGGATGTGGCCGACAGGTTAAATGAGCTCCTTCCGCAGGATATCCATGTGATCCGATGCGAAGGTTGCAAGCCCTCTTTTCACGCACGTCACAGTGCTGTTGCGCGAAGCTATGTATATGTTATTTCACTCAGGCGATCGGCCTTTGGCAAGAAATACACCTGGTGGGTAAAAGAGGACCTTTCAGCCGAACTTATGCAAAAAGCAGCCGGAATTATGAAAGGGTTCCATGATTTTTCATCCTTCGGCTCATCCACGCCCGACGACAAATCCACGATGGTTGAAATAAAGCACCTGGATGTAAAAAAATCGGGGGCTATGATATGCATTCACATTATAGGTTCCCACTTTCTGTGGATGATGGTTCGACGAATCACCGGTGTATTGGTACATGCAGGCAAAGGAAAGCTGGGTATGCAGGACATCAGGGGATTTCTGAAACAGCATTCTGAAAGGCCTTCCCAACTCGCTGCACCGTCGGCCGGACTATACCTTGAGCACATTTATTACGCGGGGGAACCAATGCATTACAATGTGGAAATACCCGTCTATATTAAACCAATGGATTACAATGGCAAATGATGGCGGAAACTGCGCCTGGCATCAGATTGTGAAGTGATAGCCGATTTTGCCATCGCTGGTGATAAAATAAAGCGTTAATGATTCCGGCAACACGGAAAGGTAAGTAAATCCGGGCGTGGCTAAGGAAAAAACAGTGCGGCTGTTGGAGCCGACATATCTTGATGTTCCGCCTGTTCCGGTTACAATATAGTTTACCGGTATACCTTCTTCCCTTGCATGCTCAAAATTGTGGTCGTGACCTGAAAGATATATGTCTACGCCAAACCTCACAAATAAGGGCTTGATCATTGATTTCATCACCTCTGTATCGCCATGATACGACCCGGCCGAGAAAACAGGATGATGACCCACAACAATGACCCACTTTTCAGAGCTTTCAGACAATGTTTTAACCAGCCATTGATACTGGGGAATGGATGCATATTCGGAATCATCCGCCAGGTTACTATAGGATTCCAATAAACCGGGCGTATCCATTACAATTACACGGAGAGAATTCTCTGCGTCAACCTTCCATGTATACGTATAGTATTCCGATGGCATATTCCACTGGTCATTGTGTACCGAGTAATCTATCTGGGCCTGTATATTTCCATCATAGTCGTGATTTCCCAGGGCCGGAAACCAGGGTACATTCAGGGAACTGTCGTTGTATATATCTTCGAGATTGGTAACCCACAACATGTCAGTAGGACTTTCCACACCGGAAACCTGAAAATTATCGCCACATGATATGATAAAATCGAGGCCCGCTAAGTTCGACACCTCTGCCATTTGATCCGCAACCTGTAACTGCTCCCTGCCTCCATTGAATCCCCAGTCGCTGATAACGAAAATATTTAGTGCTGCTGTATCGCGAACCAGGAAATGATCAACATCAGGCAACCAATCCGACCTCTCTATCAGAATTTCGTCGGTGCAGTTAAATGTTATTAGGGACATCAAAATGCCCGACAAAAAACGAATTGCCTGGAGTTTTATCGTTGCTAAAATCATACAAAAAGTATTAGGTAAGCGGATGATGTATATACGGCAAAAACCAGGTTTTAAGTTAAAATATTTCAATGATTTACATCACCGCTGGTAACTTCGGTTTTTATGCGGTTAACATTCATCGAATGAACCAGCGTGCCGCCATAAAATCAAAAAGGGACGCATAATAGCGTCCCTTATTGTAATAGCTGCCTGGAGGATTCCGCTAAAGGAAGTGTCTCCGGCCTATGACTTAAAAAACAAACCTCAGCCCTGCGTTCAGGTAGAATAAATTATTCCGGATACCGGAATTCAGGCCTTCCGTATCATCAAAAACTTCTGTTATTCCAAATTGGTAACCGGCATCTACAAATACATACTTAATCAGGTCAACACCTACACCTACATTCCAGCCGAATATTACTGATTTCATCTCATCTTCAATATCCACATCGCCAATCGCTCCATCATCACCTACTTTTCCCGAGAGCT
>CAZYDI010000024.1:2947-34403 GCA_964646255.1 uncultured Bacteroidales bacterium
TCTTCAATATCCACATCGCCAATCGCTCCATCATCACCTACTTTTCCCGAGAGCTTAAATGCAGCATTCGGACCAGTGAATACCCTGAAGCCCAAGGGACTGTCGGCACCTGTAAAGTTGTAACCAAGCATAAATGGTATTCTCAGATAGGTACGGGAAAGATCAAGGTCCTCAAGGGTAGATACCGGTGCTTCTATCTTCTTGTTTTTCAAAAATTCGAGCTGAAGTCCGGGCTGAACGTAAAACTTATTGCCCATCTGAAGATCGATACCTACCTGGTAACCAAATGTTCCTTTTGCATCACCATCGGTAAATAGTTCTTCCGAAAATTTGGAATTGTTGAGTCCAACATACGGCCGGATGGCCAACTGGGCCGAAAGGCCAAGTGTTATTGCCAATAACACAACGGTAAAACTGAATTTCAATAACTGTGTTTTCATAATATTTGAGTTTGGTAATATGCAAAGATAGGTCATATTAAATTTATCCTGCATGGGGTGCAAAATAAGTTCAATCTATATAATGCAGCGCTTCACCCTTCATGTACTTTCACCACAGTCAGGGATAAATTGAGGTTTTCTTTTGCTCAAGCCGCACAAGCTTTTACTTCAAAAAAAGTAAAGCCTGCCTGCCTGGCTTAGTCAATGCATTGGCGGGCAGGAAAAAATGGGGGAAATATCTTCTGAAAATGTAATGCCAATTATGATCAATACAAAATTTAATATCTTAGTTGGGATTTTGTTTCACACCCGAACCCCGATGAATTCAATGAAGGCATTCCGTTTTTCAGCAATTCAGACCGTAATTTTTCCCCTGGTATTTTTCGTTTTTCAGTTATTGCTTAAAGCGGATTATACATTGTTTTATTTGTCGGCCCACGATCCGGCATATGCCTTTTTATTCAATGGCTTAAATATAGCCCTTGGCAATTTTGAACTTGGTTTGTCGGGCTTTCCCGGAACCACCCTGCAATGCCTTGTTGCGCTAAACCTCACGGTATACGACTGGTTTTCGAATGCTCCGCTTAAGGAAGCGGTATTACAAAATCCGGAATTTTTTCTGAATTTGGTGAGCTGTGAAATACTGGTCTTAAATACGCTGGCATTGTTTTTTCTCGGGTGGATAACCTTTCGCAGGTTTCAAAACCTTTCCCTGTCGATTGCCCTGCAACTCACCCCCTTTATATCGCTCAAAACATTCTCCATGAACACCGTTGTAATGCTGGAACCGCTCATGTTGTGCTTTGAGCTCCTGCTGATAACGATTATAGCATCGTATGCTTATGGCACGGCAGGATCACTGAACCGGAGGCAGGTTCTTTGGACTGCCATTCCCGTTGCATTGGGCATTAGCACAAAAACCGTTTTTCTTCCGGTTGCCCTTCTTCCTTTGTTCGCAATAAAAGGCGGAAAACGGAAATTATTATATGCCGGCATTGTCCTGTTCTCCCTTGCCCTGTTCCTGATACCCATTTACCCCACTTTCTCAACTTTCCTGGGATGGTATAAACAAATCCTCACCCATACGGGTGATTACGGAACAGGAAGCTATAGTGTATTTGATGCCGCCCTGTATGCTCAGAATCTTTGGCTGTCATTGCGATCCAATGTTGTTTTTACGCTGGCTCTTGTATTGTCCATATTGGTTTCTGCCGCTACCTTATTGCGCATGATAAATTGGGCTGATGTCAATAAAAAGAGAATTGTATCAGGACTGACCCTGGTGTTTGTGATGAACATTTTAATGGTTGCCAAACATTTCTCTGCCCATTACCTGGCCGTTTCGTACAACCTCAGTGTCTTTGCCATTGTGGTTATGGCATCGGCTCTCCCGGTACGATCGTGGCCTGTATTTCGGAACAGTGCGGCCAAACTGGTGTTGGTTTACCTTACAGGCATTGCTTTAGTGGTAAGCCTGGTTATTCGCACCGGCTTTTCAGAAAACTTTGAAAATCCCAGGCTTGACGGTGTGAAGTATGTTCAATCACTGGGGCAGGAGCAACGGATAATCATACTGGAAAATGCAGGGCCTTTTATTGAAGTGGGCTTGTACCATGGCCTGGCATACAGTGAAGGCATGAAACCTGAATACGCAAGCGTTTTAAAGCGACTGTGGCCAGATACGTATTTTTATCATTGCGGAGCGGATGTTTTAATGGACTGGATGAGTGAGCATAGTTTTGCTGATGTGCTTTCACGGTCGCCGGTTACGCATGTGTACTATTACTCAAAAACCGATACCCTGTGTACCGGCTTTGCAAACCGCCTGCAAAACCAGGGCATTTCACATATAAAAGCGGGCTATAAGGACACTTCTTTCAGGGAATACATATATGAAATTCATCCTGATACGGCAATGCTTAACCGTGGCATAGCGCTTACGGACAGTATTTTCTGCGACTTCGAAGCAAAGAATGACTCCATTGGCTACAGGGCAGGACCATACTTTCTTACACCGGCCCGTTACCAGTCGGGAGAGGCCGCGTTTGACGGCTTATTCTCCATTAAACTTGACAAGGAAAATCCCTATGGTCCAGGCATAAAAATCAAAGGCCAAAAGGGTTTCTACAAAATTTCGGTAATGCAAAAGGGGGATCATGGATTTGTTGTGGCCGACGGCAGCCTTTTTTATAAAGCCGGTTATATACCATCGGCACAAAATAAAGGCTGGAACAGAATTGAATTGTCTTTTGATGTAACCCCGGCAATGGAAGGATCAGCGATCGCCGTTTACCTGTGGTACCCTGGAAAGGAAAAGTGCTATTTTGATCATCTTACCATACTGCACTACAGCATTGAACCATAATGCCGGTTTGGCTTTAGGACCCGCGCAAAAGATCATACCTTCGTTTAATCCGCTTAAAACATACTGTGCTGCTAAATGTTAATGTATTCTAATGCATTAACGTTATGGCACTGGAAAAATATAAAGAGAAAAGAGATCCTTCTTTGACTCCCGAACCTTTCGGGGGCAAGGGAAAGGACAGGAAACTATTGCGATTTACGGTACAAAAGCACGCTGCCACCCGGTTGCATTATGATTTCAGGCTCGAAATGAATGGTGTGCTTAAAAGCTGGGCTATCCCCAAAGGACCGGTATTGGATCCAACCATAAAGCGCCTGGCCATGATGGTTGAGGATCATCCCTATGATTACCGTGATTTTGAAGGGGTCATTCCTAAAGGCGAATACGGAGCAGGAGAAGTGATTGTATGGGATGAGGGAACCTATGAACCATCAAAATTCAAGGGAAAAACAAAGAAAGAGAAAGAACGCCACCTTCTGCAGAGCCTGGAAAGCGGGCAATTGAAAATAACCCTCTTCGGGCAAAAGCTAAAGGGCGAATTTGCCCTTGTACAAACAAAGGGTCGTGGTGAAAACAGCTGGCTTATGATCAAGCATCGCGATGAATTTGCCACCACCGAAGACGTTACCTTACTCGATAAATCGGTAAAGTCGGGCAAAACCATTGAGGATTTAAAACAAACGGATAAAAAAGAAGCCGGGAAAAAAAGCAAAAGCAGTGGTATGGATTCTGCACCATCAAAAGCCAGGAAAAAAGAAAAAGTCAATATAGACGCATGGCTGAAAAAAGGAATAAAGGCACCTTTCCCATCGGGCATCAAGCCCATGCTGGCCACCCTGGCTGATGAACCTTTTGATGATCCGGACTGGGTGTTTGAAGTTAAATGGGATGGATACCGCAGTTTGGGCTTCATACGCAATGGCAGTGCTGAACTTGTTTCACGAAACGAAAAATCATTCACGGCCAAATACTACCCGGTTGCTGATGAATTAAAGAAATGGCCTGTGGAAGCCGTTATTGACGGCGAAATACTGGTGATCAGGGAGGATGGCAAGTCGGATTTTAATGCCCTTCAGAATTGGAGAAGTGAAGCCGACGGCCATTTGGTGATGGTTGTTTTTGATATCTTATGGTTTAATGGATATGATATAATGGCACTGCCCTTAACCGACCGGCAGAAAATCCTGAAGGCCGTACTTCCTTCTGACAGTGAAATCCTTCGCTTAAGTGAAGTTTTTCCTGCAAGCGGTAAAGATTTTTTTGACGCAGCCGGAGACCTGGGACTGGAAGGGATAATGGCAAAAAAGGCCGACAGCATTTACTCCCCTTCCCAACGATCGAAACTGTGGTTAAAAATAAAGACGCACAAACGGCAGGAGGTAGTGATCGGAGGGTATACCATAAATGAAGGAACAAGCAAGGAATTCAGTTCCCTGCTGTTGGGCGTGTACAAGGATAAGAAGCTGGAATATGCGGGAAAAGTCGGAACCGGTTTTTCCGATAAGCTTCAAAAGGAAATGTTGAAAATATTCAAGTCGCTTGTCATAAAGGAGAGTCCCTTTAGCCAGGAGATTGACGTAAGCAAGCCTTCGCGTTTCCGGTCTGCCACCAATGCAAAGGCAGTGTGGCTGAAGCCCGAATTGATTTGTGAAATCACCTTTACCGAGGTAACCAAAGAAGGTGTGTTCAGGCATCCTTCATTTAAAGGCCTGCGATCCGATAAAAAAGCAGGTGAGGTTGTAAGGGAAAGCGAAAAGAAAAGCCGCGCCATTGTTGAGGAGACCAGGGGAAAAAAGTCAAGCGGTAAAAATAGTCCGGACAAATTGGTTACCGCTCCTTCAAAAGGCAATAAAAAGACGTTACTCAATCCCTCAGAGGAAACACAGGTTAAAAAAGTAAATGGCCATGAATTGAAATTCACCAGCCTGAGTAAGGTTTATTGGCCGGAGGATGGGTTTACCAAGCGTGATATGTTTAATTATTATTACCAGGTGGCCGGTACCATCCTGCCCTACCTGAAGGATCGCCCGCAATCGCTGAATCGTTTTCCCGGCGGTATTCATGGCAAGAGCTTTTATCAAAAGAATGTAAAAGGGAAAGCGCCCGGATGGGTAAGGACATTTCCGTATACCAGCGACGGAGAAAACAAAGAATTTCTTGTAGGATCAGATGAGGCTACGTTGTTGTGGATGGCGTCGCTGGGATGCATTGAAATGAATCCATGGTTCAGCCGGATTCAATCGGAGGATTATCCTGATTTTTGCATCATTGACCTGGACCCCGATAAAAATACATTTGATGATGTAATTTATACGGCACAGGAAGTAAGAAAAATACTGGATGCCCTGGATGTACCTTCGTTTCCAAAAACTTCGGGTTCCACGGGAATGCATATATACATTCCCCTGGGCGCAAAGTACACCTACGATCAGTCGCAAATGTTTGCCAGGCTTATCGTAACCTATGTACACCAGCAATTGCCAACAATTACGAGCCTTGAAAGAATAATCAGCAAACGTGAGGGAAAAATGTACCTTGACTTTCTGCAGAACCGTCCCGGAGCAACCATAGCCAGTCCGTATTCACTGAGGCCTAAGCCCGGAGCTCCCGTATCGATGCCACTGCACTGGGATGAGGTAAAGAAAGGTTTGAAAATGCTTGATTTCAATATTTCAAATGCCATTGGCAGGATAAAAAAAGAAGGTGATTTGTTCAGGGGTGTTTTAGGCGAAGGAATCGATCTGAACAAAGTTCTGAAGAAAGCATCGTCACTTTTTAAGCAGTAAAAACCCGGGCAAAATATGTGCCCGGGTTTACTGACAAAACAACTGTATTAAACAACCGCATTATAAATGTGATAGATTCTTTTTTTCAGTGAGGAAATTGCATGCGCAACAAATGCCCTGTCGATAAGCAACCGGGCGGTAATTATTGACGGTAAAACAGGCAATTCATGCAAAAGTTCCGGATTTTCCTGTTAAGCACAAAATTTAACAAACGGGTGGATTTTTCTATGTGATATTACCATTCCAGGGTGGAATTCAACAGCCAGTCTTTTTCCACCGGCACAACCCCCACTTTTTCACATACCAGGGCAGCAGCCAGGTTGGAAATGGCTGCCATTTGCACGGGATCGAGTCCCGCAGCCAGGCAAAGGCTGGCCATGGCGATAACGGTATCCCCTGCACCGGAAACATCAGATACTTCCCTGGTATGGGCAGGAACAACCTTATATGTATTTTTATGGCTAATGAGCATACCCAGTTCCGATAGCGTTACCATAACCATTTCGAAACCATTTTTCGCCCGCAATTTTTCTGCTGCTTCATGCAGCTGTTGAAAATCGGTTTTCCGTATTTCAATGCTAAGTCCTTCGGTAAGCTCCTTGAAATTCGGTTTAAACAATGTGGCATCGTGGAAGAGTTGAAAATTCCGTTTTTTCGGATCAACAAGGGTTATGATGCCGGACGATTTGGCCAGTTTAATGGTCCGGTCTATCAGTTTTCCGTTAATCACGCCTTTGTCATAATCCTGGAAGATTATGGCTGCAATGTCTTTTTTCCTGATCAATTGTTCAATCCTTTTCCACAGGTCCTCCTCCAGGTCACTTTCAAGGCAATGGTCGATTTCCTTGTCCACCCTGAGCAATTGCTGGTTGCCGGCTATTATCCTGGTCTTGCTGGTGGTAATTCTCTTAGGTGATTCAATAAGGCCTTCAACAGACATATTCAAATTCGAAATAATGTTTTTGAACATGCTGCCGCTTTCATCGGTACCAATAACCGAGCACATAACCGGTACAGCGCCCAGCGACTTAATATTCAGTGCAACATTAGCAGCACCTCCCAGGCGGTTTTCGGTATTCATCTGCATAACAACAGGAACGGGGGCCTCAGGTGAAATACGTGAAACTTTTCCCCATACATAGGAGTCGAGCATCACATCGCCGATAATCATGACCCTGAGATTTTCGAACCGTTTCAGCAGTCCGCTTATTGCCTTGTTTTTCACCACATATGTTTTTACGGGGTAAAGATAAGATATGCGTGTTAAAATAAAAACTGAGGCACATTTGCCAAAACAATTCTATCTTTGCCATAAAAGAAGGCCTATGAGTTTTGGTACGTCCTCCGGTGTTTCACTTCCTCCTGTAATAAAGCATATCATTATTATCAATGTAATTGTATTTGCCCTCACATGGCTTTCTGAAAGCGTTTTAAACACTGCATTTATGTGGAGGCACCTGGCATTGTATAATTTCAAATCGCCTCTTTTTGAGCCTCACCAGCTGATAACCCACATTTTTATGCATGCCAACTTTATGCATATTTTCTTCAACATGTTTGGTGTATTCATGTTTGGAAGGGTACTGGAACAAATATGGGGCAGCAAAAAAATGCTTATTTTCTATACGGTTACCGGCTTGGGGGCTGCAGCCATTCACCTGACGGTTAATTTCGTCCAGATGAACAACCTCATGAATATGGCGGAGCAATTCAATGTTAACCCCAGCTATGCCATATTCAACGATATTGTAATGAAATTCGGCCAGAAAATGCCTGCAACCTCACAGATGATGCAGTTTATGCAGGAATGGTTTTATAAGCCGGATGATCTGTCGTTTGCAGAAAGAGCAGGAGATTATATTCAATACATCATGTATGGCGATCCTCAAAAACCAACCATTGGTGTGGGACAGCTGTATATTCCCACTGTTGGCGCATCCGGCGCCGTATTTGGCCTGCTTATTGCCTTTGCAATGACCTTTCCCGATGCAGAGCTGATGCTCATCTTTCTGCCTATTCCCATCAAGGCAAAATATTTTGTGCCCTTTTATGCCTTGCTTGAATTGTTCTTCGGGGTAGCCAATTTCGATTGGGATAATGTTGCCCACTTTGCGCATCTGGGAGGTGCGCTTTTCGGCTTCATTCTTGTGAAATGGTGGAAAAGAAACCAATTCAGAATTTATTGATAAATTTGCCTCACAATCAATCCTCACTGTACTATGAACCTTGTGAATGAAATAAAGAACTCATTCCGCAAAGGCAATATATTATACCGGCTGATTTTCATCAATGTCGCCGTTTTTGTTATCCTGGGGATATGGTTTGTAATTCTCAGGCTGTTTACTCAGGGCATTCCGCTTGCCGAGCTTCGGGAACTTTTCAGCGACCGCGTTCTGAAATACCTTATGGTGCCAAGTTTACCGCGGGCCCTGCTGCTAAAACCATGGACGGTCATTACCTATATGTTTACCCATTTCAATTTATGGCATATATTATTCAATATGCTGATGTTGTATTGGTTTGGCAGAATTTTTACACAGTACCTGGGTTCCAGGCAATTGCTGAGCACCTATTTGCTGGGCGGGTTGGCCGGTGCTGCATTGTATATGCTGTTCATTAATATATTCCCGGGTTTACACAGTTATCTTGGAAGTTCCATGCTTGGCGCATCGGCTTCGGTAATGGCAATTGTGATTGCCATTGCTGTATTCACTCCTAACTACACCATTTACTTGTTCTTTTTAGGTCCGGTGCGACTCAAATACATTGCCATAGCCTTCGTTATCATCGATGTATTGATGATAGCCTCTGAAAATGCGGGCGGTAATATAGCCCATTTGGGAGGTGCAGTGTACGGTTTATGGTTTACAACCCGCCTGAAAGCCGGTCACAAGCCCGGTCAATGGCTAGGTAAAATTATGGATGGCATAACCGGGTTGATTAAACCGAAACCCAAACTAAACGTTACCTATCGCAAGCCTTCAAAAAAAATCAGCGATGAGGTATTCAACCGGAATAAGGCATTGCAGCAAAAAGAGATTGACCGCATTCTCGACAAAATAGCCAGGGGTGGTTATGAAAGCCTTACCAAAAGTGAAAAGGAAACACTCTTTAAAATGAGTAATAAAAAATAATTGAGGAAACTGGTCCGCAACATATTGCTATTCCTGAATATCCTGCTGGCTGGCTTATTGCTGATCCTATATGTTTCGGTGAATATCAGCCCTGCTACATGGTGGGTAGTGGGCTTTTTAACGCTCTCCTATCCTTTTGTGCTTTTCCTTAACCTATTCTTTATTGTATGGTGGATGCTGTTCCGAAAATGGTATTTTATCCTGTCGCTTGCCTGCATTTTGCTGGGATGGGGACACCTGAAATCTTACATGCAGGTTAATTTTAAAAATCCTAAAACAAGTGAAGGGCAGCGTTCTTTGCGCCTGTTAACCTACAACGTGAGGCTGTTCAATTATTATGAGTGGCATAAGGATACTTCTGCATGGACAAGCATCATTGCATACATTAAACAACAGGATCCGGATATTGTATGTTTCCAGGAGTTTGTTACACTACCCGGCAGTAACCATGACCTGGCAAGCTTAAAAAAGCAGCTGAAATCACTTGAATACACCCATGTTTTTTATACCAACCGCATCCCCGGCAAACTTGATTTTGGAATGGCTACCTTCAGTAAATATCCCATTGTTCGCAAGGAGACGATGGAATTTGCAGCATCGCTGAACGGCAGTATGAGTTCGGATATTGTAGTTGGAACCGATACCATAAGGATTTACAATTGCCATCTTCAGTCAATCCGGTTGCGGAACGACTATAATAACCTGCTCGACAGCCTGCTCTTCAATTACAGTGAAAAGCAGCTTGATGAACTGAAGGATATTTCCATCCGTTTAAAGCAAGCCTATATACAAAGGGCGCAGCAGGTTGACATTCTCAGTGAACACATTGGCTTATCGCCTTATCCGGTAATTATTTGCGGAGATTTTAATGACACCCCGGTATCCTATACCTATAAAAACCTTTCGGCAGATAAAAAGGATGCTTTTATTGAATCGGGATCGGGAACTGGCACTACGTTCAGGGGCAATTTCCCGTACGTTCGCATTGATTACATACTGTTTGATCCCTGGTTTACATCGGAATATTATAACACCGACAGGATTAACTGGTCGGATCACTATCCGGTTTTAGCACGCTTCCGGATAGGTGAAACGGCAGATTCAGCAGGTCGACATTCCCTCCCGAAATAATAATCCCTGCACGTTTGTTTCTGAACATCTCCTTGTTTTCGAGCAGTGCTGCCAGTGAAACCGCAGATGAAGGCTCTGCAATGATTTTCATGCGCCGCCATATCAGTTGCATTGCATAAACAATCGATTCCTCCGATACGGTAAGTATATCATCAACATATTTCCTGATCATGGTGAAGGTAAGCTCACTCAGCGAAGTTAACAGTCCATCCGCTATGGTTTTCGGGTTTACCGAAGGCTGAATGCTGCCTGACCGGAATGACCGGTACGCATCATCGGCATTTGCAGGTTCGCATCCATAAATTTTTATGGAAGGCTGCATTGAACGGCCTGATAAGGACGAACCTGATAACAATCCTCCACCTCCTACCGGTGCCAATAATGCATCGAGCATGGGTTGATCTTCGAGTAATTCCTTGGCGGCAGTGGCCTGTCCGCAAATCACGTTGAAATTATCATACGGATGAACCATGACAGCTCCGGTAGCTTCCATTACTTCCCTCAGGGTATCTTCGCGAGCCTTTAATGTAGGCTCACAAAAGGTAATACGGGCTCCATAGTGTTGAACCGCTTCAATCTTTGGACGGGGAGCGTTGGAGGGCATTACAACATAACATTTTATACCCTTGCGGGCTGCTGCAAGCGCAAGTGCTGCGGCATGGTTTCCTGATGAGTGAGTGGCCACTCCTCTATTACAATCGGCTTCGCTTAAAGACAAGATGGCATTGGTCGCTCCCCGGTACTTAAAGGCGCCGGCTTTCTGAAAATTTTCACATTTAAAGAAAATCTGCGATCCGGCTATTTCATTGATACCTGAGGATGACAATACGGGGGTGCGGTGAATATACGGGGTGATTCGGTTGTGTGCCTGCTGCACATGCGTAAATACCGGAAGATCGGGCATAAAAACTGAAGATTAATCAGGCTAAAGTAGTTGAAATAATTTCTATAACATTCATCGGGTTGGGTTCAACTTTCTCCTCCTCCTTCATCTTCTTAAACAACTCATATTTTACGGCAATGCGCGAAGCAAGGTCGTATTCATTTACTTCGAGCAGGTACTTTTCTGAAAACTTGCAGAAAGCCATGAATTCAATGACCTCATCATCGCCGGAAATGCCGGTAATTTTTTTCACCATTAGGGGGTTATACTTTATGTAAACCTGGTCTTTCACCTGTTGCTTTTCGATGATTTTTGCAAGTTTCTTACGTTCTATGTCTTCAGGTGAAGGAATGGCAAATCCAACGGTAACACCCTCAGAATGCTGACTTGCCATGGCCTGCAAATAGGCTTCCCTGGCTTCATTAACGGATATTTCGGCCATGTAATTGTTCAGTTTCTCGGTAGGCGTTTCGGGAAGATCATAGTCAATAATTTTCTGTTTCAACTGGTCATATGACCCAATAGCATATATGCGCGCCGCATCGAGTTCCAGCGACATGTAATCCATGGCTACACGGAATGGCTGAAGGGCAAACATGGAATCAACCACAACAACCTTATTGTATAGGTAACCAGCCGCATGTACAACCAGTGTGTCGCCTTTGCCGGCATTAATGGTAAATATTCCTTTGCTGTTACCGTATACGGATGTTTGGGAACTGAAATTTAAAACCTGCACGTATGGCACCGGGCTGCCACTCTCTTTTTCAGTAACGAAACCCGACAATTCTCTTTGGGCAAGGGAAATACCAGGAAAAGCCGACAGCAGAAGAAATCCAAAACTGACTTTGTAAAAATTATTCATGTCAAGGGTTATACTACAAATTTATCCAATGATTTTCACGCAATGAAAAAAGGCGGGTTAAAAAATGTTAAGACATCTTCTGGCATGCCGGATGCGGGTAATTGCTACCATAAGGTAGCCCCTAACAGGGCTATCCAACGCGAGCGCTGTAGGCGCGGACGTATGGTAGCATATAGTGTTTTTATGTATACAACAAAGCGCTGTAGGCGAGACATTATGGTATAAGAAATAATTGCATGACTGTCCCGCCTGCCAGAAACCGCAAAGCCAGTCCTGCCGAAGGCGGATAATGGCCCGTCAGCCCCATAATTAAGATCAGCATACAACTGCAGTTTTAAACCAATGAATACGTATATTTGCCACCTGTCAGGAAAGCAACAAACCATCCCGACATCACCTCAATTTTACTATGAATAGCGAGCAATTAGCAGAAGATATCAGGTTATTCTGCAGCACTCACGCCAATGAAGCAATGGCGATAAAATACAGCAGGTATTTTAAGGAAAGCCTTTACGATGGTTATGGCATTTCAGCACCTGTAATTCATGGCAAGGCACGTGAACTGGCATTGACTGCATCAATTACCCTCGACACGGTTTTGAAATCAGCCGAAGAAATTATTGCCCATGGCCGGTCGGAAGAAATCAGCATCATCATGCTGCTGGCTAAAAAGCTGCATAAACAATTCACCGCACGCACCTTTAAGGAGATTGAACATTGGTACAGCATTGGAATTAACAACTGGGCACATGCCGATACCCTCGGCATGCTGGTGCTGCCCATTTTCCTGAAAAAGCGTCTCATAAGCATGGATGCATTTTCGGGATGGCTCACCTCCGCTAATAAATATCAGCGACGGAGCGTGCCGGTAACCCTTATCAAGGAACTGAAAACCCATGAGAACTTTAATTCGCTTTTTTCATTTATCGAGTGCCTTATCACCGACCCCGAAAGGGAGGTTCACCAGGGAACCGGATGGTTTTTGCGAGAGGCATGGAAACGAAACCCTGCCATAACAGAGGATTTTCTGATGAAATGGAAAGATACTGCACCAAGGTTAATTATTCAGTATGCTACGGAAAAAATGCCCCGGGAGTATAAGCTGAAATTCAAAAAACTGAAAAAATAATGCAACAACAGGTTAACAGGGGCATTCTGCTTGCCGTTATCATGATTTCGTCCTTTTTCAATCCATTTATGGGATCGGCTGTAAATATTGCCCTGCCTACTATTGGACAGGACCTTAATATGCATGCGGTGGAGCTCAGCTGGATTGCGATGGGCTTCCTGCTTTCGGCAGCTGTATTCCTGGTGCCTTTTGGTAAACTTGCCGATATATGGGGACGAAGGAGGATGATGCTCATGGGAAATATTGTTTTTACCCTGGCAACCTTGTTGTGTGCCTTTTCCAATTCAGGTTCCATGCTTATTGCATCACGTGTATTGCAGGGAATTGGAAGTGCCATGGGTGTTTCTTCGGGAATGGCCATCATCATCTCAGCCTTTCCTGCCGAAATGCGCGGCAGGGTAATTGGGTGGAATACAACGGCTGTATACGTAGGGCTTTCTGCCGCCCCCATGCTGGGAGGATTTTTGACCCGCACCCTGGGTTGGCACAGCCTGTTTTATGTGAATGCCGTTGCCGGCATTCTTGTAGTGGCAGGAATCCTGTATGGAGTTAAAGCCGAATGGGCAGAGGCTAAAAACGAACGTTTTGACCTGATCGGATCGCTGATTTATCTTCCGTCGATGTCGGCCCTTATGTATGGTTTCTCGCAAATGCCGGGGAGAACAGCACTTATCCTTGTTATTTCGGGCGCAGTGGGTTTAGTTGCTTTTATTTTATGGGAGCTCAGGGATAAATCACCGGTTCTTGACATTAAATTGTTCAGCAGAAACAAAACCTTTGCATTCTCGAACCTTGCTGCACTGATTAACTATGCAGCCACCTTTGCCATAACGTTCATCTTAAGCTTTTATTTGCAGGATGTGCGGGGACTTGATCCTTTTCATGCCGGACTTGTGCTGGTTATTCAACCTGTAATGATGGCCATTGTTGCTTCCGTTTCGGGAAGAATGTCGGACCGCATCGACTCACGGATACTCTCTTCAGCCGGAATGGCCCTTATCAGTGCTTGCCTGTTCACGCTTATCTTCCTCAGCATACAAACAAGTTATGTGTACCTGTTTATCGTGTTGTTTGTGCTGGGCATCGGGTTTGGATTGTTTTCTTCACCCAACACCAATTCCGTAATGAGTTCCGTGGAAAAGAAATTTCTTGGCACTGCCTCTGCCACCCTGGGCACCATGCGACTTACCGGCCAAATGGTAAGCATAGCCATAGCCACCATGGCTATACATCTTTTTATCGGGAACGCGTCCATTGCCGATGGCAATATTCCCGGCTTTATGCAAAGTGTAAAGGTGGTGTTCATCACCTTCACCATTCTCTGCATCCTGGGCGTATTTGCCTCGCTTGCCAGGGGTAAGAAAACAAATATGATCAGCAACAACTAACTGTACAGGAACCGCTTGATGCTTCTTTTTGGTGTTTTTACAAACTCCTCGGGATGAACCTCAAAGCGTGCCACATTCATGTATTTGGGCAAGCCGGCGTTAATTTCCTTCCGGTAATGCTCAAAGATTTCCTGAAGGCTTTCGGCGGGTACATTGTCCTTTTTCATTTTTTCATAGTCGGGATAAACCAGGGCCACCAGTTTTTCATCGCGATACACCACCAATGACTCCATGACATAATCCTTATTGTTGATGGAAGCTTCAATTTCCTCGGGATATATATTTTTGCCATTTGATCCAAGGATAAGGCTTTTGGAACGTCCCTTGATATAAATGAAGCCGTCCTTATCAATGAGGCCCAGATCGCCGGTATGCAACCAGCCCTCTTCGTCAATGATTTCACTGGTAGCTTCAGGGTTTTTATAATACCCGGTCATGGCATTTTCCCCCCTGAGTACAATTTCGCCCACTATCCGGGTGGGATCGGGAGAATCAATCTTTACCTCAAGGGTATCCACCTTTTTTCCCGAGGCGCCGATGCGGTTGATTTTCCATGGAGCATAGCTGATGAGCGGACCGCATTCTGTCATGCCATAACCTACGGCGAAAGGAAATCCGATCTTCTTCATGAATGTTTCCGCTTCAATATTAAATGCGGCACCCCCGATCACTACCTCGGCAAAATTGCCGCCAAAGGCATCGGTTAGTGATTTTTTGATCTTCTTATGGACTACCTTGTTTAACAGGGGTACTTTCACCATAATATTTACCGGAAACTTGGTAATTACCGGTAAAATCCGTGCTTTAAAAATCTTCTCTATCACCAGGGGAACGGACAGTATCAGCCTGGGTCTCACTTCCTGAAAGGCCTGGGTTACGATCTGCGGCGACGGTGTTTTGGTAAGAATGGTTATGTGACATCCGATGGAAAAAGGAAACAGAAACTCAAAAGCACATCCGTAGGAATGGGCAAGCGGTAAAAACGAAACGATCGGATCGCCGGGTACCAGCGGCATGTTTTCCTGCGCATACTTAACATTGGCCGCAAGACTATTATGCTGCAACATCACCCCTTTCGAAAACCCTGTTGTTCCCGATGTGTAGCTGATTACAGCAAGCTCCTCGTTTCCGATGCCTGGTAATTTGAATTGTTCTGGATGTACACCTTCGGGGAAATTTTTTACAAATTCAGCATCAAGATCCTCCACAAGCGATCGTATGGAAGCTGAATCGGTATGAAACAAATCAAAATTTATAAGCGAAAGTATGGCCTGGATGGCCGGTAACTTGGCCGGTTCTAAATTCTGAAAAATGGTATCGGAACTAAAAAGCAAAATGGCATCCGAATGATTTATAATCGATTGGATATCATCCGGTTTAAAATCGGGCAAGATAGGAACAACCACGGCGCCATATGAGGTAACCGCAAGATAAACAGCGCACCACCGGGCAGAGTTTTTTCCGACAAGGGCTATTTTATCACCTTTGCGTATTCCCATCCTGCTGAACAACAGGTGAAACTTTAAAATGAAAGTGCCGGTATCTCCATACGTCAATTTTTCCCCGTTATAATCGGAGAGCGCAGGAAGATTCCAGTTTTTAACAATGCTTTCTTCAACATAACTTACAAAGCGTTTTTTAATCATGTTGGTAGATTTACAATTAGCATAGAAAGTTAGTGAAAAAATTACAATCAGCACCGGGTTGGCTCAACCCTTATTTTATGCCTTACCAGCTGTCGGTCCTGAAGGGCGATGCAGGCAAGCCTTCGGCATTGTACAGGTTTGCATCGTCGGGGTTATCAGCCCATGCATACCTTACGGCAACCGGACTCTTAACCTTTTCGCTGCTCACAACAACCTTATTGTCATCTGTAAGCCATGCCTTTGCCCAAACGAACTTCTTGTCTTCGCCCGCAATGGCAAAAGCCTTAAGGTAGCCGTATTTATCCTTAACGGATAATCCTCCGCCAATATGGTCAAACTCAAGGATGATCTTATCACCCTCAACTTTCATTGACTTATATACGGGCCCGGAATACACCAAATCCTTGCCATAGCTTTTATTGAGCGCGGCAAGGGCAAGCCGGTAACCCACATCGTCTTTGTTACGCGGATGAATATCCTTGGCATCACCGATATCAATAATCACTGCCATGCCTGTATTGGGCACTGAGAGGGTCATGCTCTGTGCTTCGCGCAAACCTGCCCAACTGCTTTGCTGCGGCACCTGCGGTGGCTCCATATAATTGGCCAGCTGGGCAAACAGGAAAGTAAAGCTGCCTGTATTCCATTTGGCTCTCCAATCGCTGATCAGCAATGGAAACAATGAACGGTACTTGACATAATTACCGGCGTTGTTTTCTCCCTGATACCAGATAGCGCCCTTAATGGGGAAATTGATCAACGGGTTAATCATTCCATTGTACAAGAGCGAAGGATAACTGTTCGGGCTTGATGTTTCCTTTGGTGCCTGCAGGTTTAACCCGACTTTATAGCTCCAGTTATCAGCCAGGGAAATTTTTGCCCCTGCTGCTTCTAAATAGCACTGGTTATCCATTCCCCACAATCCTCCTCCGCCACCGGTATCAATAACCTTGATGGCGATGACGTTGACGCCTTCTTTCAGGACGCCGGCAGGAACCTTGTATGTCCGGGGAAGATCGTACCTGTTGTCGGTTTTACCAATTTTTACGCCGTTGAGGTAAGTGACATCACTGTCATCTATCGGGCCAAGGCTGATGATTGCTTCTTTGCCTGCCATTGTTGCGGGTACATTGATTTCTTTCCTGAACCAAACCACTCCGTCGAGGGCGGGCAATCCGGCACCTTCCCAGGCCTGTGGCAGACGCATGGTTTTCCAGTTCTTTATATCGGTTTCGGGTGCATACCATTTATTCACGATACCGGGATCCTCATTGTTTACTGCGTTTTCCCATGCACGTAAATTGTCTTCGGCTTCCTTCTGCAGTTTTTCGAGATCTGCGCCTTTAATTTTATCAATCGCCGCCTTATAGTCATCATCAGTATACATTGCTTCAAGACTGATCCATGTCTCAATGTCGGTGCCGCCCCAGTTGCTGTTAATAAGGCCAATGGGGACGTTGAGGTCCTGCTGCAACTTCCTGCCGAAATAATACCCTATAGCTGAGAAATACCCTGCCGTTTCCTGGCTGCATACCTGCCACATGGCTTCATTGGTGTTGTTCAAAGGCTTAAGGCTCATGTGCTTTGGCACATAAAACAGGCGGATATTGGGATTATCCGTTGTGGCTTTGTCAGTTGCCCAGTTTCGCGACCGTGAGAGGGGCCATTCCATGTTTGACTGTCCTCCGCAAAGCCATACATCACCAACAAGAATATTCTTTAAAACGATGGCATTCTTTCCTTTAATGGTCATTTCGTATGGTCCCCCGGCGGCCAATGGTTTCAGCTGCACCTTCCATTCGCCATTCTTTGACGCCCTGGCAGTAGCTTTCTGGTTATTGAATACCACGGTAACTTTTTCGCCCGGATTTGCCCATCCCCATATGTTTACCGGAATATCCCGTTGCAATACCATGTTATCCGATAATACATAGGGAAGTTTAACTTCGGCCAAAGCCGGAATCGATATCAGCAATGCCAAAAGAATGAGCATGTGCTGATTCAACCGTCCAACAAGATTTTTTTTCATTGCAGTTGATTTTGATTTAATTTTTTGGTCTCATTGCCTGGTATCCTACATGGTGCATATAAGCATCGAGGATAATAAGGGCTGTAAAAGCTTCAACAACAGGCCACATGCGGGCTACAATCGTGGGATCGCGCCGTGTAACCGCAGCCAGTTCTTTATTTTCAAGGCTTACCTTATCGATGGTAAGCTGTGGTTTTGCGATGGTTGGGGTTGGCTTAACGGCAACGCGGGCAACAATATCCTGGCCGGTTGTTAATCCGCCGGTTATTCCACCTGCCTGGTTAGAGGTAAACACAACCTTGCCATTTTCAATCCTCATGGCATCGTTGCACTGTGAGCCGGTCATTTTTGCCGCTTCCATTCCGCAACCAATTTCCACAGCCTTTACCGTACCAATGCTCATCAAACGTCCCAATTCACCGTCGAGTTTGCTGAAAACCGGTTCGCCCATACCTGCCGGCACCCCGGTAACAACAACCTCAACGATACCACCTGATGAGTCGCCTTCCTGCATAATGCGCAGGATTTCGTCGTACATGGCATCGGCTACATCGGGATCGGGGCAGAACAGTTTAGGATTGATACCATATTGCTGCCGCACGTCCTCTTCTTTGTATATCGGCCTTTTAATGTCAGGAATCCTTTTTTCCAGGTCGGCAAGAATTGCGGCTTTTTCGAAGAACCTGAGCCCGGAATGCATCTTTCCCGATGCAAACAGATCAAGATAAATCGGGTCATATTGCTTGCGCACTTCACGGTAGGCCCGGGCTTTTTTCTTGATTTCGGCCAGTGGCATATCCTTCATGCGTATACCGGCGGCTTCACGCACAAAAGAAACAACTTCAATGCCATGGTCTTTTAAAATCCTTTTTGCGATGCATCCTGCGGCAACGATGGATGATGTATAGCGACCGCTGAAAAAGCCGGCGCCTATGGAATCATCCCATGAACCGTATTTCCGGAATGAGGCATAGGAAGCATGGCCTGGTCGAGGTGTGCGGTTGGTTGACTGGTACTGCTCGATGTGTTCGAGGTGCCTGTCAACATTGGGAATAAGGATAACCAGCGGCGTTCCGTTGGTATACCCCTCATTTTTGAATCCCGGCATCGTATCGGCGGCATTCACCCCGCTATAAATAATGGGCACATCGGCCTCACGGCGGGGGGAGGTTAATTCGCCCTGGCCGGGTTTACGAAGCATGAGTTCCACGTATATTTCCTCTTCGCTAAAAAGGTATCCGGCAGGAACACCCTGCATGTTAATTGATAGCCCCTCCTGGTATGATCCGCCAGCTACGGTAGTTTTAAATAGATTTCCATAGGTACAACCCAGCATGGTTATTGTGTTTTAAGTGTTTCGTTATTTTAACTGCATATTGGCGCCAATTTCACGCATATGGTCAACAAATGAGGGAAATGTTACAGAAGCTGATTCGGCGGTATCTACAACCGTAGTGCCACTGGCTGCGAGTCCTGCAATGGCCAGCGACATTACCAAACGATGGTCATCGTAGCCATGAACCGCTGTGCCCTGCAATTCACTCTGATGAATAACAAGCCCGTCCGTCAATTCCTCAATTCTGGCTCCCATTTTTGAAAGCTCGGTGGCCATAGCGGCGATGCGATCGCATTCCTTTATCCTGGCCTGGGGAACATTCAACAATCGTGTTGTGCCTGATGCAAAACAACCGGCAACAGCCATAGCCGGTAGTGCGTCGGGGGTGGCATTCATGTCAATATCGATACCGGTAAGGCCCTCGCTTTTAACGATAACCCCTTCCGGAACATGGCGGATTTGAACGCCCATTTGTCCGAAATAGTCAAATACCGCTTTGTCGCCCTGAAAATCACCGAAGTCGAGTCCCCTGATCAGCAATTCCGAATTGGTTATGGCAGCAGCACACAAGGGAAAGGTAGCTGAAGAAAAGTCGGCAGGGATTGCACGGTCGAAAGCTTTATACTGCTGACCACCGTATATCCTGAATCTTTCAAGGCCTTCCTGCTCAAAACGTATATTCATTTTTCGAAGCCAGTCGAGTGTAATTTCCACGTATGGCTTTTCATTGAGATGCTCAACCACGAGTTCGGTATCTTCCGGAGCCAAAGGACAGGCAATAAGCAAGGCTGTCAGGAATTGTGAACTGACACCATTCACACTGGTCCTGCCACCTTTTAACGGCCCGCGGATAACGAAAGGACACTTACCGCCATCGGATGTACTTACTATTTCTGCGCCAAGGTTTTCCAATGCCGAAAGCAAAGGTCCCATCGGCCTGGTTCGGATTGATTTGTCACCGTCGAAAGCGACGGGATGACCGGCAAGGGCACACAAAGCCGTGAGGATGCGCAAGGAAGTGCCTGAGTTGCCCACATCGATATGCTTGCAGCCGGAGGCCGGGGCTCCGCCAATTCCCTGTATAACCCAGTCTTTTCCCTGGTTTATCACTGCACCCATTTCACGTGCGCCATTCAGCGCTGATTGTGCGTCGTCGGAGATCAGCGGGTTTCGGAGCGTTGAAATTCCCCCGGCAACTGTAGCAATTGCAACAGCCCTTATGGTATGTGACTTTGAAGCGGGGATATGAATCTCTCCATGTAAAGCGGAGGCCAGGGTTTCTATCTTCACCGGGTGCGAATTTTTAGATTCAACGGTGACGAAGATAATACATGAAAGAGTGAATTGCAAACCCTAAAATAAGGACATCTGCTCGCCCTTAATACCGCTTTCGGGTACATCGGGTTTGCCGCCCTGCTGCTTTGAGCCGGCTGCGGCGCCGGGTTCCGGTCCGGAATTGTCGTCTTTGCTTTCAGCAGGCTTAAAGCGCAATGGTTCCAACTCGGTAACAGCGGATATTTCATGGGTGCTCAACCGTTTCCCTTTGGCTTTCACGCCTTTAACAGCTATAAAGTCAGCGGCTTCTATCACCAGAGGCTCGTTTTTCTTGTGCTTGCCCCCGAATTTAATCTCGAGTCTTGGAAAATCATTCATAGAGAGGTGTACAAGCCTGCTTTTAGGGTGCTCATCGATATACGATACGGGCTTCTCACTTAATTCGGGCTGAAAGCGCTTGATGTAGTGGTACTTTTGCTCGCCGTCATAATAAACAGCGGTGAATAAAAGCGACGGATCGAACTTGCGGAGGACTATCACATCCTCTTCGAAGTGTGCAGATAATTCGGGTCCCGACAGCCTTATAATTCCCGATTTTGTAATGACCAGAATTTTGTCGTTTTCCGCAAACTCACCCAGGAACTCTCCCCTGCCATCATCGTTCAGTCGCATGACCGAAGCATCCCACCAAACCTTTTTGCCTCCGAGGGTGGAAACACCTTTTTCCTTCAGTTCAATCCTGTGAACCGGATACCGTGTAAGGATATTGCCGATGGAGTTTTTTCCCTTAATGTCGGTGTCGCTAAACTCAACATCAAATACCAGGTTCTTAACCCTGGGGCGTGGCTTTAAGGTAACCTTCACCGTTTCGGCCTCGCCGTTGGGATTTACGCTCAAATACAACAACCTGCAGTTGTCACCTTTGCCCAGGTCATATTCCTTTTCACGCAACAACCCTGTTATGGAGCATCGTTTTATATATACAATGCCGGTTTCCCCGTCGCGGTAAATAATGTTGTATATGGTGCGTTCATCGTTCTTTTTAAAAACACCTGCATATTCAATCTCTTTACCGACAAATTGCTTCTCCGGGATTTTGGCAATCATATATTTCGCATTGCGCCGGATAACCAGGATATCGTCGATATCGGAACAGTCGCATATGTATTCATCCTTCTTAAGGCCTGTACCAATAAAACCTTCAGCCCGGTTCACATACAATTTAACATTGGCAACAGCAACCTCTGTTGCCATAATGGTATCAAATTCCCGGATCTCTGTTTTACGTTCTTTTCCGGCACCAAAACGCTTTTTAACCTGCCTGTAATAATTAATGGAATACGGAATGATATTGGCCAGGTGATTTTTAACCTCTGCCATTTCATCCTCGGTTTGTTTTATATGCTCATCGGCCTTGAAGGTGCTGAATTTCGAAATTCTCTTTATGGGAATAACCGACAGTTTAACCAGGTCATCGTGGGTAACATCGCGTTTCAGTTTTTTCCTGAAGGGTTTTAATCCATTGTCGATGGTTTCCAGGATGGCCTCTTCGGTTTTACATTGCTTGATGGGTTCATAAAGCTCGTTTTCGATGAATATTTTCTCGAGCGATGCGTAATGCCATATCTCACTCAGTTCATCGAGCCTTATTTTAAGCTCCATGCTGAGCAATTGCACCGTATTGTCGGCCGAAACCTTCAGAATTTCCGTAACTCCCGGGAAGGCTGGTTTTTCATCCTTGATTATGCAGGAATTGGGCGAAATGGATACTTCGCAATCGGTAAATGCATATAATGCATCGATGGTAATATCGGGATCGGTACCCGGAAGCAGATGCACGATGATTTCTACGCTCCCTGCCGTGTTGTCGTCAATTTTCCTTATTTTTATTTTTCCCTTTTCGTTGGCTTTAAGAATGGAATCGATAAGGGATGTGGTTGTTTGTCCGAACGGGATATCGGTAATAATTAATGCTCTCTTGTCGGATTTTGTAATCCGTGCCCTGATTCTCACTGCGCCGCCCCTTATGCCATCGTTGTAACGGGATACATCAATGAATCCACCGGTTGGAAAATCCGGGTATATTTCAAAGCTTTTCCCCTGCAGGTAAGCAATTGAGGCATCAATTAATTCATTGAAATTATGAGGAAGTATTTTTGAGGCCAGACCTACGGCAATACCCTCCACACCCTGGGCCAACAGCAAGGGAAATTTCACCGGAAGGGTTACCGGTTCCTTATTTCTGCCGTCATAAGAAAGCTTCCATGCAGTGGTACGCGGATTAAAAACCACTTCGAGGGCAAATTTTGAAAGCCTAGCCTCTATGTATCGTGGTGCTGCAGCGCCGTCGCCGGTGAAAATATTCCCCCAGTTTCCCTGGGTATCAATCAGCAGGCTTTTTTGTCCGAGTTGCACCAGCGCATCACCAATGGAAGCATCGCCATGCGGATGATATTGCATGGTTTGGCCAATAATGTTGGCTACTTTATTGTACCTGCCATCTTCTATTTGTCGCATGGCATGTAAAATACGACGCTGCACCGGTTTCAGTCCATCATCAATATGGGGAACCGCCCTTTCGAGAATTACGTAGGAAGCGTACTCCAGGAACCAGTCCTTGTATTTTCCAGCCAGCTCGGTGACATGTCCGGTACCAACCAAACGGTCATCGGTACTGCCGTCAGCATCAGACAGGAAATCTCCCGGCTGGTCTTCTGCCTCGTTGTCTTCAATGATATCGAAATCGTCGGAATCCATTCCCTGAAAATAGTTATAAGTTGGAACTATTGAACATCCACAAGGTCCTCTTCAACCCTTAGATTTTCAATGATGAAATCCTGCCGCTCAGGGGTATTTTTTCCCATGAAGAAGGGCAAAATGTCCTGAATATGCTCTCCCCGTTTAACACGCACAGGTTCAAGCCGGATATCCTTGCCGATAAAATGCCGGAACTCATCTGGTGAAATTTCACCCAGGCCCTTAAAACGCGTTATTTCAGGGTTTGTGCCGAGCTTTTTTATGGCCGCTGTTTTCTCCTCTTCGCTATAACAATATATTGTATTTTTCTTGTTTCGCACCCTGAAAAGGGGCGTTTGCAAAATGAACAAGTGGCCCTGCCTTACCAGATCAGGAAAAAACTGGAGGAAAAAAGTCATCATCAGCAGGCGTATATGCATGCCGTCGACATCAGCGTCGGTGGCAATTACAACATTATTGTAGCGCAGGTTATCCAATCCGTCTTCAATATCCAGCGCGGCCTGAAGAAGATTGAATTCCTCATTTTCATACACTATTTTTTTTGTAAGGCCGAAAACATTCAGCGGCTTTCCTTTCAGGCTAAATACAGCCTGTGTGGCAACATCGCGTGAGGTTGTGATGGAGCCACTGGCCGAATCACCTTCGGTAATGAAAAGGGTTGATTCAAGCCCGCGTTCATCGTTGTCGCAAAGGTGTATTTTGCAGTCGCGCAGTTTGCGGTTATGCAAACTTGACTTTTTTGCACGTTCCTTTGCCAGTTTTTGGATTCCTGAAATTGCTTTTCTTTCCTTTTCGGATTCGATAATCTTTTTTAAGAGAATGTCAGCAGTCTCCGGATGTTTATGCAGGAAATTATCGAGGTGTTTTTTCAGAAAATCGTGGATGAAATTCCGGATGCTCGCGCCTCCGGGGGTCATTTCCTTTGATCCCAGTTTGGTTTTGGTCTGTGATTCAAAAACCGGTTCCTCAACTTTAATGCTTAATGCACATGTAATTGAAGTACGAATGTCAGAAGGGTCAAAGTCCTTTTTATAAAATTCCCTGATGGTTCTTACAAGCGCTTCTTTGAAGGCCGCCAGGTGTGTTCCGCCCTGGGTGGTATTCTGGCCGTTGACAAAGGTGTAGTAAATTTCACCATATTGTGTGCCGTGCGTCATGGCCAGTTCAATGTCCTCATCGCGTATCTGGATTATGGGGTATAATCCGTCGCCATTTACGTTCTCGCGAAGCAGGTCGACCAGTCCGTCCTTCGAAAAATAAGGCGTTCCGTTCAGGTTTATGGTTAAGCCTGAATTAAGGTACACGTAATTCTTGACCATGGCTTCCACATAGTCTTCCATGTACTTGAAATGGCCAAACATTTTCTGGTCGGGAACAAATGAAACAAGCGTGCCTTCTTTGGAGGATGCCTTTTGTTCGGGTAATTCATCCTTAACGTTTCCTTCGGAAAAGCTGACGGCTTTTACTTTGCCATCGCGAAAAGACTTTATTTCAAAAAAGGATGAAAGTGCATTCACCGCTTTTATACCAACGCCGTTGAGTCCGACTGACTTTTTAAACACCCTGGAATCATACTTTGCGCCGGTATTCATTTTGGAGGCAACATCCAAAACCTTGCCCAGCGGGATACCCCTGCCATAATCGCGTACCTGTACAATGTTTTCGTTGATGGTGATGTCGATTTTCTTTCCGAATCCCATCATAAACTCATCAATGGCATTGTCGAGCACCTCTTTCAACAGCACATAAATGCCATCATCCTGGGAGGATCCGTCTCCCAGCTTGCCAATGTACATTCCCGGTCGCTTTCTGATGTGCTCCTTCCAATCCAGCGTCCGTATTGTGTCTTCTGAATAATTAGCGGTGGTCATCCCTGTAAAAGGTTTGTCGCAAAATTAGCATAAAGATGCTTCCTGCTTCTATTTCTTTATTAACAGTAAATCAACGGCAAAGGGTTTTATATCGCGGGCTTTATGTTGAGGTTCATTAAATTAACCTGTTCACAAAAAAAAGTCAAAAAAATGAAACCTGCTTAACCGGCACTGTTTAACCAGGATTCCACATCGGCGGGGCTTAATCCTTTTAATCCCAGCTTGTTTTTTTTGTTGTATCCATTCAGGTCATTGGCCAGTTTGCCAGATTTTGCTTCTTTCAATTTACCTACCGATGTATAACCGAGCTTTTTCACCACGTCAATCCATTCTTCAGGAATGCCAAGTGCCTGGTACTTTTCGATTCCGTCTTCCCTTATCACCTGTGCCTTTTCGGGTTTCATCTGCGGGAAGAAAAGTACATCCTGGATACTGGGCTGGTTGGTCATAATCATGGCCAGCCTGTCGATTCCAACGCCCAGGCCCGATGCGGGAGGCATGCCATATTCGAGTGCACGCAGAAAATCCTGGTCGATAAACATGGCTTCATCATCACCTTTCTCTGAAAGCCTGAGCTGCTCCTGGAAGCGTTCACGCTGGTCGATGGGATCGTTTAACTCGGAGTAAGCATTGCAGAGTTCCTTGGCATTGACGATGAGTTCAAAACGCTCTGTGAGTTCGGGGTTCGAACGGTGCTTCTTGCACAGCGGCGACATTTCAACCGGATAATCCATGATAAAGGTGGGTTGAACAAGATTGGGCTCTACTTTTTCACCGAAAATCTCATCGATAAGCTTGCCCTTCCCCATTGAGGGGTCGGTTTCTATCCCAAGCCGGTGGCATGCATCCCGCAGCTGGTCTTCATTCATCGTAAGTATATCGATGCCGGCATATTGCTGTACGGCTTCCGCCATGGTAAGCCTTACAAACGGCCTTTTAAAATCAATAACTGAATTGCCATAGGTAACCTTTGTTGATCCGTGGATATCCAATGCCACTTTCTCGAGCATTTCTTCAACAAAATCCATCATCCACAGGTAGTCCTTCCACGCCACATAAATCTCCATTACGGTAAATTCAGGGTTATGGGTACGGTCCATGCCCTCATTCCTGAAATCCTTTGAAAACTCATACACTCCTTCATATCCGCCAACGAGCAGCCGCTTAAGATACAATTCATTGGCAATCCGCAGGTATAATGGTATATCGAGGGTGTTATGATGCGTAATAAACGGCCTGGCAGTAGCACCACCGGGTATGGGCTGCAATACCGGGGTTTCAACCTCGAGGTAACCGCGTGAATTAAATAACTCGCGGAGGGAATTTATTATTTTGGTACGCTTAATAAACACTTCCCTTACGCCCGGATTAACCACAAGGTCAACATACCGCTGCCTGTATCGAAATTCAGGATCGGTAACCGCATCATATACGGTACCGTCTTTTTCTTTAACGATGGGCAGGGGTTTAAGTGATTTTCCCAGTAAGGTAATCTCCTTAACATGTACCGAAATCTCTCCCATCTGGGTAATAAAAACAAAGCCCTTTACCCCTATGAAATCACCGATATCAAGCAATTTTTTAAATACCGTGTTGTACCAGGTTTTATCTTCACCCGGGCAAATATCATCGCGTTTAAGGTAAATCTGTATTCTGCCATGCTCATCCTGAAGTTCTGCAAAAGAGGCGCTACCCATAATTCGCTTGCTCATGAGCCTGCCGGCTATGCAAACATCCTGAAAATTTTCTTCGTCGCCTTTATAACCGGCAATAATCTGGCGTGTATTGCAATTTACAGGAAACATGGCCGCCGGATATGGATCTATTCCGAGCTTCCTTATTTCATCGAGCGATTGTCTGCGGATGACTTCCTGTTCACTTAATTCGTGGTGATTCATTTTTCGTTGTAAATTTGCAGCAAAGATACATTTTTAAGTGATTTTTGAGCAGGTGATGCGGATAAACGCCGGAATCCGGCAATTAATGGCAGGTGCATGCAATCGATTTTCAAATGACTGATAAATGAGGTATTTCATCATTGGATTTAAAAACAGCGGCAAAACTACTTTCGGCCGCAAGCTGGCAGAAAGACTAAAACTGGATTTCATTGACCTGGATGAATTCATCGAACAAACCGAAGGAAAAACAATACCTGAACTATACACACTGGCAGGTGAGGAAAAGTTCAGAAGGCTCGAATGGAAAGCACTCAGGCAGGTGATTAAAGACCATACCAATATTGTTATATCAACAGGAGGAGGAGCACCGTGCCATTGTGATAACATGGCACTTATGGAAAATTTCGGCGATGTGATTTACCTTGATGTTGATGATCATACACTTATATCAAGGCTAAAACAAGCTGCCAGGGACAGGCCTATTGTAATGGGAAAAACTGAGGAGGAACTCAGGCAGTATATTGCCGATCTCAGGCTTCGCTGCGAGCATCATTATAAAAGGGCTAAATTCATCATTGATGGTGAAACCCAGGATCTCAATGAAATTGTTGGTCTTTTAAACAGCGGAGCTTAAAACGGCAGGTCGTTGGGCTCGTTTTCTCCCGGCAACAAGGGTTCGAGCGCATCATAATTTTCCGGAGCCTGTTGTGCAGGTTGTTGTGAAGCACTATCGATTTTCCATGCCCTGAGATCGGTATACCACTTTCCGTTAAACTCACGCGATTCAGCATTGAATGCAACGTTAACCAAAGCGCCCGGGGTGAGTGATTTCAGCAAAGCAGCCTTGTCGCCCCAAGCCGAAAAGCATACCTTACGCGGATACTGTTCCTGCGTTTCGATAACAAAATCCTGTTTGGTCCATTGACCATTTTTGCCTGTGCCTGTTTGCTCAGGAAGTATGCTTAAAAGTTTGCCGGATAATTCAAGGGCCATAACAACGATACGTTTTAAGATTTTACTGCCGATAAAAGTACAAATAAATCATTGATCGATGATCAGCAATCCTTCATCTATTTTTATGGTTTGATTTTTTCTTTTCATCAAGTTGCTGTTGAACTCAATGTAAATTATTGATCAAGAATCAATATTTTAGTATTTTTGCAATTCTTTAAACCGATAAGTGCCAAACAAATTGTATTAACCTGCTCCTCTTATGAGACACTCGATTTTTGGGGTTCATTGCAATTCTCGCCAGGAGTTGCTCATGTTAACGGTTACTTCATTTCAAGCCATCTTGATTGGGGCGTTTGTTTCCTTATTTGGTATCGGGTCGCACGTACTTTTCCTTCAAACATGGATGCCGGAAAACCTTCCCCAGGCCTTCATTATATCAGGTGTTTTCGGATTGCTGCTGTTTTCTCTTTACTCCTATCTCAACAGTCGCGTACATATCAGGCATTTCGCCCTTTTTTGGATTGGTTTCTTTTTGCTGATCAATGCCAGTGTTTACCTGCTGTACGATAAAATAGACCATCTTCAGGTATTCGGGCTTTCACTGATGATGCCTTTTACGTTATGCCTGCCCGTTACTTTTATTACCATGCTGCTTTTTAAGCGCATAGCCCTCGACATTTTCACTGCAGGGCAGCACCGCCGGTTTAACAACAATATTAAAACCGCTTTCCTGGCAGGAGTGATCCTTTCAGGATACGGATTGGTAGTTGCCCTGTATATCAGCTGGGATATTTTACTGATACTTGCCATTAGCACAATACTTATTGGCCTGGCCCTGGCGAATCAATTGTTTATCAATCACATTCATAAATCACGCGGGTTTTCGATTATTGCTAAAAAGAGCAACCCGCTGCGGTCGAAGTTTTGGGAATTGTTCTATTCAAAATATACACTTGTACTGGTTGTCTTTGTTTTTCTTTCGGCCCTCATTGGTTTTATCATCCATTATAATTTTGTTGTTGAAACAAGGGCGAACTTCCCTTATACCATAAGCCTGGCAAGGTTTTTCGGGTTTTTCACAGGAACCATGTTTCTCTTTATTTATGCAGTGGAACGCTTTCTTGTCAGAAAAATTCTGTATGCTTATGATTCTCCTTACAGCCTGGTGCTCATTCCCGCTGTTCTGGTTATAGCATCAGGGGCGGCATTGATAGTGGATTTACTGGTGGGACAATCAAATGCCATTGCACGTTTCTCTTTCGGCTTTCTGATGATAGCCATGCTGAAAATAGGATATGAAACCACCTATGAAGTTATAGAAATACCTTCGTTAAGGGTCCTTTTCAGGACACTCGACCGCAGGTTCCTTAGTTCAATAAAAGCAAGGCTTGAGGGATCGGCCCGTATGTTTTCGCTGGTTTTTGCAGGGCTTCTCCTGAGTGGCTTTTTGTGGTTCAACCTTAACAGGAGTCTTTTCAATAACCTGTTAATTCTTATCCTTACGATGGTATGGGTCCCTATTGGCATTTTACTCGTAAGGTACTACCAGCAATCGCTCAGGGAATACATACGGAGACTAAAGGCGAGCAAAAGAATGATGAGCCAGGAAACACTGAATGTTGATGAAAAGTCGCATTTGCTCATTAACAGCAAAGACCCTGTAAAATCAGTAAACACCCTGTCCATTATTGAAAGGCTCGAACCGCTTGCCCACGAGAAACATATTGTTTCCTTGCTTGGAACCGATTCCGCACCTTTACGCAAGTACCTCCTCGAAAGAATTGATGATAACGCCCTGCTTAGTTCTTTACCTGCGCTTAAGGAATTACAGATGATTGACCATGTAAAGCAGCAAAATGGCCATTTGTCCAAACTGGTAAACAGGTTTGAAATTAAACTGAATGTAGGTAACTCCAGGCAGGCTATTGATAACATCGTAAATTCGAATACACTCACCGACCGGATTCTTGCAGCTGAAATCATTGGAACATCAGGAAACCTTGAATATGCTGATTACCTCCTGCAGTTGTCAAGGGATTTTGAACCCGAAGTTAAACTGGCCTCGGTTAAGGCCATGGCAAGGCTCGGATATGCGGGTCACAGCTACGCACTCATTGGTTACCTTACCACGCCGGTTTATTATCCATATGCTTTTGAAGCGCTTATCAAGATTGGTGATCCGGCGCTTCCATTCATGGAAGAATGCTTTTTATTACCTGAGGTTGATGATAAATTGCTGCTGCGGATAGTAAGAATATATGGTAAAATAGGTACTGAGGCAGCAATAGAATCCTTATTGTCAAAAATCGAAAACCAGAACAGGGCAATATCACGCCAGGCGCTGCTTGCACTGCGTGAAGCAAAATTTCAGTCGTCGCCCGGTAACATTAACCGCATACTCAACGACATTGTAAGGTTAATCAACGTAATGTCGTGGAATTTCGGTGCATTTGCCAGCATTAAAGATCATCATGATTTCACGGAATTAAAGACAGCGTTGTCTGCCGAAATAAAGGATAACTACGAAACGCTGTATCACCTGCTGTCACTCGCCTATAATCCGAATTCAATCAGCAATATCAAAGTGTTGCTTACCGACGGCAATGATACCGACATCAGCTTTGCCATTGAGTTGCTCGATCAGATTGTGAATGAAGAAATCAAGCAGGTATTCTTTCCCGTAGTTGAAAACATTTCCATCAGCGACCGTTTTAAGCAACTGCAATACTTTTTTCAGTCGGTAAAAGAAAGCCCCGACAACCTCATTCAGGAAATAATTACCCGTGATTTCAACCAGATTTCCCTTTTTGTTAAAGCCTGTGCCATAAACAGTGTTTTACAGTTGCCCAAAAAAGAAGCCGGACAGGAAATCATTGCCAGCATTTTCCATCCAAACCAGCTCATCAGGGAATCAGCAGCCTATATTCTGCATTCACTCGATCCGGAATCGCTCGAATCGGTATATCTGCGCCTGAGCAACGAAAGGGTGCAGGAACTAAAGACCACCATAAGCCATTTGAATGACGGAATACCTTATTTACTGCTCGACAGAATAAAATTCATCAAAAACTGCAAGCCATTGCATAGTATTTCGGAAGATGTTCTTCTGGAAATATCCAGGGCTCTTGTTGTACACCACATGAAGCAGGATGAAGAGTTCCTGGTGAAACGCGAAGATGTTCACTTTGCATTTATGATCGTCATTGAGGGTGAGGCACAAATCAATATTTCTTCCGGTAAAGTGTTTACCTTTGGCAAAAATGATATAATTTACAGCGATATTTTAGTTGAAGACTGTACTTACTCTTTTAAAGCCCTTACTGATCTGAGGTTTTACAGCCTTGAGCAGGAAGTGCTCAATTCCCTGATGTTTGATTATATTGATTTCAGGGATACCATTCTTGAAATTGTTGAAGAAGCTTAAGCCATATTTAATGGGATTTGAACACGACATATTTATTGCCTTCGCACCGGCCTCGGGGACCGAGAACCAGGCTTCAACGGACTGGTCACTGAAATTTTGCGAGTACCTCACGCTGTTAATGAACAGGTTATCGGACAAAAAACTT
>CAZYDI010000024.1:34503-37505 GCA_964646255.1 uncultured Bacteroidales bacterium
ATTGCCCTGCTGTTTTTCTTGCAGAAACCACTTTTGATCAGCAGGAAAACAGGGAGAAATTAAGGCGCGAATTGCAATACCTCGGATATCGTATCCTGCCATTGCTGCCCTTACCTGAAGAAGCGGAAAAAGCAAAACAGGCCATTAACCAGTGCCTGAATGAAGCGTCCATAACCATCCATTTACTGGGATCATGGTATGGTGATTTCATTAAGAATTCGAAGCTTTCACTTATTGATTTTCAGATTAAAACAGTAAAAGACTATATTGCATCCAAGGAAACAACACGGAAACCAAATCAGATTATCTGGATTCCCAATGACATTAAACCCACCGACCAGCGGCAATCACTGTATTTAAAGAGGTTGCAACGCGATGAAGCCCAGTATCGCACCGAAATTATTGAAACACCTTTCGAAGTGTTCAAAACACTGCTCAACTCAA
The DNA here is from genome assembly GCA_964646255.1 of uncultured Bacteroidales bacterium. Lineage (GTDB taxonomy): Bacteria > Bacteroidota > Bacteroidia > Bacteroidales > UBA10428 > UBA5072. The sequence goes on from CAZYDI010000024.1 coordinate 34,948, forward strand.
GGTTGGCCGATTTGAACAATCCTCCGGTAAAGCCTACAGCCGAAAAGAACAAGCTTTATGTGATCTACGAAAAATCTTCGGCAGGAAAAATGGCGGAATACCTGGACCTGATGAGGGCTAAAGGTTTTGATGTGATTGAACACGGAAAAAATGGCGACAGTGCAATGCCCATTACCACACATATCAACAATTTGTTATCTGCCGACGCGGTTCTCATTTACAAGGGTGAGAGCACCATGGACTGGATGAACAGCAAAATACGCGACCTGGTTAAAGCTCCGGGATTTGGTAAAAGCAAGCCATTCCGTGCTGTGGAAATAATTTCGATGAAGAAAACGGCCGATAAATCGTTGTTATTTCTTAAAAATGTCCCCGTTAACTGGGATGAAGAAATTAACCATGAGGTGATTAATCATTTTTTAGAGCATTTGACAAAAAAATGACAGAGAATCCGATCCGAAATATCAAGACCAATACCCTTACCCTGGCGAATCCATTTCCCGGGTTAAGACCTTTCAGTGTAGAAGAAAGCCACCTGTTTTTCGGACGTGAAGGTCAATGTGAAACCGTATTGGGTTATCTGGCAAAGAATCGTTTTGCTGCAGTAACAGGAGCCTCAGGAAGTGGTAAGTCATCACTCATATACTGCGGACTTATTCCGGCTTTATACGGAGGCTTTATTGCCGATGCCGGTTCGCACTGGCGGATTATCACCACACGGCCCGGAAACAGTCCTGTTGAAAATCTCGCTGAAGCCATTGCCGAAATTGAAAAGGTGGAAAAAACGGAGGCCGAGAGCCTTGTCGATAAGCAGGTGCTGTATACCATTCTTCGCCGCAGTTCTTTCGGACTGGTTAATGCCGTGCAGCAAATAAAACTTGACAAGGGTGAGAATATATTGCTGATCCTTGATCAGTTTGAAGAATTGTTCCGTTACAAGGAAAGCCGCAAGGATATCACGGTTGTCAATGAAACGGAAGCATACATTAAGATGCTGGTGAATGCAATCAAGCAAAAAGATCAGCCTATTTATGTAGTGCTTACCATGCGTTCTGATTTTATCGGTGAATGTTCCCAATTCCAGGAACTCACCAGGCTGATCAACAAAAGCAATTTTCTCATTCCCCAAATGACCAGGGATGACTTTAAGGAAGCCATTACCGGACCCCTGGCTGTTGGCGGCGCGGAAATTGATCCCCAGTTGCTCCAGCACCTGTTGAATGCCATTGAAGATAAAAACGACCAATTGCCCGTATTGCAGCACGTGATGATGCGAACCTGGGAATTCTGGACGCGCAACAATGAGCCCAATATGCCCCTCAGGATTCGTGACTACGAGGTTGCAGGCCGCATAGAAAATGCATTATCCATGCATGCCAATGAAGCATACGATGAGCTGGATGATGAAGGAAAGGCTATTTGCAAAGCCATGTTCAGATGCCTTACCGAAAAAGGAACCGACAATAAGGGAACCCGGCATCCTGCAACGGTAAAATATATTGCTGAAATTGCCCAGGCACCTGACCAGAAGGTAATTGACGTGGTAAATAAATTCAGGGCAAAGGGCAGATCATTCCTTACCCCCGGCGAAGAGGTTATCATTGATGCCGACACCGTTATTGATATTTCGCATGAAAGTCTCATGCGCATTTGGGATAAACTGAAATCATGGGTTGATGAAGAGTTTTCATCGGTTCAGATGTATCTCCGCCTGGCTGAAGCATCCTCCCAATACCAGGTAGGGAAAACAGGCCTGTGGAGGCCACCCGACCTGCAGCTCGCCCTCAACTGGAAAAAAACACAGAAACCAACCCTTGCATGGGCCAAGAAATACAATCCCGCATTTGAGAAAGTATTGGTATTTCTTGATGCCAGTGAAAAGAAGTACCAGCAGGAAGAACAGAACAAGGTGAGGTTGCAGCGAATGGAACTTAACCGTACCAGGAAATTCGCGGTATCATCCCTGCTTGCTGCCGTTGCATTTCTTTTTATTTCGGTATGGGGCTTTCAGCAGCGGTCCGAAGCAATGAAACGAGCCAAGGAAGCTATCAACCTTAAGGAAGAAGCAGAATATAACCGAAAGGAAGCGGACAGCCTGCGCGTTGTAGCCGAAGGCCGTGCAACCATTGCCGAAATGCAGGAATACATTGCACAAATCAGTGCCGATTCAGCTGACAAGGAAAGGGCTATCGCTTTTCTCCAGTCAAGAATATCACAGCAGGAAAAGGAGATGGCGTTTCAGCAGGCCGAGGAAGCAGCCAAACGCAGTGTAACCTACCAGAAAGAAAAGGAAGAAGCTGAAAAAACAGCCGAGCAGGCCATTGAGCAGCAAAGTCTTACTGAAAGGGAAAAAATTCAGGAATTGCGCAAAAAAATGCTGTCGATTGCCCAAACAATGGCTGTAAAGACCACACAAACCGATGACAAGAACCTTCGGGGACTTCTGGCCTACCAGTCGTTTCTGTTCAACAGGGATTATGACGGCCAGGCTGATCACCCCGACATATATATGGCATTGTACAGTGCGCTGTCGGGATTTTTTGGTGACAATTACAACA
>CAZYDI010000025.1:0-36443 GCA_964646255.1 uncultured Bacteroidales bacterium
TTTTTGCCTCGGTGCTGATCGCTGAGAAAGCCTTCTCCAATGCCAGGCTTAAAGCGGTTAACCTGCCTGAAACAGACAAATACCTTAAGAATTTCAATGCTGAACTGGGCATACCATTTGACAGACAGGTTAACGAGTCAATACGAATGAAGATGTTCTTTGGCCCTAACAAATACAAGTTGCTCAAAGAATACAAATCACATAAACTTGTCGAACTGGTATCGCTGGGAAGGGGCATTATTCGCATTATCAACCAGGTTGGCATCATTCCTATTTTCGACTGGTTAAACCGTTTTATTGGAAATTATGGCTTGATCATTTTGCTGCTCACCATTATCATAAAAATTGGTTTACTACCACTCACCTATCGCTCCTATCTTTCACAAGCCCGTATGAAGGTGCTTAAACCGCAGATTGATGAGCTTACCGCAAAATACCCAAAGGGTAAAGAACTGGAAAGGCAGCAGGCCACGATGGCATTGTATAAGAAGGCCGGTATAAGTCCAATGGGAGGATGCCTTCCTATGTTGCTTCAATTCCCCATATTGTTTGCCATGTTCCGGTTTTTCCCAACGTCGATCGAATTGAGACAGGAAGCATTCCTATGGGCCACTGACCTCTCCACATATGATTCCATTCTGTCGTGGACCGGAAATATACCCATTCTCACTTCGCTGTATGGTAACCACGTAAGCTTGTTTACCATATTGATGACGGTTTCAACCATACTTCAAATGAAGCTTAGTGATACCACATCAACACAGCAGATGCCGGGTATGAAAACAATGATGTACATAATGCCGGTAATGTTTATGTTCATGCTTAACAGGTTCTCTGCAGGTCTTACTTACTATTATTTTCTTGCCAACGTAATTACCATAGGTCAGAATTATCTTTTTAAAAACCTGGTGGATGAAAAAGAGATTCTGAGAAAAATTGAGGAAAAGAAGGCAAAACCGGTTAAAAAATCCAAATGGCAGCAAAGGATTGAAGATATGACCAAACAGCAACAAGCCCAAAGAAAACCAGCCAAAAGAAAATAAATCTATAAATCACAATATTCCTTGTTATGAAATTAGTGCATAACCGGTATCAGATTGACGGTATTGATGTAGTTGAACTTGTTGAAAAGTATGGTTCGCCTGTTTATGTATACCAGACATCACGAATGAAGCAACAGTATGAAAAAATGCTTCATGCTTTCCGCGATATAAAAGTAAAAATCAATTTTGCCTGTAAAGCACTAAATAATATCAATGTACTGAAGTTCTTTAAAAATCTTGGAAGCGGACTTGATGCTGTTTCCATCCAGGAAGTGCAACTTGGAATAAAAGCCGGATTTAATCCTCAGGATATTATTTTCACACCCAATTGTGTATCCATCGAAGAAATTGCTGAAGGAGTTAAACTTGGTGTTAAAATCAACATTGATAACATCTCCATTCTTGAGCAATTCGGGAACATGTTTGGAAATAAAGTACCTGTTTGTATCCGTATTAATCCGCACATTTTCGCAGGTGGAAATCAGAAAATATCAACCGGGCATATCGACTCAAAATTTGGCATTTCTACTTACCAGATGCCGCATGTTTTACGGGTGGTTGAAACAACAAACATCCAGGTTGAAGGCCTTCATCTTCATACAGGGTCCGATATCCTTGATGTTGAAGTATTCTTAAGGGGTGCGGAAATTATGTTCGATGTGGCCAAAAATTTCCCGAACCTCCAGTATATTGATTTTGGGAGCGGTTTCAAGGTTCCTTATAAACCCGATGATTACTTTACCGACATCGATGCCCTGGGTAAAGAGCTTACCAAACGCTTTAAAAAGTTTTGCAAAGAATACGGAAGAGAGTTGACGCTGGTTTTTGAACCGGGAAAATTCCTGGTTAGCGAATCAGGCTATTTCTTTGCCCGGGTTAATGTGGTGAAGCAAACTTTGTCAACTGTTTTTGCAGGTTTGGATACCGGATTAAACCATCTCATCAGGCCAATGTTTTATGATGCGTATCACCAGATTGTAAATGTCTCAAATCCTAAAGGGAAATTGAGAATTTATACGGTTGTCGGATATATATGTGAGACCGATACTTTTGGTTGGAACAGAAAGCTCAATGATGTTCATGAAGGTGACTACCTGGCCTTTCTTAATGCCGGTGCATATTGCTTTACCATGGCTTCCAACTACAATTCCCGATTACGTCCACCCGAAGTGATGATATATGAGGGCAAGGATTATTTAATCCGTGAACGCGAAACGCTCGACGATATCCTGAAAAACCAGGTATCCATTGAATTCTGAACCATTCTTTGCAGTCCTGAAAATAATGCAACGGCAGGCTTGAGGAACACTATACCTGCTTCCGGATTTAAATATATCGGCTGATTACTCCCAACAGGTCATTTGGCGTAATGGGCTTTGATAGATAGTCATCAAAGCCTGCATCCATAAAGCGCAGCCTGTCTTCAGGCCGGGCATATGCAGTAAGGGCAATAACTACCTGATGCGGATTTTTCTCCTTAATTATCCTGGTGGCCTCAAAACCATCCAAAACAGGCATTTTAATATCCATCAGTATCAGGTGGTAATTCTGCTTTTCTGATAATAGCCGGATTGCTTCTTCGCCATTTTCGGCCCAGTGCACATTTACTTCAAGCTTGCTAAGCACCTTTTTTGCATACAAATAGTTGGCTTTTTCATCCTCTACAATCAGAATGTCGTGTCCTTCCCATTTTTGAGTGCCAATAACGGACGACTTTGTCTCCACTTTGTTTTCATTTACTGAAGCAACAGACCAGGGTAAATTCAACCTGAATAATGAGCCTTCGCCGTGCACCGATTCTACCGTAAGGTTGCCATCAAGCAACTGGGCGAGCGCTTTTGATATGGCCAGGCCTAAGCCGGTGCCACGATAAGAAGCATTGTTTTGTGAATCAATTTTTCTGAAACGCTCAAATATATGCGCAAGGTCATCGGCACTGATTCCAATACCGGTATCTTTTACATAAAGCGACAGTTGATTCTCATATTCTGTTAAACCTATTTCTAAATAACCCTTTTCAGTAAACTTGTATGCATTGTTCAGAAGATTGGTTAAAACCTGCTTTATCCGTATCCTGTCTGAAAATATATATAAGTCACGCTCGTAAAGGGTGTTGCTCAGTCTGATGGACAGTTCGCTTTTATTATTCAGTAAGGAGTAGGATGAATACAAATGATCAAGCATTTCATTTAAACTGAACGTTTCTTTTTTCAGGTTCAACTGATTTGCCTCTATTAATGATAAATCAAGAATATCATCAATAAGCACAAGCAATGTTTCGGAATTTGAATTGATAACCGCAATAAAATCATTCTTGTCAGCCTCGCTGAGATCATTATCCTTAAGCAAGTTGGCAAAGCCAACAATGGCATTCATCGGGGTGCGTATTTCGTGGCTCATGTTGGCCAAAAATGCCGATTTTAGCCTGTCTGACTCCTTGGATTGTTTCAGGGCGAGCCGGAGTTCCTGCGTCCTTGTTGCTACCAGTTTCTCAAGCTGGGTGTGATGCTGCTCCAATTGTATATTTTGCCTCAATATTTCCTCGCTCAATTGTGACAATTGTTCATTTTGTGCGGAAATTTCCTCATGCTTCTGACGCAGCTCTTCATGATGTTCCTTTAGTTCGATGTTGGCCTGGTTCAGTTCCTTGGTGCGATCCTTAACCAGTTTCTCCAAACGCACTTCCTTACGTTTTAAACTGATTATTCTACTAAAAACCATTGCAAGAATGAACATGGCTAAGAATATCCTAAACCACCATTGCTTCCAAAGCGGAGGCCTGATGTTAAAATGAATGTGCTGTCCCGTTTCATTCCAATACCCGTGACTATTTGATGCAATTACCTTAAATGTATATTTTCCGGGTGTAAGGTTGGGATAATAAGCAATATTTTTATTTCCGGCATATACCCAGTCATCATCTATACCTACAAGCATATACTTATATTCATTGGCCTCGGTATTGTTGTAATCAATGGCAGCAAAATGGATCTCAATGGTTGTTTGCTTGTAGTTAAGCCTTATTTTGTCAACATGCGTCATGTGTATATCACCGGGTTCATTCTGGTGTAAATCAATTTCTACATCATTAACGCTTACGGCGGTAATATAAACAGGAGGAGGTATGGTATCATCCTTAATATTCTCCGGCTTAAATATGGTAACACCTTTGGAATGACCAATGTAAATAAATCCATTACTGCTTTTCAGCCCGGCATTCGGATTGTTTCCGAGGTAATCAAGTCCATCACTAACACTGTATTCTTTAAATTGCGCAGTTTCGGAATTAAACCTGTAAATGCCATAGTTTGTCGCCAGCCATAGGTGCTGCTTATTATCTTCGAATATTTTGGCAACGGATAAATAAATTCCCTTGTTTTTATGAGAAAATGCTTTTGTTTTAAGGGTTCGGCGATTCAATTGATGCAGGGTTCGGGATGAACCTACCCAGAGTTGCTTCTTCTGATCCTCAAAAATATCCATAACCATTACCCCGGATGCAACAGGTTTTCCGCTTGCATCTGAAAATATTATCCTTTTAAAGGAATTCCTGATATCATCGTACAGGTGCAGGCCCTTGCTTGTTCCTATCCAGATATGACCATACCCGTCTTCAAAAATCCTGTAAACTGTATTATCAAGAAGGGATGTGGAATCTTTATCAATATAATAAAAGTAATGCGTCCTGCCTTTTTCCGCATCAATCATGGTTAATCCTGTAGTAATACCACCCAGCCAGTAGCGGTTTTTGCTGTCGTGCAAAAAATGCACCGGCATCTGCCACGACTGGATTTTTAATCCATGTATATGCGATACCGGGGTGAGAATTTTTTTTTGAAAATCATACCGGTAAAAACCATTAATCCAGGTGCTCACCCAAACCATATTGCCTTCCAGCTGCAAATCAAACACAGAAACATTGGCCAATTCAGGCAGAATCCTTTTTATCGCATTTTTACCTGGTTCATATTCAAGAATTCCATTGTTCTCAGTGCCAATAAGGATTTTGCCATCGGGCAATTCACATAAGCTGAAGGTAGAATAACCGGCGTATTCAGATTTTTCATAATCAACATAATGAAGCAGTTGTGAAAACCGCTGGGTTTTATAACTGTATAGGTTTACACCATTGTCATAACTGCTGATCCAGACAACCCCGTCTCTTGATTTCAGAATGCAGGATAACCTGTTGCTGTTTATTCCATAAGGAGCAGAAGGATTGTAGGTATAGTTTTCAATTGCACCTGTATTGGAGTGGTAAATGTACAATCCACTATGCGATGTAGAAACAAGTATCAGGTTTGGTTGCGCTTCACAAATTGAGGAAATATTGGTGAAACGGGTTCCAATGCTGATTTCAATCGGAACAGCGGTAATATTTCCATTCTTTTGATCATACATGTATAAATTACGCTGTCCGCCGATCCAGATATTGTCGTTGCCATCAATGCAAAGAACAGGTGAATTTATACTGTTCCAGAAAAAAAGCAGGGGATCCTCAATCCGGATGTTCTCAAATTTGCCGGTTTTTCTGTCGAATCTTATTAAAAGGCCATCGGGCGAAGAAATCCAAATAATGCCCCTGGAGTCCTCTACGATCGAGGCTAACCTGTCGCTCCCAATAGATTCGGCATTTGCGGTATCATGTCTGAAACAACTGAATGTACTATCATTACGGTTAAATAAGTTCAATCCCCCGCCCAGGGTGGTAATCCACAGGTTCTTTTCGGAGTCTTCAAAAACACTCCTTACCTTATTGCTTGATATAGTGGTTTCATCGACTGTATCATGTACAAACCAACTTATCTTATTGGTTATGGTATTCAACAATACCAGGCTGGTTGTATCATTAATATACCATATACCATTATAACTGTCTCCCCCGATATGCTGAACACTGGGTACAAGGCTGTATAAACTGTCCTTTAAAAAATTAAGGTAATTCCTAAACTCCTTACCGTCATAGCGGTCCACACCTCTTTCTGTGGCAAACCACATGAACCCTTTCTCATCCTGGTATATACTCCGGACTCCATCATTTGAAAGTCCATGCCGGGCGTTCAGGTGCTTAAAGCCAAGGCCCGGATTCTGGGCAAGGAGTTGATGGGGAGCATTTACGAAAAAACAGATCAGGCAGGTAACGATATAACAGACTAATTGTTTTTTCATGTCGTTGGTATACAAATTCAAGATAGTAAATAAATCAATACCATTCACTTGGTCATTGGAAAAATCAATTAGAAAATTATTGCCTATTTTTGCAAGAAAAATTGTGCAAAGCAAAATCAACATAGGAATCATACAACGAAGCTGCGACAACAACATCGACAGAAATCTTGATGCAACTATTGCTGATATTCGAAAGGCAGCCGCGGAAGGGGCAAATATTATATGCCTCCAGGAACTATTCAAATCAACATATTTCTGCTGTACCGAAGACTATGAAAAGTTCAGCCTGGCTGAGACAATCCCCGGACCTTCAACCGTGCAGTTGCAAATAGTGGCTAAAGAGCATAATGTGGTAATCATTGTGCCTGTATTTGAAAAGGTAGATGCGGGCGTGTACTTTAATTCTGCTGCAGTTATTGATGCCGATGGAAGCCTGCTGGGAACCTACCGGAAGAACCACATACCGGATGATCCAGGCTTTTTTGAGAAGTTTTATTTCTCACCCGGCGATACGGGATATAAAGTTTTTGATACACGGTTCGCAAGAATTGGTGTGCTTATTTGCTGGGATCAATGGTATCCTGAAGCAGCACGAATCACAAGCCTGATGGGGGCACAAGTACTCTTTTATCCGACCGCTATCGGATGGGCCCTTTCACAAACTGAGGATGTAAACACTGAACAATACCAGGCCTGGCAAACTATGCAACGGTCGCATGCCATTGCAAACGGTGTACATGTGGTTGCCGTTAACCGGTGGGGAATAGAAAACAACCTGAAATTCTGGGGTGGTTCATTTGTTGTCAACCCTTTTGGGACAATATTGTATCAATCACCACATGATAAAGGTGATGTTAAAGTGGTGGAAACCGATCTGTCACAATCTGATTTTTACCGGGTGCACTGGCCTTTTATTCGCGATCGCCGGATAGATACCTATAAGCCCCTGGTTAACCGATACCTTAAATCCTGATTCATTTCATGGTTAATAATCCTAAGCAAACGCCTGCTGACCTGGGATATCATTTTCCGGCCGAATGGGAAAAACATGCGTCAACCTGGTTAAGCTATCCCCACAATGAAGCATCCTGGCCCGGGAAAATTCATACCATTTTTCCTTTCTACCACCAGTTTATCAAAGAATTGGCAAAAGGTGAATTGGTGAACATTAATGTATTAAACCCTGAAACAGGCGACCTGCTTATTAAGGCATTACAGGAGCTGGGCACCAACATGCAGCATATCCGCCTGCATGAAAATGCAACCAATGATGCATGGTGCCGTGATCACGGACCTGCTTTCGTTATCAACCTAAACCTGGAAAAGCCAAAGGCGATTGTAAGCTGGGAATACAACGGATGGGGCGGAAAATATCCTGGTGAACTTGACAACCAGATTCCGGAGAAAATTGCACGGTATCTGGATGTTCCGGTTTTCTGCCCTGGAATTGTTATGGAAGGTGGCTCTGTCGATTTTAACGGTAAAGGAACTCTCTTAACAACCACCGCATGCCTGCTGAACCCAAACAGGAATCCTTCACTGTCGCAGGAAGAAATTGAACTCAGGTTAATGAACTACTATGGTGTAAAGCAGGTTTTATGGCTTGACGATGGCATTGAGGGTGATGATACCGACGGTCATATCGATGATATTACACGTTTTGTCAACCAGGACACTGTAATAACCAAGGTCGAGCCAAATAAATCAGATGCCAATTATGCTCCGCTTAAAGAAAACCTTAAGAAACTTAAGAAATTCAGGTTACTCAACGGAAAGCAATTAAACATTGTGGAAATTCCCATGCCCGCACCGATGTATTTCCAGGATCAGCGATTACCGGTTTCCTACGCAAATTTCTATATTGCCAATGCGGGTGTTATGGTTCCCATATTCCGGTGTAAAGAAGACAATAAGGCAATATACCTGCTGGAGGAGTGTTTTAAGGACAGGCCTGTAGTTGGACTTGATTCTGTAGAGATTATCTGGGGATTGGGAAGCTGGCATTGCCTTAGCCAACAGGAGCCTGCTACATAATTACTCCCGACCCGGCAAGTTCTTCCCCGTCATACATGGCCGCAAACTGTCCGGAAGTTATGCCCCGCTGACGCCGGTCAAATATAATGTGCATGCCTTCTTCGACCATAAAAAGCCTTGCCTGTTGCAAGGGTTGGCGATACCTTACCCTTACCAGCATTTCCTTTGAATCTCCGGGGTGCAAGGCAAGGTCAGGCCTTATCCAATGCAGGTCGTTGGAAGCAATAAACAAGCCCCATCGGTTTAATCCCGGATGATCATGTCCCATGCCTACGTATAAATTGTTTCCTGCTGTATCAGTGCCAATCACAAACATAGGCTCAGCCTTACCTCCTATATTAAGACCCTTACGCTGCCCAATGGTGTAATAATGGGCTCCGTTATGCTGGCCAAGTTCAACACCATCTTTGGGTGAATAATTAAAATCCCTGGTGAGCGCTGCTATGTTATTACCGGTTTTCAGCCATTCCTTATGAGCATTACTGTAAGCAGCGTACTCATGATGACGGTCAGGGATTTCAATAATCGGGCCTTTTTTGGCTTTGAGTTTTTGCTTCAGGAATTCAGGAAGATCAACCTTGCCAACGAAACATATCCCCTGGGAATCCTTTCGGGCAGCTGTAGCTAACCCTTGTTCCCTGGCTATTTTTCTAACCTCATCCTTTAAAAGTTCACCTATTGGAAATACTGATTTCGATAACTGATCCTGTGAAAGCTGACATAGAAAATAACTTTGATCCTTATTAGGATCCAATCCTTTTAAAAGACGATGAACCGTTTTCCCTTCAATACTCGCTTCGGCGTGCCTGCAATAATGGCCTGTTGCAATTAAATCGGCACCATGCTCCAATGCTGACTTTATAAAAAGATCGAACTTAACCTCCCGGTTGCATAAAATATCCGGGTTTGGCGTTCGTCCACGACTGTATTCGCTGAACATGTAATCGACAACGCGATGCCGGTACTCTTCGCTAAAGTCTACTGTTACCAGGGGTATGTCTAATTTTCTGGCAACCAGTTCGGCAAAAATAAGATCATCATTCCATGGGCAGTCACCGGCAAGGGTTCCGGTGGTGTCGTGCCAGTTGATCATGAACATTCCGAATACGTCATATCCCTGCTTTTTCAGCAGATATGCAGCAACACTGGAGTCAACACCTCCTGAAATTCCAACGGCAATCTTCTTTTTCAGACGACAGAGATTTTCTGCAAAAGTAAAAAGAATTCGAAGATTATCCTTTACCCTGGATGACCGGCATGAAATTCAATGATTGTTTTAGACAGATTACCTGTCAATCACCAGGCCGAATTCATTCACATTCCATCCTGAAATAATTAGTTTATACTGTTGCTCAGGCTTCAGTGGCCTGTAAAGCCTGCATTTAACCTGGCGTGACTCCCCGGGTAACAATGTAATATAATTATCTTCCCAGAATACCGGCACAACGGTTTTATTGCTGCTGTCACGCAGGGATACATTTACAAAAAAGGCAATCCTGTCCGATGTATTGGTAACGTGCGTTTCGATAGCCGATTCTCTGTCGCTGGCAACATATTGCCTGCTCAATTCAATGCTGGCAGGGGGCATATAGTTTAACGCGGTGAAATTAGCCCTCGATTTCAAGGGTGTATAAAACCATTCGGTTTTTTCCCAATCATAAACATCCGGATTACCGGCAAGCCAGTATGTATTGTCGGCAATAACCCGGTTATTCTGGTCCCTTAAAGTGAGTACAAGAAAAGAGGTATTGTAAACCGGCGGTATGCGGTATATAGGTTCAGATGTGTTCTCATCAATGTTCAAAACCATCTCGTCGCTAAATACCACTCCGCCCTGCAGGTCGGCGATGACGACACTTGCCCGCAATTTGTCGTATGAATTCAGGGTGCTGTTAGCGATGTAAAGCCTCCGGTTGGCATAATTGTAAATGAGTTGAACAGGTTCGTTGGCTTTTTTAACACCATAGTAGGCAGCGGTAGGTATGAAGTAATAGTCGTACAACTGCCAGTAAAATGATGGCCAGGCGGAATTCAGCATCCACTGTATAATTCCGGTGGTATTGGGCCTGTTGGCCCTGAATGATTCAAACATGCCTTTAATGGCTTCATATCCCTGCACATCGGCTTTTTTAAGGTAATTGCCCAAATTGGTTGCCTGGCCATATCTTCCTGTAAGTGAAGCATTAAATATACTCAGGTTTCCAAAGCTCTGAGATGGGTTGCAATGGTAATTCCACATGTCATTAATGGGCCACCGGTCTTCTTCGGGCAACATGCGCTCAATGGTTTCCATTACCGGTATTTGCGGGCCAGGTCCGGTTTCGGTGTTAAACCCGTAAGCACCCCCGTTAACCGAATCAATGTACCAATATGAAGGGCCCACGTAGTTATACGGGCCGTTCATTTTCACTCCCGTCGGACCGCTTATGGTGCTTGTTCTTTTGCTGGCGGCAGCCACATAAGGCCGGTTATCGATTGAATCAATCAACTGGCGGTATCGCTTCTCGAGGGCCGGCCTGGGCAGCATATCGCTGCCTAGCATCCATACGAATATCGACGGATGATTCTGAAGATACCTGATCTGATCGTTTAGGTAAGCAACAGCCAGATCCATGTCTTTTTTGGTGCGAATTCCTCCGTATTCATCACACCTTTTTCCAAGGTAGTTTTCCCATTCCCATTGACAGCTCCATCCCACCATGGCCATGATCCCAAGACTGTCGCACAGGGAATAAACATTTCTGCTGCTTCCCCAGATGTTTTCAAATCGTATGGTATTCAGGTTCATATGCTTCACATACCTAACCTGGATTTCATTGGTTGAATCATTGTCCCTGAGAAAAATATCATCGGTCCATCCGGCTCCCTTTATCAGCACTTCCTTTCCGTTAAGTTTAAACCCGCGATGACCTTTTTCATTCATGTAGGTTTCAATTTTACGGATTCCGAAGGTAATCTTCTCTTCATCGCTCACTGCCTTGTTGCTGATAAATTTCAGGCTAATGTTATAGAGGTTGGGTTCACCCATGTTGTTGCACCACCACAACCTGGGGTAAGCAATCTTAAGTGCTCCGATTTCATCCGAAGTCAGCGTAATTGACCTTCTTTCGTCGCCCTTCAGGTGCACCGGATATTCAAATTCAATACCATCGCCCTTTGCAATCAGCTTTCCATGAACCGAACGGGATGTATGGTTAATGAGATCGGTGGTAATGGTAAGGCTGGCTTCGTTAAGGCTTTCCGTGTTTACATCACTGCTGATAAACGTGTTTTTAAGGGCAACATCGCCGGTAATTTCAATATACACACCCCGCCATATCCCCATGTTATCATCGGGAGGTGCCGGGTTCCAGTCAACAAAGCCATGCCCGAAATCGCCACGCTTTTGCTTAAAAACCTCAACCGCCAGAATGTTTTCTGAATCCTTGATCAGGCCGGTAATGTCGAACTCATATCTTCTGAATGTACCGAAAACCTTATCCCTGCCGGCAACCAAGGTACCATTCAACCATACATTTGCATAATAGCTGATGCCATCAAAACAAAGCATGAGGCGCTGTTCCTCCTCAAGGTCAGGAAGGACAAACCTGGTAAGATACCACCACGGTCTTTCAAACTGAAGTGTGTCCACTTTCTTCATACTGTCGGCTACAAAAAGGTCAGGGTATAATCCGTTACCGGTAAGAACGGCCATAATGGTTGAGGGGACGGTTGCCGGAAACCATGTAGATGTGTTTACATCTCCGCTTGAAAGAAAGGCTCCCTTTAAACCTGCCAGTTTATCGGACGTCTGAACGTACCAGTTGTTGTTTAAGGGTATAATCGTATGCATATCCTCTGCATTTTTTGAGCATGATGCCAGCGTGACTGTTGTAAGCACAATTAGTGTGTACCTTACCAGATATAAGCATTTCATAGGAGCCTGTTTTATAGACGACAAAGAAAACCGGGATGCCATATCACCGGTACCTTCAATCAAAACCTCTCTAAAATTAGGCAAATCCTTTGAGATTTTCATTGCCGGGTTAACGATTGTAACCCATGCCAATAAAACCGCTGCAATAACGTTGTTGTCTGCCTCAATTATATTAATTTTGATTAAGGTTAAACTGAAAATGTACAATCAAAACTCCTTATCATGAAAAAATTTCTGAAAATCACCGGAATTGTGGTTCTCGTTCTGTTCATCCTGATCATTTCGGTCCCTGTGCTCTTTAAGGGCAAAATCATGAAAATAGCCAAGGAACAGGTTAATAACAACCTGAATGCAAAAGCCGATTTCGATCTTTCACTTTCCCTGATCCGTTCGTTTCCTAATGCTTCGGTTACACTAAAAAACTTATATATTGCAGGCATTGATGATTTTGAAGGAGACACGCTTTTTAGCGTTCGATCACTCGAAGTTGTGGCCGACATCGTAAGCGCCATAAAGATGGAGAATATTAAAATAAAGAAAATTGCTGTAAACAATCCACGGGTTCATGCATGGGTAATGAAAGACGGCCGTGTTAACTGGGATATAGCCAAAGATACAGGCGAAGAAGAGGAAACCGACACCACTGCCGCTGATATGGATATGAAGGTAGAATTGAGAAAATTTGAGATTAGTCACGGGTACATCCGCTATGATGACGATAGTTCAAATATTAAGGCCAGCCTCGGTGATTTCAATTTCCTGCTTAGGGGCGACCTTTCAAAAGATTTTTCCACACTCTCCATTAACTCGGATACAAAATTTGTCAATGTTCTTTTCGGAGGTATTCAGTACCTCAAAAACGTTGCATTGTCGATTAACATGAACGTAGATGCCGATCTTAAGAACTCAACGTATACCCTGCGAGACAATTCGCTTGCGTTGAATGACCTTGTGCTGCGTTTGGATGGCAACCTGGGCATGCCCAACGAAGAAGACATCGTGATTGACCTTACATACGGCCTTGATAAAGCTGATTTCAAATCCTTGCTTTCGCTTATTCCGGCAATCTATACAAAGGACTTCCAGGATGTTCAGACTTCGGGTAAGTTGCAATTGGATGGTTCGGTAAAAGGAACTTACAACGAAAAGGTAATGCCCAATGTGGCTTTAAATTTACTGGTTGATAATGGTACGTTTAAATACCCCGATCTTCCAAAGTCAGCAAGTAATATTGACATCGATATCAATTTGTTTTTCGACGGTGTTCAAAACGACAATACCACCATTGATGTCAACAAATTCCATGTTGATTTGGGTGGAAATCCGGTTGACATGACCCTGAACATTAAAACACCCATGAGCGACATGTTCATTAACGGCAATATCAACATGAATCTTGATTTAGCTACCGTGAACGATGTAGTTCCACTGGACAGTACAACGCTGAAAGGAAAAATAGATGCCGGACTCAACTTTATGGGTTTCATGTCATACATCGAAAACGAAACGTATGACAAATTCATGGCAAACGGAAAGCTGGATATCCGTGATTTTACGTATAACAGCCCCGATTTGCCCAAACAACTTGGCATATCACAAACCTCACTTGTGTTTTCTCCCCGCTATGTTGAAGTTAAAAACTTTGATGCCGTCATGGGTAAAAGTGATTTCCATTTGTCAGGCCGCATTGAAGATTTCATTCCCTATGTGTTCAAGGATGAAACCATCAGGGGAGATTTTATTTTCACATCAGGTGTGCTTGATTTGAATGAATTCTTAGCCGACAGCGAAGAACCTGCTGATGAAGTAGCCGATACTGTGCCCCTTACGGTTGTTGAAGTTCCGGGGAACATCGATTTTAAACTTGTTTCCCGCATCAATAAGCTTTATTATGATAAGCTTGAAATCGACAATACCATTGGCACTATCCTGGTAAAAGACAGCAAGGTTATTCTTGATGGATTGAGCATGAACATGCTTTCAGGCTCCATGAAACTTTCAGGAGAATACAATACCCGGGACATCCGGAATCCCCTTGTTGAATTGAATTTTAAGGCAACCAGCATTGATATACCCGAAGCCTTCTCGGCATTTTCTACCATACAGCATTTTGCACCCATTGCCAGTAAAGCTATAGGAAAGGTATCGCTGGACATGAAATTCTCCAGCCTGCTCGATCAGGGAATGATGCCATTGCTGAATTCAGTGGTTGGTAACGGTAAACTGGCATCGGATCAAATTGGTATCAAAAGCTCATCAACGTTTAACAAGATTGGTAATTCCCTAAATACCAAGGCATTTGACAATATGGTAATGAAGAACCTTGGTATAGACTTTGACATACGTGATGGAAAACTCATTGTAAATCCTTTTGAAACCAGTGTTGGTAGTGCCAAATTATTGATTGGTGGCGATCAGAGTCTGGACCAGACAATGAACTACACCGTTGGAATAAGTATTCCCAGGAATGATCTTGGCGCAGCAGCAAACAATTCCATAAACAACCTGATCAGCAAGGCAAGTGGTGCCGGACTTAAAATTGATCCTGTTCAGAACCTGAATATTAAGGCAAAAGTGGGCGGTACATTTAAAGATCCGAAGATAGGACTCGATCTTGCTCAAAGTGGCGGTGATGCCAAAGAAGCCATTAAGGAAGAATTGCAAAAGGCAGTGCAGGAACAAATTGACACCAAAAAAGAAGAAGCCAGGGCCGCTGCCCAGGCTGAAGTGGATAAAATAATGGCCGCGGCACAAAAAGAGGCCGACCTGATAAAATCTAAGGCCGCTGATGCTGCAGATGTGGTAAGAAATGAAGCCAATAAAAATGCAGACAACCTGGTAGTCAAGGCAAAGGATCCGATCTCTAAAAAACTTGCTGAAGAAGCCGCCAAAAAAGTCAGGCAGGAAGGTGAAACTTCTGCCCAAAAGATCATCAAGGAAGCAAATGTAAAAGCGGATGCGGTAATTAAAGCGGCCCAGGACAAAGGCGACCAACTTCTTAAGGAATAAAAAAAAGCGGGGTGAACCCGCTTTTTTATTATATGTTGCATTTTTATTTTTCAGTTTCAGCAGCAGGAGCAGCTGCTTCAGCATCTATTTTCATTCTCTTTTCCTGGATTCTTGCTTTCTTACCGGTAAGTCCGCGGAGATAGAAGATCTTTGCACGACGAACACGTCCGTGCTTGTTCAGCTCTATTTTGTCAATGAAGGGTGATGCAAAAGGAAAAATTCTTTCAACACCAACGTTACCCGACATTTTGCGAACGGTGAATGTGGCTGAAGAACCTGCTCCACGGCGTTGCAAAACAACACCACGGTATTGCTGTATTCTTTCCTTATTACCTTCTACAATCTTATAATGAACTGTGATGGTGTCACCAGCTTTAAATTCGGGAAAATCTTTCTTTGCAGCAAATTGATTTTCAGCAACCTTTATTAAATCCATGATCTTTAATGTAATTAGCGTTCGTCTTCAAAATTCAGGTCGCAATATTACAAAATATTTTTCAATAAAATAAATTCCGTGCCTGAAAAAACCCAGTTTATGGACAGGTAATGAAAAGAAATTGCTTTTTCCGCTCAGAAAAGAAACTCATCTGTTTCGTGCACTTCAAGCTCTTCTGAATGTGGCGCTTTTGCCACCTGGTGAATTTCATTTCCATCCACAAATATTGCCGTATGTGGTTTTACCGGGCAGGCAAATTCACATGCGCCGCATCCGATGCATATTTCGGTATCAATTTCCGGAATGGTAAGTCCGTCTTTATAAGGCACCATTCGTACAGCTTGCGTGGGACAATGCTCCGAACATGAACCACAGGCCGTCTCATCAGTATACACTACACATTTCTCCAGGATAAGGTTTACTTTCCCTGTCTGCTCGAGCACTTTCTCCTCTGCCGTGAGGGGCATAATGGCACCGGTGGGACAAACCTCCCCACATTTTGTGCATTCATAATTGCAGTACTCTGTGCTGAAATCCATGAAAGGTTGCGACATCCCCATGAAACCATACTCAAGAAACGACGGTTGCAGCACTTTGGTAGGACAAACACTGACGCATAAATGACAAGCCGTGCACCTGCCGGTGAAATGCTTTATACTAAGTGACCCCGGAGGGGTAACCGGATGGTTTTTTACATTGGGAATTTTACCTGCAGGTGATTCATGAACCTGCGAAAAAACCCTTGAAGATAATCCGGCCAGGGCTGCAAAATAAGCACCCGTTTTAAGCAGAAAGCTGCGTTTGGAGTCATCCGTAGCAGTATCGATCTTTTTGGCTGCAGGCTTGAAACGGCTGTAATGTATGCTGTTTTCAGGGCACACCGAAATACAGTTGTAACACGCCACGCACCTTGAATTGTCAACCTCCATTGTCTTAACATTAATGCACGAGGACTTGCAGGCAAAAGAACACTTGCCACAACGGGTACACAGGGAGGCATCCATTTTGATCCTGAAAAGCGAATATTTCGAAAGCATGCCCAGAACCGTGCCAACAGGACAAATGGTGTTGCAATATAATCGTCCGTAATACAAAGCAAGCCATATAACCAGCGTCAGGGTCAACACAGGAATGAGCACAGTGCGCCAGGTAATAAGGTCCATGTTCAGGCGGTAAAGAAAATACCAGTCAAACTTCTCAAATATACCCGCCATCCAATTGTTGGCAACAATTAACGCCGGTCTGAAAATATCTGAAAAAATCCTTCCGAAACTGCTGTAGGGATCCAGCAAATTAATGACCAGCATACTTCCGAAAACAAGAAACACCAATGTTATTGCCAGCAAAGAATACCGGAGAATAGGCTGTGCTTTCCTGAATTTATAACGCTTAATAAGCCTGGTTTTTTTTGAAATCCAGGAAACTACATCCTGAAATATGCCAAGAGGGCATATCACTGAACAATATACCCGGCCAAACAAAGCTGTAAGAATTATCACGACAATGAACCCGGTTGAGACCAGCGCGGTAATTGAGATAAACCGGATTATCGAAGGTATAAACTGAAGCCAGAGTATCCTGTCAGCCCAGGCTGTCGGGATTAATTCCCTGAAATCGAGAAACAGGGCCGATATGGCCAGAAGCATCAGGATGGAAAGGATAACCCTAAACGTTTTGAGATATTTTTGGTTCATGCTCCGATGCTTATCCTGTTCACTTTTAAAGCATCGATATTGCTTGTGCCTGCACCGAGTTTTTCAGCAATGCCTATATGCTTAACCTGGCCCGGATCAATCCCAAATACCTTGGCTGAAGCAGCATCTATGGCAACAATGTCCTTGCCAATAATCTGATATTTCAGCGTGGCAACATCAGCAACCGAAACACCCCTGGGACCGTTGCGCTTCATTACCCTGTAGGCATCAACAATATTAAGGTCGGGTTTACGGTAAGCAGCAAAATCTGCAATGCATTGGTGAAGATCATTTCTATGCCAGAACTCACGGTCCCATACCACACCCATCATATTTTTCATGGCTACCGAAAGGGTTGATCCGCCATGGTTTTTAAGTATGGGAACATTAATAAATACATCTGATTCAAGGATAAGTTCATGAACTTTTGCCGTTTTGAGTTTAACCCCTTTTGAAAGGGTAACCTGCTGGTAATAGCTTTCACTGCGACCGGATACCATGGTGCCGCCAGCCCGCTTCACTGCTTCTTCAATGCCGCTCATTTTATAGCAACGTGTTCCTTCAGCACAGGTATTGTCAAAAACATATACAGTCTTTGCACCTGCGCGCTTACAGTGCTCCACGATACGGGCAACGAGATCGGGGTTGGTATTTGCGGCCCTTTCGGGTGCAGAATCCCATCCAATATTTGGCTTGACAACAACGGTCTGGTTAGGTTTTACAAATTGCTTCATCCCTCCCAATGAGGCGATTCCTTTATCAAACATTTCGGCAGCTTCCCCTCCCTTAATGGCAACCATGTCATAAGGCAATTGCATAGCCTCAGCTTCTGATGCCATCAGTTTGTTCAATGAGCCAAAAGTCATTGCTGCACCGGATAGTACACCCATCCCAACTGAATTTCTTATGAAATCTCTTCTTTTCATTCATTAATCGTTTAATGTTCCACTACAGACAATACCAATGCCAAAAATATCCATTTTGTGATCTGATTACGCAGAATTGGAATAATTTGGAAAGTGTCTAAATAAACCGATAGTCTGCTGGCATCCGGTATTCAACATCCTTTACCGGAATCAGGTCTCCCTTGTCACATTCAATTTTATGTGATAATTTCACCACCCATATTTATCTTATTCATGAGTATTTTATATTACGATTGTTTTGCAGGAATTTCCGGTGACATGAACCTTGGGGCATTACTTAACCTTGGTGTGGATTTGGAGTACGTTAAGCATGAATTGCTCAAGCTTCCCGTGCAGGGATATCATTTAAAGGCAGAAACCGGAATGCGCAAGGGAATTTCGGGAACCCATCTGCACGTGATAGTGGAAGACACGCACAGCCACCACCCTGCAAATCACGGTCATGAAAATCATTCTCATGGTAATCATCATCACTCCCATAGTGAACCTGATCATCAGCATAATTCCTTTGGAAAAATCAGGGAAATGATTTTGGCATCAGCCCTGAATGACAACGTAAAGGCATTGAGTATTAAAATATTTACCATTATTGCCGAAGCTGAAGCTAAAATTCATTCCAGGCCTGTCGATGAAGTCCATTTTCATGAAGTGGGTGCTGTTGACTCCATTGTAGATATTGTAGGAGCGGCAATATGCCTGGATTTCCTTAAGCCTGAGAAAATTATCTGCTCAACCATTGAGATTGGTGGCGGATTTGTAAAATGTGCGCATGGTATCTATCCCGTTCCCGCTCCGGCAACTGCTGAAATTTTAAAGTACATGCCGGTTCGGAAGGGAAGTGTAGATTATGAAGCAACAACGCCTACAGGGGCCGCAATTCTTGCTGCATGTGTAAGCCAGTTTGCCGATAAAACGGAATTTAAAATACTTAAAACCGGCTATGGCATTGGTAACAAGGATGCCCCGATTCCGAACGTCCTTAGGGTTTTCCTCTGTGAATCGCTGCATCCTGCCGAAACTGAAACCATTCCTTCAACAATTATTGAATGCAACATCGATGATATGAATCCGGAGTTTTACGATTATATTATTGATTCGTTGTTTTCAGCCGGCGCCAGGGATGTATTTATTACACCCATAATCATGAAAAAGTCAAGACCAGCGGTTAAACTATCCGTGCTTTGCCTGCCCGGTGATGAAAAGCGCATAAATGAGGTCTTGTTCCTTGAAACGTCAACCCTGGGAGTTAGAAAATACCACATTGATAAAACCATGCTTGAAAGAAAGACAGAACAGGTAGATACCAAATTCGGACCCGTGCGGGTTAAGTCTGCTTTCTTTCAGGGAGTATGCATTAAATCCAAGCCCGAATATGATGATTGCATAAGCATAGCGCGATCATCAGGGTTACCGGTAAGTCAGGTATATAATGAAGTAGAAAAGGAAATTTCGAGAAAAAAACTGCGGCATGAGCATCCCTGAGAAATATGAGCTTCTTGAGCAAGGAATGCGGTCGAAAAAAAAACTGGCTGTGGCATTTTCGGGTGGTACCGACAGTACGTATTTATTGTATGTTGCCCATAAAGTGCTGAAGGATCAGGTGGTTGCCATAACCATCAAAACGCCTTATATTCCGGGCTGGGAAACAGACGAAGCGATTGATTTCTGTAAATCAAATCAAATTTCCCATACTGTTATTTCAGCGGACATCATTCCCGGGCTTGCCACTAATCCTGAAAACCGCTGCTATTTGTGCAAGAAACACCTGTTCGGTTTAATAAAATCCACCGCTGCTTCAATGAATATCAGCCATGTTGCAGATGGTTCAAATGCCGACGACAGCAACACTTACCGGCCGGGAATGAAGGCTTTACACGAACTCAGTGTTAATAGTCCGCTCCTTGAGGCAGGTTTAACCAAGGCGGAGATAAGAATTTTGTCAACGCAGGCCGGATTGCCTACCGGCACAAAGCCTGCCTATTCCTGCCTGCTTACGCGAATCCCTTACAATACAAGCTATACAACAGCGGTACTAAGGAGAATCGAGAAGGCCGAGAATTTTCTTTCCGGCATTGGTTTTGCCGGTTCCAGGGTTCGTACTCACGGCAATCTTGCCAGGATCGAAACAACCAAAGAAAGAATAGGCGAATTAATGCAATATGATCAGTCGGGCGCACTCAGTGATTATTTTAAAAAAATCGGATTCGAACATATCACGGTAGACCTCGAAGGCTATCGTAGCGGGAGTTTTGATAATTTCATTAAAAATATAAAGCATGGATAGCGAATACCTCAATAACCTGCTTACCAATGTTAAAAATGGGAATATTGATATCGCAAGCGCCATTGAACAGTTAAAAGAACTGGACTCAAAAGAGCTTGGTTATGCAACCATTGATAATCACCGGCCAATAAGAACCGGATATCCCGAGGTTATTTTTGGCCAGGGAAAAAATCCTGATCAGGTTGCCGGGATCATCCAATATATGCTTTCGCAGAACAATAACATTCTCGCCACAAGGGTTACGGCGGAAATGGCTGCAAAGGTTAAAAGCTTTTGTGCCGATGCGGTATATAACGAAATCGCACGTACCATCTCCATCAAAAGAAAAGAACTTCCCGTTCCAGATACATTTATAGCAATAATTACTGCAGGCACATCCGACCTTCCCGTTGCTGAAGAAGCAGCAGTTACTGCAGATATATTCGGAAACCGCGTTGAACGGATAGTTGATGTTGGGGTAGCAGGAATACACAGATTGTACAACAAAATTAACCTTATCCGCCAGGCAAGGGTTTGCATTGTAATCGCGGGTATGGAAGGTGCACTGCCCAGTGTGGTGGGAGGAATGGTGGACAAACCTGTAATTGCCGTACCTACCAGTGTAGGATATGGCGCCAATTTTGGCGGGCTCTCTGCTTTGCTTGGCATGCTTACCAGTTGTGCAAGCGGGACAAGTGTTGTAAACATTGATAACGGCTTTGGAGCAGGGTATCTGGCAAGCATGATAAATCACCTTTAGATAATGATTTCCGCTTATAATAAGCAAAATCATGCCTGTATTGTATCAACGGCTTATCTGCCGCCACTGCAGTATATTACCAAATTCCTGCTGTTTGACCCGGTTTATATCGAATGCCACGAACATTACCAGAAACAATCCTACCGCAATCGCTGCTGCATTTACGGGGCAAATGGGATTCAAAACCTTATCATACCGGTAAATAAGGAACACGGTACTAAAACGCCCATTCAACAAGTTTTAATTGATTATTCCTGCAATTGGCAAAAGATACACCTTAAATCCATCGAATCGGCATACAGGCTTTCTCCGTTTTATGAGTATTATATAGACAGGCTGCTTCCGCTATATAATCAGCATTATACCTGCCTGACTGAATGGAATGAGCAATTGCTGAGAACAATACTAACCATGTTGGGAATTCCAAACAATACAGCGCCTACCCGGTCATGGTCAGCCAAGCCTGCAGCCATTGATTACCGGCAGTCAATTAATCCCAAAGAGCGTCTTTACAAACCCGACCCGCACTTTTATCCTATACCTTACCAACAGGTTTTTTCTGAACGATTTGGCTTTATACCCAATTTGAGCATCATCGACCTGCTTTTTAACGAGGGACCCCAAACCCTTGCTATTCTTAGAAAAAGCCTGGCCTGAAGATTAATTACCCAGCTACATTTAAGACTATTTGTCATATAGGCAATCCCGAAATATGTCAATATGTCTGCCATTCGCCTCTGGCACTCAAATTGAAATATATGGGTCATCAATTACAGTATTAACTTAAAAATTAAAGATATGGCATACTTAACTTTTTATCATCCTTACTACCTGGCAAATCGTGATGAAAAAACCGATTCAGCAATGGATAACTTCAACAGCAGGTTCAGCAACAGGTGTAACATTCCGGCTTCAAACATCTATGAGACCGATAAAGAATACCGTATTGAGATGGCATTACCGGGTGTCAGCAAAAACGACATAAAGGTAAAACATGATAAGGGTTATCTTTATGTAAGCGTTGAAAGCAACGAAGAAAAGAACGAAGAAAAGAACGAAAAAAAATACGACCGTTATGAATTCAACTATGCCGGTTCATCGAGGGTTTTTAAAACAGGAAACCTGATTGACGCTGATCGTATTGAGGGCAAATATGAAAATGGGATACTCATGCTCACCCTTCCCAAGAAGGATGCATATGTACGAAAACCTGAACGACAAATTGAAATCCGGTAATTCTTCCGGGGATGCCTGCAAGCATCCCCTTTTTTTTGTCATTCAATACCCGCTCGCTTAACTACTTAACAGCAGCGAAAATAAACCACAGTAACAGTTTTTTGTTTTTTACGTAGACAGTTGCGTTTACCGTTATTTGCTTATTCTTGGCTACCCAAACTTTGAATTATGTCTGCATATGAAATATGGACAATTGTAATTAACGCTGTTATTGCATTATGTCTTTTCTTTTTAATCATCGTCGCCCTGTTTGGAAAAAACATCCGGCAGTGGTTGTTTCCTGCCCGTCTGAACATTGAAATACTGGATAAAAATGGTGAATTAACCATCCTGGATAATGGACACCGTGTTATATATTACCATATAAGGGTGATAAACACCGGTAAAGCCATAGTAAACAATTGCAGCGCATTTCTTACCAAAATTCAAAAACTCGAAGGAGATCAGTTCCAGGATATCCCATTTTCCGTTCC
Source organism: uncultured Bacteroidales bacterium (assembly GCA_964646255.1). Classification (GTDB taxonomy): domain Bacteria; phylum Bacteroidota; class Bacteroidia; order Bacteroidales; family UBA10428; genus UBA5072. The sequence continues at coordinate 22,960 of CAZYDI010000025.1, forward strand.
CCTTCGATATTCATGGTCACCGGCAGAAACATCCCCCGAGGGGGTGGATGTAGTTACGGAAAGAATTGCTGACCTTGGATATGTGATAGAAAGTTCAACAGAATTCAAGCCAACAGTAACGCCTATTTTAAATAGCTTTCGCGGCAACCTGAAACATCATGAAACATTCAGGTATTATATTGAACTTATTGCCGAGAATTATCGGCCTAGAAAACCATTTTGCATTGAAGTTAACTGGGATGGAATCTGGCCTGATAACATGGAAGAAATGCATCAACATCTGAAAATTATCCGGATATACACTTAATCCAGGAAAAGGGCTTTCTCAATGCCAGGTAAAGGGGATTCCGGTCATTCCGATACGCTTCACGTTCGAAGGAAACTGACAGGTAAGCTTTGAAAAAATCCCGATGAATGACAAGTTTTATTAAAAACTCAATGGCATACCAGGCAAAAAAGAAAATCCATGCCATTTCAACCTGTTGCCTGGCATGGATCATTTCATGATTCAACGTCTCGGTATAATCATTGCTCATATCCGGCCTTATCAAAATGAAAGGCCACAGACAAAGCGCCGGAAAACGGCCGGGTAAAAGGAACCCGGCCAATTTATTCCGTAATATTATCATCGCTGAAGCTTCACCAAATCTTTAAACAAGGCTTTGTTAGCATTTAATTTTGCATCATTCCCGTAAACACAATATGTTTTTTGGTCCAGCACTTTCTCAACCATACCGCTCATACCCTTGATGTCGGCGGCAGTGGTGGAGAGAATGGCATCGCGTTCAGCCTGAATCTCGGCTTTTGTTGCACCTTCAAAATACCACCTGAATGCCTGCTCACCTTTTTCGGCAGGAGTCATGGGATAGTCAAAATTTGCAATGGTACCAATGATGTAGCGGGTCATCATGGACGAATCGGCTTCAAACTTTGAAAGATAGTCAACCGTTCGTTTGAAATTATCCAGCGTTTCGGTCAAATTTGGATCACGGTAAGAGGCAAAATACATGGTTCCGTTTTTGTTTATACTGGAAAAACCGCCATAAGCGCCGCCAATTACCCTTACCTGCGTCTGCAGCCAATCGGTTGAAATTACCTGGCTGAGCACATTCCATTTTCCGTCCCATTTCAGTCCTAATTCACCATAATTAAAGCCCTGCAACACATATTGAACCTTTGAAGCAGTTAAGATTCCTTCGTTCATGGGTTTGGGTACGAGCTTCCATTCAAGCCTGGATGCCGGTTTATCGGATAAAACAGCCGACAGGGCGGAAAACTTTTCACTGTAATCCTTAAAATCTTTCTCCGTACATGTAGCACCGGCTATCAAATTCGATTTTGCAAACAATGCATTGTATACTTCCGACAAATTCCTGATTACCTGGGCTGGATCGGTGTTGAATTCCCGGAGCAGATCAGTGACAAACCAGTAGTAATCCATTCCCCGGGTTTTTTCGGCAAACATTCCGCGGCAGGAATAATACGATTCAAGCCTTGATGCCGCAACTCCGTAACCATTCTGCGTAACATTTGATTCAACCTGGGCCTGGTGTCTTTTTAACAGTTCAAGTAACCGGTTGGTGTTTTCAAAATCAGATCCTGCAAGGATTTTCTTCATGAGGTCTAGGGCAGTGTCCAGTTTTTCAGGCGTGGTTTTCATCTGCATCTTAACATAGGGACTTATTTTTGCATCGTCACGGCCGGGTATATAAGAGGCCAGGGAAACATTGAATCCGCCGGTATTTATATTAATCGACTTATCCAGTTGTTCATAGCTCATTCCGCCGGCATCAACCTTACCCAACAATTGAGTAAGCAGGGCTGCATACGGTAACTTTTCCTCCGGAAGCACCCGCAGATCGAACCAGAAATTCAGGTATACAATACCATTGGTGAAACTGCTGAAATGCAGAGTGGGAACACCATTCACTTCTTTCTTTGATGCTTCAAACCATTCTGCATTTTTATTGATATCGCTTATTTTGAGCATAGGAATGGTGGCTATGGCATCAGGACTATCTTCCGTCTTTTGAAAAGCAACAAGGGCTTTTGTTCTGCTCACCAATGTGTCGATATCGGCCTTACTCATCCCTTTTTTCAATTCAGCAAGTTCCTTTCTCGTTTTTTCTGCCAGTTCATTGTCAAGTCCCGGTTTGGGCTGTAAATCCAACAACAGGCTATACTGGTTGCCAATCATTTCCTTTCTGATGATGTCTTCCAGCATGGTATTGTTAATGGTTTCCTTTAAAACGGCAAGTTGCTTTTCATATTCGAGGGGTGCAAAAGGATTATTGGTATAAAGCCAGGAATATATGCAGCGGAAATTATACAAGAGTCCTTTTTGGGAATTGTTGCCCTCACGAAGCCTGAATTCCAATCGGTTAATGGATCCTTTGAGCGTTTCACGGTCGATTTTCTCTTCGCAAACCTTTTCCAGGGTTGAGAGAATGATTTCCCTGAATTTTTCTTTTTCTGCGGCATCGGCATTCTGTACAACAATGGAGAAAACATTTTGCAGCATTCCCTGGTTTGTGGCATAAATATCGCTGCCAATGCCAGCCTCCTGAAGCGCTTTGCGCACCGGAGCCGATTCGTGGTTAACCAGAACATCTCCAAGAACATCGAGGAGCATAGCGGTAACCGGATCAGCGCCACTTCCAATCACCCAGTTGAGGGCCAGGTAAGTCTGCTTTTCAACCGGTGCACCTTCAATAACCGGGTACCAGCCCGATACTTGTTTTGGTTCCTTAAAAGCAGGATTGGGTACGGCCACGGAAGGAGGTTCGGCACGGTCGAAATTTTTAAGGTACTCACTGTCGATGAACTCAAGCTCCTTAGCCAGGTCGGCATCTCCATAGAGCATTATATAGCTGTTCGATGGGTGGTAATTCTTCTTATGAAAATCAATGAAATCCTCATAGGTAAGTGATGGGATCGCTGATGGATATCCACCTGAAGAAAAACGGTAAGCATTGTCAGGAAACAGGTTCTTCTGGATTTGGTACCACAATTCCCTCTCGGGATTTGAAAAGGCTCCTTTCATTTCATTGTATACAACGCCCTTATACTCGAGCGGAGCATCCTTATCGGCCAGTTCGAGGTGCCATCCTTCCTGCATAAAAATGCGCGGATCATCATAAATCCTGGGATAAAAAACCGCATCAAGGTAAACGTTCATCAGGTTGAAATAATCCTTTTCATTAAGGCTAGCCACAGGATAAAGGGTGAAGTCATCGGCGGTTAGTGCATTGAGGTAAGTATTTAATGATCCTTTTGACAATACATCAAATGGACTTTTAACCGGGAACTTTTTTGAACCATTCAGCACCGAGTGTTCCATGATATGCGGGGTTCCACCGTCGGAAACCGGGATGGTACTGAAGCCTATGCTGAATGTTTTATTGGGATCGTCGGCGGCGATTTTAAGAATGCGGGCACCGCTCTTTTCATGCTCAAACAAATAGCAATCGGCATTGATTTCTTTTACAAATCTTTTTTCTATCAGCCTGTAACCAGGATAATTGATTTCTTTACTACACGATGATAACATCATTAGGGGTACAATTAATAAGATTAATGCAAAATTAAGGAGAACACTGACATGTTTCATATTATGTGATTTGGTTTATTATTGAAGAAACGACCACTAAAATAAAAAAATCCGTGTGTTTTTAAAATGATTATGACCCCTGCCGATGTTTTTCGCGGTAAAAGATCAGGGTATACGGGCTAAATGCAGCGCGATCACCTATATTTGCGAACCAAATTGTTTTTGAATCTTGTTATTTAACCGACACACTGCAAGGGATACAATGAACAGGTTTGGAAAGCAAAATATTCCTTTCCTGTTTATAGTGGATTACGAAATGCAAGCCATCCGGATCCACAGGCTCGATCGACCTTTGCCTGCTGATATCCGCTATTCATTTCATAATGACGCTGGTTTTGCACCTTTTGTTCCTGCCTTCGAATTCAGGAAATACCCACTACCCTTTTCCAAATATGAAGAGGCTTTTACATCTATACATGACCATATTCTTGCCGGTAATTCCTTCCTGGCCAATCTCACTTTTCCAACATTGCTTGAAACAGATCTGACCCTGGGTCAAATTTACGGGATTAGCAGGGCTCCGTATAAAATCATGATTGACAACTGCTTTGTGTGTTTCTCTCCTGAAGCTTTTGTCACTATTAAGGAGAACAAAATTACCACATGCCCGATGAAAGGTACCATTGTCGCAACAATACCCGACGCAGAAAGAAAAATTTTGAGCAGTGCAAAAGAAACCGCTGAACATATAACGGTAGTTGACCTGCTGCGCAATGATCTCAGTATGGTAGCAAGGAACGTGACCGTTGAACGTTTTCGCTATATCGATACCATACAATCCAATGAGGGATCGCTCCTGCAGGTTTCATCCAAAATAACCGGAGAGCTTCCTGCAGGTTTTCATGCGAAACTGGGCGAAATTGTTTTTTCAATGTTGCCTGCCGGATCGGTAACCGGTGCGCCAAAGGAAAAAACGGTTTCCATAATAAACGAAGCCGAAAAATCAGCGCGCGGTTATTATACCGGTATCTGTGGTGTATTCGATGGCAATAACCTTGACAGTGCTGTAATGATACGTTTTATTGAACAAAAAAATGGCTCACTGCTGTTCAGAAGCGGCGGAGGCATTACTTTTCTCAGCAACTCCCTGGATGAGTATAACGAAATGATATGCAAAGTATATGTGCCTGTTGCTTGAAACCATATTGGTAAAGGAAAACAAATTACAGAACCTTTACTATCACAACGAAAGGGTTAACTATACCCGGCGTAACCTTCTTGGCGATCACGTTCATTGGGATTTAGGCGAAATGATTAAACTTCCGGAATTGGATGTTCGCACAATATACCGTTGCAGGTGCATCTATGGTCACAGCATAGAAAATATTGAAGTCATGCCATATACCCCACGTATTGTAAAAAGCTTATTCGTGGCTGAATTGAATGATGTAAACTATGCGTATAAATATGCTGACCGGCGAATTTTTGAAGAATTAAAAAAAAGATATCCCGAAAAACCAAATACAGATGTTCTTATTGCCATCAACGGAAATATTACTGACGCGTCGTTTGCAAACATTGTTTTTTTTAATGGAAACAATTGGGTAACCCCCGATACTCCGCTGCTTAAAGGAACCAGGCGGGCCGCTTATCTTCAAAAAGGGATTATTAAAGAAGCACGGATCAAGGTGGATGATCTGCACTATTTTCAAAAAGCCCGTTTGATTAATGCGTTAATTGACCTCGAAACCGGTTCGGATATCTACATGCACAACATCATTGTTGCATAAAGGGTTCTTTTTCTACAACCGTATTTCCAAACCATTGTATATATATATTATCAGATACATTGGGCAGTTCACCGGAGCTGGTGGCATCAGTGGCAGCGGCCACTACCGCTGCTTCTCCTCACTCCCCTTCCAGCCACATCTTAAAATCCTCCACCTTTTCGCGGCTTACAATGATTTCATCATCGGAGGCAACGGTGAGGATAAGCTTCAGACGGCTGTTGGAATAGGCAACAATATCCTTTATCGTTTTCAGGTGAATCAGGTACTTCCTGTTGATCCTGAAAAACTGTCCTGGATCAACAAGACCTTCCAACTGCTCAAGCGTGAAATTCAGCCCGTAATCCCTGTTATTGTATGACCGTAGGTAAGTTGATTTCTCCATGCTGAAGAAGAGCGCAACTTCACTGATATCGATCATTTTCAAATGCTCTCCTACCTTTATCAGGAAGCGCGATTTATAGGTATGGTTCAGCTGCTTTAAAGCCATGGCAACCGCATCATTTTCATAACTTGTCGATTTCAACGAACCTGATTTGAACTTGTTCACGGCGGCTTTCAGTTCATCCTCCGACAAGGGTTTCAGCAGGTAATCAATGCTGTTCACTTTAAAAGCCCTGATGGCATATTCATTGAAGGCAGTGGTAAAGATCACCGGGAAAGTAACAGGTACCTGTTCAAAAATCTCGAAGCTCAGCCCGTCGGCCAGTTGAATGTCGAAGAAAGCCAGCTGTGGCTGTTCGTTCTGTGAAATCCAGCGAACTGCTGATTTAACCGAATCAACCACCTTCACCAGGGTGAAATCGGGAAAAAGCCTCCTGATCATGCCTGCCAGTCGCTCTGCCGAAAGCTTTTCATCTTCAACAATCAGGTAGTTCACTGACATAGGCGCTAATTGCTTGTTTGTATTACATTTTGATCCAGGATGGGTACATGTACGGTAAAATAGCCGTCATCTTCACAAATCAATAATGTTCGCGATGAAATGAACTTGTATTGATTTACTATGGTTTCCAGGCCTGTTCCACCTCCGGTTTCAATTGTTTTCTTTTTTCTGATCCGATTTTGAACGATAATAAAGTCATGATCACGCCATACTTTAACTTCCAGCGGTTCCTCTTCAGAGATCACGTTGTGTTTGAATGCGTTTTCCAGTAAAATTTGCATGGAAAGCGGCACAATATAGCCTGAATTGTCACTTATATCCATTTCCACATTCAGGTTTTCCCCATGTCTGATCTTATGCAGGTTGATAAACGACCGGGCGAAATCAAGCTCCGTTTCCAGCAAAACAAGCTCTTTGCTTTTCTGCTCAAGCACATAACGATAGATATCTGACAACTGCCGGATAAAAAGTTGAGACTTCACTGTGTCTTTTTCAACCAGGGAACTCAGCACACTCAAACTGTTAAACAGAAAATGCGGATTCACATAGCTTTTCAATGTTTCATATTGCAGTTGCAAGGCCTCTTGTTTATATCTTTCTTCACTCACTGCTGCTTTACGCCATGAAATAAAAAAATTCTTTACATAAAATAAAGTCGTGATCAGCATGGCGATACCCAATTCAATAGTCATTTGATACAATAACTCACCAAAATTCTCTTTAATGGAAGCTTTGTAATAGAATTTGTAAAACACCACATTGACAACAAATATCGCAAGTGCAGCGAAAGAAACAGAAGCCAGTACCTGGATTGTAAGTGTTAAGGATGGACTTCTTTCCCACGGAAATTTTCTTTCTACATAAATCCCGATACAAGAAGTTCCCTTCCATAGGGTTATAGTTAAAACAAATGCAAAGAAGCAGTGTTTGAAAAAGTATCCGAAACCCGAGAACAATTCATTTCCCATAAAGAGCCAGGTTACTGCAACACCTATCATAAAAGCAATGACCATATCTCTCAATTGGATGAGTACAAAATCAAGCCATTTCTTATCTGAAGCATTCATAAACCTGGTTCTTTATGGTCATTAAAGATAATTACTTTTCTCCATTGCAGGCGGCAATAGCCTCTGAATTTGACTTTGAGCCCCAGCGTGGAAGAATGCCTTGTTTATCGGCTTCCTTTTCAAACAACGCTTTGGCGGCGATGAGTTTTGGCATAGCATTGGCACAGCCTCCTCCGAAACCTTCGGGAGTGTACCGGATATTCATGCCCAAAAGGTACATGGCTCGTGGATTCTCCGGATTTTCATACAACGCCTGTCCAAAAACCTCAGAAGCCTTCTGCGAATAGGTCATTGCCAAACCGGGCTCTGCCGTGAGCTTTGCCTGGTATAAAAAGCCCAGTAGAGCATGAAGCTCCGATTTGTCGCCGTTCAATTCCATTGCCTTGTTGATGTTGATTTCGGCATTGTCAAGCAGCTTTACTTTCACTTCGGTGTTCTGTTCCCAAAAGGTGAGCATGATTTGTGAAAACGCATAATGATACGTTGGTTCCCAGCGTTCAGGCTCGGCCAGGGCAATGCGTTCAAAACGGTTGACAACATTGCGGACATCCTCAACTGTTTTTGCCTCATCAAGGAGTTGAAGATTTTCATTGATTGCCTGCTCAGCACCGGCCGGCTGACCAAATACACCTGCAGTCATCATAACCATCATCGTTAAGCTTACTAGTTTTTTCATGCGTTCTATAATTTATTGTTTATAAATAATTGTTAATTCACTGATTCTCCATGCCTACTGCTGCTGCCACTGCCACTTCTTATGCTGCATACTAAAGCGTAACAAACAATCCCGCCAACAAAAACCTTCTCGCCTCAGGCCTTACCGGCAATGATCCGTACATTCCCTCACTGTTCGGTGTTTCGTAATACCGGTAACTGTATATGTTATCCCTGCCAAATAAATTGCTGCACGAAAAATACACGATGGTCGATTTCTTAAACAGCGTGGTCAGGTAGCTGATGTTCACACTTACATCAAGATAATCACGGGTAATCCCGTTCATGAAAGTTGTTTCGTTGGGATCATTGTATGGCCGGCCGCTCGACCACGAACACATGGCCCCGAATTGCGTTGTTATGGCCTCCACGTATTTCTTGGCAACAACACTCAGGTTGTGCTTTGAAACAAACGAAGGAGTCACCTCTTCGGGATAATGACGGTAATGTCTTCTGGCATCGATGAGTGAATACGAAATCCAGTAATCAAGCCCCTTCACACTGCGCCGGTCCCTGAAAAAGAAATCGATGCCTCTTGAATAGCCTTTACCCAGGTTATTATACGGTAACGGATTGTAGGGATCTTCCGCATTATAAATCACCAGACCATCGTATTGCTTATAATATCCCTCTATCCGCAATATCCGCTCACGTGCTTCATACTGTAAGTTGGCAATGTAATGGCTGGCTTTTTCAAAATCCAGCTGTTGTGTAAAGCGCAACAAAGATTCTTCGGGAGTCTGATAAAATGTGCCGTATGCCAATGAAGCCTGCCAGTTTTTGTGTATGGCCCATCCTGCAGAACTCCGGAATGACAGTCCCGATTTGCCGATCACACTGCTGTGTTCACCCCGTAAACCGGTTCTGATGGCAAGCCTCGGCAAAACCCTCACCTCCGATTCGGCAAACACGGCGGTGTTGTAATCATCAAAATCACCATCAAATACAAATCCGCTTTCATTTTCGGTATAGCGCTCATGAAAGCGGTTGAAAACCTCTTCCATGCCAAAGAGCAGGTTAACCTTATCAGGAAAACTTTTCTTCACCACAACTTTTCCCTGCAGATTTGTATTTTGATCGCTTACACCAAACGCTCTCATACCAACCTTCTCTGTATCGTAAGTGAATGACAATCCGGTTTTTACAATCCATCCATTGTTCGCCTCACCGGTATAATTGATGTTTGTATAATTGTTCAGGTTTTTCAATGATATCTTCTGCAAACTGCCTTCTTGTGACATTTCGGGAAACATCAAGGCACAATTCTGTTCGGATATAGTGGAAAATACTTTCAGCAAACCCTTGCCCCTTATTCTGTAGCGGGCATTGAAAACACCGGATATGCTGTTTGGATCAGTTTCCCAGTCTACACGCTGTTTGACAAGCTCATTGTAGGGTTTCATGTTGAAGTATTCAACACCTGCAGAAACAGAAGCATTTTCTGACCTGAAGGTCTGTGTGGCCCCCATACCAACCGACAACAACGACAGCTCGGTCTGCGTTTTCTCAGGAAAGGCATTGGTAGTAAGAATCAGGGCAGATGATAAAGCCTGACCATACTCGGCCGAATAGCCACCTGTGCTGAACATGGTTCCGCTAAACAAAAAGGGTGAAAACCTGCCCCTGCCGGGTAAGTCGGGGGTGGTTGATGAGTATGGCTTTTTAACAAGCAACCCATCTATAAAAGTCTTTGATTCATAACCGTCACCGCCCCTTACAAACAGTCTGCCATCTTCTCCGGCCATTGTTGTTCCGGGAAGAGAAGTCAGTGCCCCGTAAATATCACCGGCTGCACTTGGTGTGGTAACGATATCAAGGGATTGCAGTGTAACGCTTTTCTTCTTGTCGGAAGTTTCAAATACTCCGGCACTGATAACAACGTCGCCGATCTGATCCCTGTCTTCTTCCAGAATAAAATCAACAGTAATCTCGCCTTCATCGAGACTTATCATTTTCTCTCCGGTTAAATAACCAATGAAGCTGGCGGCAAGTGTATGGTCGCCTTTTATTGTCGTCGTAAACACAAATTCGCCGGCTTCGTTTGAAGAAGCACCTTCATAGCTTCCCCTGATCATTACATTGGCACCAGGAAGCGCCTGTCCGCCAGCATCAGCAATTTTTCCCTTTATGGTGGTCTGTGAAAAAGAGCTTGAAAAACCTACAGTGAAAAATATGATCAGACTTATTAAACGGTTCATTAAGGATTGTTTTATGTTTATTTCTGCGACAAATATCTCGCTATTCATCAGCCCTTAAAAGGCAAACCGGATGAATTGCCGGATTATGACGATGAATTGTCGAAGTGGTTTACCGGATTGTAGATCCGAATGATCCAAAAATGCTCATCCGATTTATTCGTATATTTACCCGGTATGAAAACATTCCTGTTTTTTTGCACCGCCTTCTTCATGCTGAGTGCCTGCAACCATGAAGAAAAACTCAATTGCCCTGCCCTGCGCATATCTGATAACAAGCGGTTTATTGTTACTGAAAACGGGGATCCGTTCTTTTGGCTGGGCGATACAGGGTGGCTGCTTTTTTCAAAACTCTCCCGCGAAAATGCGGAGAAATACCTCGAAGACAGACGCCGGAAGGGGTTCAACGTGATACAGGCCATGGTGATCCACAATCAGAAGGATGCTGTTAACGTATATGGAGATTCCGCACTGATCGGGCATAATATTGCAAAGCCTGATACAACCCCCGGGAATGCACCCGACAATACCGTACAATATGATTATTGGGACCACATCGACTATATTGTCAACCTGGCATCTGAAAAAGGACTGTATATTGCCCTGGTCCCCGTATGGGGTTCCAATGTTAAGAGCGGCCTTGTCACCCGGCAGCAGGCTCAGCAATATGCCACATGGCTTGCCGCAAGATACAAGGATAAATCCAATGTGATCTGGATGAACGGAGGTGACATCAGGGGCATTGATTCAACAGCCATCTGGAAGATCATTGGTCATGCCATCAGGCAGACAAGTCCAAACCAGCTCATCACCTTTCATCCTTTTGGCAGAACGCAATCTTCCACCTGGTTCCACACCGAAACTTGGCTCGATTTTAACATGTTCCAGTCAGGACACCGCCGGTATGATCAGGACACAAGCGGTCTTTGTTACGGAGAAGACAACTGGAAATATGTGAATGATGATTACGCGAAAAGCACTCCCAAGCCAACCCTCGATGGTGAACCCTCCTATGAAGGCATTCCACAGGGCTTGCACGATCCGTCGCAACCCTATTGGACAGATTCAGATGTGAGACGCTATGCCTACTGGTCGGTTTTTGCCGGCGGATGCGGATTTAGCTATGGCCACAATGCCATAATGCAGTTTCATAGGATGAACGACAGCGATTCAGCCTATGGTGTGAAAGAAACCTGGGAGACTGCCCTCGATGCCCAGGGAGCATTGCAGATGCAATACCTCAGGCAATTGATCCTGTCAGAATCTTATTTAGACAGAATTCCTGCTCAGCATCTTATTGCCGGCCCGCAGGGAGAAAAATACGATTATCTCGCTGCCACTGCCGGTGAGCACTATGCCTTCATCTATACCTGCAATGGAAGAAGGTTTGATGTTGACATGGGAAAAATGAAGTCCTCCGTTATTAAAGCATCCTGGTTTAACCCGCGAAACGGTACCTACACAGACATAGTTACATTCAGCAATTCAGGCATCATGACCTTTGACCCTCCGGGAGAAAAAGAACCGGGAAACGACTGGGTGCTTGTTTTTACCGCGACGTAGTTTACGCTTCGCTAAACTACACCGAGCGAAGGGGCTGCTTATCTTCAAAAGGAAAGGTTCTTTTTCCAACAACCGTATTTCCAAACAATATTTATGTTAAATTTATATCGATTACCAATAAAACATACGAATGAAATCATTATTTAAACCATCGGGCCAGGGAGCTTTAAAGAGTATTTTGGCTGTCAGTATTATTGTCATTACTTCATTGCTAATGGTTCACTGTACCTCACAAAAAGAAATTCCCAACGATGGTAATGGCGCATATACCAGCGGCATTTACCGTAACCTCTTCCTTGAAAACGGATATACACAGGAAGATATCACTGCAAAAGTGAATGCGGCCTTTCAGCAATTGTTTTATGGTGATACATCACAACGGCTTTATTTTGATGCCGGAGCAAACGGCAATGGTCCAAAGGCTTATTTATGTGATGTACTTCATAACGACGTGCGAAGCGAGGGAATGTCATACGGCATGATGGTTTGTGTTCAAATGGATAAAAAAGCCGAGTTTGATGCACTCTGGAACTGGGCTATGACGCATATGTATGTTCGCAAAACTGATCACCCTTCGCAAGGATATTTTGCCTGGTCAGTGAAGCCCGATGGTATACCACTATCTGAAGGCCCTGCACCGGATGGTGAAGAGTATTTTGTAATGTCGCTGTATTTTGCAGCCAACCGCTGGGGAAACGGTGAAGGTATTTATAATTATAAAGCCTATGCTGATACCATATTAACAACCATGCGGCACCGCGAAGTAAAAACAGGAAATACCATCAGCGGACCAAGAACCACCGGGCCAATGGTTAATGAGGAGGCATGTATGATTCTGTTTGTACCCGATGAAGGAGGAAATACTTTTTCGGATCCCTCCTATCACCTGCCTGCATTCTATGAATTATGGGCACGTTGGGGCCCTGAGGCCGACCGTGATTTCTGGGCTGCAGCTGCTGATACAAGCCGAAGGTATTTCACTAAAGCCTGTCATCCGGTAACCGGGTTATGCACCGATTATGCCAATTTTGATGGCACACCTAAATTTGTAGAATGGAATCCCAATTCAGAAAACTTTGCCTATGATTCATGGCGAACAGCTTCAAACTGGGCAGTGGACTGGAGCTGGTGGCAAAAAGACCCGTCAGCACAGGAACTCAGCAACCGAATACAATCATTTTTTGCAGAAATGGGTGTAACCACATATGGTCATGTTTTCAAACAAACAGGAGAAGTTATCAATCCCATGCATAGGATTGGGCTCGCTTCTGCTAATGCCACTGCGAGTCTCGCGGCTTCAAATCCCATTGCAAGGGAATTTGTTGATGATTTTTGGAATTCACCGGTACCTACCGCATTTGATCAGCGATATTACGACGGAACTTTATACCTGCTGAATATTTTGCATTGCAGTGGTGAATTTAAAATCTGGAAACCAAAAGAATAAAGAATAGGGACGAGGGACAAGGGACAAGGAACAAGGGACAAGGGACGAGGGACAAGCCTGCCCGAAGGCAGGCTGGGTTATAGTTCTCCCCATGAAAGTTATTGAACAACTTATATAGTAAGCAGAAAGACTGCATGACTGGATGACTGTATTGACTTTGAAGACTTTGAAGACCTTGAAGACTTTGAAGACCAGCGAAATCAGGCTAAGTCCTTCCTGCTAAAAAAGTAATGGTGAGAGCGATATCTTTTGTATATCATTAAAAATTTGGTTAT
>CAZYDI010000026.1:0-36239 GCA_964646255.1 uncultured Bacteroidales bacterium
GAAGACTTAGAAGACTAAGATTTTACCTGACCCGCTCTATATAATCGCCTGTTCTGGTGTCAATTTTTATGCGGTCACCAATGTTAATAAACAGTGGAACTTTAACCTGTGCTCCGGTTTCAATGGTCGCAGCCTTAAGGGTACGTGTGGCTGTATCGCCTTTCATGCCCGGTTCAGTATATGTGACCTCCATTTCAACGCTTAATGGGAGCTCAGCTGAAATGGGTTCATCACCATCAAAAAACACCTTAATATTGGTGCCTTCCTTTAGCAGGTTTATTCCTTCACCAATGGTCTCAGAAGGTATGTGAATCTGATCATAACTTTCATTATCCATTACCACTACATTGGTGCCATCCAGATAAAGGAACTGGTGCTCCTTAAAATGAACACGAACAATTTCCATTTCATCATCGGGGCGGAACCTCTGCTCGATCAGGCGGCCCGACTTCAGGTTTCGGAGTTTAACCTGGTAGAATGCCCTTAAATTACCGGGAGTTCTGTGTTCATACTCCAATACCTGTGATAATTCACCGTTATACCTTACAAAGGTACCCCTTGAAATGTCGGAAACTTTACCCATAAAATAAATTTTGCGCAAAATAAAAGAAAATCTTCCAATAAATTACTATTTAGTGGTGACCAAAATAAGCTTCATTTCCATATTACGATTGTTTCATCAGCAAATCCTTATAAGCAAGCATCTCATCCCTGAACCGGGCGGCCTGGATGAAATCAAGCTCTGAAGCGGCCTTCTCCATTGACTTTTTGGCCTTATCCATGGCGTTTTGTAAAGCATCCCGGCTCATGTACTGAACAACCGGATCGGCCGCTATGTCAACCTTTTCAGGTTCAATATAAACAGGCTTTTCACCCGTTTTATGACGAATATCACTGAGGATATTTGATGCCGCTTTAATGATTTGCTGTGGAGTTATTCCGTTCATTTCGTTATAGGCAAGTTGTACCTCCCTGCGCCGGTTGGTTTCTTCAATGGTCTTTTGCATGGATGCCGTAACTGAATTGGCATACATTATTACCCGTCCCTCAAGATTTCTTGCTGCCCTTCCTGCTGTCTGGGTAAGAGAACGTTCCGAACGCAGAAATCCTTCCTTATCAGCATCAAGGATTGCCACCAGCGCTACCTCTGGTAAATCAAGCCCTTCGCGGAGCAGATTAACGCCCACCAACACATCAAAAGTGCCGCTTCGCAGTCCTTCCATAATCTCAATTCGCTCAAGGGTATCTACATCGGAGTGAATATAACGGCATTTGATATCCAGGCGCTCAAGGAACTTGGTCAATTCCTCGGCCATCCTTTTGGTAAGGGTGGTAACCAGCACCCTTTCCTTGTTGGTGATGCACCGCCGTATTTCTTTGAGCAGGTCATCCACCTGGTTTAGCCCCGGCCTCACTTCGATTACCGGGTCAAGTAATCCTGTCGGCCTTATCAATTGCTCAACGATGACTCCTTCACTTTTTTCCAGTTCATAATCAGCAGGTGTGGCGCTGACAAAAACAATCTGATCGGCAAGTTCCCCGAATTCCTCAAATTTCAGGGGTCTGTTATCAATGGCCGAAGGCATTCTGAACCCATATTCAACCAATGTTTGCTTGCGTGAATGATCACCTCCGTACATTGCCCTTATTTGAGGCAGGGTTACATGGCTCTCATCGATGATGGTAACAAAATCATCCGGAAAATAATCGAGGAGACAAAAGGGTCGCTGACCCGGAGGCCTGCCGTCGAAGTACCTGGAGTAGTTCTCGATTCCGGGGCAATATCCAAGTTCCTGGAGCATTTCAAGATCATACGTCACCCGGTCTTTCAACCGCTTAGCTTCCAAAAATTTACCAATTTGCTTAAAGTATTCAACCTGTTTACCCAAATCAACCTGAATCATTCCCAGGGCCTCAATCATACGGCTGCGGGTAGTGACAAAAATATTTGCCGGATAAATGATTACTTCATCCATTTCATCAATTCCCCTGCCGGTGAGCGGATCAAAAGAATGCATTTCTTCTATTTCATCTCCCCAGAAAACAATCCGGTAGGCAAAATCATTATAGGCCAGGAAAACATCGACGGTATCACCGTTAACCCTGAAGTTTCCGCGCTTAAATTCAACTTCGTTGCGGGAATACAGGCTGTCAACAAGTTTCCGGAGAAAAGCATTGCGGCCAACCGACTCCCCTTTTTTAATCTGTATGGTATTGCTATGGAAATCATCAGGATTGCCAATGCCATATAAACATGACACCGATGAAACCACGATTACATCCTTACGACCCGAGAGTAATGAAGAAGTTGTACTGAGCCTGAGTTTTTCAAGCTCCTCATTTATTGACAGGTCCTTTTCAATATAGGTATCGGTAATGGGCAAATAAGCTTCGGGTTGGTAATAATCATAGTAGGAAACAAAATATTCAACGGCGTTATCGGGGAAAAACTGCTTGAATTCGCCAAACAATTGAGCCGCAAGGGTCTTATTATGGCTTAACACCAATGTCGGGCGCTTGATTTGGGCAATGACGTTTGCCATGGTAAAGGTCTTTCCCGAACCGGTAACACCCAGCAATGTCTGGTATTTGAGTCCTCTTTTCAGGCCATTCACCAATTGCTCGATTGCCTTTGGCTGATCACCCGTTGGTACATAGGCAGAATTTAGCTTAAAATCCATAGATTTTCATAAGATCATCAAACTTTTCCATTAAAATGTCAAAATTAATAAACCTTTTACAGTTCAGACTTCGTAAAAGAAAAGTAATTTTATAGAAAGTCCGTTTGATCACAGCGACATCCCCTATTTATGCCAAAAAAAGCAGGAATATTAAAACACATTGCTGATATTATTTCTCAGAACAAAACCCTTTCCTCTGAGAATGAAAATCTTAATAAACAAAACGAAAAACTGTTAAAGGAGGTTGAAAAATACAAGGAAGTCCTCAACAGGTTAGGCAAGTCAGAACCACTTCAAAAGGTTGGTGAAAAAAAAACCTCGGTTATACGGTATAAAACCGCCACTGTTTTATATGCCGACGTACTTGGTTTTGAAAGCATCACACCCAAGCTGGATCCTAAGCACCTGGTTGATTCACTCGATGAAATTTTTATCAAACTCCAGCAAATTGTTGCCAAGTTTCCGGTAAGAAGCATAAGAACCATCGGCGATTCACTCATGTGTGTCGGAGGTATACCTCAAAAAAACATTACCAATCCTATGGAAGTGCTTTTGGCAGCGATTGAAATGCAATATTATCTGCGTGACCTGCAGAAAAGCAGCGAAGTAGGGAAAATATGGAAACTTCGCATTGGTATTCACACCGGTACCGTTATCGCTGATGTGAGCGGCAGAAAGCGCCCCCATTATGAAGTTAAAGGCGATACGGTAAACCTGGCCGCCCGGATAAGGCAATTCTGTGATGATGGCAATATACTGATTTCGGCAACGACCTATGAATTGGTAAAGGACTTGTTTCAATGTGAGTATTTCAATAAAATGCCCATCAAGTACCAGGGCGAAATTCCTTTATATTCTGTAACAAGCATTAAACCTGATTTCTCCCTGCAGGGCAAAGGAATTATTCCCAATAAAAAGTTCAGCATCCGCTTCAACCTCATGCAGTTTACCGACTTGCAGGAGTTCGTTCTGGACAAACTCGAAAAGGAACTTCCATCCAGTTTGTATTACCATAACATTAAACATACCGTGGATGTTGTAACCCAGGTTGAACTCATTGGACTTGGCGAAGGCGTTACCGATGAAGAGCTGCTTTTGCTTAAGACTGCAGCGCTGTTTCATGATGCCGGCCACACTATTTCATATGACAACCACGAGTATTTCAGTTGCCTTGTAGCGCGTGAACTGCTGACAGAATATTTCTACACGACCTCGCAAATAGATACCATTTGTGATCTGATTATGGCTACCAAACTGCCTCCCAAGCCTGCCAACAAACTCGAACGCATTATGTGTGACGCTGACCTCGATTACCTTGGACGAAGCGATATGATTCCGGTTTCAAACCTGTTGTTTCTTGAATTGAAAGAAAGGCTGAAAATAAAATCGCAGAAAGACTGGAACAACTTGCAGGTGAAATTCATTTCAGGCCATCAATACTTCACCGAAACTGCACGCAATTTAAGGGAAGTGAACAAGCAACTTCAGATTGAGCGGATAAAGAATTTGATTGTGGAAGAATAGCCCCTGGCAGGAAATACAAAGCCGGCTGACAGGTTAATCGGTTTGAATGAAATTAAATTTAACTTCGAGGATCGATTCGTAATATTCGCCTCTTTCCATAATGTCGTCATCACCTTCTTCATAGTACCAGTTGATGGTGAGCTTATTTCCCTTTTTAACAATGTCTGTCAGGGCCCTCAGAATATGCAACAGCGCTTTGGATGATCCACTGTTAAAATATTCCAGCTCAATATCAATGGTGGTTGATTCGGGTGGATTCTGGCAATAATAATACACCCATTCAAAGAGGTCATCGTAAAATTTTGAAGCATCTTCAGGAATGGAGCGTCCGCTGATCCTCATCCTGCCATCCAAATTAAAGGCAACATCAGGTGTCTTTTTTGTGCTTTCGATCAGCAGGTTCTCCATATAAAATCAGTTCTGAATCAGAAAAATTTTTCCTATCTAGCCTATACGCCCATTAAATCAAAATGTTTCCATACCCGGCGTAAAAAACGGACGGGAAGTAACAAATTTAAAAATAAAAATGCTTACCACAACCTGAGATAAGTCCTCAATTGCCAAAATAACAAAGGGTTCATTTTGATGATAATTAATTGAACGGCGTTTAGGACTAAAGAAAGGGTAATAACAAAAGGTTACACTAATTATTATTAATCTTTGGCAAAAATTGACTAACGGTCAATTTGTTGTGACGAATTATGGTTCAAATAACAGGCGTTATTAACCAGTATCAAGAGCCAGAATGCACAATCCTTACAACTCATTAAACCGCGCTACCGGGGTTAGGTCAAGTGAGGAATACTCCCTGTTCAGAAATTTATAGTATCCTGTAATGGCAATCATCCCGGCATTATCAGTGGCATATTGCAACTCCGGTATGTAAATGTTCCATTTCCTTTGTATTCCGAGCCGGCTAACAGCGTTCCTTAACCCTGAATTGGCAGAAACACCGCCAACGATAGCAATTTCAGAAATCCCTGTTTCTTTTGCAGCCCTGGATAGTTTAAGCATTAAGGAATCGATAATGGCTTTCTGTATGGAAGCACATAGATCGGCCGTGTTTTCACCTATGAAATCCGGATTTTGCTTCAGGGCGTCCCTCAGGAAATAAAGAAAAGATGTTTTCAGCCCGCTAAAACTGAAATCAAGGTCCTTGATTACCGGTTTGGAAAACCGGAAGGCCTTCTCATTTCCATCCCTGGCGAATTTGTCGATCAGAGGTCCTCCCGGATATGGCAAACCCATAACCTTGGCGCATTTATCAAAGGCTTCACCTGCTGCATCATCAATAGTGCGGCCAATGATTTCCATGGTAAGATGATTCCTCATTATTACCAACAGGGTATGTCCGCCCGATACCACAAGACACAGCAAGGGGAAGGACGGCATCTTCCTTTTTTCACCCGGACGCTGAATAAACACCGAAAGTATGTGCGCCAATAAATGGTTTACATCAATGAGTGGTACATTGAGTGATATGGCCAATCCTTTGGCAAAAGAGGAACCCACAAGCAAAGCACCCATCAGTCCCGGCCCCCTTGTATACGCCACTGCGTTTATATCCTTAACCGTCCGGCCTGCCTCCTTCAGGGCAGCTTCAACAACAGGAATAATATTTTGCTGATGCGCCCTTGATGCCAATTCGGGAACCACACCGCCAAAATCCTTATGCACCTGCTGGTTAGCAATTTTGTTCGATAAAAGAATTCCGTCCTCAACAACAGCCGCGGATGTATCATCACAGGAGGATTCTATGCCAAGCAGGGTAACTTTCATAATAAAATGTAAATGATAAACTTTTTTTGCAATTTTGACGTTGTGACAATATGGTAAGCCGCAAAATTATTAAAAAGTTGACACAATTGGCACTTGTGCTGTTGCTGATTGTTATTGCGATACCTGCCGCTGCATTTTTGCTTTTGCAAAGTAAAAGTATCCAAAACCGCGCTGCAGGAAGCGTTATGGAATTGGTGTCTGAAAAACTGGCGACACAATTTACCATCGGAGGATTGGACATTGCCTTTTTATACCGGGTAAAACTTACCGATGTTTACCTGGAAGACTTGTCGGGTGATACATTAATTTTCGCGGAAAGCATTACCGCCGGAATTCGCAGTATAAATCCCTTAACCAGAAAAATTGCCATCGGGAGCATTAACCTGGATAAGGCTGTAGTGGCTTTTTCCATAGATTCAGCCTCGGAAATTAACCTTAAGTTTATTATTGATCAATTAAAAGGAAATGGAAAGGGCGATAAAAAAGGCTGGGATGTTTCATTCACCAATATCCGCATGCACAACAGCCGGTTTTCGCTAAAAAACGCTGACTATACACCTAAAGATTTTGGCATAAATTTTACCGATCTGAGCCTGCATGACTTAAACATAGATTTAAGGCGGTTTAAGCCTTCAAGGGATTCTCTTTCATTCACCATTAAATCCCTTCAGTTTAAAGAGAAAAGCGGCTTTGTACTGGACAACATGACCAGCCAGTTCAGCCAGAGCAAGACTTTTCTTAATTTCAGGAAGGTTCAGATTAATACACCGGGCTCAGCCATCAATGGTGATGAAATACTGCTTCGATTCGGCAACTTTGGACAGTTCAGGGCCGATTCGCTTACCTCCATGGTTATATTCAGGGTTAATCTCGACAAGACCGTTCTGGCACTTAACGACCTGGGTTACTTTGCCCCGGTTTTCAAAGATATCAACCAAAAAATTACCCTTCAGGGCAAGGTAAACGGTCCTGTAAACAACCTGAGGGGCCGGGGCCTTACCGTTGAATTCGGCAATGCTTCCCGGTTTGCAGGGAATCTAAAATTCGAAGGACTGCCCGACATAACACAAACTTTCATACTGGCAGATGTGGATGAATTCACCACGTCGGCAGCCGATATCAGGCAGATTTCACTGCCAGGCAATAAAATCCTGAATATTCCTGATGTGCTGAACAAATTAGGTATTACAACCTACCATGGGAATTTCACCGGCTTTGTTAATGATTTTGTGGCTTATGGAACCATTAACACTGCACTGGGAACATTGAAAACCGACTTGCTGTTCAGGCCCGACACCTCCAACAGCCTGGGGTTTCAGGGCAAGCTGAATGCAAACGAATTTGATATCGGAACACTGGCCAATGCAAGCAGCAGTCTTGGTAATATTAGTTTGTCTGCCAGCATTGATGGCGCAACCATTGAGGGTGGCTCGGTTAAAGCTTCCCTTAAGGGATTAATAAACCAGTTGCAATTCAAAAACTATGAATACACCAACATTTCCCTATCCGGAAATTTAAACAACAGGACGTTCAATGGTTCGGTAAACGTAAATGACCCCAATGTAGACCTTGAATTTCTGGGAAAGGTTGATTTTTCAGATACCCTGCCATCATTTGACTTTACCGCCAATCTCACCGACGCCCATCTTTATGCACTTAATTTAAATAAAACACGCCCTGATTTTCGGGTATCATGTTATATTATTGCAAATGCAGTGGGGAATTCAATAAACAGCCTGAATGGCGAGATTAAGTTGCTTAACTCCCTGTTTTCAGACAAGGACCAGCAATTGCAAATATATGATCTGAGGCTTCTATCTGAGAACCGTTCCGGATATAATCACCTGCAATTGCGATCAGATTTTATGGATGCAGATCTGTCCGGAAACTTCGAACTAAGCAAAGCAGGAAATACATTAAAGCAATTTATTTACCAGTATGTGCCTTCATTGCTTGATACTTCCGTCATCATCAAAGAACCAATCCACCATTCCATCACCTTTAATTCGGTAATTAAAAATGTTAAGCCACTTTTCGATTTCTTTCTGCCGGGATATGGAATAACCGATAACAGTACCCTTAGCCTCTCCTATTCACCTGATGAATCATTGATGGAAATGAACCTCCAGGCAAGGCAGGTAGCTGTTAATAACCTCATCTGGAATGGGATTAACATAAATGCACAGGGTAACAAGCACTCATTGAACTTTGAAGCAGGCTGCAGGAGCTTTTCAGTGGCTAAACGCATACAACTTGAAAATTTTACCGCCATCGTAAATACGGCCCGGGATACTGCCGGCATAGAAGTTCGCTGGAATAACTGGGATGAATTACAGTATAAGGGAAACATTGCTGCGCTTGCAAAAGTGTTCAGGAATAAAAACAGCAACAACCCTTTTGTTGAAATTGGCATTAAACCATCTGATTTTATAACCAATGACACGGTATGGTCGATACAGCCCGGAACCATTTCAATTGACAGCTCGAGCATAATGTTCGATAACATTGCCATTAATCACAACAGGGAATATTTCCGCATCGATGGCAGCATTACCCAAAACCCCGCAGATGTTGTCAACATAATATTCAACCAACTAAACCTGGCTAACCTTAATGGCGCCACCTCCGGATCCGGATTTGAACTGGGCGGGGTACTGAATGGCAATGCAAGGGTCTCGGGTCTTTATTCAACCCCTTTGTTCACAAGCACCTTGAAGATTGACAGCCTGATCATCAACAATGAAATGCTGGGAACCACTGAAATCAATTCTTCGTGGAACGACTCACGCAAGGCTGTATTGATCGATGCATTTGCGCTGCGTGACGACCTTAAAACCATTAACATTAATGGGGAATACCAGCCCGGTGATGAAGGGAAACTCGCCTTTGACGTTGAACTTGAAAAGTTACGGCTTAATATCCTCAATCCGTATGTGAAGACAATATTCAGCGATGTAAGGGGAATTGCATCGGGTAAAGCAAGCCTCGAAGGTACGCTTAAAAAGCCACTGCTGAACGGGGAGTTTAACCTCCTAAAAACGGTCCTCACCATCAACTACCTTCAAACACGGTATAATTTCAGTGACAAGATTCTGATAGAAAACAACAATGTTTATTTCGAGGATATCCGCCTGTATGACGCCCACGGCAACACTGCGTACTTAAACGGGGCCATCCGCAATCGCTATTTCAAAGACATCACGCTTGATCTGAGCATCAGGCCGGAAAACTTTATGGCCCTGAATACAACACTTGCCGACAACAAGCAATTCTACGGAACAGCTTATGCCAGCGGATTGATTAAGATCACCGGACCCCTGAAAAATATTTTCATTGATGTCACCGCCACCACCGGTCCCAATACCAGTGTGAAGATACCGCTGTCAAACTCGGGAGAACTGAATGAATATCCTTATATCACCGTACTTATTCCGGGTGAAGAGGATGACGCAGATGAAAAACCTGTAAACTACACCGCAGACCTCTCGGGTGTTCAGATGCGTTTCAAGTTAATCGTAACACCCGACGCAGAGGTACAAATAATATTCGATCCAAAACTGGGTGAAATAATTAAAGGCAGAGGCACAGGCAACCTGGATATTCGCATAAGCTCCTCAGGCGATTTTGTGATGACCGGTGATTATGTGATTGAAAAGGGTGATTACCTTTTCACTTTACAGAAGGTAATCAACAAGAAACTTACTATTGAGCCGGGCGGAACGATAATGTGGAGCGGTGATCCGCTTGATGCTACCGTTGACATAGTTGCATACTACAGGGTAAACAGGGCATCCATCAGTGACCTTACCGGTAATGTGGAAGATGATGAGAATGTAGTGGTGGATGACCGGGTTACCATGACCGGACGGCTTATGTCTCCTGAAATAAAATACGACATTCATCTCCCCGAAGCCGACGAAACTACCCGGCTAAAGGTAAATAGCATGATGGCCACGAGCGAGGAAAAGAGCCGTCAGTTTCTATCCATTCTTATCAACCAGACCTTTATGCTTAACCAGGATATCAGCAGCCGAGGATCATCTTCCTATTCGGCGGCCGCCGGTGCCAACCTCAACGAATTGGTATCGAACCAGTTAAGTAACTGGCTTTCCAAAATCATCAATGACCTCGATGTGGACCTGAATTACCGTTCAAACCGCGAAATGAACAGCGATGAAGTTCAGGTTGCGTTATCCTATCAATTGTTTGATGATAAACTAACCATTAATGGAAGCGTTGACATGGCAACCAATGCAACCAGGAACAATGCCAACGAAATTGTCGGTGAATTCGATATCGATTATAAGCTGACACCTAACGGAAAGCTAAGGGTTAAAACATTCAACCATGCCAATAATGATGTCCTGCTCGAAGACAATTCAATGTATACTCAAGGCCTGGGTATATCCTATAAAGAAGAGTTCAATACCTTTGGCGAACTGTTCCGGAGGCTTTTCGGTAAAAAGGAAGATGCCCCCGAGCCTGTTACCGACAATCAATCAAACGCCATATTACCTGAGGAACAATAAATAGTGGTTAATAACTATATGATAAAAATAAAGACCGTTCTTCACCGTTTATATATTTTTGGCAAATTTTAATACCATTTTCTATGCTGCTTATCTTACTGCAAAACATGACGGCTGCTACTGACAGTCTATCATTGAATCAGGGTGGTGAAATGTCCACGTCATACCTCGACCTGGCAATAAAGGGAGGATGGGTTATGATCCCCATCGCCGTTTTATCAATAATAGCGATTTATGTTTTTGTTGAACGTTTTGTAACACTTAGAAATGCGGCCAGGATTGACCAGAATTTCATGAACAGGATCAAAGATTATATTCATGATGGTAAAGTGGATTCGGCACTTGCTTTATGCCAGAGTACAAATAATCCGCTGGCAAAAATGATAGAAAAGGGAATTAGCCGTATAGGAAGACCATTGAACGACATTAATACTGCAATTCAAAACATCGGCCAGGTAGAAATTTACAAACTCGAAAAAGGATTGGCCGTTTTGGCATCAATTGCCGGCGGGGCTCCTATGCTTGGCTTTTTTGGTACAGTTCTTGGAATGGTTAAGACATTCATGGATATGTCGGCAGCCGGAAGCGGACTTGACATCGGAATGCTGTCCGGTGGGATTTATATTGCCCTTATAACAACCGTTGGCGGGCTGATGGTAGGTATTCCTGCTTATTTTGCCTATAATTATCTTGTTTCAAAAGTAGAGGAACTGGTAAACAGGCTCGAATCTTATTCCATGGAATTTATGGACCTGCTGAATGAACCGGTAAAAAAATAATTGATCACTATGGCATTACGATCACGAAATAAAGTTGATGTAGGGTACAGTGTGGCAGGAATGACCGATATAATTTTCCTGCTCCTGCTGTTCTTTATGCTTACTTCCACCATGGTAGCACCCAATGCTATACGGCTTCTGTTGCCGCAAAGCAACAGCCAGACACCCGCAAGGCCTATAACAACAATATCCATCAATAGGGACATCCAATTTTTTGTGGAGACAGCTCCGGTGGATTTTGCACGACTCGAAACAATGCTTAAGCAAAAAATCGGCAATACGCCTGACCCGGTCGTTGCCATTCATGCAGAAAAATCTGTTCCCATAGAGTTCATTGTTGATGTAATGAATATTGCAAAAAGAAATAATTATAAAGTAATTTTGGCTACAAGTCCGGAGAAATAATCATTGCGTCATGACAGAAAAGCAATATGGAATTATAGGAACCGTTCTGCTGCACAGCGTTGTGCTGTTGATATTGCTTTTTGCCTATATCAATCTTTCAAAACCTATTTCATCTGAAGGGGGTATACTTATCAATTTTGGCGACGTGGAAAGCGCCTATGGGCCAACTGAGCCACAGATCAATCCACCTGCACAGGAGGCCTCTACCCCAGCCAGCCAGCCCCAGGCTTCGGAATCAGATGACGGAATGCTCACACAGGATTTTGAAGAAGCTCCGGTTGTTAAAAAACCGGCTGAAACTAAAAAAGAAGTAAAAAAAACAGAGACCAAGCCAGTCGTAAAGAAAACGGAACCTGAAAAGGCAACGCCCCCTCCCGCACCTACCGTAAACAAAAAAGCGCTGTATTCCAATAAATCTGCTGCCGGACAATCGACCACTACCAGCGGATCATCCGAAGGAATATACAAAGGAAGCGGAAATATGGGCAACCCCGATGGCACGCCGGAATCGGACAATTACTCCAAGGGACTTGGCGGAAGTGGCATTGGCTTCAACCTTAGCGGCCGGAGTTCGGTTCATCTTTCAGAGCCCGCTTTCAATGTACTGAAAGAAGGCAGAGTGGTAGTTGAAATCACGGTCGACCGAAATGGCAAAGTTATTAGCGCTAATCCCGGGGTCAAGGGTTCCACAATTGTAGACCAAACCCTGTATGCAGCGGCCAAAAAAGCAGCCCTTGAATCAAAATTCAATGTTAAAAGCGATGCTCCTGAAAGACAGATAGGAACTATCACCTATCACTTCAAACTCAATTAGATCCGAAAAACAACAGTTGAATAGCTGATACCAGAACGGCAACCAGCAGCACATAGCGTACGAACACAGGCCCCCAGCTTATTGCCGATTTGGTACCCAGCCAGGCACCGGTCATGCTGCCGGCTGATAGTATCAAGCCGGCCTTGTAATCAACCTGGTTGGCAATCATATAAACCGCAAGTGCAAATGGTGTGTACAGGAAAACCAGAATATTCTTTATGGCATTGGCTTTTATCAGGTCCATTCCTGCACCCAAAACCAGCCCGCCAAGCAGGAAAAATCCTACCCCGGCCTGAATGAACCCTCCGTAAAGGCCTATGAAAAAGAAAATAATGAAACTAACCCAGGTATTAACCGGCCTGGCTTGTGTTGCTTTTCCCTTTAGCCAGGCTTCAGGCTTAAACAATACAAAAAAGAACATAAGGATCAGCAGGAGTCCCACGGCCTTTTCCATAGCTGCAGGCTTTAATGCCAGGGCAAGCAAGGCACCTGCAACCGAACCCACCACTGAAGGAATGCCAAGCTCAAAGCCTGTTCTTAGCGTAAGGCCTGATTGTTTACGGAAACCAAGTGAACCAACAAGACTTTGCAGCATAATGGCAATACGGTTGGTGCCATTGGCAACATTTGGAGGCAATCCGATAAAAATAAGCAATGGTAATGTCAGCAGTGATCCGCTTCCGGCAAGGGTGTTAATAAAACCGGCAACAATACCGGCTCCAATAATCAGCAGGTAATGGTACCATTCCAGGTTTAAAAAATCCATCAGACAGGGCCGTGTTACCAGGCAAACAACGGATAATCTTTCATGAGCCTGTTAACCTCATCCTTAACCCTGTTGATTACCCTATCGTCCTCAATGTGCATGATGACGTCATCAACCAGGTCAACAACCTTTTCAATAAGGTCTTCCTTTGCACCACGGGTAGTGATGGCAGGGGTACCAACACGAAATCCCGAAGTGGTAAATGGTGTTCTGGAATCAAAAGGAACCATATTCTTGTTAAGGGTAATATCGGCCCTTACCAGTGTATTTTCAGCCATTTTTCCGGTTACTTCAGGAACCTTGGTGCGCAGGTCAATGAGCATCGAATGGTTATCAGTACCGTTTGAAACCACTTTATATCCTTTGTCAATAAAACATTTGGCCATTACAGCAGCATTCTTTTTAACCTGCAATACGTAATTTTTGTAGGCATCACTGAGCGCCTCACCAAAGGCAACCGCTTTAGAAGCAATTACATGTTCAAGTGGTCCACCCTGAATGCCAGGAAAAACAGCCATATCGAGCAAATTCGACATCATCTTTATTTCACCCTTCGGCGTTGTATATCCCCATGGATTGGGAAAATCTTCACCCAGCATAATTAATCCACCCCTGGGACCCCTCAGGGTTTTATGTGTGGTAGTGGTAACGATATGACAATGCGGGAATGGATGGTTTAGTAAGCCTTTTGCGATGAGCCCTGCCGGGTGAGCTATATCGGCCATTAACAGAGCCCCCACTTTATCAGCTATGGCTCTCATGCGTGCATAATCCCAGTCGCGTGAGTAAGCCGATGCCCCGGCAATTATCAATTTAGGCCTTTCCTGAAGGGCAATCTCCTCCATTTTATCGTAATCAACACGTTCTGTATCGGGGTTTAACGTGTAAGCCACAGGGTGATAGAGTATACCTGAGGAATTAACAGGTGAACCATGTGAAAGGTGACCTCCGTGAGAAAGATCCAATCCCATAAACTTATCACCGGGATTCAGCACTGCCAGCATAACGGCAGCGTTGGCCTGTGCACCCGAGTGAGGCTGAACATTAGCCCAGCCGGCGTTAAACAACGTTTTAATCCGATCGATGGCAAGCGTTTCCACTTCATCAACCACCTGGCAACCACCATAATATCTTTTTCCCGGCAGACCTTCAGCATATTTATTGGTTAAACATGAACCCATGGCCTCAAGAACCTGGTCACTGACGAAATTCTCAGAAGCAATCAGTTCTATGCCATGCAGCTGGCGATCTTTTTCTCTGTTGATCAGATCGAAAATACGGGAGTCTCTTTCCATTTGGGATGAATTTTTTGTTTGGTTCAAAAGTAATATTTTTTCAGATAGTGTTTATCCGGGAAACTGTTTCAATCTTCCGATATGTCAATAAGCCACTGCCGGTAATAGGAAAATAATTTCGATTTCGAAAGGAACCCGATATACTCACCGTTATTAACTACGGGAAGATTCCATGCCCCGTTTTCTTCAAATTTCTTCATTACATTTTCCATCGAATCTCCCGGTGAAATGTGAGTGGGCGGCGGTTGCATAAGGTCGCGCACAAACACACTGCCATACATGTCGGTATTGAAGATAATGTGCCTTATACTGTCGAGCAATACCACACCCACCAGCATATTTCGCTCCGTTATAACCGGAAACAAGTTGCGTTTTGACTTGCTTATGGACTTAACCAGCTTGCCCAAGGAATCTTCAGGTGAAACTGAAATGAAGTCACTCTCAATTATTTTATCCATTTCAAGCAAGGTAAGGATGGCTTTATCCTTATTGTGTGTAATAAGTTCACCCCTCTTGGCAATGCGATGCGTGTATATGGAATGCGGCTCAAAATATCGAATGGTGATAAACGAAACTACGGAGGTAATCATGAGTGGTATAAACAGCACATAACCTCCTGTAATTTCGGCAATCAGGAAGATAGCAAACAACGGGGCATGCATCACTCCTGCCATGAGTCCAGCCATTCCGCTTAAAATGAAATTCTTCTCAGGCACCTGGATAAATGAAAACAGGTTGAGGAGTTTTGCCGCAAAATACCCGGTAAAACCTCCCATAAACATAGCGGGGGCAAAGATCCCCCCTACCCCTCCGGCTGCCGTTGTCGCATTCATTGCAACAGGTTTAAGCAAGAGCACAAGCACCATAAAGGCAATAAAATAGTGCAGATCTTCCATATGCCCTGCAAAAACACTCGATCGCATGATCTCATTTACATCTCCCTGCAGAAATATATTCAGAATATCATAGCCTTCACCGTATAACAACGGCAGGAACAGTATCAGTAATCCCAGCATCAGGCCTCCGGTTAACAGGCGTATAGATTTCTTCCTTATCCTGGCAAACCACTCTTCCATGATAAAGGTTGCCCGTGTGAAATAAAGCGACACAAAGCCGGCGAATATTCCGAGTGCTATATACCATGGAATGTTCTCAAGGTGAAATTTGCCCTGAATGGGAAAATGCAGCGATACTCCCGGGTCGAGAAAAAGGTATGAAACGGTAGCGCCGGTAACCGACGAAATCAAAAGGGGAATAATCGACCATACCCCGATATCGAGCATGAGCACTTCGAGGGCAAAAACAACACCTGCAACAGGTGCCTTGAAAATTCCTGCAATAGCACCGGCAGCTCCGCATCCAATAAGGGTGGTAACCGACCTGTAGTTCATTCCAAAGAGCCTTCCCAGATTAGATCCCATCGACGAACCGGTAACCACAATGGGTGACTCCAGACCCACGGAACCGCCAAATCCCACGGTTAGCGTTGATGCAATAATGGAAGAATAACTATTGTGCGGACGTAAAAATCCCCGCTTTTTCGAAATGGAGTAGAGGATTTTGGTAATGCCATGCCCCATTTCATCCTTGACAAAATACTTAACATATAGAATGGTAAGAAATATACCGAGCATGGGAAATGCGAGGTATAGGAAATTTATCTGGAACAGGCTGCCATATTTCTGAACAAGGTAGTGGGTAAAATGGACGGTATTTTTAAGCAATACAGCAGCAAGGCCACTAACCACGCCTATGACAAAACTAAAAACATATATTTGCTGGCGATGGTTCAGTCGCCGGGAAACCCAGTCGATTATTTTGCTGTTGCGTGAAGGGTTGTTCATTTGAGCACGAAATTAAAATTAAACCGTTAACCATCCAAATTTGATTTTTTGAAATTGGAAGGTTTGTATTTGCACAATGCGAAAGAACCCAACCCCTGTCATCTTAACAGGTATTAACACACGTATTATCTGATAGTAACAAATAATTCAATAAACGTCTTTGTGATTCTAGTCGCACAAACAAAGCACAAAATTGTTTAGATTTGAAATAAAAACAGAGGATATGCTACGAATGAAATTTACCATGCTGGCTGTTGGCCTTCTTATTTTCACAGGTCCGGATAGTTTATTTGCCCAGGAAAAATATCAATATCCATTTCAGGACCCTTTGCTGCCTTTTGAAGAAAGAGCTTACGACCTGGTTTCAAGGCTTACACTGGAAGAAAAGTTTACGCAGTTCTTCAATCATAGTGCAGCGGTTCCCCGTTTGGGTATTCCCGCATATGACTGGTGGAATGAATGTCTGCACGGCGTTGCAAGGGCGGGTAAGGCAACCGTCTTTCCACAAGCCATTGGTCTGGCAGCCACTTTTAATGAAACATTGATGTTTGATGTGGCTACAGCCATTTCTGATGAAGCCCGGGCTAAGCATCATTTTTTCCTGCGCAATGATGTACGCAGTATTTACACCGGATTAACCTTCTGGTCACCCAACATTAACATATTCCGCGATCCGCGCTGGGGACGCGGCCAGGAAACGTATGGTGAAGATCCGTTTCTTACCGGTCGCATGGCGGTTAACTTTATCAAAGGCCTGCAGGGAAATGACCCCAAATACCTTAAAACCGTTGCAACGGCTAAGCATTATGCCGTACACAGCGGTCCTGAATATACCAGGCACATCGACAACATTTTCGTAAATGACAGGGACCTGTATGAAACGTATCTGCCTGCCTTTAAAGCGTCTGTGGCCGAAGCGGGCGTATATTCAGTGATGTGTGCCTACAACAGGTTTCGCGACAAGCCTTGCTGCGGTTCCGATTTACTGCTTACCGACATTTTGCGTAATGAATTCGGATTTAAAGGTTATGTAGTTTCCGATTGCGGAGCCATTTCGGATTTTTATACACCCAACACCCATCATGTTGTTGAAACACCATCACAAGCCTGGGGATGGGCAGTTGCAACCGGTACCGACCTGAATTGTGAAGCCCCGGATAATTTTTTGAAAAGCAATCTCGATTCTGCAGTAAAAGCAGGCATTCTGAATGAGAAAGACCTGAATACCTCCCTGATACGGTTATTTACCGCCAGGTTCAAACTGGGCATGTTCGATCCGGAAATGATGGTCCCCTACGCCAAAATACCCATGTCGGTGGTTGGTTCAAAAGCGCACAGAGACCTTGCCGAAAAAGCCGCTGAGCAATCACTGGTACTGTTAAAGAATAACGGCATATTACCGTTAAAGAATGTCAGGAAGATTGCCCTTATCGGACCCAATGCTGATAACTTTGATATTCTTATTGCCAACTACAATGGTGAACCGGTTATTCCCATAACTCCGTTAACTGCATTCCGCCAGAAATACGGATCGGGTATTGCCTATTCCCCGGGTAGTGCCATCGTTGCAAATATTTATACCCATTTTAAGCCCGTCGGATATCAAAACTTTTATCATCTCGAAAACGGAAAATTAAAGAAGGGACTGAAGGCTCAGTATTACAGCGAAGCAGGGCATAAAGGTGAGATTAAGGTTGAAAAAATCGACAGTCTTATTAATTTCTACTGGTACCGCTCGCCCATCAGCCAAAAAATTGAAGAAGAATTCTCGGTAAAATGGACCGGTATTCTTATCCCGGAAAAAACCGGCACTTATGTTTTCGGAGGAAATACGAAGGTGGTTATCAATGGTGAGAATCCTGAAGATAAACCCATAAATCTGGAGAAGGGAAAACAGTATAATTTTGAGGCAACGTTCTCTGTAATTCCCTTTTGGTGGAACAACGCCATAGAGGAACAGGCTGTGTTGTCATGGGTTGATGTGTCAATTGATTATAAAAAGGAAGCCATTGCAGCTGCAAAAAAATCAGATGTAATTGTTTTCTGTGGTGGTATTTCGGCCAACCTCGAAGGAGAAGAAATGCCCCTGGAGATCAAGGGTTTTTCTCATGGTGACCGCACCGACATTGAATTGCCGGAAGTTCAGCAGGAACTGCTCCGTGAACTCAAAAAGACCGGTAAGCCTTTGATCGTTGTTAATTTCAGCGGAAGCGCCATTGCGTTGAACTGGGAAAATGAAAACGCCGACGCAATTATCCAGGCCTTTTACCCGGGTGAAACCACCGGACTGGCATTGGTTAAGATGCTGTCAGGTGAATTCAATCCGTCGGGACGGCTTCCGGTTACCTTCTATAAATCGATTAATGACCTTCCGGATTTTCTTGATTACCGGATGGAAAACAGAACATACCGGTATTTTGATGGTGAGCCCTTATGGCCTTTCGGGTATGGATTAAGTTATACACGGTTTGCATATAAAAACCTAGGCATGCCTGAAAGCATTGCTGCCGGAGATGAAGTTATCCTTACTGTTGAAGTTACCAATACGGGTAAAATGGACGGTGAAGAAGTGATCCAGGTATATGTAACCGATAAGGAAGCCAATGTTCCTGTACCTATCCGGTCACTTGCCGCATTTAAAAGAATTGCCCTTAGGGCCGGAGAAACCAAAAAAGTGGAGCTTACCATTAAGCCGGAAAGTTTCTCCCTTATTGATCAATTTTATAAACAAGCGGTGCAACCCGGTGATTTTATAATAACCGTCGGAGGAGGTCAGCCCGGATTAAAAGACAGTAATGTTTTGGAAAAGGAAATAAACATTACCGGGTCGTCATTTGTTATGCAATGACGTAAACCAGGGTGTTTACAACCATTAAAAAAGGCTTCAACCTATAACGCCACCTGATGAGTATTAAAGTATACCATGTAACAGAGAAATAATGAGCAAGTTCAAAAAATGGTTTAAGCGAATCGGGATCATTGGCTTTTTATTTTTCCTGATTAAAGGATTGGTGTGGCTTGCCATCTTTTTCGGAGCAGGTAAACTAATATTATAGTGGATAGATCACTGATTAAGACTTACCCGGTTACCGGAATGAGTTGTGCTTCATGTGCCCTTAATGTGGAAAGAATGCTCAAACGGCAACCGGGTGTTAGCAACGCATCGGTAAACTATGCAAATGGCTCTGCAACAGTGGAGCTTAAGACGCCTGATGTTCAACCAGGAGAATTACAATCAGCCATCCGGTCGATTGGCTACGACCTGGTTATTGAAGACAGCGAAAATTCGAAAGACGAATCAGACAGGCTTCACCATTACCGCCGGTTAAAGTTCAACATGATTGGCGCCTTACTGCTATCAATGCCCGTGATGATCATATCCATGTTTTTCATGGATACCACCGGACATCATGGATTTCAGCCGGTAAATATTGTGTTGCTCATACTAACCTTCCCCGTTCTGGCAGTTTTCGGACGTGATTTTTTTATTAACGCATTCCGCCTGGCAAAACATGGGCAGGCCAACATGGACACCCTGGTTGCGCTCAGCACCGGAATTGCATTTCTTTTTAGCCTGTTTAACTCGGTTTTACCCGATTTCTGGCTATCGCGGGATCTTGAAGCCCATGTATATTATGAGGCTTCTTCGGTTATCATTGCCTTTATCCTTGTAGGCAAGGTTCTTGAAGAAAGGGCAAAATCAAGGACTTCGGCATCCATTAAGAAGTTGATGGGCCTGCAACCCGAAACAGCCTCCCTGATACAGGGAGATGATAACATAATTGAAGTCCCCGTAGCACGGGTAAATGTAAATGATGTGCTACTGGTGCGGCCGGGTGATAAAATACCGGTTGACGGAGTGATTCTTACAGGTGAATCAGCGCTTGATGAGGGTTCAATCACCGGTGAATCAATGCCGGTGGATAAAAGTGAAGGCGACAAGGTTTATGCCGGAACCCTGAACATTGACGGAAGCTTCAGGCTGAAGGCATTGCAGGTGGGTTCGGCCACCATTCTCTCAAGGATTATTCATATGGTACAACAGGCCCAGGGTAGCAAGGCACCGGTACAGAAAAAAGTGGACAAGATTGCGGGAGTTTTTGTTCCCGTGGTCATGGTCATTGCGCTGCTTACCTTTACAGTGTGGCTTATTGCCGGGGGGAGCAATGCCACTGCGCATGCCCTGATGGCTATGGTTACGGTGCTTGTTATAGCATGCCCGTGTGCGCTTGGTCTTGCAACTCCTACGGCCATTATGGTTGGCATGGGAAAAGGAGCCCGAAACGGAATCCTTATAAAGGATGCTGAAAGCCTTGAGCGCATTCATAAGGTTAATGCCATTATTTTTGACAAAACAGGAACGCTTACCGAAGGCAAACCACAGGTAGTGGATAAGGTATGGCTTGTTAACGGGCCTGTGCAGCATGAATATGAAAAGGTCCTGCTTGCCATGGAAAAGCAATCGGGGCATCCGCTGGCAAATGCCATAGTGGAGTCAATTCCCATACCAATCAACGGACACATAACCCTTAATTCCTTTGAGAATATAAGCGGGAAAGGACTAAAAGCAACATTCGGTGGCTCAACGTATTTTACCGGCAGTGTAAAAATGATAAGAGATGAAGGAATTGCTGTAACTGCCCGGGAAATGGAGATTATCGACAAAGCCCGTGAAAAGGCGCATACTGTGGTTTTATTTGCCGATACAAATGCGGTAATTGCCATCATAAGCCTGGCCGATACGTTAAAGCCCACGTCGGTTGAAGCTGTAAAAAAACTGTCCAATAAAGGCATAAAAGTATATATGCTTACCGGTGATGACGGGCAAACGGCTGCATCAATTGCAAGGCAAGCCGGCATAACAGAATATAAAGCAGGCATGTTGCCTGCTGACAAGGCTGAATTTATAAAGGACCTTCAGCGAAACGGGCAACTTGTTGCCATGGCAGGTGATGGCATCAATGATTCGCAGGCCTTGGCACAGGCTGATGTGAGTATCGCCATGGGAAAAGGATCAGATATTGCCATGGATGTTGCCGGAATGACCATTATTAAATCCGACCTTGGTAAGATTGCACAAGCCATTACCCTGTCGGGGCAAACGGTAAAAACAATCAACCAGAACCTGTTCTGGGCCTTTATTTATAACCTCCTGGGAATACCCATTGCCGCAGGGATCCTATACCCTGTGTGGGGATTTATGCTAAACCCCATGATTGCCGCTGCGGCTATGGCGCTAAGCTCGGTATCGGTAGTGACAAACAGCCTGCGGCTGAAGGGGAAAAAATTATGAATGATACTACCCGTGAGGACCTGCTAGAATTCAACAAACTCCTTCGGCTTTAAATTGCTTTCCATTGTCCAGAAATGTGCATTTCCATGAGCCAGTTTGAAAATGATCAGGCCTTCGCTGTCGGCTGTTAATCCAAATCCTTTTAGAAACGGACGTTCTTCAATTACCCTTTCTTTCATGCTTCTTTCGGTAATAAACTCAATCTGGCCTGCAATGCGAAGCATTCTTCCTTCCTGTGCGGAATTGTTGAAAAAACAAACTTCAATGTCAGGATTGCTCAGCAATTGGCGGTACATATCTTTTATACTGCCTGTTTGAAAATAAAATCCTGTTTCATCCGCGTACCAGAATGCCAAAGCCCTTACATGTGGTTTTGTACCCTCTGTGGTGGCCAGATAACATACCCGGTTCTGATTGGCAAAATCAATACAATCCTGTATTGTTCTCATTGTAAAAGGTTTAATAGTTGTGAATGTGAAATAAATTGTTGGCCCTAAAATAGCTTATTCATGGCAAAGTTTTCGATAAGATTTTTCACCAGGGGCTCTGAGCCGCAAATTATGGGATAGTTTTTACCCAGGGTGGCACCGGAGAGTTCAAATGCCATAGGACTTCCATCAGGATTGCACATAACACCGCCGGCTTCCTTTATGAGTAAATAAGGAGCTGCTACATCCCATATTCGTGCAACAAGGTTAATGCACCCTCCTACATTCCCGTCCAGTACACACATCATATCCATAAGGGAATTGGTGCACCTGATATTTCTTGAGTTTTTAAGAATGTGCCTGTACAAGGCAATCCCCTTGTCCACATCATATACATCGGGTGCATAATCCGTCGAAAAAGCAAAGAGCGATTCATGAAGCTCGGACGGCTTCATTTTTATTGGTTCACCGTTGACCATGCAACCCTTCCCTTTTTCGGCAAAATAAATCGAATCCCGGACCGGGAGACAGGCACCTGCCATTACCGGCTCATGTCCCCTGAACAGCGCTATCAGTATTCCAAACCAGGGCAAACCGGCCGCATAATTCGATGTACCATCCAACGGATCAATTACCCAGGTATATTCCGAATAATGGTCAATGAGGCCCGATTCTTCGCCAAGGAGATTATGTTCAGGGAAACGTTGGCTTATCAGGTCCATGATACATTTTTCACTGGCAACATCCACTTCGGTAACAATGCTGCTGATGGATTCCTTAATGGCAATGGTATGCGACTTGTAAAAATGCTCCTTTTGTATGCCGGCTGCAGAAAGGAGTGCTTCAGTTATGGTTTTTTTCATTTTTCAGGAATGGTAGCATTAAACCTTTGAGCCAAATGTCTTTCCCTGCTTTGTCATTTTAATGAAATGATTCAGGCGTTTGGTGAATTCTTCGGGCCTCACCCTTGCATGATCGATATAAGCAATGCGTACCTCCTTATAATCATCGGGTAATTCGCAGAAGTTCTTCCAGAGTTCAGGGTCGCTTTTGAGTATTTTTTGGATATCCTCAGGCATTACAAATGGAACATGCTCAATAAGGGTTCCGTTTTCCACCGTAAGGTGTTCGGCAAGGCTGTCGATACCTGCCCGGGTCATTTTCCCGGCATCCATCATTTTCTTAAACCTAACCCTGTTTAAGGCTGAAAGCTGGCTTTTCTTCCGCCGGGGTGAAAAGCGTTGTGCAACGGTATCTTCATCAATTTTTTTTACAATACTATCGATCCATCCAAAGCAAAGTGCTTCTTCAACCGCTTCATCGTAAGGTATCCTGGGCTTACCTGTTTTTTTGGTATAATAAACCAGCCAGATTTCATTTGCTTTATGGTGATTTTTTTCAAGCCATTGTCGCCATTTGTCACGGGTGATTACATAAAGGGTTTTTCCGATTTCCATAATTTGCTAAAATAAGTTGGTCTGCTTTCAAATTCAGGTCTTGTTGTTCCTGCCATATTTCAATATGATTCCAATGCCATAATAATAAAAGGTAATTGGCTGCCTGAAGGTGCTTTCGGAAATCATGATCTCATCTGAATGACTGTTTGATTCAACTACTGTTTGCAAAATTTCCGGCCGGGTAAACGTCAATTCCGAAAATAAATGTAAGCCCAGTACAAGACCTTCACTACGGTAGACATCATAAGTGATGTTCAATGCGCCATTTCCGCAAATCCACATCATTTCCTCATCTTTATTATCAATATCATAACTAAGGGTTCTGTAAATTGCTCCGTCAGCCGATTTCACATAAAAATCAGCAAAAACCCAGGCACATGTCATCATTCCCACGCTAAGTTTGGGTTCAAAAGACAATCTATTTATGATGAAGCGTGAGGTCAAGCCAACCTGGATTTTATTGCATGTATACTCATAAGATAAATAGGATGCTGTTAGCCCGGTTAACCTATGCATTTCTTCGAACGTCGCAGCATCAAACGAAAATTTCATTATGGCCGATCCGGCTGTTATTCCTATATGTTTAAAAGGATAGAAGTCAAATCCGATACGGAAACTCTGTGCAAAATCTTCTTTTAATCCGGTTTCCAATACATTATTGGATTTACTGCCGGCGCTGAAAGATCCCATTGGCAATGCCTGCCCTGTGTTTCCAAACCACTGAAACTTGTTAAAGCCGTCTTGTGCCTTACCGTTCAGTAAAAGGCACATTAATAAAGGAAACAGTATTGCTCTCATCTAGTACAGTTTAATGGGATCAGTGGTATCGGACATAACGGTATTGTCAGACAAAAACACCTCAAAAATAAATTGTTGAACAGAGTCCTTCACTGTATTATCATTGATGACAAATTCAAGATCTTCGATAACATCATTATCATGTGCATTTATGTATTGTATGGCCTCAATAATATCCCGGTCGTACCCAAAATAATTCAGGTTAAAAAACCGGGTAACCTCTGCCCCGCTGTCGGTTGATGTATTGAATTGATTGAGCGTTATGATATGAATATCAATAATGGAATCTTCCATGGCATATATTGGCCAGCAATCATATGCAGCATAAAGATTATTCCCGGAGGTTCCGTTACATGCGGCGGCATAAATCTGATTAAATAAATGTACACGTATTCCCAGGTATTCCTTTTGCACAGAATCTATATGGGCACTGATATTCCTGTACTCATTATTATTACCGGTCCTTGTATTTGTATTGTAGCACTTTGCAATAATATATGTCCAGCGGTATTGATATCCTTCACAACAGGAATGAATAATGGTTCCTGTCAATCCCGATGCGATGATGATGACCAGTACCCTCAGAAGTTTCATGGTGCTTTTTTTATAATAGATCTATTTCATTAACGAAAGGTTGCGAACTACAGGAAAAGAATGCTTACCATTTCTCCTTTGCAAGATCGGGCAGGATATATTGCCGGTAAATTTTCTTAACTTCAGACATCTGATCAGCAGTGAGACCGTCAATGGTGGCTGCGTTCATATTTTCAACCACCTGTTGAGGTTTCGAAGCACCCGGAATTACACAGCTAACCTCCTTATGCATCAGAATCCATTTCAACGCTATATGCGCAAGAGCGGTTTCCGGGGGAAAGATTTTCTTTAATTCGTCAACGGCCTTTAAACCCTTCAAATAATCGATTCCCGAAAACGTTTCGCCTTTATCAAATGCTTCACCGTTGCGGTTAAATGTGCGATGATCATTTTTTCCGAATTCGGTATTCACGGAGAATTTTCCGCTCAGCAAACCGCTGGCCAGTGGAACCCTTGCGATGATGCCGACATTTTTTGATGCCGCAAGCGAAAAGAAATCCTCTGCGGGGCGTTGTCTGAACATATTGAATATAATCTGCACCGTAGTTACATTTTCATATTCCATTGCCCTTATGGCCTCTTCCACGCGTTCAACACTTACGCCCATATTGAGGATTTTCCCTTCCTGTTTCAACACGTCAAACAAACCAAAAATTTCAGGGCGGTTGTAGGTTTGGGTCGGCGGGCAATGCAACTGAATGAGGTCAATGGCTTCAAGTTTCATATTGCGCAGGCTGTCTTCCACATATTTTCGTAAAGTCTGCGGCTGGTATAACTTGTCGACATGGGGGCGTAACCTCCGTCCGCATTTGGTAGCCACGTATATTCTTTCGGGGCGTGATCGAACAAATTCTCCCACGGCCTTTTCACTTTCACCATCGCCATATACATCAGCGGTGTCGATAAAATTTATTCCGTTATCAACGGCAGTTGCCAAAATTCCGGATGCATTCCGGTGGTTGAAAGGCTCTCCCCACCTTCCGCCAACCTGCCAGGTTCCAAGGCTTATTTCGGAAATTTTAAATCCTGTTTTTCCCAATATGCGCTTTTTCATATGCTCATCTTCATTTGTTAACAAAAATAGCATTTATATGCAGCATGCAATAATGTAAATTTGCATTATATCATT
Organism: uncultured Bacteroidales bacterium; assembly: GCA_964646255.1. GTDB lineage: Bacteria > Bacteroidota > Bacteroidia > Bacteroidales > UBA10428 > UBA5072. The sequence continues at coordinate 26,116 of CAZYDI010000026.1, forward strand.
GGGTAAATGAATACTAAAGAACTATATAAAAAGATTATTGAAGCTTACGCAACCACAAACCTAAATAAAATAAGTGTTACGCTCATCAGGCTTTATAAGGACGAGCAATTCGGAATTCTTCGTCAGATAGCGGAGATAATCAGTGAATCGGCAAATATTGAAGTTGACGAAGAGCATAAGTATTTCTCAAAAATGATGATGCTGTATCATCCGGACAGGGGAATGTTTCATCGCAATGAAATTGAAAAACTTGCGCTGGCCGATGACCATGACGGATTGCTTACTTATGCGCACATTTTATTGCTTGGCCGGATTGAGGAAATGGCAAAGACGTTGAACAGCTTTGAAGATATTGATTATTCTCCTGTTTACGAATGGGATATCGATCTGAATTCGTTTACCATTATCGATAGCAGACAGGAAGATCAAAAGCCCGGTAACAGAAGAACATACCATAAACAGCAGAAGGGATATACGTTTTATGAAGGCATCGAAATACGGATGCTGGGAACACGGTGCAATGGTTTTCCGGCTTATTATCTCGAAGACCTTGATGAAATAGAATTATCCAATTCCAATATTTCCGATCTCGAAGGAATTCAGTATTGTGTACATGCCGTTGTCATGGACCTATCCGATAACGCCATAAGTGATCTTTCACTGCTTTGGAATTTAACAGGACTTGAAGAACTAAACCTTTCAGGAAACAGGATTGAAAATATCGAAACCCTCGGTAATTTGCGCAACCTTAAATCACTCAACCTTTCACATAATTTTGTCAGGGATATTTCCTATTTATGCAGCCTTCCCAAACTGGAATTTCTTGATCTTTGCGGTACAAGGGTTTCCGAAATGCAAATCAAGGAACTTGAAGATTCCGGAGTTGTTGTTGCCTTTTAATGTTTAATTTGAAAAATTCAGTATATGAAAAAGCCTCCGACTATTGCCGTACTTGGTGGTACCGGCAAAGCAGGTAAGTATATAGTAGAACAGTTAATTGAGCATGGATATCCCATTAAAATGCTGGTTCGCAGCCCCGAAAAAATAGCGGCAAAAAATCCCCTTATTGAAGTGGTAATGGGCAGTGCACGTAATTATGCAACACTGCAAAGGTTGTTATCGGGTTGCGACGCCATTGTAAGTGCGCTTGGCAACTCAAAAAAAGAACCGGATACCTGCAGCACCGCAATTGCACATATCTTAAGAATTACGGGTAAACTCAAGATAAAACGTTATGTTGAAGTTGCCGGACTGGTTATAGATACTCCCTCCGATAACAAAGGTTTTAAAACGCGGTTGATCGGAAAAATTATCCGGGCACTCTTTCCAAAAGCAGCCGGTGACAGGCAGAAAGGTTACGAAATGCTTACGCGGAGCAATCTGGCCTGGACAATAATCCGTTGTCCGTCAATAGAACTAACCAGGGAAAAAAGAAAACTTGCGGTAAGCGATGATGACAGCCCCGGAAACAAAGTAAGTGCCACCGATCTCGCTTTTTTTATTATCGGCCAGCTTACCACTGAACAATACATCCGAAAGTGTCCTTTTGTTGCCAGTTGAAAATTAGCGGAGGGCTTGACTAACATCTGCCAATGGTTTTGATATTCCGCACCTCAAACCTTGATGGTTTATGCTGATATGAACGGTTTTTGACTTAACTTTGCTGTATGGGACATACTTTGTATTCGATTGATTTACAAGGTTTTAGCCCCAACCAAACCGATATGGCTTCGTACATTGGCAATGAATTTACCTACCTGCTTCCGGGCGAACTGATTGTTTCATCAGAAGCCCTGAAAATAAGCACTGTTTTGGGTTCCTGTATTTCGGTTTGTTTATACGATCGTGAACGCCGTATCTCCGGAATGAACCACTACATGTTACCCTATATAAAACATGATGACAGGCATAATATTTTTAAGTATGGTGATTCATCGCTGGAGTATATGCTTACAGAAATGATAAAAATTGGTGCACTCAAAGAAAAAATTGCCGCCTGGGTATATGGTGGAAGTTCAATTTTTAATTACAAAGGCCAGGGTTTCAACATTGGTGAACAGAATACTGACGTTGCCCTGAATTTTTTAAAGAAGAATGGTATTTTGATAAGGGAGGTTGTAACAGGCGGAGCCATCGGACGGAAGGTGGTCTTCGACACTTCCGCAGGAGTTATAAGCAACAACCTGCTTAAACAAGATTAATCAGTTAACCTACACGGCAAAGAATTTTAATCATTTCAGCATTATTAATTTCTATTCGCTTTCCGTTAATATTAATCAGCCTGTCGTGTTTAAATTCATTCAGTAACCTAACCATACTTTCAACCGACATACCCGACAATTCTGCCAGGTCCTTACGGGTGATGTGCGCGTATGTTTCCAGGCCTTTTTTCTCAAGTTGGGCGATATAGGAAAGCGCCTCCGCCAATCGTCCCTGCAGGTTTTTAGTACCAATAATACCCAGGCGGTAATAAAGAAAATCGAGTTCGTAATTAAAATGCCTGAATAAAATTTCAGTAAGTGAGCTGTTGCTGGTGATAATTTTTTTCAACTGGCTGATTTCAACCAGGCAAACTTCGCTCTTCTTTAAGGCGGCAACCGTATAGCGTGTTTCATTCCTGCCGAAAACTTCGGCAAGGCTAAGGTATTCACCCGGACCCAATAACCTTACAATCAAATCCTTATTATTTCTATACCCTTCGATATATTGTTTAAGCAGTCCTTCTTTAATAAATATTGCTGTTGTATTAAAGGAGCCATGCTTAAAAATGGTTTCTCCTTTGTTAAAAATAATTTCCCTGATAGAATTTCCGTTAGCATTCGAACCCTCCTCCTGCCTCGAGAACAGGCATTTCATTTTACAGTCACTGCAAATACTCCCCCTGGTGTAGGTTTCCATGGTTAAGGAAAGTTTATTCGGGTATACGGAAATTCCCCCTCATAGTTATCCGACAGAAAAAAATATGTCAAATAACATACTTTTCTCCTTAAAAATACTTGTGCTGGTCAATTAAATTAAGTACACCAGTTTTTGGTATTGCCGTATAATCTTTCAGATAATTTCCGAATAAATTTCCAATCAAGCAAAAAATTATGAATAAAAACATTCTCCCACTGCTCCTGTTAATGATTTCACTTCCGGGCTTTGGACAGTTTTCATTAACTGGTGAGTTCAGGCCCAGGTTTGAACTAAGGGATGGATATAAAACACTCCTTGCTGATGATCAGCATCCTTCATTTATAACCGCGCAACGAAGCCGACTGAATTTATCCTATATCGACAGCCGATTTGCATCGAGGTTTTCGTTTCAGGATGTCCGGGTATGGGGAGAATCACCTTCAAAAACAGACGCATCAACACTTAATGTGCATGAAGCCTGGGTTGAATGGTACCTAAACAAAGCCTGGTCGTTAAAACTTGGCAGGCAGGAATTGTCTTTTGATCAGAACAGGTTGTTGGGCCCGTCAAACTGGAATGATGTTGGCGCTTCGCATGACCTGATGATGATAAAGTTTGATCAAAAATTCGAAATGCAGGCCGGTTTCGCTTACAACAACGACAAATCAAAGAATTTTGAAAGCAATTATCCTGTGAGCTTTTATAAATCGCTGGCCTTTCTGCGTGCAGGGAAAGACCTTGGTAAATACATCAATGTTGCTGCAATTATTCTTGCCGATGGTAATCAAAAAGAAGGCTCAGATAAAACCATCTATCAACGCATAACTTATGGGGGTAACCTGTTGTTCCATAATGATTCTTTGCGCACGAAGGTGTATGGTACATTTTACCTTCAAAATGGTAAATCACCTTCAGGACAAGATATCGGAGCTTACTTTTTAGCATTAAATGCTGAATATGCATTCTCCAATAAGATAAAGGGTATGGGCGGGATAGATTATTTTTCGGGTGACGATGCGTTTTCAGCCGATGATACAAAAAATTCATTTAATAATCTTTATGGTAATGGGCATAATTATTATGGGTACATGGATTACTTCTCACAAATCGACAAGGACACCAAGTCGGGGGGATTAATGGATCTTTATGCCCGATTTACATATAAAAGCAGCAAAAAAACATCAACAGAACTCACCCTTCATTACTTTTCACTTACCAATGATATCATTGACACCATCTCCTCGCCGGGTGAAACATTAAAAGCTGACCGTTACCTGGGATCAGAAATTGACCTTGTATTTAAATATAAACCCGCAACAAACCTGGAACTCAACTTAGGATATTCCACTATGCTGGCATCGTCAACCATGGAGATCCTTAAGGGCGGTTCACATTCCCGCTACCAACATTGGGCATGGTTGATGCTGGTTTTCAAACCGGAATTTTTCAGTTTAACAAAAAAATAATAGTATTTATGGCAAGCATTAACAATATCAAAATTGGACGCAGACTTACCATTGTATTTGCGTTATTCATTCTCTTCTTTATTGCAGCAGTAGTATTTTCATTAACCAACATGCGCGCATTGCAAAGGCACATTGATGAAATATATAAAGTTAACCTGCTGAGTGTTGATTATTTAATTGAAGCTGATCGTGATGCTTACCAGTCGAATCTTGCGCTTACCCAATGCATGCAGGATATAATTTATAATGACAAGGAGAAATTCGAGAATACCGTGGCCTCGGTTTGGGAAAATTATGATCAGATAGCATTACGTTACGGTAATTTCGAAAAGAGTTTCAAGATTGAGGAAAAGCCGGAATATGCAGCCAAAAATGAGGTATTTCACAAATTCAGGATTGCTTTAAAAGGAGAAACAGAAGCCATTATAGAAAATCTCCGGAATAAAAAACACGAGGTTTCCGAAAAGATATACTATTCATCCTACGACAGCACATTTGAGGCCATGCGGAATATTATGAATGACTTTACCGAAATGAGCCTTGCCAATGGCGAAAAATATTACCTTGATACCTTACAGGTGAACAAAACATACCTTAGAAATGCCTTTGTCATTAATGTGTTTGTAATTGCGCTGCTCATTATTGCAGCGGTGGTATTAACACGAAGCATTGTAAATCCTCTTGCCCAGGCGGTTTATGTGCTAAAGAATGTAGCCGGGGGTAATCTTACCAAAAATGTTACGGTGAAGGGGAAGGATGAAATAGCTGAACTGCTGACAGCGGTGAGCAATATGACATCAAAGCTCAAATCGATTATTCACGGCATTAAGGAAAGTGCTGAAAGTCTTTCGGCTGCTAGTTCACAAATTAGCGACAGCTCACAGCAAATGTCACAGGGTGCAACGGAACAGGCATCATCAGCTGAAGAGATTTCTTCATCCATGGAGGAAATGGTGAGTAATATTCAGCAAAATACCGACAATGCAAGGCAAACAGAATCCATCTCCGGTAAAGCAAAAGACAGCATGATGGAGATGAGTAAAATTGGAAAAGAAAGTTTTGATTCAATAAAAACGATTGCTGAAAAAATTACGATCATCAACGACATAGCCTTTCAAACCAATTTACTTGCCCTTAATGCGGCAGTTGAAGCAGCCCGTGCCGGTGAACATGGAAGAGGTTTTGCCGTAGTAGCTGCTGAAGTGCGCAAACTGGCTGAGCGAAGCAAACTGGCCGCCGATGAAATAGAAAACCTTTCGAAGAACAGTTTGATAATTACGGAAAAAACCCGGGGATCACTGGATTCACTGGTTCCTGAAATACAAAAAACATCCCAATTGGTTCAGGAAATTGCTGCTGCCAGTGTGGAACAAAACTCAGGCGCAAATCAAATCAACAGTGCTATTCAGCAACTGAACATAATTACCCAGCAAAACGCTGCATCTTCTGAAGAGTTAGCGTCAAGCGCCACCGAACTTACTGCACAGGCAGAAAATCTTAAACAGTCGATATCATTTTTTACGGTAGAATCAGAAAAGGAATTAACCCAATCCGTAAGCCAACCCAACATATTACAGCCGGTGGTTAAAAAGAAGCCTATATACGAATCCAAAACCAACCAAACCGGTAAGACAATTACAATAGACACCAATACACATGATTTTGAAAGTTATAAATAAGAGCTTATTCAAATTAATACATACTACTAAAACCAACAATAAAAATGAAAAGAGTTTTAATCGTGGAAGACTTTAACACATCCCGGCAAATCATAAAGAAGACCCTGGAAAGTATGGGGTACATCGTGGATGAAGCTGCTGATGGAAGAGAGGCACTGGGATTCTTTAATGGCAGTCCTATTGACCTTTTAATAACCGATTACAATATGCCCAACATGGATGGAGGACAACTTGTTGAATATGTACGTAATCATGATACGTATCGGTACATTCCCATTTTTGTATTATCAACCGATACAAACATTGAAAAACAAAACAAGGCAAAAGCAGCCAAAATCACTGCATGGGTTAGAAAACCATTTGATGTAATTGAATTTAAACGACTGGTTGAAAAAGTATTGGGATAATGGAAGATTTATATACAGGTTTTGATGAAGAGGTTAAGGCATTGTTGCTACGTCTTGAGGATGATCTGATTAACCTCGAAGAAAATGCCGGCAACCCTGAGATTATAAACAACGTTTTCAGGGTAATGCATACGCTGAAAGGTTCAGCCGGAATGTGCGGATTTAAGAACATTCAGGACCTAACCCACGAATATGAAAGCTTGTATGAAAAAATCAGAGAAGGTTCCCTGCACGTTAATCAGGAAATTATTGAACTTACCTTACAAGGTAAGGACCTGATTGCTGAAATGCTAGAAGGCGAAAACGTACCTGTTGATGCCATAATAACTTCAATTAGAGAAAAAATTGTAACAGAAAAAAAGCAACCTGGTGATACAGCTAAGCAAGCCAGCGTTGAATCAGATATTTATCTGATTTTGTTTGAACCCGACAAAGAAATATTTGAAAGAGGACTTGATCCGGATAAAACGCTCGAAGACCTTAAATCGCAAGGAGCCCTGCACATCATTCCCCACAGCAAAAAAAGCACCTGGGAAAAGCAAAAAGCCGATAAAATTTGCCATACCGTGTGGGAAATATATTTAAGATCATTCCATGACCAGGCGGAAATTACCGATACATTCCTGTTCTACGATCAGGAAGAATTCGCTGTTTATCCGTTGGTATCAATGGACCTGGAAGCGTATCCCATGGCTAAGACAAAACTCAACAAGCTTTATAAAAATAAAATAGATATTGAAAATCATATAAGCAGCAGTATTGAAAAACTGCCTGTTGTTGAAGCACCGGTATTGGTAACTGAATTAAAAACCTTACAGGCAGAAGCTTCAGCAGCTGTTTCATCGGAACAAAAACGATCAGACACCGATTCAACAATTAATGTTTCATCAAACAAACTCGACGAACTGATGAACCTGGTGAGCGAACTGGTTACCCTTACAGCAACACTTGAGGCCCATGTATCGGTATTTCGCGATCAAAAGGTAAATAATGTTGTTGAAAGCATAGAAAAATTAACAAAGAAATTCAGAAATAATGCCCTTGATTTAAGGCTTGTACCGGTAGGCACACTGCTTACTAAATTCAAAAGGCAAATCAGGGACTTGTCGAAAGAACTGGGCAAGAAGGTAAACCTGCTTATAGAAGGCCAGGATATAGAAATTGACAAAACCATTCTTAAGGCAATAGAAAGTCCTTTACAGCATATCATCCGCAACAGCATCGATCATGGAATAGAGCCTGAAGAAGAACGGGTTTCTAAAGGAAAAATAAAAGAAGGTTTGCTTAAAATCACCGCTTTTTATTCAGGTGCGAGTGTCATCATCCAGGTACAGGACGATGGTCGTGGAATTAATCTCGACAGGGTAAAAGAATGCGCTATAAATAAGGGATTGATTACAACGGATATGGAACCTACCAAACAGGATTTGATCAATCTTATACTTGAACCCGGATTCTCCACTTCTGAAAATATCAGCATGGTTTCGGGGCGGGGCGTTGGGATGGATGTTGTACGTAAGGAATTAAATGCGGTTGGCGGCGGATTGGAAATCTTCACCGAAAAGGAACTGGGTACCTCGATAACCATGAAATTACCTACAACACTTACGATTATTGATACCCTGATGATTGAAGTAGCTGATACCAGCATATTAATTCCAATAACCGATATTGAATACTGCTTTAAAGAGAAAACCGCAAACCTGATAAACAGGGATAACCAGTATATAGAATTCAAGAATAGCCCCATACCCTTAATATTCCTGCGGAAGCAATTTAAATTTCCGGCATCAGATGCAAAGGAAACAATGGTAATTGTGATCAATAAATTCGACAGAAAATATGCCATAGTGGCCGATAGTATTGTTGGAGAACATCAGGCAGTAATTAAGCCGCTGGGCACACTGTTCCTCAATCAACCATACTTTTCCGGAGGCAGCATCATGATCGATGGAAAACTGGCGCTTATCCTGGATACCAATTTCTTATTCAATTTTGCAACACGACAATAAAACAACAATATGGAAACAATCAATGTCGATAAAAAAACCAGCTATATCAGCCTGCAAATAGGCTCGGAGCAATTTGCAATCAGTGTGTATAAAGTTCTGGAGATTATTCAATATGCTGAACTCACCCATGTGCCCAATTCATCTGATTATGTTCCGGGTGTATTAAACTTCAGGGGATCCATTGTACCGGTCATTGATATGCATAAGCGGTTTTACGTAAACAATGGAAACGCCAACAGCAAAATGGTGGTAATAGTTGATGTGGTAAGCAAAGAAAAAAATGTACTGATGGGCTTACTGGTAGACCAGGTTACCGATGTGATAGAATTTGATTACAAAAGTATAAAAAGTGTACCCGATTTAGGGATTAAATACAACCCTGAATTTCTGGAAGGTTTTATTGAGCAAAATGGCAAATTCATCATGGTACTGAATATCGACAGGGTTTTGAATGTTGATGAGTTGTCTGATATTAGTAAAACAGCTGAAATTGTGGCAGAACAGGAATAATAACCATGTATTTGACAAATATAACAATGCCGGAAACGATAATACTTGATGATAAGGAATTTCACAAGTTAAGTAATTTTATCATTACCAAATATGGTATTAAGTTACCGCCAACAAAGAAGGTTTTGTTGCAATGCAGGCTTCAAAAAAGGATAAAAGAACTTCAACTTGCGAGTTTCAAGGAATATGTCGATCTGCTGTTCGCATCCAAATCAGCCAACGACGAAATTACCCGAATGATAGACGCTGTATGCACCAATAAGACCGACTTCTTCAGAGAACCGGCACATTTTGAATTTTTACAGGAAAGCGGAATCAGGGATTATTTGAAGAGAAGCCGAAAGAACAAACTCACCATTTGGAGCGCTGGATGTTCCAGTGGCGAAGAGCCCTACACGTTGGCGATGGTATTAAATGAACTTAATGATAGCGGGCTTGATTTCGACTATCGCATTCTGGCTACAGATATTTCAGAAACCATTTTACACAAAGCAGTATCAGGAATATATAGCGAAGACAGGGTAGAGACAATACCCATGGCACTTAAAAAGAAATACCTGCTTAAAGGAAAAAATGACTATATAAACAAAGTTAAGATTGCACCTTTCCTGCAATCGAAAGTTGAATTCAGGAAGTTTAATTTGCTCGATCCGGAATTTGCTGTTCTGGGTAAGTTTGACCTTATTTTGTGCCGGAATGTTATGATCTATTTCGATCAGGTTGTGCAGCACCGGCTTCTGCAGCAATTTTCAGCCGTACTGAATCCATATGGTTATTTGTTTCTGGGCCATTCGGAGTCAATTACCGGCCACGCATTACCCCTCCATTATGTAAGGCCGACAGTATTTCAGAAAGACAGCAACACAAAATCAAACAGGTACTAGCAGATATTGTGAATATGAAGAAAATTAAGGTTATGATCGTGGACGATTCCGCCCTGGTTCGTCAATCACTGACCTCCATCCTGAATTCCGACAATGAAATTGAAGTCATAGCTACGGCTCAGGATCCAATTTTTGCAGCCCGCAAAATAACACACGAAACACCTGATGTTATCACACTCGATTTGGAAATGCCCAGGATGAACGGTCTGCAATTTCTGAAAAAACTAATGTCACAAATTCCAATTCCCGTTGTGGTGATATCAAGCCT
>CAZYDI010000027.1:0-19662 GCA_964646255.1 uncultured Bacteroidales bacterium
GATTTCCTTACCGGTATTTCGGTAGCATGGTGCCATGCGTCATTGATTTTTCCGGATTGCCTACGCTTCGCTAAGGCAACCGGTCGCAATTTTTCAAAGGCGGATCTTGTTGGAAAGTGATTGTAGAGGGATGCATAAGCGTTGTTAATAGATAATTCTGTTGTGCCCTGGTTTTATGTATATCTAGAAGAAGGTTCTGAACATTCGTAAATTAATTTTCTTAACGTTTTTTTTCAGAGGTGGATCGCGAGGGTAAGCAGCGACGGCATTTTGGAAAAATCTTTGCTCTGGAAAACCTGTCTTCAAAGTCTACAAAGTCTCCAAAGTCTTCAAGTCTCCAAAGTCTTAAGATCTGAAGACAACCAGATCTTAAGACAACCAGGCCTGAAGACAATCAGACCTGTAGATAATCAGACCTGAAGACGACCAGACCTGAAGACCAGAAGAATAGCAGACCAAGACCGGATTTCAATGACTGCATGGTTCGGCAAGCTCACCAATCCTAGACTGCAAGTCTGCACGACTGCACGACTGCATGACTGCATGGATGCATGACTGTAAGACAACGTGACTGCAAGACTTCTTCATTGACCAGCAGACCAGCAGACCAGCAGACAGATTTAAGAAAGACCAGCAGACCAGTTTCACCCGCCGAAGCCTACGGCGAAGGAGGGTTTCACCCGCCGAAGCCTACGGCGAAGGATGGAAGAAACTCCCATGGCAGCTCTCACCACACTGCATTTCCAATCGTCTGCAAGCCACTTTACTGATTCTTTTGTATAGAATCTTGGCCACCAGTTGGTCCATCCGTAACAGACTCCCTGGAGAACGACAACTCTATTGTGTTCATCAGTAAGATATGTTCCATGCACTGAAAGCTTCCCGTGTTCCTTTACCGGTTGACTAAAACCCGAAGTGAAGGTCAGGGATGCTATGGATATAACCAATAGCGATACCTTATTCATTGAATAGTTTTAATAAATATAAAAAAAATTTGGATTTGTCATGGGTTAAAACTCCTCAGGAACGCATTAATCACAAGATTTCATTGACTGCATGAATGCACCGCCTTCGCCAAAGGCTATGATGGGCAAAGACGACTGCTGACTTCACGACTGCACGACTGCATGACTTTTTATGGACCTGAAGACAATTAGACAATCTTGTTTTCATGCCCAAAAAAAGGCTTCTAAGGTTTGAAAACGACCCAATAATGAGATTAAACTAAAGATTATCAATCAACAAATCTGGTCCGACCCCGAATGGAAAAGATAAAGTTAGTCCGACCATGAACGTTAACAAATTCTTATATTTGATTTAGTTAATTTAAATAGACCATATGAAAACCTTAAAATTTATTTTATCATATTTATTGGTTTCAATATTTATGATAGTGATCGGGTATGCCCAGGATACTATCAATATGATAGATGGCGAGAAAATTGTTGGAAAAGTTTTGGAAATAGATAATGCAAACGTAAAGTATAAAAGAAATAACAATCTTGAAGGACCAGTTTATGTACTTGAGATTTCCAAGATTAATTCCATTCATTATATAAATAATGATATTGAAGAATTTGAAATATCAGAGAAAGCCAAGCCTAGTAAGTATTTAGGAATGAATAGGGATGAAATTTTGATGGAAGTTACTAAAAAGGGAAACAAGGTTTTTATTGAATCGAAAGATGAGAATGCCATTTTACATGCTTCCAATGGAATAGAGAACTGGGGATACTGGAAAGTCACCAAAGTCAAATCCGAGGCTGACTTTATTTTGAGGTTCAATTATGTTCATGCTGGATTAGGAGATGCATTTGGGAAAGCGTTATTTATTAATCCGGAAAACGATGAAGTGCTTTATGAGACAAAAGAGGTTAATACAATGATGTCCTGGGATATGAACACCAAGCGGGGTGTAATCAATAAATTAATTGCAAAAGAAATTCGGCCGCTAAGGCTTAAAAACGACATAAAAAAGTAGTTTAAAATAAAGATAATCAAGTATTAAGTTTGGTCCGCCCCGGAAGTTCTATTTTTATGTAGTTTTAATCCATAAATGTAAGACCAAAGAGCCATGTCAGAAGTCAATGCCATTATAGAGAAACTGAAATTGAACCCTCATCCCGAAGGTGGCTATTATAGAGAAACCTACCGGAGTAAGGGAACAATTAGTCAGGAATGCATGGGCAAGCATTATGATGGTGGAAGGAATTTTTCCACATGCATTTATTATATGCTAACATTGGGTTCTTTTTCTGCGTTTCACAGGATCAAACAGGATGAAGGCTGGCATTTTTATGATGGTTCACCCGTTGAATTGCATTTGTTAAGTGAAGAAGGACAATATATAAACATCACGCTTGGAAGAAACATTGAGCGGGATGAAACACCACAGTTTATAATTCCCGGTGGTACCTGGTTTGCAGCAACAGTCAAAGGAAATGGATTGTATAGCCTGGTTGGTTGCACTGTCGCTCCGGGGTTTGATTTCAGGGATTTTGAAATGGCAGATGCAAAAAGGTTGATACAGAACCATCCATCTTATAAATCAATCATTGAAAAGTATTGTAGGTTAGTAGTTCAAGGTAGCCTGTAGCCTGTAGCCTTTCTTCCTGACTACACGACTGCCCCGCCGTCGCCAAAGGCTATGGCAGGCGAAGACGACTGCAAGACTTTTTTTAGACCAGAAGACCAGCAGACCATAAGACCAGATTTCAATGACTGCATGACTGCAAGACTAACAGACTGACTGCATGACTTTTCCTTAAACCATCATTTTCATGCCCAAAAATGGGCCTTTAAGGCCTGAAAACAGGTCAAAAAAGCAGTTAACAAAAAGATAATCAATCATTAAGTTCGGTCCGACCCCGAATGGGGAAGGTTTTAACTCATTCTATGGTATTACCCTAAAAGAGGAATCTGACCGAGTAACCTTGTTTTGCCGGTATCGGGACGGTTTGGGAAAAATTTCCCTGACAAAGTAATTTTCAACAGGTATACATGCCAACTATTATAAACAAACAATTTGCAATTTAGATTCTAGACGCGCACTCCTTACATGGACTTCATAAACGGGTAAAAGCCTGTGAACGCAGATTTGGCTTAGATATAACCTTAGCCAAACCGGGGGTCCTTACCTATAAATATGAGCAGTACACCTTATGTATCGGGGTACAACTGTACAGTATTTTTACCTGAAAATGAAAAATATGAAAAACAGGAAATATGAAAATCCCATAATTGGTGACAAGGTCACGTTTCTTAAAACTGCCGGAGAAACAAACGGTGAACTTACCCTGATAGAAGTAGAATTGAAAGCAGGGGGTGGAAATTCCCTTCATTATCACAGAGTCTTCTCTGAAACTTTTGAAGTGATTGAAGGAACGTTGGGTGTACATGTTGGAAAAAAATATAGGACGCTCAACGAAGGTGAATCGTTCACCATTCCACCGCATGTATTACACAATTTTCAAAACGACAGTGACAAGCCGATAAAATTTAGGGTGGAGCTACGACCCGGACATTCGGGCTTTGAAAAGTGTGTTCAAATCGGATATGGGCTTGCAGGGGATGGTCGCACCAATAAAAAAGGAATACCGCATAAATTATCACATTTAGCAGTGATTTTAGGATTGGGAGATACAAATTTGCCGGGCGTATATACATTCATGACCACCGTTCTTTTATTGATGGCTGCACGTGCAAGGAGAAAAGGAATTGAAGCAGAACTTGTGAATCAATACTGTATTTGAATTGCAAATACCATTGCCAATGCTATTTTCTGCCAATAAGTTGCAATATGCCGTTAATAAAGGTGAGCGGATGCACCGGGTTGCCGGGAACATAAAGATCCACGGGGTACTTATTGAGAAATGACCTGTCGAGGGCGTCGCTGTCAACAAAAATGCCACCGCTTATGGCATCGGTACCTGCCAATACGATGAGCTTGGGGTGGGGGATGGCATCATAGCAAATCTGCAGGGGTTCAGCCATGTTTTTTGATATAGGGCCGGTAATAACCACACCGTTCGCATGCCTTGGCGAGGCTACAAATTCAATTCCAAACCTGCCCATATCAAAATTAACATTGCCGGCAGCGTTAAGCTCCCATTCACAACTGTTATCGCCAGCTGCCGAAACCTGCCTGAGCTTCAGTGATTGGCCAAAGTATTTACGGATGTCATTCCGCACCTTTGCCGGATCTACAATCAACGGCTGGTCCTGACCTGCGCGGATAACCAGCCCTTCACGCGTGGCGGACGAAATTTTATAGTCTTTTGTAAACTGTATTGCGGAAGGAAATTTCCGGGCACATTCACCACAGAATACACATTTCCCAAGGTCGATGCTTAATGGAGCTGCGGATATCGCTCCGGTAGGGCAAATCTCTGCAACAGATGCTTCATTGGTTGCAGGGTCGGTAGTAATTACAGGACGACCCCTGAAAATACCGGGAACTTCAACTGTGGTAACATCGGGAATGTATTGTTTACCCTGATGAAACAGAATTTTAAGATCGGAGAAAACGGTTGCTGTCTGGATATTAAATTTCATATGCCGATGGTTTTACATCATTACAAATCATGACCGCAATAGCTCAGGTTAAAACTCTTATTGCAAATCGGAAAATCGGATATATCATTGTTTCTCACTGCCAGGGCCAGTGCAAGCCAGTTGTGCAGCGATGGATCTTTTATTTTATACAGGGCAAGGCGTCCGGTATCATCGGTTATTGCACAATGACATATTTCACCACGCCATCCTTCGGTTAGTGAAATAACCATTGAAGCGGACATGGGCGAAAAATCATCAACTCCTTTTCCGGTGCCTGGTATGTCATTCAGCAAATCACGGATATAGCCGATGGACTGGCTTATTTCCTGTTTTCTTAATTGTGTTCTTGAATAAACATCACCATGATGCTTTACAATGGGCTGGTGCGGAATACTCCCGTATCGCAGGTAAGGATGTGTCCACCGGATATCCCTTAGCATACCGCTGGTACGTGCAACCATACCTACGGCGCCAATTTTTTCCGCCTGTTCCTGCGTAACCATCCCGGTACGCTCGAGACGGGCAAGTGCACTGGGCAGGCTTTTCATACGCTGGTACATTTCATTCATGTGAGGCTCATAGGCATCCAGGGTGCCGGTAATTGCATTAACAACCGCCGTATTTATGGGGTAAGGATTTGACCCGGCCCTGATGAGGCTTTTGGCCAGGCGATTACCGCACCAATGCTGAAATGAATTGATAACAGGAGTGCGCAGGCGTCCGAATACCGAACTACCCAGCTGATAAGCAATATCTGTGCATATTGCACTTAGGTCACCGGTATGAATGGCAACCCTTTCCAGTTCGGAAGCTACAGTGCGGGCATGTACAATATCATCACCAACAGTAATCCCGCACAACGATTCATAAAGGTTGGCAAATGCCGTTGTATGTCCAACAACACTGTCGCCGGCTATATTCTCCGACAGGATGCACAACTGATGAGGCGTTTTTCCCTTCAGGTACAATTGCTCTATTCCCCTGTGCTGATAGCCCAATTGTATTTCGAGGTGAAGAATTTGTTCACCATTGCATATAAAGCGAAAATGTCCCGGTTCGATTATCCCGGCGTGAATGGGTCCTACGCCTACTTCATGCAGTTCTTCACTTTCAATCTGGTAAAAAGGATAGTTACTGATGGTGTTTCCTTTGTTGTATCTGTTTTCATTGTAGCGCAAAGGTTTAAGCCATGGATGATCACTGAAAAGCAGGCCGTGATTTTCATGAATCTCCCTTTCAAAGACATGAAAGGCAAAGTTTTTTGCCGTGAATGAAGGATAATGCTTTTGCAGGTCTTTAACGATGGCCGATGAAATCAGGATGTCACCGGTAGTGTCATCGGCAATGCAACAAATAAGCCTCAGGTGATCAGCCGCTTTCCATGAAAAATACTGAACACAATGAAAATATACATCCCCGGTAAGCTGGATGTTTTGCTGCAGGAAATCTTCATAAGGCAAAACAGGAATCTCTGCCAGGGGAATCCGCCCGTTGTTTTTTGTTTTTATCGCGTTAACCATAATATTGCTGCCTTTGGACGATTAATTGTGTTTAAATTATTTTGGAAGTGTGCTTATGGCGGTGTTTATTAACGAAACCATAGCATCGGGGGGATTCAGCCCCAGGTAAACAACCAGCGCCAGCAAAACAAACTGGCTTATTGACTCGGTTGCCGGTATGCGTTCTACATTTGAATCATCAAAATCCACCGGCTTTACAAAAAGCATTTTGAAAACATTTTTACCAAAGGCCCATATGATAACCGTAAGCAAAATCATAACGATTATCAATACCCATAGCAGGCCGGAGGAAAAAAGTGACCGGAAAATCAGGAATTCGCTGATGAACATACCCGAGGGCGGCATGGCGGTGATGACGAAAAAGGCAAAAAGCAAAACCAATGCACCGGTAATGTTGTATCTGAAATAACTGCCGACATCGTAAACGCTCTTGCTGCCATAGGTCCGGTATATTTGTCCAAACTGGAAAAACAGGGCAGGTTTGGCAAAAGAGTGTAAGATCAAGTGAAGGATAGCGGCATAATACCCTGGCCCCCCGGCGGCTATTCCCAGCATGATAATACCCATATGTTCCACTCCCGAATAGGCCATCATTCGTTTAATGTTCTTTACCCGCAGCATGTATACAGTAGCCACAAAAACGGAGAGCATTGCAGAAATAAGGATGATCTTATTAGTCCATTGGTACACGCCGGTATGGCTTGTAATTTCATAAAACCTGAAGATGCCGATAAATCCTACATTCATCAGGACACTTGCGAGCAGCGCCGCTGACGGATAGGGCGCCTTGTCCTTGGCATCAATTCCTGCGGTATACATGGGTACCAATCCTGCTTTGGCCGTAAATCCGGTGAAAATGAACAGAAAAGCAAGCTTAAGCCAGAAAGGACTTAGGCTTGAAGCGTTCTGCGACAGGGTCTTGTACGTGAGGTCATTAAGGCCTTGTTGTTGTACCGCCACAGTAATAAACAGAATACCGATAAAAACCAGGGTAATGCTGATGGAACAGATAAAAATGTATTTCCATGTTCCTTCGAGGGTAAGCTTGTTGCGCCGATGGTATATCAATGCTGATGCTGAAAGTGTGGTAATTTCAACAAATACCCAGGTAATGCCCATATGGTTTGCCAGGTAAGCCCCGCTTATTGAAGTTATCAGCATAACGGTAGCGGCAAAATACATACCCATCTCCCGTGGCTTGTAAGGATGTTTCTCAAAATACACAAAACTGTGATAGAACACCGGAACAGCTACAATGGTGATGATTATCAACAATATCACTGCCAGTGCGTCGGGTGTAAAATACACCAGCTGTTGCTCATTAAGATGCGTGTATTCATAAACAGCCAATGCCGCCTGCAGTGTGCAAAATAGCCAGGCCATGGTCACCCTTATGAAATGGCTTCTTCCAAAGTATAAAATCAGGGCAATGATCAGTGAACCTGTTAAGTATATACCCATTATCATATGGTCAGTCTTTTAAATTTTTTAATTGTTCTACATCCTGTTCCTCGAAGACATCGCCAATTTTATCCGCAAAAATTCCAAGAAGAATTACACTGACAAAAATATCCAGCAGAATCCCCGTATTTACCAGCATCGGCATTTCACTACCCACAGCGAGAGAAAGCACAAAAACGCCGTTTTCAATAACCAGGAATCCCATAACATGGGTAAGAATCTTTCGTCTTGTAATGATGATATAAAGGCCTGTGAAAAGCGCCGACAGCGCTACAATAAAGAATATTTTCCTTACGTGGGTGTCCGTAATGGCATTGGCCAGAAAGAATGAGCCGAGAATGATAACCGTAACAATTACTACCGATACAAAGTTGGATACAAAGGGTTCAGCTTCGCGTGTAATACGGTTGCGGTTAAGAATGTATTTAAGGAACATGGGAATCGCAATGGCTTTAATAATAACGGTTTCAAGCAATACAAATACCAGGTTAGCCACATTGATTTCTATCAATTCGACAAAGGCAACACCAAAAAGAATAATGCCCTGAAATGCAATGATCCGGATATAGGTCATCATCCGGTTTGCCATCGACAGGTATATCAGGCTTATGGTAAAAGTGATGAGCAGCAGGTTAATCATAATACGAATATTTAAATTACTTTACCCATTATCAGCAATACCCCCAGGAATATCAGCAATGAAATGGATGTGAACATCAGGATGAACTGGGGATTATGATTCATTCTGAACCGGGCTGAAAATGATTCAATAAATCCGATGATGATGGCAAATACTATTTGTACCGCAAAAAATATGGGAACCGAATAATACCACTGGTATCCGGGGGTCAGGAAAAAATTGGCAATGATGGCTCCGTACATGCTAAATTTAAGGTTTGAGGCGTACATGATAAGTCCCATGTCAAAGCCACTGTAATCAAGAACCATCACTTCATGAATCATGGTGAGTTCCAGGTGGGTTTTGGGATCATCAACGGGCATGCGGCTGTTCTCAATGAGCGCAATAACCACAAAAACAAATGATGCCAGGGCCCCCAGGCCGTAGGTTATATAGGAGCCATAGTGCAGGGAACCAAATATCCCGGCAAAAGACGTATATCCCGTCAGCAACGAGAACGATCCCATGAGGATAAAGAATGCCGGTTCGGCAAGCATCGAAAACAAGGCCTCACGGCTGGCACCCATGCCTTCGAAACTGCTTCCTGTGTCGAGTGCTGCTATGATCATGAAAAACTTTCCCAGGGCCAGGGCATAAGCAAAAAAGACAAAATCACCGTTGAAAGAAAGGACACCTTTTTGGTTTCCGAAAGGGATGAACAATATGGCCATGAGTATGGTGGAGATATAAATGGTAGGTGCCAGCCTGAATATAATGCTGGTGGTGGTGCTAAATACCGATCCCGTGCGCAATGATCTGATGATATCTTTCATTGGCTGCAAAATGCCCGGCCCTTTGCGACCCGACAGGATGCTTTTGGTCCGGATGATTATTCCGCCAAAGAAAAAGCTTACGAAAACGATCAGAAAAACGCTTACAACGCTCATATTATAATTGTTTAATAATATTAATCAACGAATTAAGGGCATCAAGGATGAGGGGTATGGTAATGGCAATCATAATAAAGACTACGCCGTAAAGCACATAAAACTGTACCACACCGTTCTGGAGAAAATTGAATTTCCCAAGAAAATACCGCAGTGTCTTTGTAGGCCTGTCAACCATAGCCTTTTCAAGTTTATCGTAAAAATGCGACTCAGCGGATATTTCCTCTGCCACAATACCTGTTATATCATTGCCCTTTTTATCCATTTCAACAAGGGGCCTGGCAACCTTTACATAGGGCTTGACAAAGGAGCTTGCTGTGTATTGCAATTTTGATGAATCGGTCGGGTACCCGCACCCCCAGGTTGTTCCTTCAGAAACCGGATAATGCCGCATTACATATGCCCTCGTAAAATACACGATAACAATGATGCCAATAAGTACCCATGCCGACAAGCTGATGTTTTGAATCAGGCAGGCGATATCATTTCCTGAATAACCAACCATTTCACCGGTAAAAAGAGAAAGCGGTTTTTGCAGCATTCGGATGAAAAGTTGTGGAAACAGGCCAATGGCCAAAATTGCAATGGCAATCATGTATTTTGGGAAAAGAACTTTTGTTTCAACTTCCATGGGTGTTTTCGCTGATGATTCCCTTGCCCTGCCCAGAAAAATTATACCGAATGCCTTGGTAAAACACAATACAGCCAGTCCGCCGGTGAGGGTTAATCCGCCAATCGCAAGTACCATTACCAACGCCGAGTTATTGCCCGATACGGCGTTAAACAGGCCCGAATAAATCAGGAATTCCGATACAAAGCCGTTGAAAGGAGGCAAACCGCAAATGGCAATGGCGGCAAGCAGGAACATAAGTGCTGTTCGGGGCATATGTTTTATAAGGCCTCCCATCCGGTCGATCATGAGGGTGTCAAAGGCATGTAAAATATTTCCCGAAGTATAAAAGAGCATCGATTTAAACAATGAATGGTTCAGCGTATGCAGCAATGCACCTGCAAATCCGGCAAAAATGAGAAATTGGTTATCAAGGCCCAGTCCAATGGTTCCCAATCCAATTCCTATGCCTATTATTCCGATATTTTCAACGCTGTGATAAGCCAGCAGCCTTTTAAGGTTATGCTGTACGATGGCCATCATAACGCCATACACAGCAGTAATAACCGCTATCGACAAAATAATGTACCCGATCGCCATTCTGTTATCGGGCATAAGCAAAAGCATCCTGATTATTCCGTAAATGCCGGTTTTAATGATTATCCCTGACATTACACCTGAAATATGCGATGGAGCGGCAGGATGTGCATGGGGAAGCCAGGTATGAAACGGAACAAAGCCTGCTTTTATGGCAAATCCGCAAAAGAAGACAAGGAAGAGCAACAGGCTGGCTTCTTTTCCGCCATTCAAACAATAGGTGGTGATCGCAGAAAAGTCCAGCGATCCGGTTTTTGCATAAACCCAGATAAAGCCAAGTGTAAGAAGGATAATGCTGATATGCGATTGAATGAGGTAATTGATGCCTGCCTTAAGGGTTTGCATTTTACCATATTCAAAAATAACCAGGATAAAGGCGGTAAGCGCCATTATTTCCCAGGCACATAGAAATGCCAGGGTGTTTTGAATAAAGTAAATGGCGGTTAATGCGGCGTGGTTAAGTATATAGGCCGAGAAATGAAGGCTTTCATCAGCCGGGCGGCATGGATAATGTCTTAAATATTGCCTTCCGTAAAGGATTCCGGTAATGGAAGTAAAGTTGGTAAACAACACAAACCAGGCAGACACAGCGTCCAAACGCAATGTTATCATTCCGAAAACACTTCCTCCATATAAAGATTCGGAAAAATCCTGGCCTGAGAACACCCGAATGGCAATCCAGGAGCTTAAAATGGAATTAATGATTATTGCGGCAAGGGTTACAACGCTTTTAAACGGTTGTTTTAAAATGGCAACCAATGCAACAAAAACCAATACCGATACAATAAACACAATTCCCATGAATAGCTGTTACAAAACGTTGAAGACAGACAACATGATCATGATGATCATGAAAATCAAACCATATAGAACATAAAACTGAATCTTTCCATTATGGATAAAGGTGAACAAGTTGAACACCCTTAGAAATTGCTTAATCAGCGGATCGATGATCCGGGTTTCGAAAAACTCATAATAGTAGGAAACATAGGTTCGTGCGGACGGAAACACCGATACGGTTTTAAGTTCCTTGTATTTCTTGTTTTCTATGGTTATAAATCCGAATAACTTGGCAAGGCTTTTTGAAAAGGACTTTCCTGTATACTGCATACTCACACGCGCTGCAACATACCCGCAACCCCATGTTGCATGCATTTCAACCGGTTTTTTACGGAATATTACGAAACGCAGAAACAGAAGCGTTCCAATGATGGCAATAAGAATAAGTGCCGCCCGGCCTGTATATGCCAGCGTGGCGCCGTATCCCTGCAAGGGCACAAGGGGTATTGTGGTAATGCTCCGGGTTACATTGAACAACGGCGTAAGCAGACAGTCCGGAAATAATCCGATAGCCAGCATGAGCGTGATGATGAGGTAAAGGGGAATTCTCATGAGCAGCGGAACTTCCGATGGCTTGTGGTGATATTCGCTTCGCGGTTCACCAAGAAAAATTACACCGAAGGATTTGGCAAATGTGAGCATTGAAACGCCTCCTGCCATGGAAAGAATGGCGATGCCGAGGATCATTAATGCACTGAGGGCAAGATGCTGATTGTTGAATGTTTCAATAAATCCCGAATAAATGAGGAATTTTGAAATAAAGCCGTTGAGCGGCGGCAAACCGCCTATCGCCAATGCACCAATAAGAAAAACGATGGCTGTATGGGGCATATAACGGATCAACCCGCCCAGCATTTCCATGTTCCGGGTATGGGTCTTAAGGTAGATATTGCCTGAGGAGAAGAAGAGCAACGACTTGTACAATGAATGGTTTAATGTATGCAGCAAAGCGGCTGAAAAGCCAAGGAAAACAATAGCAGGCTTTCCCATACCCTGGCCAATAAGCGCCATTCCAATACCCATGCCAATGATTCCGATATTTTCCGTTGTACAAAAGGCCAGCATTTTCTTGAAATCGCGGTGAACAGAAGCGTTTAATATGCCATAGAGCGTGGTGGCAGAAGATGCGAGAATCAGGACAATGCCGGTTGTTAACGCATGCTGGTTGGTTTGCATGGCAACCCTGATGATTCCGTAGATTCCCATTTTTACAATAACGCCCGACATAACCCCTGATACATGCGATGGAGCTGCCGGATGAGCATAAGGAAGCCATGTGTGCAATGGAATAAAACCTGCTTTGATTCCAAAACCAACAAAGAATAAGATAATCACCCAAACGCTTCCCCCATTCTTTATAAAACCATCAATTGCGTAAAAGCTTGTGGTTTGCTGTGATACAAATACCCATATAAAGGCTATGCTGAGCAATGCAACGCCAATATGCATCTGAATAAGATAGTTTAACGCAGCATGAAGCGTAGCAGCTTTATCATGATCAAACATAAGCAGAATCAGGGATGAAAGGGTCATGATTTCCCAGGCAACAAGAAAGGCAAATCCGTTTCTGAGGATACAAACCCAAAGCATCGACAGGTGAAACAGAACATACATTGTCCAATGCAAACTCAGATCCTTGCGCCTTGTTGCGTAGGCCTTCATGTAACCTGATCCATACAGGGCACCATTAAAAAGGGTGAGGTTGATGATAAGAACAAACCAGGCCGACAACGGGTCGATTTCAACAAGGATATTGCCGAAAACATTACCACCATCCAGAAGAATGGAAAAGGTATCTCCAAGGAGAACCCTCAGTGCAGGATATGATGTGATAACCGCATTCAGTGCGATAACAAGGAGTGCTGTAAGCGATTTATACCGGGCAGGCAGCAGAGGAATCAGCAGAAAAGAGACACCGCTCGAAAGACAAATAACGGTGATTATTGATGCAGGGTTCATGATATACAATCAAAAATCGGCACAAATGTAACTTTTTTGTAATATAAGGAGGAGATATCGGTTTTATTTTTTATGAACTGTTCGGCTAAGGTTCTGACCCGTGTACATGATTCAACCATGATGACATACCGTCGTACCTATAGCACTCGCGTTGAATAGCACCGTAGGTGCGGCCTTACGGTAAAAATAAGTCTTTGGGAAATTCACAAGCACCGTAGGTGAGGCCTTATGGTTCAGCTTCAAATAGGCTTAACCATACGGTCGCGCCTACAGCGCTTATAGATAAATTTAATCAACCATACTACCATACGGTCGCGCCTACAGCGCTCATGTTGGATAGCACCAACAGCCATCAAAACTAAAACGTGGGGGAATTCACTTCACGTTCCCCACAAGCTTTACCCCAGTCTTTCTATCCTGGCGCCCAGGGCTCGCAATCGCTCATCGATTTTCTCATAGCCCCTGTCTATCTGGTCGATATTGTGGATGGTGCTGGTTCCATTGGCAGAGAGTGCAGCAATTAACAACGCCACCCCCGCGCGTATATCGGGAGATGTCATTGTGGTCGGGCGAAGCCTTATTTGGTTGTCAAGACCATATACCGTTGCCCTGTGCGGATCGCACAAAATAACCTGTGCACCCATTTCTATCAGTTTATCCACGAAGAAGAGCCTGCTCTCAAACATTTTTTGGTGTATCAGCACGTTTCCCCTGGCCTGTGTTGCAACTACCAGTATCACGCTTATGAGGTCGGGTGTGAAACCCGGCCATGGTGCATCGTCCACGGTAAGAATTGAGCCGTCAATGAACGTTTCTACCTGGTAGTGTTCATTTCCGGGTACAAAAATGTCATCGCCCCTTCGTTCGAATTCAATGCCGATTCGCTTGAAAACATTGGGTATTATTCCCAGATTTTCCCATGAAACATTCTTTATGGTAATAGGAGAGCGGGTCATGGCAGCCAGGCCGATGAATGAACCTATTTCAATCATATCGGGCAACAGGGTGTGTTCGCATCCTTTTAATTCATCAACGCCTTCGATGGTAAGGAGGTTTGACCCTATACCTGAGATTTTTGCCCCCATGCGGTTAAGCATCCTGCACAATTGCTGAATGTAAGGCTCACAGGCAGCGTTGTATATGGTAGTTGTGCCTTTGGCAAGAACGGCAGCCATTACAATATTGGCAGTGCCTGTTACCGATGCTTCTTCGAGAAGCATGTCGCAACCTGTTAATTTTTCCGCATTCAGCTGGTAGAACTCCTGGTTAAAATCATAATTGAACCGGGCACCAAGGTTTACCAGCCCGTTGATGTGGGTGTCCATTCTTCGCCGTCCGATCTTATCACCGCCCGGCCTGGGAATATATCCCTTTCCAAAACGTGCAAGCAAAGGCCCTATGATCATTAATGAACCCCTCAGGCTTGAACTGCGACTTTTAAAATCGTCTGTTAACAGGTAATCGATGTTGATGTCCCTGGCCCTGAAGCTGCATTTGTTTTTCGTAAGCCTGTCGACTTCGACGCCTATGGAAGCAACCAGGCCGATTAGGTTGTTTACGTCGAGGATATCGGGAATATTGTTAACCACAATTTGTTCCGGGGTAAGCAACGTTGCACAAATGATTTGCAGTGCTTCATTTTTTGCACCCTGGGGTGTGATTTCACCCTGCAGGGTATAACCGCCTGTAACCCTGAAAGAAGCCATGAGATTACTATTGCATTGGTTTTTTACGCTGCATTTGCATGCGTTTACGGTTATTTTGTTGTTGCTGTTGTTGTTTGCCTTTCTGGAATTCCTTATGTTCTGTTAGTTTAACGCCTTCCTTCACGGTTAATTTTTTTCCAGACAATTCATGCAGGTCATTGAAAATGATTTCATCGGTTACCGAGTCACGGTTCCATGCCAGGTATGATTTCTTCATGTGATTGGCAATAAGCCTGATAAGGGTGTCCTTATCGTCGCCATCGGGAAGCTTAATGGCTTCCTTTATAAGCGATTCAACAATAAAACCGTAATGCCTGTATTTTATTTCACTGTCGTTGTATGTAACCCGGCGGGGTTTTTCGGTGAATTCCTCGGGGCGTGGTATTTCGTATGGGTAATCGATATCGAGTTGGAAATCAGCCATTATGGCCAGGTGGTCCCACAGTTTATGCTTGAAATCGTTGATATCGCGTAAATGTGGGTTCATATTTCCCATGATGATAATCACTGCATGGGCCAGCCTGTTTCTTTCCTCGCGATCGGGAATGGTAAGGATATATTCCACCATCTTCTGAATGTTTCTCCCGTATTCAGGCAAAATAAGTTTGTTGCGGCTGGTATTGTATTCGTATTCCATTTTGGTATTCATAATTTAGGCAAAGCTAAAGTAAAAATTCATTATATTGTCCCTTCAATCCTTCCTTTCTTTCAATCTTCATTTCAGAGTTTGTGCTACCGGTAGTTTATTTCAGAATTTTAAGCTTTGCAAACTTTAGCAGCAGTTGTTTTTCCTCGCTCGTTTCCTGGAAAAAAACCGTGGCTTTGCGATTGGGCGATACGCCCTCAATATTCAGAATTTTCCCCATACCAAAGGTAGCATGCTCAACGTTCATTCCCGATTGGATGGAGTCCGGATTATCGGGTTTAAAATCGGCCGGCGGTTGCCTTAAAGAGGCCACCGTTTTGCGGGGCATCACCCTTTCGGGTGCGGAAGGCTGCTTTTTTTGTACAGCACTGTGATAGCTTCTGCCATTGGTCGCGCTTCTGCCGGGCTGGCTGTATTTTGATTTATTGTAGAAATCCGTATCCCAGTCGGATGAATCATCATCCATATCAGCATTGCTTGTTACCGGCGTTTCAGATGGCAAGTCGAGGTATTTTATATCTATGTCGCGCAGAAACCTGCTTGGCTGACATGTTGTGGGAGTTCCCCAGCGGTAGCGGTTCTGGGCAAAGCTGATAAACACCCTTTTCTTTGCCCTTGTTAAGGCCACATAAAAAAGGCGACGCTCTTCCTCCATCTCTTCGGGTGATTCAAACGACATCCGCGACGGAAAAAGCTCTTCCTCTACGCCGGCAATATACACGTTATTAAATTCAAGCCCTTTTGCAGCGTGCATGGTCATGATGGTTACCTTATTGTGATCATCCCCCTTGTCATTGTCCATGTCAGTGATAAGAGCGACATTTTCGAGGTAATCAGCCATCTGTGCCGGCTTGTTTTCGTTGATCGAACTGTCAGTAAAGTCTTTTATACCATTCAGCAATTCTTCAAGGTTCTCATAGCGGCTTCTTTCTTCGGGAGTGATGCCGTTGTAAAGATCCTTTTTAACGCCCGAGGTTATGGCAATATGTGTTGCGGCCTCAAATGCATTCAGCTCATTTATTTTTAAAGAGAATCCAATGATCAAATCATAAAATGCACGCAACTTGGTTAGCGTGCCTTTATTCAGCCCGGTTTCCTCAGGTGTTGCATCAACTATGGACTGCAATATGCTTTTATCTGAGCGCGATGCAAACGCTTCGAGTTTTTCCATTGTAGTGTCACCTATGCCCCGCGCCGGGTAATTGATGATCCTTTTCAATGCCTCATCGTCCTGCTGGTTATTAGCCAGTCTCAGGTACGCCAGCATATCCTTTATTTCCTTACGCTGATAGAAAGAAATGCCGCCGTATACGCGGTAGGGGATATTTCTTTTCCGCAGCGCCTCTTCAAATATCCTCGATTGCGCATTGGTGCGATACAAAATGGCAAAGTCGCTGTACATTTGTTGTTCGCTCAATGAGCAATCGAGTATGCTGTTGGATACAAAGAAACCTTCCTCGATGTCGGTTACACACCGGACCACTTTAATCTTTTGACCGGCTTCATTGTCCGACCATACTTTCTTTTTTATCTGGCCGTTGTTTTTCGCTATAAGGCTGTTGGCTGCATCAACAATGGTACGGGTTGACCGGTAATTTTGTTCGAGCTTGAAAAGCTGATGATCGGGGTAATCCTTACGGAAATTCAGAATATTTTCAATCCTGGCTCCCCTGAACGAATATATGCTTTGTGCATCATCTCCGACAACGCAAACATTATGATGATGCGCAGCAAGCTTATGCACAATGAGGTATTGCGAGTGGTTGGTGTCCTGGTATTCATCCACCAGCAAATACCGGAAGCGCTCCTGGTATTTGGCCAGAATTTGCGGAAAATCACGGAAAAGAATATTGGTATTGAGCAACAGGTCATCAAAGTCCATGGCACCCGATTTTTTGCAGCGTATACTATACGTCTGGTATATTTCGCCAAGTTGCGGACGCTTTGTAATATTGTCATGCGAAATAATCTCGGGATGTGATTTATAGGCCTGCGGGGTGATCAGGTTATTTTTTGCCCATGAAATCCGGCCAAGCACTTCACCGGGTTTATAGCGCTGATCGTCGAGGTTCATTTCCTTTATGATAGATTTAATAAGGCTTTTTGAATCGAGTGTATCGTAGATGGTATAGCTGGAGGGGTATCCCAGGAATTCGGATTCAATGCGCAATATCTTCGCAAAAATACTGTGGAATGTTCCCATCCATAAATGGCCTGCCTTTTCATGTCCAACGGCTATACCAATACGTTCGCTCATTTCACGTGCTGCCTTATTGGTAAAAGTAAGGCACATGATGTTACCCGGATTGATTCCCCTGCTAAGGAGGTATGCCACTCGGTAGGTGAGTACCCGTGTTTTTCCCGATCCTGCACCTGCTATAACCAGCGACGGACCCTCGGTATTGACAACAGCTTCATACTGTGCGCTGTTCAGTTCTTTCAACAACTTTTCCATAAGGCTGGTAAAATTAACATATCTCCCAAAAGGGAGTCAGTATAGCCAATGGTTTTTTTGAGGAAAAAATGAACAAACAGGCTTCGACCTGCTATCGCACAGCCCAAGCCAGCCTGCCTGGCATCAGACGGGGCAGGCTGGCTCCGCTCAGCCTGACAATCACCCTGAGCGGTTGGTAGTACCGGAAAACCGAATGCCGATAATTTTAGCCGAATGTCAGGATTATTATTACCTTCGGATCTTTTTACGTTCTTTACATAAAGAAATGAAAATAATACTGATTTCACCTACTATTGATTCTCATAAGAGAACAAACAAAGGGCTGATGATGCCCCAATTGTCTCTCTATATTCTGAAAGGGCTTACTCCGCCGGAACATGAAGTGATAACGATTGAAGAAGAAGCAGAAACGGTAAATCCCGATGAGTCATGTGATTTGGTTGGAATCAGCTGTATGACTGCCAATGCCCCCAGGGCTTACGAGCTATCTGAGGAATTTCGCAAGAGAGGAAAAACGGTAGTGCTCGGGGGTGTGCATCCTACGATACTGCCTGATGAGGCTTTACAACATGCCGACTGTGTGGTGATTGGCGAAGCTGAAGGTGTCTGGGCCGAACTACTAAAAGATTTTCAACAGGGACAGATGAAAAGAACGTATCATAATCCTGCCCCTGACTTGACTGAATATGTCCCCAAGGATTTCAGCAAAATGCTGAGGCGAAGACTATATAACCTTATTCCCATATTAACTACACGGGGATGTCCGTATTACTGCGAGTTTTGCTGTGTTACCAACATTTACGGGAAGAAGATACGACACATTCCGATTGAGAATGTTGTTCGGGATATCCGGGAATCAGGTGCTAAAAATTTCATGTTCCTGGATGATAACATCATCGGGCATGCCAAATATGCCAAGGAGTTGTTTACCGCCCTGATTCCGCTGAAAATTAAATGGGTGGGACAGGCATCGGTTTCTTTGCTGGTAAAAGACAATAACCTAATGGAACTTGCAGCAAAAAGTGGTTGTAAGGCTTTGTTTATTGGCATTGAAAGTGTTTCGGAAGACCAGCTTAAGACCATGCATAAAGCCATAAAGGAAATATCTGCATTAGAAGGTGCACTCAGGTCGATACGTAAGATGGGGATACTGATTCATGCCTCAATGATCTTCGGATTTGACAACGACAATAATCAGACATTTCAGGATACCGTAAAGTTTCTGATCAGGAATAAAGTGAGCACGGCTTCTTTTAATGCATTGACTCCTTATCCGGGTACGGTAACCTATAACAATATGAAAGATCAGAACCGGCTCATTACCACCGACTGGAGATACTATGACCACAACACGGTTGTTTACAGGCCTGGCGGTATGACTCCCTATGAACTTCAGTTGTTTAAAACCGAGGCAAAAAGAAAGTTTTACAGTTTTACTTCAGTTATGAGGCGCTTAACGGGGAATTTGTTCAGTCCTTTTATTTTCCTGTTCACCAACCTGGGGCATATGAGGCAGGTAAGGATTGAAGCACAAAGAATCAGAACACTCAAGGGTGAGTTGTTTGGGTAAGTGTTCATAGAGGGTGTGGGTTATGGGATTTGGGGGGTGAAAAGGTTTCACGCAGAGGCGCAAAGACGCAAAGAGGGTTATGGGATTTGGGAGGTGAAAAGGTTTCACGCAGAGGCGCAAAGACGCAAAGAGGGTTATGGGATTTGGGAGGTGAAAAGGTTTCACGCAGAGGCGCAAA
>CAZYDI010000027.1:19762-28884 GCA_964646255.1 uncultured Bacteroidales bacterium
TGGGATTTGGGAGGTGAAAAGGTTTCACGCAGAGGCGCAAAGGCGCAAAGGGGGAGTGGGTTTTGGGAGGTGAAAAGGTTTCACGCAGAGACACAAAGACGCAAAGGGGGAGTGGGTTTTGGGAGGTGAAAAACCACACCCAATTAAGCAATATTTTACTAAACCATTCGGCAATTAGGGTTGTTACTATTAAAACATCACCCATGGAAAAGGAAGATACCAGTCATTCTCTCCGAATTTATACCGGTACCGAAGTTTCGGTGTACCTGCTTAAAAGTGAACTGGAGAAGGCAGGCATTTCATCTATGATTCAAAGTGACCTTAATACGGGCGTTGCTTCAGGATCATACGGTGGATTCCCTTCGGATGTTGAGCTCTTCATAAGGGAAAACGACCTGAAAAAAGCAAAGCCGATTTTAAAGGATTTCCTGGAAATCAACCGGTGACATTTATACTGCACACTGCATGGCGGTATTGCAATTGATTCAGGCGGCGATCCCTATTTAGCGGTTAGGAATATCCAAATCATAACAAACATAAAAGCTGATATTTCGTATAAAATTGTATTTTTACAGTATATTGTTGTAAAAGACAATGTCCTTAAAGCAATTGCAGAATGACTTCATTGAATCAAAGCATTCAGCCATGCCCCGAATTGGCCAGATACATTAATTGCTACAATGTTTTTGATGATGGCAGTTTATTTAAGGGATTGGAAGTTATTACGCTTGAAAACGGAATCACTGAAATGATGATTCAGTTGGGCGATCCCACCATTTTTTACAACAAAAGCAGGAACATACGGAATCAATATTATATTTCGCTCACCGGGCAATACCTGGATGATGTGGTTGTTGAAACCATCGGGCATTCGCTTATTATCTCTGTGAATTTCAAACCCGGCGGAATGTATGCAATTTTTGGCATTCCGCAGGATTATTATGTATCAAAGAACATTAATCTCGAGGACATTGCCAACCGGAATTCTTCATTGCTATGGGAAGCACTTATGGGTAAGAAAAATTTGAGCGAAAGGATACGCTGTCTCGAACAATTTCTGATCCAGCGTTTGCGCAGGAGTAAATTGCCGGTACTGGAAATGAGCAATATTGCCCAATTCATAAGAGAACATGAGGGAAATATCAATGTGCACAACCTGGCAGATATGGCTGGTATTTCGGTACGTACCTTCAGCAGAAGGTTTCGCAGCCAGATAGGGGTTTCACCCAAACAATACGCAGAGATAATACGCCTTAACAGTGTTTGCAAAGACCTCACTGAATCTTACGTACACGATCTGCTTTCCATTGCCTTGCGTCATGGATATTATGATGCATCGCACCTGATAAACTCTTTTAAAAATTACTTACATCTAACTCCTTCCGAATTTGCCACACAGCTTCTAAGAGATGTCGGTTATACCGGCAAATTCACCTTAGTTGGAAACTCACTTCTCCGGTGAATTTTGCCCGGTTTCCATTTCACGCCTTGGATACCGAATCATCAAAACTTTTAACTTTTTCATATGCAGGATAATGAAACTGCATTATGGATATTCATGGGTGTGAAGTTAAAACTGAACAAAAAAAAATAATTGGAAAAAAAGGACAAAAGTGAAGATGCCCGGTACAGGACATACTGTACCGGGCATTATTCAAGGGGATCATTGATCCGGCGACCTGGATTGTATAAAAGACTACCTTTTGACCAGCGTTATGGTTCCCTTCCAGCGGTGATGGGAGTATGGATCCAGAGAGCTGTTATAATCATCGGAAAATCCGCAACCGCGTGCTTCCTTAAACCGGCCTGTGCCGCCTGTGATGGTGAATGGATCTCTCCAGTACGAAGTCACAAAATTGGGATGCCCGTATGACCTTCCTGTAATTACCCTGCCTGAAATTACTACATCCAGTCTGTCGCCATTTGAGGCAGTTAAGTAACCTTTTATGTATCCGCCCGGGTAAAAACCTTTTTCGGCATTGCAGCAGAACTCAAGATGATGTGTGAATTTACCCAACATATTGCTGATGCCTGTTCCTTCATTTACTACAAGCATTGAGGGAAGCTCGCCACAAGTTTCGCATGGACCCATGGAAACATAATTACCTGTGAAATTTGCGACAAAGGGCAGGGTGACCTTTCTCGGCCATGGACTCCAGGGCTCGTAATTGATGAAATCATCCATGAGTTCGTTAACCCTTTCCTGATAAGCCCATTGGATCACATGCTGATCGCCGCCGAGTACCTCAATCTCGCAACCCGGAAAGTATTTTTTTGTTTTTAATTCCTTTGCTGTTTTCATCTGGTTGTAAATAACCAGTACAGGTATACTCCATGGATAAGGCTGGCAATACTCTTCTGCGTAGTCGTAATAGTACATATTTGCCAATAGTTTATTTGGAAACGTCAGGAAGTATTTGCCCCATTCAACCAGATCCTGAGGTGCCGTCGCTGAAGGAATCAATTGTTGCAGCAGGCCAGCTTTTAATTCATCAGCCAGATTAAGGAAATAGTCATAGGTTGCCTCATGTACTTCCTCAGTCAAGGGTGGCCAGGTATCAATACCAATTTCCAGCATAATAAGCTGACTGATCATGCCCGGATGTTTCCGTTCAAACTGTGTCAGCGGAGAATCTCCCCAGCTGAATCCCACGCCCACAAATTGTCTAACTCCTTCTTTCCGCACTATCTCAAAAATAGCATCGGCCATCAGATCCATCGTGTATTCGATGTTCTCAGGCGCACTGCTTAACCCATGCCCGGGAAGATCGATATAAATACTGCGGGCTTTGTGCTTAAAATAATCGAATTGCTTGCTGTACACGGTGAGCGGATTGGTCCATCCCGGGATAAAAACAAGGGTAACCGGACCGTTCCCGACTACCTTGTAGTGAATCTTCAAACCGGTACTTCTCATTATCAGATATCGGTCCTGACCGAATTGATTATGCCCTGCACATTTCAGGTTTTCTTCCGACATGTCGTCACTTAACAGCTCATCTGTTTGTTCACATGACAAAGGCAGTAGTAGTCCTGCTAACATCAACATTAAAAATTTCAATGTTTTCATAAATAATAAGGTTTGGTTGGTAAATAGGAATTTGAACTATAGCAATGGACATTGGTTGAATTTCAAGGCAAAGAAAGGTCATTGAATCACCATCTGCATAGCAGAATAGTTGCAAACTAATGTAAAATTGTGGCCAGAAATGTTGCATATATAGTCAGGTTTCAGCACACCGGAGTGGGATCAGCGCATACATGCATTATAATAAGCTGGTTCAGGATACAGGTGAGATATAAATTGCGATCCTTATGTTCATCTGTCAAAGCCGGCTGGTTTTTGATTTACTCACATTGTAAGCTCCCAGCCCGGCCTCATCAAGTATTCTATCGAATCGGGGGTCGTTTCTTAATATATCAAAATCAGGGCATGTAGCAATCAGGTTGAAATAAAGATAGAGTTTGTTTTTATTTTGAAGGTTCTTTTGTAGCCAGTGTATAGATTCTTCCTTATTCCCGAGAATCGCATTCCACCAGGCAATATAGAAAGCATGCCCGTTTAGTCCATCAATTGGTATAGGATTATTTATGTTAACATTAACCATCCATTTAAAAAGGCCTTGTATTCCGTATTTTTTAGCAGCATCCTCTATTTCTTTTGCGTATGGGCTGGTGCCGGGAATGTAATTGAGAATATGTTGCAGTTCTTTGACAGCCATATCGGTTTCGCCCAATTTTGCATAGTTCAGAAAAAACAGCCAGGTGTTATCACTGAAATTCGGTTTGAGATTCCGGGCAATTATACAGGCTTCAATGGCTTTATCGTTCTTATCTTCGAAATAATAGATCCATGCATTTACATTTTGAACAACCCAGAAGTAGGGTTCAAGCTCTACTGCGCGATTTATATGTTCACGGGCTTCATCAATGGGTCCTGTAATCATGAGCAATTGTGCATACCATTGACGGGTGGTTGCAAAGTTTGGATTGAGCGCCACTGATTTAATGAACTCCTGCCTTCCTTCTTCGAATTTTCTTTCACCCCAAACCTGAATAGCGCCAATCACTGCATGAGCTTCGGCACAATCGGGATTGATTTCAAGCGCTTTCAGGCAATTTGGAATTGACTTGGTTGCTCCTTCCTCAAAGGGCAACCACCCCCAGGCCGCAAGGTTGAATTGTGCATTGGCAAGTCCTGAATAAGCTTCTGCAAAATTGGAATCTGAAGCAATTGCTTTCTCATAATACTGAATGCAGTTCATTACACTTGCCCTGTCAAAATCGGACCGCTGTTCGCTATTCGCCTTGTGAAGCAGGAAACGGCCTTTCAGAAAGTTATCGTATGCCTCCGGGTTTTGTGTGGGTTTTTTTTCAACCTGTTTCTTCTCTTTTTCAGAAATAACAGCGTTCAGTTTCATGGCCACCTGCAATGCAATGTCGCCCTGTATGCCAATAATGTCATTTATTTCCCGGTCATAATTGGCCGACCAGAGATGTTCATCACGCCGGGCATCGATTAGCTGCACACTTATTCTGGCCTTATTGCCGTAACGGCGTACACTGCCCTCTAAAACATTGCGCGTATGTACTTTACGAGCTATTTCCTTAGCAGTAAGATTGGTATTGCTGAAACCTTTGGAGGTAGTCCTAGATACTACTCTCAGATCGCTGATTTGAAAAAGGTTGTTGAGAATATCTTCTGTGATTCCATCGGCAAAATATTGATTTTCTTCTTCGTCGCTAAGGTTATCAAAAGGAAGGATCAGGATGGATTTGTTGTGCGGTTTATTCCTGTTCGTAAGATATAATATACTGATTGCGGAACCAGCCATCAAAAATAAAACCAATAGCAGGATTGCACCTTTTTTTCCGTACTTAATTCCGGATAAAAACTGGTTCTTCAAATGTTTTCTTTCAGTTGAAGATTCAGTTGTAATACCAATTTGTTTTCTTATATCACCGGGCGAAACCTGAAAGTAGTTTTTGAAGACTTTATTGAAATAACTGGGACTGTTGAAGCCAACTTTATAGGCTATTTCTGAAGCAGTGGCCACATCCTTTTCCAATAATTCCCTGGCGCGTATCATCCGTTTTTCGGTAATCAGATCACCTGCGGATTTGCCGATTAGCCGAACCAGCTTCCTGTGTAAGACCGATCGGCTTATACCTGCAAGTTGCGCAAGCTCTTCAACAGAGAAGTTTTCATTTTCCAGGTTTTCTTCAATATGCTGATGAATCCTACTAATAAATTGATCGCCCATTGAAAGTTGGTTTTCCATGGTTGATTGGTTTTCTTGCATTAAGATATCGCACTAACTGTCAGATAAATAACCTTCTCCTGAAGTAAATTTACGAAATTGCCTGAACAGGTAAAAGTTTTTTTGATCGGGAAAGGCCTAAAATGAAAATACCAAAACAAGGTGGAATTTATTTGCGCGGTAAAATAAAAAAAACCGGCCCAAAGGATGGACCGGTTGGTATATTAAGAACGGTTTCAGTACCTCAAAGTCTTGATTACCATTTGAGTTTTTTAAGCCTTTCCATTGCCTCCAGCACGTTTTCATAAGTAGCAAACGATGAGAAGCGGAAATAGCCTTCGCCCGACGGGCCGAATCCCGAGCCGGGCGTACCCACCACATTGGCTTCATTGAGAAGCTTGTCAAACAAATCCCACGATTTTATTCCACGCCCTGAGTTTACCCACACGTACGGTGCATTTTGTCCTCCGAACACCTGGAAACCTATTTGTGAGAGGTTTTCCCTTAAAACGCGGGCATTATTCATATAATAGTTAACCGTCTCCCTCACCTCATTTTTACCCTGTGGGGTATAAATGGCAGCAGCCGCTTTCTGAACAGGATACGATACGCCGTTGAATTTGGTGGTGTGGCGCCTGAACCACAAAGGATATAACGGCTTTTCAGTTCCATCGGCAGTATAGGCCATAAGGTTTTTGGGAATAACTGTAAAAGCACACCTGGTGCCGGTAAATCCGGCAGTCTTCGAAAAGCTGCGGAATTCAATGGCAACGTTACGGGCTCCCTCAATTTCAAAAATTGAATGCGGAATATCCGGATCGGATATATATGACTCGTAAGCAGCATCGTACAGTATAACTGCTTTGTTGCTGATGGCATAGTCTACCCATTTCTTTAGTTCAGCTTTACTGGCTGTGGTGCCAGTGGGATTGTTGGGATAGCAAAGATAAATGATATCTACCCTGCCTTTGGGTATTTCGGGTATGAAGCCGTTTTCTGACGTACAGGGCATATATACCAGTCCGTCATAATAACCATTACCAAGAAAATTACCCGTACGGCCATTCATTACGCTGGTATCCACATAAACAGGGTACACCGGATCCTGAACTGCAATTATGTTTTGTTGTCCAAAAATTTCCTGAATATTGCCGGTATCGCATTTTGAGCCATCAGAAATGAAAATTTCATCGGCATGGATATTTGCTCCGCGGTTTTGATAGTCATTTACCGCAATGGCTTCACGAAGGAATTCATAACCCTGTTCGGGACCATATCCTTTGAAAGTAGCCTTTTTTGACATTTCGTCAACACCTTCGTGGAAAGCTTTAACAATAGCGGGAGTGAGCGGCTGTGTTACATCACCGATTCCCATTTTGATCACATTGGCATGGGGATGTTTCTGCTGAAATTCGCGTACGCGCCTGCTTATCTCGGGAAAAAGATACCCGGCCTGTAATTTAAGGTAGTTATCGTTTATCTGGGCCATTTTTTTAATTTTGCCCCAAATATATTCAACATATCATTCACAAGTAAAACATGTACCCTATTTATTCGAAGGTTAGCAGCGAAAAGAAATTTTTTGGCAGTACCGATCCGGTTCAATTAATTGAAAAATATGGAAGTCCGCTTTATGTATACAACGAGAATATCCTTCGAAAGCGTTGCCGCGACCTCAAAAATTTAATCTCATATCCAAATTTTAAGGTTAACTATTCTCCAAAAGCCAACAGCAGCCTTGAATTAATTAAGATAGTGCGGAGCGAGGGTTTGTTGGTTGATGCCATGTCGCCTGGTGAAATAAAGGTTAACCTGATGGCCGGGTATAAACCGGAGGAGATTTTTTTTATCAGCAACAATGTAAACAGCGATGAACTTCGGTTTGCCATTGAAGCAGGAGTGAAGATTTCTGTAGACTCGGTATCGCAACTGGAGTTGTATGGAAAACTGAATGAAGGCGGACGGATTGCCTTTCGCATTAATCCGGGAGTCGGAGCCGGACACCATGAAAAGGTAAAGACTGCCGGGTCAAAAACAAAGTTTGGCATTGATATGCGCTATATACCTCAAGTGAAAGAAATCCTTAAAAAGTATAATCTTAAATTGACAGGGATTAACCAGCACATTGGTTCCTTGTTCATGGACAGTGAAGCCTATCTCGAAAGCACAAGAAATATTCTTTCCGTGGCAAGGGAATTTCCTGACCTGGAATTTATTGATCTTGGGGGAGGCTTCGGTATTCCTTACCGGAAACAGGACAATCAGTCACGACTCAACCTGCAGGAACTTGGCAGTAAGCTTTCGGACCTGATCTCCGGCTGGGTGAAAGAATACGGCAAGCAAATTGAATTTAAGGTAGAGCCCGGACGTTATATCGTTGCCGAATCGGGCGTTCTTCTGGGCACAGTAAACACCGTTAAAACCAACTATGATATCCGGTATATCGGAACCGACCTTGGATTTAATGTGTTGCTAAGGCCGGCTATGTATGATTCGCATCACGATGTTGAAATATACAGGAAAGCTGATACGCCTTCAACCAGGACCGAAGTAGTGAGAATCGTTGGAAATATTTGTGAAACAGGCGACATCATAGCAAAGGACAGGTTGCTGCCCGAAATCTTTGAGGGTGATGTATTGGGAATCATGGACAGCGGCGCTTATGGATATTCCATGAGCTCGAATTATAACCTTCGGTTAAGGCCTGCTGAAGTTCTTGTTGATGCCAATGGAAATGACCGGCTCATCCGGCGCAGGGATACCATTGAAGACCTGGTACGCAATTTTGTGTAACAATAGATATTAAAAGCTAAACTCTTTGTCTGATGGAAAGAAACTTCTTTGTGAAAACGCATGGGCTGGGTAATGAATACATCATTCTTGACAGCAGCAATATTGATTTTACCTTAACACCACAAGCCATAAGGCGCTTATGCAACATCCACTTTGGCATCGGCTCGGATGGTATTGTAATGAAAGTGCCGTCAAAAAAAGCTGATTTTGGATTCAGGGTATACAATCCCGATGGCTCAGAAGCTGAAAAAAGCGGTAACGGCCTGAGGATTTTCTGCAAGTATATTTACGATTACGGATTTGCAAAGTCCCGGCAGTTTTCCGTTGAAACCCTTACCGACATTGTTTACGCAGAGGTTATTGAAGTGGCAAACAGCAAGGCCTCCATGCTTAGAATAGATATGGGAAAGGCAAAGTTTGCCTCAAAAGACATTCCTGTAAATTCTGCATTGCCTGAATTCATTGGGCAGAAGATACAGGCAGGCGACAGGGAGTTTGAGGTAAGTTGTGTTTCGGTAGGGAATCCGCATTGCGTTATCATTACCGACGAACTTGATGAGAAGCTGGTAAGGCAGTATGGGCCATTGATTGAGAATCATCCTTTGTTCCCGAATCGTATCAATGTTCAGTTTGCAAAGGTTTTGTCTCCTAATGATGCACGTATGCTTATATGGGAGCGGGGCGCAGGTTATACCCTTGCTTCGGGCAGTTCATCATGCGGTGCTTCAAGTGTACTTGTAAAAAGAGGCCTGGTAAAAGGTGACCTTACCATGCACATGCAGGGGGGCAAGCTGAAAATTCAGATTGATGGCGATTGGAATATTCGCATGACCGGTGAAGTGCGTGAAATTGCCAGGGGGGTTTTATCTACTGAGATTATAGAGGATCTGGAGAAGCAGGTGTTTTAGGCCGACGATCCTTCATTATGTATCCTGGATGCCGGATACCAGATAGAAAACCAGTTTCAGGTGTTTAGCTTCGCTGAGTTCTCCCGACTTCGTCGGGATCGGTTCAGGTGTTTCTGGATTCATCTAAAAAGCTAAACCGCTAAACTGCTATAAAGCTAAA
>CAZYDI010000027.1:28984-35394 GCA_964646255.1 uncultured Bacteroidales bacterium
CGCTAAACTGCTATAAAGCTAAACCGCTAAAAAGCTAAACCGCTAAACTGCTAAAAAGCTAAACCGCCATGAAGATTCTTATTTGTCCCGATAAATTTAAGGGCAGTCTTACCGCTCATGAGGCTGCCGGATGCATCCGGGAAGGCATTATGAAAGTTATGCCCGATGCGGAATGTAAGCTTATGCCCATGGCCGATGGAGGGGAGGGGACGGTGGACGCCCTGATAAATGCAACCGGAGGGCGAAAAGTAACTGCCCGTGTGCATGACCCGCTTATGAGGCTTATCAATGCCACTTATGGCATTTCAGGTGACAACACCACTGCTTTTGTCGAAATGGCTGCTGCTTCGGGGTTGTCTCTGCTTGCACCCAATGAAAGAGATCCTATGCACACCACCTCATATGGAACCGGGGAATTATTCATCCATGCCATTGAACAGGGAGTAAAAAAGATTATTGTTGGCATTGGTGGAAGCGCTACCATTGATGGCGGCGTTGGCATGGCCAGGGCGTGCGGGATTAAGTTTTATGACGATAAAGGAATTGAAACCGGGGCCGGTGGCAAATCAATGAAAAGCATCAGCATGATTGACATTTCTTCGCTTGATAAGCGCATCAGAGCTTGTGAAATCACCGTAGCCTGCGACGTACGGAATGTGCTTGCCGGAAAGGAAGGGGCAGCATTTGTTTATGGCCGGCAGAAAGGAGCGTCAGATGCTGATATTATTGAACTTGATAACGGACTTAAGCATCTGGCTGATTTAATACGGAGGGATTTAAAGCAGTCGGTTAATGAATTGCCCGGGGGAGGCGCTGCGGGGGGTATGGGTGCCGGCATAGCAGCTTTTTTAAACGGAAATCTGAAAAACGGATTTGAGCTGATTGCAGACCATGCCGGACTCGATGAATGGATTCGAAAGGCAGATTTGGTTATCACGGGCGAAGGAAAGATGGATGAACAAACCATGTATGGCAAAACCCCTGCCGGGGTGGCATCAATGGCAAAGGCCGCAAACAAACCTGTGCTGGCTTTTGCCGGCTCACTGGCAGGAAAACCCGGGACGCTTACCAATAATAAGGGTTTTACCACAATAATTCCAATAGTGGATTCTCCCATGCCTGTTGAAGAGGCTATGAAGAGAGCGGGCGAATTGTTGAGAAATGCTGCTGAACGGTCGTTTACGCTTATTCATCTGTTTAAGCCTTCCTAAACCACAAAAGAGGCAAAGCGGATCACTATAAGCCGATAATACGCATGAATATGTAGTTAAAAAAATCTTGTATATTTGTTATACTTAAAGTTACAGGTAGTTTTTCTATGGTAAGTTCAATAACTCAAAACTGCATACAATGGAGAACAACCTGATTCAGCACCGATTGTTTGCAATGGTGCAGGACCTCACCCCTGACAAATACTCCCTTGTATTCGAACTGTCTGAATTGCTTGGTGTTAGTACTGACAGCGTATACCGCCGTTTAAGGGGTGAAACACTTCTGGATATTAATGAGATACAGAAAATCTGCCTTCACTATAATATTTCTTTCGATTCAATCTGTGGTACACAACAAACAGGACTGGTTTCATTTCTTTACAAACCGGTTATTGAACTGGTTGACTATAAGAAATGGATGGAAACCATTGTCTCAAATTTAAAAACAATGGTAGCCAGGAAAGATGCCTTCATTGTGTATGCAGCGATAGATATTCCGGTTTTTTACAATTTTCGCTTCCCGCTGGTATCCAACTTTAAGTCCATGTACTGGTTGAAATCAATTATCAATCATCCCGATTACCAGAATATCAAATTTTCTTGTGGCCATATTGCAGAAGAATTTATTGCAGCCGGCAAAGTCATGCATGACCTGTATTGTGCCATTCCGTCAACTGAAATATGGACCGACCTTATCACCTATAGCCTGTTGAGGCAAATTGATTATTACTGGGATTCAGGTGAGTTTGAAACCAAAGAGGATGCACTTGCATTATGTGATGAGGTGGAGAGGGAATTTGAGTACCTTCAGTCTGCCGCCGAGAACAGCTCCAAAATACCCAACAGCAAAAAAATTCCGGGCGAAACAGCCAACTTCCAGTTGTATGATTGCGATATTGAAATTGCCAACAACTGCATTATGACTGTATGCGGCGATCAGAAGACGGTATATTTAAGCACGCAGACTTTTAATGTGATTTCCACATCGAATACACTATTTGCCAATGAAACCCAAAGGTGGCTCAATTCCCTTATAAAAAAATCCACCCTTATCAGTGAAGTAGGAGGGAAACAGCGCAGTGTATTCTTCAGGGAAGCATTTGAAAAGATAAAGGCGCTTAAACAGAAAATTTCGGCAAGTTAAACTTCCGTACATTCATTACCTGGTGATTTGCATTTGTTCCAACATTCAGGGTTGCTGAATGCATATTTTTGGTAAAAAACAATTATCCGGTTTTATCTTTTTGAAATATATCCTCTCCGTTAACAAAAATCGAGTGCCTGCACCTGCAGAATTGCACAAATATTTAAAACCACACTCTGCTGCCTGCAAAGCAGTTTTATAAAATAATGAGCGCATCATAACTTTGGATTATCTGTTTTTCTGTAAGCGGATACGTCTTTTGCAGCTGATCCGGTTTGGTGGAATACAAAGCAACTTTTTCAATTAATTCTTGTCTTTACAATGTGGTGAACCAACCAAAAACCTGAAATCATGTCAACACCCTCAACCAGCAAGTTTAACGATTATCAACGCAAAACTGCAATTATTACCGGGGCTACCAGTGGCATAGGAAAAGCATTTGCTGAGTATTTTGCTTCGGCCGGATATGATTTAATTATTACCGGCAGAAGAAGAGAAAAGCTCAATCAGGTTGCCTCGGAAATTCGCGGACAATTTGGCGTTAAGATAACGGCACTTATTGCTGACCTTTCTGTATCCGATCATGTAACACTCCTTATGAGAGAAGCCGGTCAGCATGGATTTATTGAAGTACTTGTAAACAATGCCGGATTTGGAACGGATTGCCGTTTCAGTGAGGATGAATCCTGCCGCCAGATGTTGATGCTGGAAGTGCATGTCAAAGTTCCGCTGCGTCTGATTCATAAAGTATTGCCTCAAATGATGAAGAACCGGAAGGGCATAATAATCAATGTTTCTTCACTTTCTGCTTATTTGCCGACGGCCGGTAACGGCATGTATACAAGCACAAAGTCCTTTCTGCTGAATTTTACAGAATCGTTGCACATGGACGTCGGAGCATACGGCATAAAGGTTCAATGCCTTTGTCCTGGCTTTACCCACAGTGAATTTCACCGAAGTTCCGGCATTGATACCTCATCTTCAGGTTTTATACCCTGGATGATGCCTGAAGAGGTGGTAAGCTATTCAATGCACAGCCTGAATAAAGGCCAGGTAATTTGCATTCCGGGGTACATCAACAGATTGCTGGCGGTAACGTCGGGGATGCTGCCAAGGAATTTTTATTATTTCATCGCCAGGTGGCTTGAGTTGCGGTTAAGAAGGCAACACCAAAAGCACGAAAATTTCGGTATAATCCCGGGGAAAATCTATAGCCAGGTTTCTCCTAAGGCGACCAGAATCATACACCGGACAAAAAGCAATAGGCATTCGGCTGTAACAGCGGTAAGATAAAAATCTACCACAGTGCCGCCCCTAACGGGGCTAATTAAAAGGCCCAGAGGGCCGGCATTATGGCAGCTTACGTTAGTCCCTGCGGCCAAGCAAAAGGAACAAGTAATAGAGCAGCATGGCCAATGATGATAAGGCAGCTACAACATAGGTATAAGCAGCCCATTTTAGTGCATCTTTTGCCTGCGGATAGGATCCCTGACCGGTTACATTTGAGTTACTCAACCAGGCAAGCGCCCTTTGGCTGGCGTTAATTTCCACTGGCAGGGTGATAAACGCAAAGAGGGTAAATACGGCATAACAGGCAATGATGATCATCAGCGCCAAATTTAAGGGTAAAAGGCCCTGGAACAGGAATGATCCAAAAAACAGGCCGATGAATATAATATTCATGACCTTGGCACTTACATTCTGAATGGGTACCATAGCCGACCGCATTTTGAGCGGTGCATAGGCCTGCGCATGCTGAATGGCATGTCCGCATTCATGAGCAGCCACAGCGGCAGCAGCTACACTCCGGCCACTGTATACATCGGCACTAAGGTTCACTGTTTTGTCGAGTGGGTTATAATGATCGGTTAACTGACCCTGAACAGAAATAACCTTTACATCATCGATTCCGTTCTCATGCAGCATCTTTTCAGCAACGTCCCTTCCGCTCATACCGTAATTTACCGGAATTTCGGAATAACGCCTGAATCTTGACTTAAGTTGTGAACTCACAATCCAGCTCAGCAACATAAATACCCCTAAAATAACCAATTGACCCATTGTAATTTTTCCTTTAATATTGTTACTTTGTGTTCACATCAAATTGCCTGCCAATTTATGCTAAAAGACCCCCAATGCCAAATTGACAGGTGTTAAAAAAAATAAATATTAAACCTTTAAACCTCCTTGTATGAAAAACCTGGTGATATTATCGCTGGCAATTTTGTTCATCAGTTGCTCAACAAACACAAAAAAAATGGAACAGGATCTGAAATCATTTATCGACAGTTTGGAAATCAAAGTAAAGCCTATAGAGACTGCGGCAGGAATTGCCTATTTTAATGCGACAACAACGGGAAAGGATGAAGAATATCAAAAATACAGTGAGTTGGGCATACAATTGTCCAGGATAT
Organism: uncultured Bacteroidales bacterium; assembly: GCA_964646255.1. Lineage (GTDB taxonomy): Bacteria > Bacteroidota > Bacteroidia > Bacteroidales > UBA10428 > UBA5072. The sequence goes on from CAZYDI010000027.1 coordinate 33,754, forward strand.
ATGCCGACACTGCTGCCTTTGCTACCCTAAAATCGTTCAGGGAATCAGGAGCCATTAAAGATTCTTTGTTAAACCGGCAACTAACGGTGTTATACAATACTTTCCTTAGTTACCAGATTGATGAAAAGAAGCTGGAGGAATTGATTAAAGCCCAAACCAGGCTGGAGCAGAAGTATTCCACTTTCAGGGCTGTTGTCGACGGCAAAAAACTAACGGATAATGAAATTGAAGAAGTTTTAAAGAAATCAGCCGACAGCAAGGTGCTTGAGAAGAGCTGGAGGGCCAGCAAACAGGTTGGTGATTCGGTGGCGGCAGATGTTATAGCCCTGGTTAAAATGCGCAACAGCATTGCAAAAGAACTGGGTTTTTCAAACTACCAGGAAATGTCGCTTACATCTTCCGACCAGGATCCAAGGGTGATAGAACAGTTGTTTGATGAATTGGATTCCTTGACCCGTAATGTTTTTGCCTCACTCAAAGCCGATATTGACAGGGTATTGTCAAAAAAATACAATGTTCCGGCTGAGAAACTCATGCCATGGCATTATCAGAACCGCTTCTTCCAGGAAGCACCTGCAATTTACAGTGTTGATCTTGACAGTTATTATGCAGACAAGGATGTGGTTCAATTATCAAAGGATTATTACAGCGGCGTTGGCCTTGATGTAACCAAAATTCTGGCCGGCAGCGACCTTTACGAAAGGGAAGGAAAATATCAGCATGCCTATTGCACACATATTGATCGCTCAGGCGATGTAAGGATTGTTTGCAATGTACAGAACAACAACCAATGGATGAATACTATGCTGCATGAATTGGGACATGGTGTATATGATCAGAATATTGATATGAGCCTGCCGTTTTTCCTTCGCACACCGGCACATACCTTTACCACAGAAGCCATTGCCATGATATTCGGGAGGCTTTCGGCCAATCCCTACTGGATTCGCGATAACGCGGGCATAAGCAATGAAGAAGCAGAAAAAATAAAAACCGATGTGTCCAACAGCCTGCGCTTAGAACAACTCGTTTTTAGCCGTTGGTGCCAGGTTATGTTCAGGTTTGAAAAAAGCATGTATGAAAATCCCGATCAGGATTTGAATGCTTTGTGGTGGGATTTGGTTGAAAAATACCAGATGATTAAGCGGCCTGCCAACCGGAACAATGCCGACTGGGCATCAAAGATTCATGTTGCCCTTTATCCCTGCTACTACCACAATTACCAGCTTGGAGAATTGCTGGCATCACAATTACAGGCATACATTAATACCAATATCCTGAAAGTTGCAGCCACAGACGTGGTAAGTATGACCGACAACAAGGAAATCGGCAGTTATTTGCTGAGTGAAGTTTTCAGGCCGGGAGCACGCTATCAGTGGAACGACATGATTAAACGCGCCACAGGTGAAGAACTTACTGCAAAATATTACGGAGAACAGTTTGTTAAATAGTGACCAAACGCCATAGGCTTCGGCGGGCAAGAAGGGACAAGGGACGAGGGACGAGGGACGAGGGACGAGTGGGGCTTTTACAATTGACAATGAGCAATTAGCAATGCGCAATATACTGGAGCGTAAGGAGTAAGAAGAAGGGAGAAGAACGAGGGAGTGAGAGAGCGAGGGAGAGAGGGAGCGAATGAAT
>CAZYDI010000028.1:0-8883 GCA_964646255.1 uncultured Bacteroidales bacterium
AATTAAAAATAAACAAAGCCTTAAATTTTTCATTCTGGCCATACATCTGTCCAACCAATAGAATGCATGCCATCATAACAAAGCATTTTTTCATAATCACTAAGTTTAATGTTAATTACTCAGAAAGCGATCACATAAAAACGAAATTTCATTTACCCAATCTTCTATCCATTATAGAAATGACTTTTTTATATATACCTGTTTTTTTGTATTTACTTATCAAAGAGGTTTTTATTAGATATTGTCAATATAGGGTGAAGGAATTCAATTTGATTATCCATATTGAATACGCATATTCATTTAAACCGTTACACGGAGAATAAAAAAATTCCTAACGCTTACAGCCTGAAAGGCGTTCCGGGTTAATCCCGATTTAATGATTGTATTAACGCAATTAACGTATTGGAAGTTTCAAGTCGCAATGTATTCACTGAAATTTCCAATAATAACGTACTTTTCAGAATCATCAAAGGACGTCGTTACACTTTTACCAGGTTTTTACACGCGGAAGCATTTAATGGAATTGTACAAGTATTGCAAACTCATCCTGCATCCTCAGGCCTTTTATGAAGTTTCTGTTCGTCAGACCGGGATTTTGCCTTCGGCTTCCTTCAGATTCCGCCTCTTTGCTAAGCGTAATTTGCAATTACGCTTTACTAAACTGTAATCTGTGACTACGTTTCACGCTTTGTTCAAAGTCGATAACCAGAAAATTCATACTACGACGAAACCATATAAAGTTGATGAATGGCAGTTGTAAACTGCCTTTTAAAGGACGTCGCAGTTACGCTTCGCTAAACTACGCCGAGCGGGGGGCGTTCGGGACTTGCACCTTATAATAACTCGCACAATAAAAAAGCCCGCTTGAAGCGGGCGTTAAAACCTGTAGTCCGTAGGGGAATCGAACCCCTGTTACCAGGATGAAAACCTGACGTCCTAACCCCTAGACGAACGGACCATAATCAAGTAATCGTAATTGGGAATGCAAAATTAAAATAAAATTTTTATGCGGCAAAAAAAATTGAGCAATTCTTAAACATGGTCTGGAAGAAAAACGGATATGGTCTGCTGCCTTTCGACCTGCAGCTTAAAATTGATCGGGAACATATGATGAAGCTGACATTGCTGGTTAGCGCAATGAATTGTTGCGCCTATGGCGCTTATGTCAATAACGTTTATGAGAGTGGGCGGGCCGTGACAAACGCGATGGCGTGAAGCTGTGAATGGCACAAGGCATGGAATTTCAATAAAGGGCCTTGGCTTTAGCATAAACGGATTCAAAACCTCGAGCTTAATCCCCGCTTCTTGTGGATAAAATTATAGCAAGCGGTATGATTACCGTTTATGCGATTACTTTATTTGAAATTCCTGCATTGTGGCAGAGCGCGTGGGAATCGTTTGGCTTGATTTTTCTTGCTTCGTTCTTTGCATCAAGGCAAAGAATGAAGTGGGGTTCCAGGGGCTTAGCCCCTGTATTTTCTTGTTACTACCATACCGTCATATCATTTGGTGATCTTTTTTAAAAGTTTGGTTACTCCCAATGACGCTATTATATGACTTTGCGTGCATTGTGACACCTTTGTCTTTGCGGTTAAGGGTTTGGGTATCTTCGGCGAATTATTACCATAATGCCGTTCCTATGGAACTTTAGAAATTTTTAAATGGCATTTTTCCTACCATAATGCCGCTCCTACCGGAGCTTTCTCTCTCTATGTTCTATAGTCTTGCATCTTGCAAGGCAGACAAGTTTCACCCGACGAAGCCCGGGCAAAGGAGGGCGGACCATCAAACCGGCGTTATCCCCATTTTACCATGATGCCGGTGTATTCATCACCACGGGTAAGTGATTTTTCTATGGATACCGTTACAAACGCAACTCCGTGTATTTCCATGGCACGCTCTATCCAACCGCCAATCCTGCTTTCAACCAGGTTGCTGGGTTCTTCGAATTGGGTAATTCTTAATTCTACAAAATTATCACCCTTGTTGGCTACTACCATATTGCATGGTTGGTAATACGTAGACAGAATCCGGCTTGCCCGTTCAATAATAAAGTGTGGCGAAGCTGTCTTGACAAAAAACTTGTATATGCCGGTTAATGCTGTTTCGGCGCTAAAGCGGCCGCATTGCCATGCGCCCTTTATACCATCACTGAACAATATCTGTCCCAGCGCTTCGGTGGGCAATACAGCTGCGTCATTTAAGGAATACCAATTTGAGGGAAGCACGGGTTCCATAAAAATCTTCTTCGATTTTTCGGGAAGCGAATCCAGCCATGTTGAATACTTTTCAGGGTGGAATTTCTTCAGAAAGTCCGGGATGCTTTTTACAGCTGAACCTTTGATTTCCATAGGTAAGGTTTTTTCGATAGTGGTTATTAAACAGGGTGAAAACTAATGCGCAAGCCAGTTTTCTAATACAAAGAAAAGCTTGTTTCCGGAAGAATTCAATGAAATTATGGAAAGTTATTAACGATTGGGAAATTTAAAAGATACCAGCATCCCTGACTCCATTCTGCGTGACGATGCGGTGCCATGCTTCGACCTGCCTGCTATCGCGCAGCCCAGGTAAGGCAGGCAGTTACCGGATCATCGCCTCTATAAACCTTCTGAAGCAAAACACGAACAGCAGCACCGACAGGATTACATCAGCAGTAATAAGCATCTTTCTCCGATCACCCTTCACATACACAGACAACAAAAAAGTTCCTGTGCGCAGGAAAAATTGAATGAAGAAGAACACAAAAACACGTATACTATTCGGATTTAATGCCCTGGCCTGCTCAAAACGAAAGTGCATAATAGCTGAAAAGCTCCGTGAAAGTCCCTTGCTAACTGAATTATCCGCATTCAGCATATCCGTTGCCGAGGGAACATGGTAATTGATCGATTCATAAGCAAATGAATAGATAAATACCAGGAGTAGTATAATGATGAAAACCAAACTGATTATCCGGTACGGGTCAGTCCACAATAACGTCCTCACCTTCCAGTGCTTTCAGCGTATCGGTAAGTTCATCCCAATCGGAGCCGGGCATTAAGGTATCTGTTTCAAAATCTTCAACAGCATCTTCAAAATCACGTCCAAAATCCTTAAAGGCATCACCGTCGCGTATAATCTCCTTGATAACCTTTGCACCACCCTTTGAAAATGTAATGCCCCAAACTGAGGCAAAAGTAAGCCCTACGATGGAACAAATCAGTGCTGCTATAATGAGTCCCTTTGCTCCGTAAGCGCGGTTCGCCTGCGACAGGGCCACTATACTCAAAACAGTGCCAATTATTCCGAAAAGAATACCCATAAAAAAGGTACAGGGAATGATTCCCAGTGGTATAGCCAGTATTCCCAAAACAAGTCCGGCAATACCAAGGCCTTGACCGGCGGTGCTTCTTGGTTCTTCCATAGCAGTGTATTTATATCAAATATAAGAAATTCCTAATTATGTAATGTATCCAGCAGAACTTCAAGTATTTTTCTGGCAGCTACCGATACTGAAGTTCCGGGACCGAAAATTCCGACAACGCCGGCCTTATATAGGAAATCATAATCCTGTGCAGGAATAACTCCCCCTACAATGACCATAATATCCTCCCGTCCCAGTTTATGCAGCTCCTCAATCACCTGGGGTACCAGGGTTTTATGTCCGCCGGCCAGGCTTGATACGCCGAGTACATGCACATCATTCTCTACAGCCTGGCGTGCAGCTTCTGCCGGAGTCTGGAAAAGCGGGCCAATGTCCACATCAAACCCGATGTCGGCATATCCGGTTGAAACAACTTTCGCACCACGATCATGCCCGTCCTGCCCCATCTTTGCTATCATTATCCTTGGCTGACGCCCTTCTTTGCCGGCAAATTGCCTGCAAAGGTTCCGCGCCAGTGCATAGCTTTCTTCTCCGGTTGACTCGGATGAATAAATGCCGGAAACCGACCTGATAAATGCTTTATACCGGCCACTTACCTTCTCAATGGCATAGGATATCTCCCCAAGTGTTGCACGGGCCTTAGCAGCCTCAATAGAAAGTTCCAGCAAGTTCCCGTTTCCATTCCTTACTGCTTCGGTTATTTTATCCAGGGCTGTATTCACGGCTTCCTGGTTACGATTCGCCTTGACTGCGGCAAGACGCTTCAGCTGAGCTTCCCTTACTGCTGTATTATCCACTTCAAGGATGTCGATCGGGTCTTCTTTTTCGAGCCTGTACCGGTTTACCCCTACAATGATATCCTTCTTACAGTCGATGCGTGCCTGCTTGCGCGCAGCAGCTTCTTCGATGCGCATTTTAGGCACCCCTGTTTCAATAGCTTTGGCCATTCCTCCCAGACCCTCAATCTCTGTAATCAACTTCCATGCACTCCGGGCTATTTCGTTGGTAAGGTACTCCACGTAATACGAACCTCCCCATGGGTCGACCGTTCTTGTTATTCCTGTTTCTTCCTGCAGGTAAATCTGGGTATTGCGGGCGATACGGGCAGAAAAATCGGTTGGCAGGGCTATTGCCTCATCCAGCGCATTGGTATGTAAGCTTTGTGTGTGTCCCAGTGCAGCAGCCATTGCCTCTATGCAGGTACGGGTAACGTTGTTGAACGGGTCCTGTTCGGTAAGGCTCCAGCCCGAAGTTTGCGAATGCGTGCGCAATGCCAGTGATTTTGGGTTTTTTGGATTGAACTGCTTCACGATCTTGGCCCATAGCATCCTTGCAGCCCTCATTTTGGCAATTTCCATGAAATGATTCATTCCTATAGCCCAAAAGAATGAAAGGCGTGGGGCAAAGGAATCAATATCAAGCCCTGCATTAACACCGGTGCGCAGGTACTCCAGGCCGTCGGCAAGGGTGTATGCCAGCTCGATATCGGCAGTGGCACCTGCTTCCTGCATGTGGTATCCCGATATGGAAATAGAGTTGAATTTTGGCATGTGTTGCGACGTATACTTAAAAATATCTGCTATAATGCGCATGGAAGTTTCCGGGGGATAAATGTACGTATTGCGAACCATGAACTCCTTTAAAATATCGTTCTGTATGGTGCCGCTTAATTCATCGAGTTTTGCACCCTGTTCGAGTGCTGCAACAATGTAAAAGGCAAGAACCGGCAAAACCGCACCATTCATGGTCATCGAAACCGACATTTTGTTCAACGGAATCTGGTCGAACAGTATCTTCATATCGGCAATTGAATCAATGGCTACCCCTGCTTTACCAACATCACCGACCACACGTTCATGATCGGAATCATATCCGCGATGCGTTGCCAGGTCGAATGCCACCGACAGCCCCTTTTGTCCTGCCGCCAGGTTACGCCTGTAAAAGGCATTGGATTCCTCAGCGGTGGAAAAACCGGCATACTGCCTGATGGTCCATGGTTGCATCACATACATGGCGGAATAAGGTCCCCTCAGATATGGCGGAAGTCCTGCAGCATATGAAAGGTGTTCCAGGTGCGCAATATCATTGTGGGAAAACTTTGTCTTTACCATGATGTTTTCGGCTGTCCGCCATGCCTCGCAGTTTTCAACCGGGTCTGAGGTATCAGCACTGGCAAAAGCAGGATTATGTATATTGATTTTTTTATAATCTGGTTTCATGACGCTTGTAAATTAAATCAGTTTAATGCCCAACATAGTATGAAATCGTTTCAAGGTTTCAAGCACATTTGAACGAATGTGAATGAACTCTGAAATCCCCTTCTGCTTTAGTTCTTCCATACTGGCAGGGGCACCTGCAACAACAACAATGGCTCTGTTGCCTATCAACTCCGCAACCTGCGGGGCTATCAGGGCATATTCATCATCACCGCTGCAAACCACAACCACATCAGCCCCGGCTTTTAATGCAGCATCCACTCCTTCTTCTGCAGAAGCGAAACCGAGGTTGTCAATAATATCATAACCGGCACAGGCAAAGAAATTGCCGGAGAATTGCGAACGTGCGAGCCTCATAGCAAGGTTGCCATAGGTAAGCATGAAAACCCTGGGACGGGAACCGCTATGCCTTTCAGTAGAAAGACGTAGTTTTTCAAATTCTGCTGCATTCCTTGCCGGAACTATCGGATCGGCCAATTTTGCTGAACTCACCTGTGCTGCAGGGAAGGCAATTTCTTCATTTATACAGCCGGTTACGCTTTCATTCACATTGGGAAACTGGTTTGTGCCCAGCAAAACTTCGCGCCTCGATGCTGTCATTTCCGATCTTTTCGTCCGGATTGCCTTTATCTCTTCCGAGATAAATCCGTGTTCAAAGGCTTTAACAAAGCCTCCCATGTCATCAACCTTAAGGAAAAGTGCCCAGGCATTTTCAACCAGTGATCTGGTAAGCGATTCAATATAATATGATCCGGCTGCAGGATCGATTACCTTACCAAAATAGGATTCTTCTTTAAGGATGACCTGGATGTTTCGTGCAAGCCTTTCAGAGAAATCGCCGGGCTCATTATAAACGGAGTCGAATGGCCTTACCACCAATGAATTGCAGCCTCCCAACACAGCTGCCATGGCCTCTGTGGTAAGCCGCAACATATTCACATGCGGATCATACAGTGTTTTGTTCCATGTTGTGGTTATGCTGTGAATAAATAATGGTTGCCCATCACTTCGGTTGCCAAATCCGCTCAAAAGTGCGGCAAACAACTGACGGGCAGCACGGATCTTTGCAATTTCCATGAAATAATCAGAACCTACGCCCAAATTCCACTGCAGGTGTCCCGAAACGGCAAAAGGATCGGCTTCTCTTTCTGAGAGTTTAACCAGGTAGTCCGAAATCATGGACAATCCGATGGCCAATTCCTGTACCACGGTGGCGCCACCATCGCTTAAAAAATGGCTGTTTACAGCAATTACCCGCAAGCCGGGCAATTCTTTAGCCATACTGATGAGCCGGGCGGCATCGGCAAAATCATCTTCCGGGTTATTATAAAATCCTCCGCTAAGTGCCAAATGTGCCAAAGGATCAAATTCAACGGATCCCCTGATGGACGCTTTGTCGATTCCCAACGCTTCAACAGTCCTTAAAAGGAAATCGAGAACCTGTGGTCCGTTATCGCCAACAATAAAATGCACTTTATTATGGGGCAACCCAATGGCCGAGATCAGTTTTTTGCAATCATGAAAGTATAAATCTCCTTTGCGGGAAACATCAAAACCAATAGCCGTTGCACCGCGCATTATTGCCGCACTGGCCTTTTCGATGGTTTCATCAATATCATGTACCACAAAGTCCTGGCGAATTTCCCAATGGTTTCCTTTTGAATAATCATCTTTTGGAAAAGGGAACTCTCCTGCTTCGTGCTTGATGTATTCTATCGGGCCTAAATCCTCTGCGGTGTAATAAGGTTTGATGATAATGTTGTCAAGTGTTTTCCGGATCAACTTTTTATCATAATCCGCGCCTTTTAAATCAGCCCTGATTTTTGCCTCCCAATCGGCTATGGAAACAGGCGGGAATTCAGAGAACAGTTTTTCAGTACTTTCCATTCTTTCTCTATGCGTTTTTATTATTCCAATCTATATCATGTTTTCAGGTTTTACCCACTCATCGAATTGTTCGGGAGTAAGCAATCCAAGCTCAACAGCGGCTTGTTTAAGGGTTTTGTTTTCTTTATGGGCTTTCTTGGCGATTTTTGCTGCATTCTCATAGCCAATATGAGGATTTAAAGCAGTAACCAGCATAAGCGAATTCTGCAGGTGCCTGGTTATTGCCTCTTTATTGGGCACTATACCCACTGCACATTTATCATTGAATGAAACACAGGCATCACCAAGCAGGCGTGCTGACTGTAACACATTTGATGCAATGAGGGGTTTGAAAACGTTCAGCTCGAAATGCCCGTTCATACCACCCAGTGTCACTGCAACATCATTTCCAACCACCTGTGCACAAACCATGGTAAGCGCTTCGGGTTGTGTTGGATTGACTTTTCCCGGCATTATCGATGATCCGGGTTCGTTGTCGGGTATTACGATCTCCCCAATTCCGCAGCGCGGACCTGAACTGAGCATACGGACGTCATTGGCAATCTTCATAAGGGCCACTGCAGAGCGCTTAAGGGCAGCACTTAATTCAACCATGGCATCATGGGCAGCAAGGGCTTCGAATTTATTGGGCGCAGTTATAAAGGGATAGCCGGTTAAGCTGGCAATTTTGGCAGCAACCAGCACATCATAACCTTTGGGGGCATTCAATCCTGTGCCAACGGCAGTTCCACCCAGGGCAAGCTCCCTCACCATCTCCAATGCATTGTTTATAGCACGCATTGAATTGTCAATTTGCTGGACATAACCCGAAAACTCCTGTCCAAGCGACAATGGAGTAGCATCCATAAAATGAGTCCGGCCGGTCTTAACAAATTCCCTGAACAATTCAGCTTTTTTATGCAAGGTATCCCTCAGCCGTTTCATACCAGGCAGGGTTGTTTCAGTAACGGCTTTATAGGCCGCAATATGCATTGCCGTGGGATAGGTATCGTTGGATGATTGTGATTTATTTACATCATCGTTGGGATGAAGAACTTTTTTGTCATCGCTCAGTTTTCCTCCCGAAAGCACATGTGCACGGTAGGCGACAACTTCATTTACATTCATGTTCGACTGTGTTCCCGATCCGGTTTGCCATATCACCAGCGGGAATTCATCATCGAGTTTGCCTTCGAGGATTTCATCACAAACCCTGGAAATCAATGATAATTTTTCCTGGCTCAGCACTCCGAGTTCAGCATTTGCCATAGCTGCAGCCTTTTTTAGATAAGCGAAGGCATAAATAATTTCCTTTGGCATGCTGGCTTCAGGACCAATTTTGAAGTTATTTCGGGAACGTTCTGTTTGTGCTCCCCAGTACCGTGTTGCTGGTACTTTAACTTCTCCCATGGTGTCGTGTTCTGTTCTGTAATCCAT
>CAZYDI010000028.1:8983-35367 GCA_964646255.1 uncultured Bacteroidales bacterium
TTTCCCGCAAATTCCATTAAAAAGGCTTTAATAAAATCATTGATATCTCCGTCCAACACTCCCTGGGTATCTGAAGTTTCATAGCTGGTACGCAAATCTTTTACAAGCCTGTAGGGATGTAAAACATAACTGCGTATTTGCGAGCCCCATTCAATTTTCTTTTTCTGGCCCTCAATTTCGGCCTGCTTTTCCATCCTTTTCCTAAGCTCCATTTCATATAAATGCGATTTCAAAATGCGAATGGCATTTTCCTTATTCTGCAACTGTGACCGGGTTTCCGTATTGTCAACCGTAATGCCGGTTGGCAGGTGACGAACACGAACACCGGTTTCCACCTTGTTCACATTCTGGCCGCCTGCGCCACTCGACCTGAAATAGTCGAATTCGATATCGGCGGGATTGATCACAATTTCTATATTGTCCTCAACTACAGGAGATACAAAAACGGAGGCAAATGAAGTGTGGCGCTTGTGGTTGGCATCAAAGGGAGATAACCTTACCAACCGGTGTACCCCGTTTTCGGCCCTCAGGTAACCATAGGCGTATTCACCATCGAATTCAAGGGTAACGGATTTTATGCCGGCATCATCGCCTTCGAGGTAACTAACCTCTTTTACTGCATAGTCGTTGCGCTCGCCCCACCGGATGTACATGCGCATAAGCATTTGCGCCCAATCCTGGCTTTCGGTGCCTCCGGCACCTGAATTTATCTTGAGGATTGCGCCCATCTTGTCCTCCTCATTGCGCAGCATATTCCGGAACTCAAGGTCTTCGACCTGTTTCAGGGCATGTGCATATTGCTTGTCCACCTCCTCTTCCGTGGCCTCTCCCTCCTTATAGAAGTCAAAAAGCACGGATAAGTCATCAATATCCTTGCGAAGAGAATCGTAACTTTTTGTCCAGTTCTTTAACGATGAGATTTCCTTAAGCTTTTTTTCTGCTTCCTTAGGATCATCCCAGAACCCGGGGGCATGCGTCTTCTCTTCCTCTTCTCTGATCAGTTTAACTTTGTGATCAATGTCAAAGATACCTCCCCAGGGCGCCCGAGCGCTCTGTTAACGATTTAATTTGATCAATGGTGACCATATTCAGTGGTTTAATAAGCCGACAAATGTAAGAAAATTATCTGTTAATCGCTACCACTAAGCTTTTCCAAAAAACCCTGCATATGCTCCATTTCATAGCCTCTTGATGAACCATACCGTGCCAGTTTGGACCAAACCTCATAAGGTGTTCCTGTTACTGAACTGTGCTTTTTTTTCAGTTCTTTTTCAATCAGCATGCGATATTCTTCAATATCGACTTCACCCAGTACCCTTTCGGTGACATCCTTTGATATGCCTTTCTGGGTGAGCATAAACCTTATCTTAATCAGCCCCCAATGATCGAATTTTAGCTTGTCCCTAACAAAAGCAGAAGCATACCGCTGCTCATCAATATATTTTTCGGCCTTTAATTGTTCAATTACCGGGGTATGGTGCTCTGGCGGCACATCCCAGCGCTTCATCAGGCTAACCACATCCGAAGGGCATTTCTCCTGCCTGCTGCAGATATTTCTTAGTTTAACAAGGGCTGCTGATACTTCCATAAAGAATTATTTTCGGGCCTTAACCATTCGTGCTTTTCCATTGATGTCCTTTTTTACCTCAATGGCATAAAATCCGGTAACCTTCAATAGTTTAACCACTTCATCCGGAAAATGCTCATTAATCTCAAAATACAGACTTCCTCCGTCCTTAAGGTACTTCCGCGACAATAAGGCGATTCGTTTGTAAAAAACCAGCGGCTCGCTGTCGCTCACATACAAGGCAAGCGGAGGTTCATAGACGGTTACATTTTGCAACATTTGAACTTTCTCGCTTTCCCTTACGTAAGGAGGGTTACTCACGATCACCCCGAAAGTTCGGGGAAGGCAAGCCTGATTATCGAGTACATCACATGGAAAAAACCGGATATCGGCATTATTACTTTCTGCGTTGGTAGCCGCCACTTCCAATGATTCCGCTGAAATATCACAGGCCCATACAGAGGCATCCGGCATACTGCAAGCCAGCGAAACCGCTATACATCCACTCCCCGTACCTATGTCAAGGATATCGGCAGACTGCCTTTGCTCACTCTTAATAATCCATTGTACAAGCTCCTCGGTCTCCTGCCTGGGAATCAACACATGTCGGTCAACATAAAACTTCAATCCGTAAAAATCAGCCGTACCGGTGATATACTGTATGGGTTCCCACTGAAGAAGCCGCTTAAGGATATTCGCAAAATTTGCTTCAGTCTCTGCTGAAATTGACTCGCCGGTTTTTAGAAAAGTGTCAATTTTGCTGTAATTTAGCAGATGTTCCGATGATAACAGGAACAATTGCCTTATTTCTTCATCGGGATAATAGCCTGAAAGTTTAGTCCGGTATTGATTTAGAATGTCAGTCAGGGTAGTGGTTTTCATCGGGTAAATATATATAAACAATAGAAATTGTCCTCAATGTCGATAGATGAAACATATATGCAACGATGCCATGACCTGGCGCTGCAAGGATTAGGACATACTGCCCCAAATCCGCTCGTGGGTTCGGTGATTGTTTGTAACAATAAAATAATCGGTGAAGGATACCACCGGCAATATGGCAGTCACCACGCTGAAGTGAATGCAATAAATTCGGTATCCGATAAAACGCTGCTTAAAAAGTCGGCCTTGTATGTAAACCTGGAGCCATGCTCCCATGAAGGTAAAACACCACCCTGTGCCGATCTGATCATTAAAAGCGGCATTCCCAAAGTGGTTGCAGGAATTTCCGATCCTAACCCCCTGGTTTCAGGCAAAGGTTTTAAGAAGCTTTTGGATGCAGGAACAGACCTGGTAACCGGTATTTCGGAACAGCAATGCAGTGAACTAAATAAACGGTTTATTACGTACTTCACAAAAAAAAGGCCCTATGTGATTCTCAAGCTGGCGCAAACCAGGGACCATTTTATTGATGTAATAAGGGAATCACCCGTGCAAAAAATCACATGGATATCCAATGAAATTTCACGTATGCTGGTGCATAAATGGCGCAGCGAAGAGCAGGCTATCCTCATTGGCACAAAAACCGCCATTATGGATAATCCTAAGCTCACCGTACGTGAATGGCCGGGGAAGTCGCCATTGCGCCTGGTGATTGACAGGAAGCTTGCCCTGCCAAAAACGCTTTCTGTTTTTGATAACTCCATTCCTACAACGGTTTTTAATGAGGTAAAGGACTTCAATGATGGTGAAACCACCTATGTTTGCATGAATTTTGATGGAAATCTGATCGAAAACATTTTGTTGTACCTGTATAACCACGGTATTCAGTCCCTGCTTGTGGAGGGCGGAAGAATGCTGATACAAAGCTTTCTTTCACTAAACCTGTGGGATGAGGCCCGCGTATTTACAGGAGCAAAATCGTTTAATAAGGGTATACCGGCTCCGGAATTCTCTGCGCCGGTGATGGAGAAATACAGTATTCGCGAAGATGTACTGACTGTTTACCATAACAATCTGTTTCATTGAATATGTAAAACAAAATTTTAATTATTTCGTATTCAGAATAATCCAATCACTATTTCACAGGGGTTATGAAAGCAAAGACATTATTTCTCATTTCACTGGCCGTAATCACCATTGTTAATGGTACATCCGCCCAAAATGCACGGCAATTCTATAAAACCGGGCTTACCTTTGTCGAGGCCGGAAATCATAAAGATGCCATCGATCAATTCACGAAAGCCGTGAATATTGAGCCTGAATACGCTCAGGCCTACGTTGAACGTTCACGGTCATATGAAGCTACAGGTGAAATTCAGCATGCCGCTGACGACCTTAAACGTGCACTCACCTTTGAACAAAAGCAGCCTGAATTGTATTATGACGCGGCCCGGTTGAATTATTTACTCCATAACCATAATGATGCCCTCGATTTAATCAATAAAAGCATCGCCCTCAATAAGAAATCAGAATCTTCTTTTTGTCTGCTTTCACGCATTCAAATGGCCCTTGAAGATTATTCCAATGCCCTGGTTTCAATAAATAAAGCGATCGATTTAAAGGATAATGCCACCAACCATTTTTACCGGGGCCAGTTATCCGAAAAAATGAAAAATTATAACCAGTCTGAAGCCGATTACAAAGGCGCTATATCCAAGGAAGCAGGATACACCGAAGCCCACCTGGCCCTGGCATCACTCAGACTTTTGCTCAATAAGCCCGAAGAGGCACTGATCAGCTGCAATACCGTCCTTGATAAAGATGGAAACAATAAGCAGGCGCTTCTGATCCGAAGCAGGGTATTTGCCAGGCTCACGGAATATCCCAAGGCCATCGACGACCTTTCCAAAATCCTTTTCAACAATCCCGATGACAAGGAAATGTATATGGAAAGGGGCTCCTATTACCAGGAATTTACCCAGCACCAGCAGGCAATCAACGATTTCTCAAAGGCCCTGCTTATTGACCCAAAATATTCCGAAGCCATTTATAAACGGGCCTTTTCATACGAACAGGTGGGCGACTTTAAATCGGCTATTAAAGATTACGAAAATTTAACCGGCTTCTCCGCTGATGACCTTATTGCCCAACAGCATCTGCTTAAAGCCCGCAAAAGGCTGTTCGAGCTAAACCGGGAATCGCGCAGTCCGGAGATTGGCATTACCGAACCCCAGGTTGACGGTGATTCCACACTTAAAATTGCCCGAAACAAAAACCGGTTTTCAGTCAGGGGAAAAATACAGGATGATAGTGAAATCGCTGAAGTGCTGGTGAATAAAAAGCCTGCCAGTTTTTTCAAAAGCGGTGACAAGGTTGAATTCACTGCAGATATTGATATATCAGTAACCGATATGATCACCATTTCTGCCAGGGATGTATATGATAATGCAAAAATAAACACCTACTATATTGAACGCACGGAAATAGATCCTCCGGCCGTGTCAATTATTGCGCCCTATGCCTCCGACAACGGGGAGATTTACCTGGATACCGACAATGCAAGCCTGTTTATTGAGGGCACCATTCAGGATGAAAGCAACATATCGTCCATTCTCATCGACGGTGTAGCGGCAAGTTTCACGTTAAACGACCTTAATCCGCGGTTTACAGCCACCATCAATGTGGCCAACAAAAATAATTTCAGCGTTACGGCGGCTGATGCATACGGCAATGATACCACGGTAACCTTTGTTTTGAACCGCGAAGGTGTATCCCTGCTCGAAGCCAATCCAATGGGACGTACCTGGGTTGTCTTCATCGAAAACTCGAATTATGAAACATTTCCCAGCTTAGATGGACCGTCGAAGGATGTTACACTTATGCGCTCTGCCCTTGCCCGCTATGATATACATAAGATCATTCACAAGCAGGACATGACAAAGAAAGAAATGGAAAGGTTCTTCTCCATTGAATTACGCGATTTATTGCGAAGCAATAAAGTAAATGCACTTCTGCTCTGGTATGCAGGCCATGGAAAATTCTATAATGAAACAGGCTTCTGGATTCCGGTAGATGCCAAGCGCGATGATGAGTTTACCTATTATAACCTTAATGCGCTGCGTGCATCATTGCAGTCGTATACCGGCTACATTACCCATAACCTGGTGATAACGGACGCCTGCGAATCGGGCCCTACATTTTACCAGGCCATGCGGGACACGCCAAAGGAGAGAAATTGCAACGACTGGGAAGCAGTAAGATTCAAGTCCTCACAAGTGTTTTCTTCTGCAGGGTATGAGTTGGCAGTAGATAATTCCCAGTTTACAAGAACCTTTGCCAATACGCTGGCCAACAATCCCAATGCTTGCCTGCCTATTGAATCCATTGTTAGCAAGGTAACCATGGCGGTTACACAGGGCAGCCAGCAGAAACCAAAGTTTGGGAAAATTGTGGGCCTTGAGGATGAGGACGGCACTTTCTTTTTTATGTCGAAAAACAAGTAAGGGCATCACCCCTTCACCTATAGGCATTTTATCCGTTTTCACATGAATACCGCATTTCGTGTAATCGTTCTTTTCATCCTCATTACGGGAACCGGACCTGGCATGAAAGGCCAGTCGTATTTTTTCGAAAACTTCAGCACACAGCAGGAATTTGAGTCGAAAGTATACAGCATCGTTCAGGACCAACAGCAGTATTTATGGCTGGGAACCCCTACCGGTGTCTGGCGTTTTGACGGCAGGACGTTTTTGAACTATACCGAAGATGAAGGATTGGCCGAAGGAAGCGTGCGCGTGGTATTTAATGACAATTCGGGAATGCTGTGGCTTGGACATGAAGGTGGCGGAATATCCCGGAAAAAGGGTAAACACTTTGAGAGAATTCAGATTCTTGATTCTGTCCTGCGGTCAAATATTACTTCTATTAACCAGGCAGGAAGCGACCTGTGGATTACCACCGAATCAGACGGGGCCCTGCTGATCTACAATCCTGAAGAATCTGCTGAAAACCTGAAATTTGAACATTACCTGAAAGGTATAAGCCTGGGCGACCAGGTGTTTAACAGTCTGTTTACATCAAAAGGCGATCTGTACTTTATTACCAATGTTGGAATCAGGAAATTCAACAAAGCCCGGAACACCTTTGAGATTTTCCTTCCGAAAGGCCTGTTTACCTATTTCAGCATTTCGGCCATGTATGAAGATTCAAAAGGCAATCTTTGGTTTGGAACATACAATGGCGGACTAACCTGCATGAACAGCGGCGATGGAAGCATGACGTACATGGACAGTCGCAATGGATTGGCTTCAAACTGGATTACCTGCATTACCGAAGACCATAAGGGCAATATATGGACGGGCCACTGGAAAGATGAAATTAATGCAGGAGGCGTCTCCTGCATCGGCCCTGATGGGGAAATTACCATTTACAATACATCAAACGGGCTGCATGATGATCATATATGGTGTATACTCGAAGATCACGAAGGAAACATGCTCCTGGGCACCACCAACCATGGGCTTGAAGTGTTTAAAGGGAAAAAATTCATGAGCCTGACCACCCTCGACGGCCTTGCTCATAACCAGGTAAATGCAATTACAGAAGGCGCTGCAGGTGAACTATGGTTTGGAACCAACCAGGGTATCTCGGTTTACAGCAAGCGCGACGGTAAATCCATTTACCATTATTATAACCAGGCCAATAAATTCATCAGCAACCAGGTAAACTTCTTTAAAAAGGACAGCAAGGGAAATATATGGATAGTAACCGACGAAGGTATTACACAGTACAGCAGGGAAAGCAACAGGCTGGTATCACAGCCGCAAATAAACAACAACCTTCACTATCTCATTACCGCCCTGGAAATCGGCAGTGAAGGCAATCTATGGATAGGAACAATAGGTGCACTGGTTGAGTACGATATCAGGAGAGATCGCTATGTGTCCACATATACGCAAGGTTCGGGCCTGGCAGGAAATGAAATTTCCGCCCTGTTTGTTGATTCGAAAGGCAACCTGTGGATAGGTTCGGATAAAAATAAAGGAGTAACGCTTTATCAAAAGGGACGATTCCGCGTGCTTAAAAACATCATGGATATTACCCCTACCTGTTTCACCGAGGATATCAGCGGCAATATATGGATCGGCACCAAAGCCGACGGGATTCTGATGATTGAAAACGACAGCATACGGCAATATACAACTGAGGATGGCCTGTTATCAAATCACATCAATCTTTTATATGGTGATGGCAACAACAATGTATATGCAGGCACCAATCTCGGATTGAATAAAATTGACCAGTCAAAGAATAAAATACTCTCTTTTACCAGGAATTCGGGATTTGCCGGAATAGAAACAAAGCCCAACGCATGCTCGATGGACTCTCAGGGTTTTTTATGGATTGGTACGGCAAATGGCGCCATGAAATGTGACCTTACCTTAATGGGTGAAGGGGATACCATTAAACCGGTGGTAAGAATCAATGAAATGCTGATAAAGGGAATTCCCGCTGAGTTAATTGAAGGCAGAAAGCTGTCAAGCAACCAGAATGATATCACCTTTAACTTCAGCACAGTAAGCCTTTCCAATCCTGCCGGTATAAATTACTTTGTGATGCTTGAGGGCTTTGATGACAAATGGATCGACCTGAAAAACAACAACACAAGGGTATTTACAAAGCTTCCTCCCGGGAGGTATGAATTCAGAGTTAAAGCCAGGAATGAACTTGGCGAATGGACATCGGTACCTGCATCGCACAGTTTCAGGATTCTGGCCCCGCCATACCGTCGCGGTTACTTTATTTTCAGTGCCATAGGACTCATTCTTGCTTCCATCATTGTATTTATCAAGATCAGGGAACGAAACCTGGTTACTGAAAAAAGGATTCTCGAAGCCCGTGTTAATGAACGCACCCAGGAGCTGCAGGAGGCAAACACGCAATTGTCTATACGAAACAAGGATATTCTTGACAGCATTACCTATGCAAGGCGAATTCAACTTGCCATACTGCCTTCGGAAATTCCCTACAAGGAAACATTTGTGCTGTATAAACCAAAGGATATTGTGAGCGGGGATTTTTACTGGATTAATACAGCCGGTGGAAAAGAATTCCTTGCCGCTGTGGATTGCACGGGACATGGTGTTCCCGGGGCATTCATGTCATTTATCGGGTATACGTCATTGAATAAAATTATTATCGAACAACAAGTGCTTAAGCCATCGGAAATCCTTGACAGGCTTAACGAAGAGGTAGCCACAAACCTGCATCAGAAAGGCGAGGCGATTGTAAATGATGGCATGGATATTTCACTGATTTGTTATTCACCTGAAACCCGTATCCTGGAGTATGCAGGAGCTTTTAATCCGTTAATCATTATCAGGGACGAAGAATTGATTGAAGTGAAAGCCGACAGGTTTGCCATTGGCCGTTCAACCGGTAACGAAAAAAGCTTTACCAACCATGAGTTTCGTATTGAAGAGGGCGACTGTGTATATTTGTATTCCGATGGTTATGCTGACCAGTTTGGCGGACAGGAAGGTAAAAAATTCAAGACCTCCTCACTCAAGGATTTGCTGCTGCATATCAGTGAATTTGACGCTGAAACCCAACTGAAAATTCTGGACACCACTTTCGAAGACTGGAAAGGAAAGCACGAGCAAATTGATGATGTAATGGTAATGGGAAGGCGCTTTTAAATCGCCCGTGACAGGATTCTCCTGGAAACCATGGCTTTTATGGTCTGGTAAATGCTTTCAGCATCATATCCGCATTCTTTGTATAATTCGGCTTGCGAGCCATGTTCAACAAAAGTGTCTCCCACACCAAGGCGTCTTACATTCGCCATATATCCGTGATCGCTCATAAATTCAAGCACCGCACTGCCAAAACCTCCTGCAAGAACCCCATCTTCAACCGTAACAACCTGGGTGAAATTCCTGAAAACGCTATGCAGGCATTCGGTATCCAGTGGCTTTACAAAGCGCATATCCCAGTGTTCGGCTTCAATATGCTCGGCATCAAGCCTGTTTAAAGCTTCCTCGGCAAAAACGCCGGTTATGCCTATGGTAAGAACTGCAATATCTTTGCCAGGCCTAAGCATGCGTGCCTCGCCAACCTTCAGTTCCCTGAACGGCTTTCTCCAGTCGCTCAATCGCCCTCTGCCCCTGGGATACCTTATGGCAAAAGGTCCGTGGTTTTTTACCTGTGCAGTGTACATCATGTTGCGCAATTCCTCCTCATTCATTGGTGCGCCAATGATCATATTGGGTACATTCCGCAGGTAAGCCATATCAAATATTCCCTGGTGTGTTGCCCCATCGGAGCCCACAATTCCGCCACGGTCGATGCATAAAACCACCGGTAATTTCTGGATGGCTACATCGTGCACCACCTGGTCATATGCTCTCTGCAGGAAAGAAGAATACACATTGCAATACGGAATTATACCCTGTGCAGCCAACCCGGCTGAAAAGGTAACCGCATGCTGTTCGGCAATGCCAACATCAAATGCCCTCTCCGGCATTTCGTCCATGAGGATTTTTAAAGAACAACCGGATGGCATAGCCGGGGTAATGCCAACGATATTATCATTTTGCCTTGCAAGTTCAAGCAGGGTAAGTCCAAATACATCCTGGAACAACGGCGGCTCTGAATCATCGTAGATTTTACCCAAAAGCATTCCCGTATGAGGATCGAATTTACCGGGTGCATGATACACCGTTTGATTCTGCTCTGCCTGTGGAAAACCCTTGCCCTTTACCGTAAGCACATGGAGAAGTTTTGGCCCCGGAATATTCTTCATATCCTCAAGCAGCTCTGCCACGTGCAACACATCATGTCCGTCAACCGGGCCAAAATACCTGAACTTTAATGACTCGAACAGGTTGCTTTGCCTCATGAGCACCGATTTCAGTCCATTCTCCAATTTCTGGGCATATTCACGCGCATGAGGGGCAATTTTGTTGATTTTTCCGAAAAGGGTCCAGATGTCTTTTTTAAGCTTGTTATAGGTTCGTGAAGTGGTTATATCGGTAAGGTATTCTTTCAGTGCACCGGTATTCGGGTCGATAGCAATGTTGTTATCATTCAGTATAACCAGTAAATCGGTTTTTTCTATGCCGGCATTGTTTAGGCCTTCGAATGCAAGCCCTCCGGTCATTGAACCATCTCCGATAATAGCCACTACATTTCGTTGCACTCCCCGGAGGCGATCCGCCACGGCAATTCCAAGCGCGGCAGAAATGGATGTTGATGAATGACCGGTGCCAAAAGCATCATATTCACTTTCACTCATCCGTGGAAAGCCACTAATTCCTTTGTGCTTACGGTTTGTATGAAAAATATTCCTGCGACCGGTAAGAATTTTATGCCCGTATGCCTGGTGCCCGACATCCCAGATGAGGGCATCGTGGGGTGTATTAAAAACGTAGTGCAGGGAAACGGTGAGTTCAACAACACCCAAACTGGCTCCCAAATGTCCCGGATTTGAAGAACATTGTTCGATGATAAACTCACGCAACTCTTCGCAAACCTGAGGCAGCTTTTCTTTATCAAGGCTCCTTAAGTCGGAAGGATAATGAATCTGATCAAGTAATCGTGGCGCTTTATTACTCTCCATCTCGGACGATGCAAACTATGGGCGGGTATTCCCTGTGCTGTTTAGTTAATTTACGATTTCAAAGTTAATAATTAATTGCTTATTTCCCTTGAATATATTGACAGGGATGCTAAATTAGGCAACAAATGAAAAACGTCATGAAATCTGCTGTAGCTGCATTTATTATTGTTATACTGGCTGTTGCCTGTGTGCCGCCGACCAAATTCAAAGCTTTGCAATCGGAGTCGCTTACCTGCCAGGAAGAAAAGGAATTGCTGGTGGCAGAAAACGAAAAACTTTCTGTTGCCGGCAGGGAAATGGCCGCTAAACTGGCTAAAGCCGAAAGAGACCTGGCACGTGCCGGGAAAGATACCATTTACTGGAAAAATGAGGTCGACAAGCTTACCCGGCAAAACAGTATGCTTTCCAGGGACTATGGCGATTTGCAGGAAGCACAGAAGTCACTGCTCAAAGGAAGCGAAGCGGAAGTTAGGAGGCTGATGGAAGAACTTCAGGTTGCCCAGAAAAGTCTTCAGCAGCGGGAATCCGATTTGGACAAGGTTTCCTCCGATCTCGACAAGCGGAAAAGTGACCTGGACAATGTTCAGCGTGAATTGGAAAATAGGAATGCACGATTGGCTGAACTTGAAAAAACCATTGAGGAACAACAATCAGCCGTTACCAGCCTTCGGAAAAAAGTCTCCGATGCATTGATGGGATTTCAGAATGAAGGGTTAAGTGTTTCACAGAAAAACGGCAAGGTTTATGTTTCGCTGGAGGAGCAATTGCTCTTTAAAAGCGGCAGCACGGAGGTGGATGCAAAAGGTGCAGCCGCATTGCGCAAACTGGCATCGGTGCTGGAACAAAATCCCGATATCAATGTGATGATTGAGGGACATACCGATGATGTGCCGGTTATGTCAGGGTCGGCCTATAAGGACAACTGGGACCTGAGTGTTTTGAGGGCCACCTCTATCGTCCGTATTTTGCTGGAGTCGGCAAAGGTAAATCCGCAGCGACTGACTACAGCCGGAAGGGGACAATATCAACCGGTGGATCCGGCAAAAACGGTAACTGCAAGGCAAAAGAACAGGCGGACCGAAATCATTCTGTCACCCCGTCTGGAGGAGTTGTACGAGATGATAAGTCCGGCAGAGTAAACAAAAATTATTGGAATTTAAAATCAATGCGTTAAATTTGTTACTGAACGTACAAACCCGATAACAATGGAAGAAGAAGCCCGCTTTAGTGTAGATATGGCAAAGGAAAAAATGGAAAAAGCCATTCGTCATCTTGAGGATGAGCTTATTCACGTTCGTGCCGGCAAAGCCACTCCTGCCATACTCGACGGAATTTCCGTGGACTATTATGGTGCAATTACACCGCTTGCACAGGTTTCGAATATAGGTACCCCCGATGCGCGAACTGTTGTTGTTCAGCCATGGGATAAAAATATGTTACAGGTAATTGAAAAAGCCATATTGTATGCCAATATCGGACTAACGCCAATGAACAACGGTGAAATCATCAGGCTTAACATTCCGCCCCTTACCGAAGAGCGCCGTAAGTCACTGGTTAAGCAGGTTAAAACTATGGGTGAAAACACCAAGGTTAGTGTAAGGAATGCAAGGCGCGATGCAAACGATGAACTTAAAAAAATGCTGAAAAGCGGACTTGCCGAAGACTTGGAAAAAGAATTGGCTGAAGAAGTGCAGAAGGATACGGATTCTTATATTGCCAAAGTTGATGTTATTGTCGCCGCCAAGGAAAAGGATATAATGACGGTGTAAATATATTTGTTGATTTGTTGATTTGTTGATTTGTTGATTTGTTGAGGGATTTTACAGGTGCGTTTGTCTCTTCTTGTCACGCGTCACTTTTATTGTCACGTGTTACTTTCCCGTAATAATGGTTCCAACTTCTTCCCCCTCAAGAACTCTCCTGAGGTTTCCTTCCCGGTTCATGTCAAAAACGATTATCGGTACATTATTCTCCCTGCACATGGTAAAAGCCGTTAGATCCATGATCTTTAACCCCTTTTCATATGCTTCCTCAAATGTAACCCGGTCATATTTCACTGCTTCAGGATCTTTTTCAGGATCGGCGGTATAAACGCCATCAACACGCGTTCCTTTCAGAATAACCTGCGCATCTATTTCAACACCCCTTAGTGCAGCGGCGGTGTCTGTTGTAAAAAACGGATTACCGGTGCCAAAAGTGAAAATCAAGGCATATCCCTGGGAAAACAAGGTTTCCGAGAGTGTTTTGGAATATCGTTCAGCCACGGGCAACATTTCTATGGCCGTTAATACACGTGCCTTACCTCCGGCCTGGTTAATGAAGGTCTGGAGGGCTAATCCATTTATAACAGTTGCAAGCATTCCCATGTAGTCTCCGGTAACCCGGTCGAATCCGCTTTTTAATCCCGACAGTCCACGGAAAATATTACCGCCACCAATAACTATTCCCACCTGTGCACCTGAATCCTGTACATCCTTAACCTGCCTGGCATATGCTTCCAGAACCGATTCATCAAGGCCCGACTTTTTGTCACCCATGAGCGCTTCTCCGCTCAGCTTTAACAGCACGCGCGTATATTTCATTTGCTGAATTGTTGATTTGTTGATTGATAGATTGATTGGTAAATATAAGTCAAAAAAAAATCGGGTTTTAACACCCGATTTTTATATGCAGTTAATTTTTGTTTTACTGATTCAGGGAATACCGTACAAAACCCGTTACATTCAGGTCTTTATCAATAGCTTGCAGGTATTGCCTAACTGTTTTGGAACTGTCCTTGGTAAATTCCTGGTTAAGCAATGTGCTTTCCTTAAAGAACTTGTTGAGTTTTCCTTCGGCAATCTTATCGAGCATATTTTCGGCTTTGCCTTCATTCCTGGCTTGTTCGCGTCCGATTTCTTTTTCCTTCTCGATAACATCAGCAGGAACATCTGCCTTATCAACGGCTACAGGATTCATAGCTGCAACCTGCATTGCGATATCGCGGCCTGCCTTTACATCAGCGGCTTTGTTTAAACCAGCCAACGTAGCCAGTTTATTGCCCGGATGAATATAAGGAACTACCTGTCCTGCCGTAATTTTTCCGTAGAAGGATAATTCCAGCTTTTCACCGATTATACCGATTTGCTCAGTTACAAGTTCGCCAATAGAGCGGCCGTCTTTCTTTATGCTTTTCAATGCTTCAAGATCAGCAGGTTTTTCGCTGATGGCCTTATCAAGAATGCCCTGGGCGAAGTTGATGAAATTATCGTTCTTAGCCACGAAATCGGTTTCGCAATTCAAAACGATCAGTGCACCAAAAGTAGCATCGGAGCTGGTCTTTGCAAGTACAACACCTTCCATGGCTTCACGGTCTGCTCTTTTGCTTGCCACAAGCTGTCCTCTTTTGCGGATGATTTCAACTGCCTTTTCAAAATCGCCGTTTGACTCTTCAAGGGCATTTTTGCAATCCATCATGCCCGCACCGGTCATTTTTCTCAGTTTGCTTACATCAGCTGCTGTAATAGCCATATTATCTAATATTTTTGATGATTAATTTTCTTCTTCCTCTTCCTGGGCTTCTTCGGCGTCTTCAACTTCCTCTACTTCCTCTTCTTCAATTTCAACTGCAACGCCTTTCTTTGCAGGTGCTTTCAGGGTGAGGGATTTCCTTGCACGGCGTTTTTCGCCTTCTTCCTCGAAATCGTCTTCTTCATCTCCTTCATCGTCGGATTTGCCTTTGGGAAGATCGCCTTCTTTTTCACGCTCCATCTTTCTTTCATCGAGACCTTCCTGGATTGATCCGCAAATGGTTTCGAGGATAAGGGAAATTGACTTTGAAGCATCATCGTTGGCAGGAATCGGAAAATCAACAAGGTTGGGATCCGAATTGGTATCCACCATGGCGAAGATCGGAATGTTCAGCCTGCGGGCCTCATGAACCGCAATGTGCTCTTTGCTGATATCCACAATAAACATGGCTGCAGGCAAACGGGTAAGGTCAGCGATGCTGCCGAGGTTCTTTTCAAGTTTTGCACGTTGGCGTGAAACCTGAAGTTTTTCGCGTTTTGAAAGATTGTCAAATGTACCATCTGTAGCCATCCTGTCGATTGACGACATTTTCTTTACGGCCTTGCGGATGGTGGGAAAATTGGTAAGCATTCCACCGGGCCAGCGCTCAGTAACATAAGGCATGTTTATTTTCTTTACCTGATCGGATACGATATCTTTTGCCTGCTTTTTGGTGGCTACAAACAGAATCTTCCTTCCGGATTTTGCAATGCTTCTTAATGCAGAAGCAGCTTCCTCAAGCTTAACCTGTGTTTTCTGCAAGTCGATTATATGAATTCCCTCTTTCTCCATGAATATATAAGGAGCCATTGCGGGATTCCATTTTCTTCTCAGGTGACCAAAGTGTACACCTGCATCCAATAATTGTTGTACTGTTGTTTTTGGCATGTTTAAAATTTGTTTACGTTCTATAAATAATCAATTGATGAGTAGCCAATTCCTTGAACTGAGTCTCACCAATTTAGATGCTAAACAAGATAATGAGCACTAACGTTTGCTGAACTGGAATCTCCTTCTGGCACCTGGCTGACCGGGCTTCTTACGCTCAACTTCACGGGGATCCCTGGTGAGCAGCTTGTTGCTTTTCAATGCATCCTTGCTCTCAGGTTTAATGATCACCATGGCCCGGGTAATGGCTAAACGGAGGGCTTCTGCCTGTCCTTTAATGCCACCACCTTTAAGGTTAACAGTAATGTCAAACTTATCAGCTGATTCAGCAATATTTAGGGGTTGCAATACGATGTACTGCAATTGTTCAAGCGGGAAATAATTGGCCAATTCACGGTCGTTGATCACGATCTTACCTTTGCCTTCTTTTACATATATCCTGGCTACTGCGCTTTTTCTGCGACCAAGGGTATTTACTACTTCCATACCTGTTATTTGTAATTTAATTTAAGTTCTTTTGGTTGTTGGGCAGTATGAGGATGATCGGAACCGGCATAAACATAAAGGTTTCCGTAAATCGCATTGCCCAGCCTGTTGCGGGGTAACATCTTCTTTACAGCCATTTCGATAATTCTGGCAGGATCAATCAGTGCTTCGCTGGCCGGAGTTGAGATTCTTTGACCACCCGGGTAACCGGTATGCCGAACATATTCCTTATCTGTCCACTTCTTCCCTGTTAACCTTACTTTCTCAGCATTGATGACAATAATGTTATCACCACAGTCAACATGGGGAGTAAAACTGGGTTTATGCTTTCCTCTGAGAATGCTGGCCACCTGGGAACTAAACCTTCCCAAAACCTGATTGGTAGCATCCACAACAAACCACTCCTTTTGAACAGTTGCATTGTTTGCCGATACTGTTCTATAACTCAGTGTATTCACGTTCGTAAACTTGTAATTATTAATCGCTGTAAAATATTCTTTACCCGTAAAATAGGGAGTGCAAAAATACAATTTATTTTAATTTTACAAGATGTTTTGTGAATTTTATTTTAAATTACACTGCCTCAGGATTGACCATGTTATCCTGTAGCTTTATTTCCAGAAATATGAGGATTCCCGGTACCCGCGAAGAACTTCATCACGCAATATACTTATTTGGCCTTGCCCTGTTAGTCAGTTGCCTCCCGCTATCAAAGTATTTCCTGAGCATTGCACAGATTATTATCGCCATCAACTGGGTGTTGCAGGGAAATTTCAGGGAAAAAGCCCGCCTTCTGCGCAGCAACGCTTATGTACTTCTTCTTCCCGGTGTTGCCCTGGTATATTTTATCAGCTTATTATACTCTTCGAATACCGACATGGGACTTATCCGGGCAAACAATGTCATTATCATGGTTGTGCTTCCTCTCCTTATGGTTACATCTCCGGCTTTATCCGGGCGTAATATTAAACACCTCCTGCTGTTGTTCTCATTTGCGGTTATTGCTGCTGCTACGGTAAGCGCAGGCAGGTATTACGTTATGAAATTACATATTTCAGGAGATTTCAGGCAGGCTTCATTTTTCATGCTGCATCTGAGGTATGCCCTGATGGTGGTAATGGCTGTATATATTTTCTTGTATTATGCACTCAACAAGAATTCCGGATCAACAAAGCCTGAAAAAGCGTTGTATTTGATCTCGGCCATCTTCCTTACCATATACCTTTACATTCTAAGGTCGTTTGGCGGAATGGCCATATTCGTGTTAGCCGGCTTTGCCTTTGTTTCCCTGCCTGCCTTCAATGCCGGAAAGTTATTATGGAAATCCCTTTGGCTGCTTTCACCCGTAATCATCATGATCACCCTGATTGCGGTAATTTCAATTACCTGGTTCAGGAATTTCCATGCTTCACCGGGGGATTCACTGCAGCTTGAATCCTATACCGTAAACGGAAACCCATACTCCCATGATACTTTGTCGGGAATTCTTGAGAACGGGAATTTGACCAATGTATATGTTTGTGAAGGCGAAATGGCCGCAGAATGGAACACCATCAGCATGATGCCTTTTGATGGTAAGGACTTAAAAGGCCAGCAACTGAGCATGACCCTGAGGCGATACCTTACATCGAAAGAGCTCCGCAAGGATTCAGCCGGCATTCGCCAGCTCGACTCATCCGATATCCTGCAAATTGAAAAGGGACTGGCCAATTATCGTTTCAGGCAAAATCCGGGAATCCATCAACGCCTGTATGAAACCCTTTATGAAATACATGTTTGGAAAGAAACCGGATATATGAAAATGCATTCCCTGGGACAACGGCTGGCTTTTACTTCCGTTGCAGGAAGCATTTTTACTGGTAATATATGGAAAGGGGTGGGTGTTGGTGATGTATATGATGAAATGAAACAGAAGGCCCTTGAGAAAAACCTTGAAATTGATCCCCTCTGGGAAGGAAAGCCACACAACCAGTACCTGTTCTTCCTGGTAGCCTTTGGCTTGCCCGGCTTTATTCTGATCTCTTTTTGTCTGCTGTATCCAGTTTGGATCAATAAGGCTTACAACAACGTCTTGTTTAACGTTTTTGCAGTAATCATCATTGTTTCCATGTTTATTCTCGACACCCTTGAATCTTATTTCAGTATAGCTTTCTTTGTATTCTTCTATACCCTGCTGGTTTTCTTATGGCACAAAAAAAACAGCACCGTTGCTGATGCTGTTTTGTAATTGCTTATATCATTCGCTTATTCCAGGAAATTAAACGTGCTCATAATCTGCTGGAAAACACCCTTTTTTTCATCATATAACGTATCAACACAGGTAAAAGTCATATTATAACCATATGAATTTTCATAGAAAAAATACCTTTCTACAATAATATCTACCTGCGACGTGTCTTGAAGTGTATTGACGTAACTCATGTATTCCTGCGACAACATCTTTACCATGTCGGTTCCGTTTACCACTGTATCAGCAACGTGGAGGGTTTCATTATGAAATTCCGAAGTAACAATGTTGCTTCTGATGGCTGTAAAATATTGATCGAGCGTCCAGTTATCCAGTTTTTGTTTTACAATCATCAATCCTTCCCTGATGGAATCCTGATCATCAACAGGTGTTCTTGCGGCAGAATAGATGAATCCTTCATTGGCAATTACCAAATATTCCCAGTCCTGGGGAACTGTAAGCTCAAAGTCGAGTTTTATATCCACGTCATCGTCGTTGCAGGCGATCATAAACGCAGGAACTACAAAAACGAGTAGCCATAACGCATAT
The DNA here is from genome assembly GCA_964646255.1 of uncultured Bacteroidales bacterium. Taxonomy (GTDB): domain Bacteria; phylum Bacteroidota; class Bacteroidia; order Bacteroidales; family UBA10428; genus UBA5072. Next base: position 27,752 of record CAZYDI010000028.1, read on the forward strand.
TTAAGCTGAAATTTTTTCATGTACATAGGATTAATTAATATTTGAAAAAACGATCAAAGGTATACAATATTATTCTTGTTGTGACATTCATCTGCAATTAATTAAAACATAAACAGGGAATTTGATATCTTTAAAACGTATAACTTCAGCAATGATGAAACATTTCATTCTTTTACCGGTGCTTATTCTGATTGGCATGAATAACCAGGCTCAGCAACCTTCAGCGGACTTCCCCCTTGCCGTCAGGGGTTTCTGCATTGAAGCTCCGAATACCGACAATATAGACCGTTTTGTAGAATTCATTCATAAAGCGCTGGCAACCCGGGGCGTGAATACCCTGATACTCAGGGTGGATTTTGGTTACAGGTATAAAAGCCATCCGGAATTGGCCGATGAAAATGGCTTGTCTGAATCCGATGTGAAAAAACTGGTTAAAGCCTGCCGCAGGGAGAATATCCGGCTTATCCCCCAGGTGAACCTGTTGGGTCATCAATCCTGGGCCGGCAGGGTAAACAACCTCCTGAAGATTTATCCGCAGTTTGATGAAACTCCTCATGTGCAGATGCCTGAAGATTATAAATGGCCCAACAGCGATGGGCTGTATTGCAAAAGTTATTGCCCGCTCCACCCTGATGTTCACAAAATTGTCTTCGCTTTGGTTGATGAGATATGCGATGCGTTTGATGCCGATGCTTTTCATGCCGGAATGGACGAGGTGTTTTATATTGGCAGTGATAGTTGCCCTCGTTGTCAGGGACGCGATAAGGCTGAACTGTTTGCAGGTGAAGTTACCAGAATTCACAACCACCTTGCTGCCAATGGGCGCGAATTATGGATATGGGGCGACCGTTTGATTGATGGCAAAACCACCGGCATAGGAATGTGGGAGGGAAGCTATAACCAAACATACAGGGCTGTTGACCTGATACCGAAGGATGTATTTATATGCGACTGGCACTATGAAAGACCTGATCCCACGGCTGTATATTTTGCCATGAAAGGCTTTCGTGTGGCAACCTGTCCCTGGCGGAACCCCGAAACAGGCGTTAAGCAGGTTGATGATATGTTCAGGTTTAAGAACCAGTCGGCCGCTGAAATGAGCAACAGGTTCGCCGGCATTATTCAAACGGTTTGGTCTTCAGCCGGGCAGTTTATGGATGAATACCATAATCCTGGTGAGGATAAAAATACCCCGGCCGAATGCTTTAAGGCGGTGTTCGAACGAATTACCACTTATACTCCTCAATGAAAATCAGGATTGCATCCATTGACATCTTCAGGGCGCTTACCATGCTACTGATGATTTTCGTGAACGATCTGTGGACGTTGAACAATATTCCCGGCTGGCTTGAACACAAAGAAGCACATGAAGATGGGCTTGGACTGGCCGATGTTGTTTTCCCTGCCTTTTTGTTCATTGTCGGCATTTCAATACCTTATGCTGTCAAAGCCCGCTTAAGCAAGGGCGAATCACCTGTCAGGATTTTCTTCCACATATTACGCCGATCACTGGCCCTGATTGTAATGGGCTTTTATATGGTCAACCAGACCAGCCTCTCTTCTGAAATGCCTCAGCTAACAAGAACCTTATGGCAGGTATGCATGGTTATCGCCTTCATCCTCATTTGGAATGATTACGGAAAACAGAAATTCGGCGGTATTCCGGTTCGCATTCTTCAGGGTACCGGAATTGTCTTGCTCATCCTGTTAGCGGTTTTTTTTAAAGGAGGCACTGCTGAAAATCCTGAACACATGAGCCCCCAATGGTGGGGTATACTTGGAATAATAGGATGGGCGTACCTGGTGTGTGCCACCATATACTTAATTATTATGAACAAGGAATGGGCAATACCCCTTGTATGGGTTATGCTCTTCCTGCTGAACATACTGGAATTTCTTCCTTCAACAAATTCAATATTCCGCAACATCCTCATTGTTGGTGCAGCAAACCATGCATTGGTAGGCAGTGGACTGTTGGGGGCACAACTTTTAATTTTGGCAAGGGAACATAAATATAAAATGCTTTTGGCTTTGTTGTTTGTAATTCCGGCCATACTGCTGTTTACCTTTGGATTTGCCACCCGGCCTGTATGGGGAATTTCAAAAATCATGGGAACACCTTCATGGTCTGCCATTTGTGCAGGGATATGTTTCATTTCGTTTGCACTGATCTATATTGTTGCTGATATTTTGCGTTTCACCCGGTGGTCGGCTCCTGTTATGCCTGCCGGAACCAATACACTTACCTGTTATCTTCTGCCGGTTTTGCTGTATCCTGTGTTATGGCCATTGCAGCAAATGTTGCCCGACCAGGTTTTTACCGGCATGACAGGTTTGATAAAATCGTTCTTGTTCTCACTATTCATTATATGGATGGCAGGCCTCGCAGAAAGATTCAGGATAAAATTAAAAATTTAGGAATCCAACTTTTTTCACTTATTTCGCATATCAAATAACCTTTGCCCATGGAAAACTTCAAGCGTGCAAACATAATCTCGGGTTGGATAGCCTTTGCCATTGCAGCATTTGTATATTTATCAACCATTGAACCTACCGCGAGCTTTTGGGATTGCGGAGAGTTTATCTCATCAGCATTTAAGCTTGAAGTTGGCCACCCTCCGGGAGCGCCCTTTTTTATGATTATGGGCCGCTTTTTTACCCTTTTTGCCGGTAACGACGTTACCCAGGTGGCTAAAATGGTCAATGGAATGAATGCCTTGTTCAGTGCTGCAACCATTCTGTTTTTATTCTGGACCATCACGCACCTTGCCAAAAGAATAATTGCCGGTAAGGAAGAAATTACCATGGGCAACACCATCGCCATAATCGGTAGCGGATTTATCGGAGCCCTTGCCTACACCTTTTCAGATACTTTCTGGTTTTCAGCTGTCGAGGGTGAAGTGTACGCCTTTTCATCACTGTTCACTGCCCTGGTTTTCTGGGCTATTCTTAAGTGGGAAAACATAGCCGATGAACCGTATGCCAATCGCTGGATCATCTTTATCGCTTACCTTATGGGTTTGTCCATTGGCGTTCACCTTTTGAACCTTCTTGCCATCCCGGCCATTGTGCTTGTATATTATTTCCGCAAATACACCGTTACCCCATGGGGTATTGTGAAAGCCTTAATTATCTCGGCACTTATTCTTGCCGGTATTATGTATGTAATTATTCCGGGCTTCGTAAAGATGGCGGCCTTTTTTGAATTGCTGTTTGTCAATACCTTCGGACTTCCCTTTAATTCAGGCGTTTTCTTCTACGCAATCCTTGTAATTGCACTGATTATTTATGGCATTTGGTATTCCATTCAAAAAAACAAGGTTATTCTTAATACCGTTATCCTTGTTATTGCTGTTATTCTTATTGGTTATTCATCCTATGCCATGCTGGTAATCAGGTCGAATGCCGATACCCCTATGGATCAGAATAATCCCGAAGATCTTTTCTCGTTGCTGTATTATTTAAACCGCGAACAGTATGGCGACAGGCCGCTGTTATACGGGCAACATTTCAATGCCCCTGCACTTTCAACCAAACCGGGAAAACCCTCCTATTATAAAAAAGGTGATCGTTACGTGGAGAATAATTACCGGCTGAAATATCAATACGACAAAAAATACCAGACGATCTTCCCCCGCATGTGGAGTTCCGATGCCGGGGCAGGACATTTTGATGCATATATCCAATGGGCCAAATTAAAGGAAAGCGACTTGTTCCAGCCGCGGCTCGACCAGGACGGAAAACCCATGCGGAATGAGGAAGGAAAAATAGTGTATGACCGTTCAAAGGCGAAAAAGAGTCCGACTTTTTCCCAGAATATAAGGTTTTTCTGGCGATACCAGGTTTCTCACATGTATTTCCGTTATTTCATGTGGAATTTTGCCGGCCGGCAGAATGATGAGCAGGCGCATTACAAAACCGAAATTAACAAGGGCAACTGGATATCGGGTATACCGTTCATTGATGAAGCCCGCATTGGCAGCCAGAAATCCCTGCCCGATACCATGAAAAACAACAAGGCACGTAACAGGTACTACATGTTGCCGTTGCTGCTTGGAATAATTGGCCTGGTATACCATTATAAAAAGCATAGGAATGACTTCAAGGTAACCCTGGTGCTGTTTATTATGACAGGTCTTGCCATAGTTATTTACCTTAATCAAAATCCGCTTCAGCCGCGTGAACGCGATTATGCTTATGCCGGGTCATTTTATGCATTTGCCATTTGGATTGGCCTGGGTGTTTTGACGCTGTATGAATGGATAAGGAAAATAACACCGCATTCTTCAGCCGCCATCCTTTCAACAGGTATTGCTTTTGTTGCAGTGCCTTTCGTTATGGGTTCAGAAAACTGGGATGACCATGATCGCTCAGGGCGTTATGCAGCACGCGATTTTGCTCACAATTACCTGAATTCATGCGATACCAACGGCATAATTTTTACCAACGGCGATAACGATACCTTCCCCTTGTGGTACGCCCAGGAGGTCGAGGGTATACGAACCGATGTCAGGGTTATGAATTTAAGTTACCTTTCGGCCGACTGGTACATCAACCAGATGCACAGGAAGGCTTACGAGTCGGACCCTGTGCCGCTGTCGCTCACCCTTGATCAATACAGGTCGGGGAGCCGTGATGTTGTTTATGTTATTGACCGTATTCAGGGATACAGCGAACTGAAACAGGTAATTGATTTCGTGGCCAGTGATAATCCACAGACCAAGCAATTGCCGGAGCTGTCACAGGTTATTGATTATATTCCCACTCCACGCTTCTATATTAAAGTGGATTCTGCAAAAGTACTGAACAATGGAACCGTGTCACCGGATAAGGCCGGATTGCTGAAGCCTGAAATGGCATGGCAGCTCGAACCAAGCCGCAACTATATCACCAAGAACCACCTCATGATTCTTGATTTGCTGGCGACGAACAACTGGGAGCGACCTGTTTATTATGCCATCACCGTTGCTGAAGAAAATTATCTGAACCTATCCAGATACTTCAGCATGGAAGGGCTCACTTACCGCATAGTACCGTATGAAACGCAAGGCGACAGGTATGGCAGAAGCGGGATCAATACCGAAAAAATGTACGACAACATGATGAATAAATTCCGTTGGGGTGGAGTTGAAGATCCTGATGTTTACCTTGATGAAAACATTGTCCGCATGCTTGGCAATTACCGCAGTAGTTTTGCGCGGCTGGCCATGAAGCTTATAGAGGAAAACAAGCCCGATTCGGCCCGGAATGTTCTTGATTACTGCCTGAAGGTAATTCCGGATACCTCCGCTCCGTTTAATATATACAACCTTTTGCTCATCGAATCTTATTACAGGCTTGGCGACTCAACCACCGCGAATATGATAGCCAATAAAGTGAAGGAAGCAACATACCAGGAAATGGACTATTTCATTAGCCTGGGACGAAAATTCAACAACCACCTGATGTATGAAAAGCGGCTTGCTTTTTTCGCGCTCGATGAAATAAGGAGAATGGCCTCTGAATTCAAGCAAACAGAACTTGCTGCTGAGACAGAAAATAAGTTACAGGAATACGCTTCGAGAATGAGTATATACATGCAATGAGGTTTGTTAGAATTCCGCCGGTGATAAGCTCCTGTTTCAGGGATGTTACCTGGAATATCAGGGGCGATAAACCTGCGGTTTACCTGACATTCGACGATGGACCCACACCTGATATAACCCCCCGGGTGCTTTCGATGTTGGCAGAGAACAAGGCACAGGCAACCTTTTTCAACATCGGGAGGAATGTGGAACGGTATGCCGATATCCATAATATGGTTCTGCAATCGGGACATGCGGTCGGCAACCACACTTACAGTCACCTGAAGGGTTGGTACACACCCAATAAAACGTATTATGATGATATCGCGCTGGCAGGAACCCTGATACACTCAGGGCTTTTCCGACCTGCTTATGGCATGATCACTCCTGCACAGGTAAATTACCTGAAAAAGTTGTATAGAATAGTGTTGTGGGACACCATGAGTTATGATTTTGATGCGAATGTAAGTGCCGGGCAATGTCTTCGCAACGTTTTACAGTATGCCCGGCCCGGATCAGTGGTGGTTTTTCATGATTCCGTTAAAGCGGCTAAAAATGTTCTTTATGCCCTGCCACGGGTGTTGGAACATTTTGGAGAAAAGGGATGGGAGTTTAAATCATTAGAGAACGCATAAAGCGAAGAGCGTAAAGTGGAGAGGGAGGTTCAGGGGTTTCAAGGGTTTCAGGGTTTCAGGAGTTTCAGGGGTTTCAGGGGCCATGCGTCATTGCGATGACCGATTCCTGCGGTCAGAAGCAATCTGTCAGAACAGGAAGAACGTTGTAAAAAAAGAGCAATTACCTGTGCTAACAGATCGCCACGCCTTAGGGGAACTAAGGCTCGCGATGACGCTATGAACAACCTGTATCATAGATAGTTGTCATTCCCTTGGGTGAACAATTAAAAATGTGTGAAGACTTGCAATGCCACTATGAAGTTGGGGCATACTGCATCTGCTGACATTTTACCATAATGTCGCTCCTAGGAGATTTATTGTATATAAAAACCTTTACACGCTACCATAATGTCGGCCCTATGGGCCTTATAGCCACAAGCCCCGTTAGGGGCGACATTATGGTAGAAATATTTTGATTATATAATCACAAGCCCTGTAGGGGCGGCATTATATATTAGGATATAATGTGCCTTCTTTCGAGGTCGGAATATTTGTTCCTTTTAGCAACAGCGCTTACTGGTCTGATTGTCTTCCCTCCTTCGCCATAGGCTTCGGCGGGTGAAACATGTCTATAGGTCTTAAGACTTTGCAGACTTTGAAGACAGGTTTTCCAGACTTTGCAGACAATTCCTCGACCAGTAGACCAGAAGACTAGCAGACAGACTAAATCCGGGCGAGTTATTTCCTTAACCAACAGGCTGAATTGATTTTTAGCAAATTTTTCAGCAGCGGCGGCGTTTTTTGGTTCCTTTTTTCTGCTGCAGGAAAAAAGGAACTCGGGGTTTGGGGCTGAAAGCCCCATAATAAATATACTCATTAAAAAAAAACTAACATTTTAGTTGCATAACTAAATTATTAGTTATATCTTTATATTGAAATTCAAAGAATCATGGTTAAGAAAGAAGAAAAACTGGAACTCACAAGGGCCGAAGAGGAAGTCATGCAAATCCTCTGGCAAATCAAAAAGGGATTCGTGAAAAACATGGTCGAAATGTTTCCCGATCCCAAGCCTGCTTACAACACGGTATCCACCATAGTGAGAATATTGGAAACCAAGGGATTTGTAGGTCATACGGCTTATGGTAAAACCCATGAGTATTACCCGCTGGTTGCAAAAGACGAATACCGCAAGAACTACCTGAATTCCATGCTGCACAATTATTTTGGCGGTTCCTTCCGGCAAATGGCATCCTTTTTTGTAAAAAATGAAAAAATGGATACCCACGAACTTGAAGAGATCCTGAACCTGATGAAAAAAGAACTGGAAAAACCCAAATCCTGAAAACAATGACACCATTCCTGTTGTATCAGCTTAAGGTGACTGCAAGCCTGGCAGCTTTCACGCTGCTGTATTACCTGCTGTTCCGCAAGGAAACCT
>CAZYDI010000029.1:0-35221 GCA_964646255.1 uncultured Bacteroidales bacterium
GAAGTTAACAGTGAAAACAGGGATCAGCAGTGAGGCAGGAAGAGAAAATGCAATTACCAAAACAATCGCAATGATACCAAAAGCACTTAACCCATACGTTAGCACTTTTAAGTGTTTCTTTTGAATAAAGGTATTTGAACTGTTAGCCCACTGTATCAATTCACCGGGGTTAGCGTCGGCATTGGGGCCCGAATAGCCAAGGGTCATTAATTGCTGACGCCATTCCAATTCGGGAGCAAGTTCCGCAACTGCCTGCTGACGGCTTTTTATCTCGTTTATAGCGGCAGGTGATGTCAGCCATGACGCCAGCATATCCGAAGAGGGTTTGCTGGTGGTGCGGTTTAGATACTGAAAAAGCGATGCACGCCCGAACAAATCCAGGTCGTACGCATTCGGATGATTTCTGTTGATGTATTCCGATCCATCGGGATAGTCGGAGAATTGTCCATGTAAGCACCGGCTTTCACGCTGATTAATCGTTTCAAGGTATCGATAAAAGTGTTTTTGTTGTTCGGTTTTGCTGTATTTGCGGATCAGCCAGGCAAAAATTACAAGCGCAGCAAGGAGCGAAATCACTGCAATGACTGCCGAATACCGAAAGAGAATAAAAAACAAGGCGATTCCGGTAATAAACGTTATGAGGCGGGCCAGGGAAAGCTTGTTTTCCTTCTTTTGCAGGTTGTCGGCTATGGTTGCAAAATCAACTGACCTTTGCTGATAAATGATTTGTGGTTGCATAAGCGATTGAGAATTCCAAATTTAGATGATTTAAAATAATTTCTCCGGCTCTTGGTGAATACATTATTTTTTTACATTTGTGATTCACCAAAAAAACGCCCCAACGTTTTCCCGGTCTTTTACAACATATATGCCATATGGCGTTGGTATAACGGAATAAGGGCGAAAGGGCATAACAATCCGAGGGTATAAAGAACAATACATTATTCATGGAGTACAATTTTACAGCAATTGAGCAGAAATGGCAGGATTATTGGGAAGAGAACAAAACCTTTAAAACTGTTGACGATTTTTCAAAAAAGAAGTTTTATATACTGGATATGTTTCCGTATCCATCGGGAAGCGGCTTACATGTTGGCCATCCCGAAGGTTATACCGCCACTGATATTCTGGCAAGGTATAAGCGAATGAAGGGTTTTAACGTACTTCATCCCATGGGCTGGGATTCATTCGGACTGCCTGCTGAACAATATGCCATTCAAACGGGCACCCATCCGCGCATTACCACCGAAAAAAACTGCAATACCTTCCGCCGGCAAATTAAATCGCTTGGACTTGGTTACGACTGGGACAGGGAAATCAGTACATCTGATCCGAAATATTTTAAGTGGACACAATGGATTTTTATACGCTTATACAATACATGGTTTGATGAAAGCCTGCAAAAGGGAAGACCAATCAGTGAACTTCCCATTCCCGAAGCGATTAGCAGTAAGGGCGAATTGGTAACAAGGGAATATATCAACAGCAAACGGCTTGGATACTATGATAACGCCCAGGTTTGGTGGTGTGAGCATTGTCGCATTGTTTGCGCCAATGAGGAAGTTCTTACCGACGGATCGCATGAGAAATGTGGTAACCAGGTTGTAAGGCGAAACCTGAAGCAATGGATGCTTCGCATACCGCTATATGCGGAAAGGTTGTTAACAGGCCTGGATACCGTGGACTGGCCCGAAGGTGTTAAGGACATGCAGCGCAACTGGATTGGAAAATCTACAGGAGCGGAGGTGGATTTTGAACTTGACGGATTAAGCCATAAACTGCGGGTATACACAACCCGTCCCGATACCTTGTTTGGTGCAACGTACATGGTAATTGCCCCTGAGCATCACCTGCTTAACGAAATTACAACCAGCGCCCAAAAAAGCAATGTGGACGCTTATGTGCAGGCCGCTTCACTCAAATCGGATTTAGACCGGACCGATCTGGCCAAGGAAAAAACAGGCGTATTTACCGGCCGTTTTGCCATCAACCCGGTAAGTGGAAAGAAAATCCCCGTGTGGGTGGCCGATTACGTACTTACCGGTTATGGCACAGGAGCAATTATGGCCGTGCCCGCTCATGATACACGCGACTTTGAGTTTGCAGAAAAATTTAAACTGCCCATTGATTGCATTATGGATCCTGATGGTGCGGATGAAGAATTGAGGAGAAGGGTATTGGCCGGAAATGTCTGCTGGACCGAGGATGGAAAATACATAAACTCATCAGCGGAATACAGTGGGTTAAGCATCAACGGACTGAACAAGGAAAATGGCATCAGGCATGTAATCGACTGGCTCGAAAGCAAAGGCATCGGCAAAGCAACCGTAAACTATAAACTGCGCGACTGGCTGTTTAGCAGGCAACGCTACTGGGGAGAACCTTTTCCGGTAATTCACTGGGAAGACGGAGAAATTGAAGTGCTTGACGATAATGCGCTTCCGGTTGAACTGCCTGAGCTAAAGGTATATCAACCAGGTGCCGACGGAGAATCACCACTTGCGAATGCGGGTGACTGGCTCATGGTAAGCCGTAACGGACGAAAGGGCCGGAGGGAAACCAATACCATGCCGCAATGGGCAGGTTCGTGCTGGTATTACCTGCGTTTTACCGATCCCCTGAATGACGGGGAACCATTCTCACGAGAAAAGGAGAAGTATTGGATGCCGGTTGATTTATATATAGGGGGTACCGAGCATGCCGTATTGCATCTTTTATACAGCCGTTTCTGGCATAAGGTGTTGTTTGACCTGGGTATCGTATCAACGGATGAACCCTTTCAGAAGTTGTTCAACCAGGGAATGATCCTTGCATTTGCCTATGAAACCAATGCAGGTGCTAAAGTGCCGGCTGACATGGTGGTGGATCGTGATGGCAAATTTTACCATAGTGAATCGGGTGAGGAGTTAAGGCAAATTGTAGCCAAGATGTCGAAATCACTCAAGAATGTGGTGAATCCCGACGACGTGGTAAAACAATACGGCGCTGATTCGTTGCGGCTGTATGAGATGTTTATGGGACCGCTTGATGTTATTAAGCCTTGGACAGAAACAGGCGTCAAGGGCGTATACGGATTTTTGAACCGCGCAGCCAGGTTTTTTGGTGATCCCGCCAACATCGTTTCCGGCGAGGAAGATATGGAGGTCTTAAAGAATCTTCATCAAACCATAAAAAAAGTTGGGCAGGATATTGAAACCCTAAAATTTAACACAGCCATATCGCAGATGATGATTTTTACAAACCTCTGTATTAAAAAAGGAAAGGTGATTCGCAGTACTGCCGAGAACTTTGCTTGTGTGCTTGCGCCTTTTGCACCGCACCTTGCAGAAGAATTATGGGCTATATATGGCAACAATCCAAGCATAAGCCAACAGAATTTTCCGGTTGCAAATGAAACATATCTTCAGGAGGATTCGTTTGATTATCCGGTATCCTTTAATGGCAAGCTCCGCTTTAAACTTACAATGCCCATTACAGCAAGTTCAAATGAAGCAGAAATTGCCGTTAAGCAGGATCCCCGGTCAGCAAAATGGCTTGAATCAGTAGAAATTAAGAAATTTATTTTTGTACCAAACAGGATCATCAATATTGTGACAGGATAGTTATGAAAAAGTATTTTAAAATCGGGCTGTTTATTTTAACAGTGATAGCCATTGCTGGAATTTGCGTTTGGTTTATGATGCCGCAATACAGTGGAAACTATCAACAGGGAGGAATTGTTGATTCATCAACTTTTGTCAGGCCTGTTCCCCGATTATACGGCCTGGCCATTGATTCATTCAATATTGAATCAAATACGGTTAAGCGTGACCAGAATATGGGCAAGATACTTTCCAATTATGTACTTCCGGAGCGGGCACTTACACAATTGATGTTATATTCCGATAAGGTTTTTGACCTCCGTAAAATAAGGCAGGGAAATAATTATACCGCTTTCATTTCGAAAGACACATTGTACAACCTGCAGTATTTGGTGTATGAGCATTCACCGATTGATTATGTGGTATTCGATTTTACGGACAGCGTAAAAGTTACCATGAAGCAAAAAGAAGTCATTACCCGGCAGAAAAGGGTAAATGGTGAAATAGTAACTTCATTGTGGGATGCTATATGCAAAAACAATATCAATCCGCTGGTGGCTATTGAATTGTCCGAAATATATGCATGGACCGTTGATTTCTTCGGGCTGCAGGTTGGTGATAAGTTTACGGTTGTGTATGATGAGCTATTTGTAGATACGGTGTCGATTGGCATTGGAAAAATATATGCGGCCAGTTTCAATCATTTCGGAAAGGAACTGATGGCTATACCTTTTATGCAGGATAGTGTAGAAGCCTTTTTTGATGAAAACGGCAACAGCCTGCGACGCGCTTTTCTTAAAGCACCTTTACGTTATAGCCGCATTTCATCACGTTTCTCCGGCAGCAGGCTCCATCCTATTTTAAAAATAAGGCGCCCGCACCATGGTGTTGATTATGCAGCGCCAATGGGTACTCCTGTATACAGCATAGGCGATGGCCGGGTTATCATGGCAGGTTACCAGAAAGGTGCGGGTAAAATAGTTAAAGTAAGGCACAATAGTGTTTACACTACCACTTATATGCACCTGAGCGGATTTGGTAAAGGTATCACAACTGGCAAGTATGTAGCCCAGGGAGAGCTGTTGGGTTATGTTGGCAGTTCAGGCTTATCTACCGGTCCGCATCTTGATTTCAGGGTAACCAAAAACGGTTCACCTATTGATCCCCTTAGAATGGAATCGCCACCGGTTGACCCGGTGAGGGCTGAAAACATCGAAGCATTTAAATCGGTTAAGATTGCAGCGATTGAATTGTTGGCCGATCCTGATCAGCCACAAATGGCTCAGGAAGTAAACCATACAGAAATAATTCCTGCAAGTTTGTTGCCAACGTCATTGTTTGATCTTTTTCAGAATTAAGCACAACATACTGACAAAAACCAATGCAGCCCGGAGCAATCCGGGCTTTTTTTTGTGCGGTTGCGGTCGGAGTTTCACACAGAGACGCAGCAGCACAAAGCAAGCTTGATGAATCCCTTAAAGGGGGAGTACTTGCAAAAAAATGAAACGAATTATTATTTTTTTATTACTTTTACGGCCCGATTGAAGTTTTGGAGAGATGGCCGAGTGGTCGAAGGCGCACGCCTGGAAAGTGTGTAATCGCCAAAAGCGGTTCATGGGTTCGAATCCCATTCTCTCCGCAAAAGAATGAAATTACCAGCCCGGGCTGAGGCCCGGGTTTTAAATGAATACAGGGCAATCCAAGCTCGCTTGAGATTGCCCTGTATTCATTTAAAAAAAACCTCAATGCAAAGCATTGAGGCCGGTAATTTCATTCTTTTGCAGGGATCCCCCCTCAGGGATCACGAAGTAATCCATGATAGACAGCCGATGCGAAGCATAGGCCAGGATTTCATTTTTTGCAAGGACCCCCCTTTCAGGGATCACGAAGAAATCCCGGAAAGGAACAATCCCTGCGCATACTTCGACTCCGCTCAGTATGACTCACACTACCAAATTCCAATCCCCCTCAGGGATCATGCAATAATCCCATTCTCTCCGCAAGAAAAAATCCTGCGGCTTACCGTGGGATTTTAAATTTCCGGGATACCTCAAGCTTGCTTGAAGGCAATGTTTTAGATATTCTGATTCGGTATTTGGTTCTTCAATCCCCGATAGTTCGTAAAAAATTACAGGAATTTTAATTACCTAATGCAGTAGAATTCCCGCCTTCTGAACCAGGCGCTATGTGTATTGTTCACATATTTTTTGGCTGGGGCTTGCCCAACGAAGGGCTTGCCCTCAGGCTTCTTTCTCCACAATCACCACTTCCACATGATGGTCGATGAGATCGTCAACCATAGGTATGAAAATGCCATTGCCTGAAACCCCGTCAATGGTTATCTGTAATCCCGACCTGCCCTCGCTGAGCCTGGTAATCTCTATATGATACATCGTTGCCCTGAACCGGTAATGAACCTTGTAAGTATGCCATTCGGCCGGTATGCAAGGTTCAATATACAATTTGTCGGTTTCAAGCCTCAATCCCAACAACGATTCCAGAAATAACCTGTACATCCATCCCGCCGATCCGGTATACCAACTCCATCCGCCGCGACCAATATGCGGAGGCATTGCATAAACATCGGCAGCAACAACATAAGGCTCTATTTTATAGGTTGCTATCTTTTCAGCTGAACTTCCATGATGTATGGGATTGATTAGCGATGCCACAGCCCATGCCTTTTCAGTGTTATGCAATTTTGCAAAGGCCATTGCTGTCCAGATAGCTGCGTGTGTGTACTGACCACCATTTTCCCTGACGCCAGGCACATATCCCTTAATGTATCCCGGGTTTAAATCCGATTTGTCGAAAGGAGGGTCCAGCAACTGCACCAGTGATTTATCATAGCGAACAAGCCTTTCATCAACCGATTGCATAGCTGTTTTTATGCGCTGTGGATCTCCTGCACCCGACAGCACTGCCCAGCTTTGCGAAATGGAATCTATCTGGCATTCTTCATTAGCGGCAGAACCCAGCGGTGTTCCATTGTCAAAATATGCCCGGCGATACCATGCACCGTCCCATGCATTCTTTTCTAAGTTCTGCTGAAGTTTTCGGGCAGCATTTTTGCATATCTCCGCAAATTCATAGTCGTTTCCGATCTGAGCAATTTTATAAAACTGATTCAATACATCAACCATAAAGAATCCAAGCCACACGCTTTCGCCTTTGCCCTCATGGCCCACCAAATTCATACCATCATTCCAGTCGCATGTTCCGATGAGCGGAAGTCCATGAATTCCATTTTTCATGCCATACAGGATAGCCCTTTTACAGTGTTCATATAATGAGGCTTTATCTTCCGATCGGATTGGCATATCATAATATGAATCATCATCGGGGTTTACCGGTCGTCCTTCAAGAAAGTATACGCTTTCATCCAGCACACCGGTATCGCCTGTTGTCATAACATAGCGGCAGGCGGCGAGCGGTAGCCAAAGGAAGTCATCGGAGCATCGTGTACGAACACCCCTTCCTGACGGGGGATGCCACCAGTGCTGAACGTCTCCTTCAATAAACTGACGGCTTGCAAAAAGCAAAAGATGCTCCCTCAATAAATCGGGCCTGGTATGAACCAATGCCATGGTGTCCTGTAACTGATCCCTGAAACCATAGGCTCCGCCCGACTGGTAATATCCAGTGCGACCCCAAACCCTGCAGGTCAGGGTTTGATAAATGAGCCATCCGTTGGTGAGAAAATTCAATGCGTTGTCGGGTGTCTCCACCTGAACCGTTGATAAAGTATGGTTCCATAGGCTCCATACATCCTCAAGGGCTTTACGTGCAGCACCCGAACCCCTGAATCGCCTGATAAGATTTGCTGTATCCTCTGAGTTATGCCCTAAACCCAGCCTGAAAACAACTTCTCGTTCCTGGTCTGCACTTATCTCGAAATTTACCTGTAAAGCCCCACAAGGATCAAGGGCCATCCCTTTTTTTCCGGAAAGCCGTGATCGTAACATGGCTGCCGGAGTTGTTAATGATCCGTTACGTCCTATAAACTCCGTGCGATCGCAGGTTAGCGAACTCACAACATCATCGGTCTGGAAAAAGGCTACCCTGTCGGCAAATTCCCTGTTAAAGGAGTTTACTGCATATATTGCATTTTTGCCCATATTGGCATCGGTATGCAAAAACATGGCCGACTTGTGCCGGAGGTCACCCAATACCCATTCAACATAACCTGTTACGGAGAGCCTCACCGGACGTCCGGTGTTGTTTTTTATTTTCAGCACTGAAAATTTTACAGGGGCATCTGTGGCAACATAAACCCACAATTCAGTAAAAATGCCATCTTCGTTGTGTTCAAAAACACTGTAGCCAAAACCGTGACGGCTTATATATATTCCGGTATCGCGATTGGTTAGCGGAGATGGTGACCAAAAGTGTCCTGTCTCTTCATCGCGGATAAAAATTGCTTCACCGCCGTTATCGGTTACAGGATCGTTATTCCATGGAGTTAATCTGTATTCACGGGCATTCTGGGCCCATGTATATGCCTGCCCGTTTTCGGAAATCACAGTGCCAAAATTAGGATTGGCCAGAACATTTACCCATGGTGACGGGGTATTGTTGTTGTCGGATGTGGTAATTACATACTCCCGGCCATCGTAGGTAAATCCGCCTAAGCCGTTATAAAAAACAAGGTCTTCGCGCGGTAAAACAGTTTCGGGTTTTAAGGGTTTATAAGTTCGCGTTGGTTTAAAGGCTGAAATTGAGAATTCTCCATAACCGCGTTTGAAAATCTGATCAGTGAGCTTGCCACTCCTGTCACTTATTATAGCGCGCGCTACAGTTTGAAAAAGCACCCTGTCTTCAGTGGATATTTGTTCGCCCGGGCGAACAAATATGCCTCCTGGCCTGTCCATTATATTGGTTTCGATACCGGCCGAAATCAAACCGATAATCTGATCCTGAAGAAGCTGCCTGTATCCGGCGTGGTCTTCGTTCCATATTACCAGATCAACTGCAAGGCCTTTCAAACGCCAGTAGGCATGTGCCTGTACCATTTGCCTAACAAGGTTAATATTTTCGGGATCCTCGATGGTAAGCAGAACAATAGGCAAATCTCCCGAAATTGAGTAGCCCCAAAGCCCTGACTGTCCGCGATTGTTTTTTTTGAGAATCCCTGATTCGGCACGGAGAGAAGCACTGGAATAAATGATTGAACCGGCAAGCCGGGCATATAACTGCGCATCAGACTCGTTGGCATTTATTTGCCGCAAGGCCACCTGACTGTGTGTCCAGGCAAGTTCAAAAACGCGGTTTGAAAATTGCTTATCCTGGTATTTTTCGATAAGGCTAAGGGCCCCTTCCTTTAGTTCATGAACCCCGGTTACCATATCAACGGTTACTGAGCTTTCAGGTTTCAGGACAATTTGAAACTGGATGGCTACTATGGGATCGAGCACAGAACCTGCACTTCCCGATAGGGATGAATGCCTGGTCATGGCATCAGGGGCTGCAAGGGTATTACCTCTGCCGATGAACCGCATACGGTCGGTTTCATATGTTATATTTCTTATTTCGGCACCGTGAACGGCCATCTGATGGAACATCCAGGGCGGTCGTTCGCCCTCCGACCGGGGTCTTCTGCTGGCAATAATGGCCTGCCGTTCCGGTATGATTTCAGTTTGAACAAAAAGATTGCTGAATGCCTGATGTGAGAGATCGGACGGACCGGGAGCCAGCACTATTTCAGCATAGCTTGTAACATCTATTATCCTTTCCGAGCGGGTGATATTGGTAATTTTAACCCTTCGCAGTTCAATATCATCTTCAGGAGAAACCACTATTTCAGCATGAGTGTCCAGGTCGAAATCCCGTCGCCGGAATTCTGCTCTTCCTTCAGAGAATATTGCTTCATATTTTTCGGGACGATGCAGGGTGGGCTGAAAAGTGGTTGACCAGTAATTACCGGTTTCTGCATCCCGCAAATAACAGAAAGTTCCCCAATTGTCACGGGTGGTGTCTTCACGCCACCGTGTTACATCAAGTTCTTTCCACCGGCTGTATCCTCCTCCGGCATTTGTTATCATTACCTGATAGCCACCACCGTTTGACAACAGGTTAACCTCAGGAAACTGAGTGTCGGGAGTGTTAAACAACCGGTATGGCATTTGCTGATTCTCATCGGTGGATTTTGTAACCGGTACTCCCGATGTATGGGTAAATATGGACGAGGTATTCAGAATTCTTTCCTGTAAAAGCAACAAGGCGGACTGAAACAATGGCTCAGATTCAAATCGCTTTTGCATTGGCCTGTTTAACAAAATATATGCAAACGACAAAAATTCCATGCCTGTATGGTGGGCCATAAACGATTTCACAATGGCCATTGACTGACCCCTGGGAACACGTGATACCGTATAATCAACTGCTTCATAAAAACCGTGGTTACCCATAAAACCTTTGTCGGCCATGCGCTCGAGATTTTCACATGCTTTCTCGGGCATCACCAACAAGGCGAGGGCTGAAGCATATGGAGCAATAACAAGATCCTCATCGAGGCCTCTTTTTAAACCAAGCCCGGGAACACCAAATGCCCGGTATTGGTAATTACGCAATACATCAACCGTATTGTAACCCGACTCCGATATGCCCCAGGGCACCCCTTTATGTTTTCCATATTCTATTTGTCTTTCCACTGCTGCTTTACACGTTTGGTCGAGCAGGCTGTTTTCATAACCGGGCATAACAATCAGCGGCATCAGGTATTCGAACATAGAACCACTCCATGACAGCAAAACAGGCTCTCCCTCTATTGAAGTCAATAAACGCCCAAGTGAAAACCAGCTTTCCTGAGGAACCTGGTTTTGCGCAATGGCAACAAAGCATGCCAGCCTGGCTTCAGAGGCAAGCAAATCATAATAGCCCGCATCCCTCCGGCGATCTTCAACATTATAGCCAATGGTCAGCAGATGCCGTGATTTGTCGTAGAGAAATGCATATTCCATAGAGGCAAAATCATCAACCTGTTTTGCCAATTCCTCCATAATCGCAATCCTTGACTTTGCCTCATCGCTTATTTCAGATATTTCGCTTAGGGTGGGAATACCATTGAATACAGAATAGTATGCATCGTTTTCGGGTAAAGGTGTGCGATAACCTTCAGGAATCAGCAGCTTAAGTTCGTTAAGCGCATCCCTGCATTGATAATAAAGCCGCTCTGACCATACCTGGTATTGATTGTTCCTGTCAATGTCATTTGTGTTGATGATATTTGCAGATAAACCGTCAAGTTTTTCAAAACATTCAAACAATGACGCCACGGTTAGCGGAGGATTGTTAAGGATGTTGGCCAGGTACTTCTGAAATTCATTAACCTGTGCGGTTACTTTACCACCGGAATAATCCAGTAAAACGTTGAGGGTATCCTTAATTGCTTCAAACGGGCGGGCTCCAAGAAGAGGCTCATCCGGCAGGGCAAAAAATCCTTGTTTTAGGGTGAGGAGATGCCCGGCCAGATTTCCGCTATCAACCGATGAAATGTAAAGCGGCCTTAATGGTTTCAGGGAGATGGTATCATACCAGTTATAAAAATGGCCCTGGTATCGCTCCAGCACCTTCATGGTTTTAAAAGTATTGGCTGTGCGTTTCAGGAATTCACCGGTATGTATATATCCGAAATCACAGGCGGCAAGATTTGCCAGCAGTGAAAGTCCTATGTTGGTTGGAGATGTGCGATGTGCCAGTACGGGTATGGGCTGTTCCTGATAGTTATCGGGGGGCAACCAGTTGTCATCGGGGCCTACAAATGTTTCGAAAAATGACCATGTTTTCCGGGCCGTTTTTCTAAGAAACAGGTATTGCGCTTCAGTGAGCTTAACCGTTTCTTTGTCAACCGGCGTGCTTATCCACCAGGCAACTATAGGGAATACCATCCACAGCACAATGATTGGCCATACCAGGGCAAAGGTGGCGGGAGCATAGGTTAAAAGGTAAGCTGCCGACACTAAGCCTATAAAAGGAGAAACCCACATGGTGCTGAAAGATTCAAATAGAGTCGACTTTTTTGGCGCTGAATCACCCGAATAAGGATTCCATTCCAGCAACCTTTTTTTTGAAATGAGCAGTCGGTATAAGGTACGCAATAATGCATCAACACTGTAATATGCCTCATAGGGCAGACTAATAAGAAAAAATGCTGCCTGGGATAACTGCCCTGCGATAAGTTTTCCTGTAGTTTTTACATGCAAGGGAAACTTTACATCTTCAGGAATCTGGAAAACCCTTATTATCGAAATTATTACCGGAGGAACAATAATGATTCCTATTACAACCAGTGTCCATAGCCACGCAGGTGTAAGAATGGCCCAACCGGCAAACAAAAGTAACAACAATGCCGCCGGAACCAGGCTTCTTCGAAGATTGTCAAAGATCTTCCAAATCGACAGCAGGGAAAGGGGATTTTTACCCGATGTTCCGTTTACTTTGGGCAAGAATGGGAGCAGCCATGAAACCAACTGCCAGTCGCCCCTAATCCATCGCGCACGCCTGGTAACATCAGTCCTGTAACTTGATGGATATTCTTCAAAAAGCAATACATCGCTAAGCAATCCCGACCTGGCGTAGCAGCCTTCCAAAAGGTCATGGCTTAAAATTCTGTTTTCAGGAAACCGGTCCTTTAGTGTTTTTTCAAATGCATCAACATCATATATTCCCTTGCCGATAAAAGATCCTTCACCGAACAAATCCTGGTATACATCTGAAATGGTCCGGGTATACGGGTCAATGCCCGGTTCGGTACCAAAAAGTTTCGCATATCTCGACCTATTGGAGCCCGGCAGGCTAACGGC
Organism: uncultured Bacteroidales bacterium; assembly: GCA_964646255.1. GTDB lineage: Bacteria > Bacteroidota > Bacteroidia > Bacteroidales > UBA10428 > UBA5072. The sequence continues at coordinate 12,383 of CAZYDI010000029.1, forward strand.
AACGCGGGGTTGCAGTATTGTATATCCCTGTGTTACCCGTTGCTTTTTTGGGTCATATTTCGGTCTGTTTAGCGGATGAGCAAGGGTACCGATAAATTGTCTTGCTGAATCACGCGGCAATTGTGTGTCGGAATCAAGGGTGATCACAAACTTTATGGTTTGCAGAACCTCCTTTTTTCCTATAATGACAGAAAATTTATTATCCGGTCCTCCGCGTAACAATGAATTCAGATCAGATAATTTTCCCCGCTTACGTTCATAACCCATCCATATCTTATCTGTTGCATTCCAAAGTCTTGGCCTGTGGAAAAGGAAGAAAGTATCCTTGTTTTCACCGGGATATTTCTCGTTTAATTCCATTATTTTGCGGCTGGCGAGCTGAATGAGTTCTTCATCTTCAGGGGTGCTTTCTTCCCTGGCATCTTTGAAATCGGTAAGAAGGCCAAAATGAAGATTTTTATCCTGGTTCGCTAAAAACCTCACTTCAAGTGCTTCAGCTAAATCTTCAATATTTTGTTTGTTGAGTAGCATAGAAGGAACTACAACAAGAGATCTCCATTCGTGGGGAATACCTCTTGAAAAGTCGAGCCGTGGCAATGGACGTGGCTTTACCAGCAGGGTGGTAATCCAGTTTACTATGGAAATCGCCATATAGCTGAGGCTTAAAATCAGCACCATGAGCAACCCCAATATGCCTTTCATATTCAGGTGATCCGGAAATAGTTGAAACAGCAGCCAGGCAGGGATTAGCGTTAAGGAAACAATAAGCCCTGTATAAAATACAAGCGGAAACCTGGTAACCGTTCTTAATCCCAGCGATATATACGAAGGCTTGTATGCCGTTTGCTGCTCAAGCTTTGATAATCCTTTACCGATAAGATAATAGCCAATATGAGCAGAACGATCATCCTGGCCCGATAACTTAGCTGCTTCAGCGGCGAGCGCCAACGCTATTTTAGCCGCTTCAATTTCAGAACACCTGCTTCTTTTGGCTATGTTTTCAATAACGTGCCGGTAATTGTCGCGCGTACTAAAATCCATTAATGCATACCGGCCCGAAGGATCCTGGCTTAGAATATGCTCCACATGGCTTACTGATTCAATAAAGTCGCGCCAGTCAAGCGCGCTTAATAATCTCAGACTGGCTATACTATTGCTTATGGAAACCTGGTCGGCAGCCTGCTGCTGGTTACCATACTGGATCATTTGGAGGGTTGACTGATTCGTTTCTGAAAGCCGTTGCTCCATCCAGGTAAGTGGAAATGCAAGGGAAGGACTTTGTCCCTGCAATCGTCGTACAAATTCCGAAATAAATGGGGTCGACAATGGAGGATTGGATCTTGCCATATCGGCCATTACCAGAATCAGGTTTTTAGGATCTTTTTCAGCAACTTCAATCAGGCGGTCGGCCCACGAATTAGCAAGATTTCTGTCTATTCTGCCGGCCGCAATCCTCACGGCAACACGCCGCAGATTTTCAATAAGGGCCAACCTGAGCATGATGGGAATAGCCCAGAGCTCGCCTAATTTTAAGGGAGCCACATCCTGGTAAGCGGTTACAAAACGCCTGAGCCTTTCATAATCTATGTGCCCTTCTCCATGTGAAATAACCTCTTTTGCAATATCATATACACGTGGAAGTCCGGCTGTAGGACCATTTTGCAACCTGGGCAATTCTTTACTATAGCCCTTTGGCAGATGTCTTCTTCCTGTGCGTATCTGTTCTTCAATAATATAAAAATTGTCAAGCAACCATTCAGCAGCAGGGGTTATCTGGCGTTTCTCTTTTACTGCTTCCGATACCAGCTCATGCACTTCAATAAGAACAGACTCATTATCTTCAAGCCGTGAAAGAAGCTGCTGTGAATGACTCACTGTATAATCCGTTTTATGAAACCCGGCGAGGTTTTTACCATGCTGTTCCATCTGCTCAGTGCTGAATAGTTCTGAGCTAAGCAAAGGTTCCTTATTGGAGTACCTCTGGGCAAGATCTGCTTCCCTAAGATGTGACTTCAGCCGATGCAGAGATTCCTTAAGTTTTGAAGGATTCCCTCTCATAAAATTTTTAAAACTGTTTATAACCAGAAATCCTACACGGTATTCTGATGGTTAATACTATTAATTTCTAAAACAACTTTTATATGGTCATTTCCCCTCTGAGTGATTGTCTAAGGTAATCATTAATCCATTGATAATTATTACTAACACCTGTAAGGTACATTAGTTTTGTAACCGCTGCTTCGGTGGTGATATCGCGACCGCTAACCACACCATACTCCGTGAGCATCCTGCTGGTTTCATATAGTCCCATCTCTACACTGCCCGTTTGGCACTGTGTTACATTGAATATTATAATCTCCGCTTCGCGGGCTTTACATATGCAATCCAGGAACCATGAATCCTCTGGCGCATTTCCTGCTCCAAAAGTCTCCAGGATAACAGCACGTAATCCCGGAATATTAAAAATAGCCTCTACAGCCATTCTGTTCAATCCGGGAAACAATTTAAGTATGGCAATATTGGTGTTCAGGCTTTTATGCACGATTAAAGGCGGCGTGTTGTTTTGATAACGAATGGCATTTCGATTATACTTTATATGCACTCCGCTTTCGGCGAGAGCAGGATAATTTCCCGAAACAAAGGCATTGAAATCTTCAGTATTGTTTTTGGTGGTACGGTTACCCCTGTATAGCTTATTTTCAAAATAGATTCCGACTTCCGGAACAAGAGGTTGCCCGTTTTCATTGGCTGCAGCAATTTCAACGGCTGAAATAAGGTTTTCCTTTCCATCGGTACGCAATGAACCAATAGGTAGTTGCGATCCTGTAAATATTACAGGTTTTGCAAGGTTTTCGAGCATAAAGCTCAGGGCTGATGCCGAATAAGCCATGGTGTCAGTGCCATGGAGCACAATGAAACCATCGAATGTATTATATGCTTCTTCAATTATTTCCGCTACCTTAATCCAGGCCGTAGTATTGATGTTGGAAGAGTCGAGCGGCGGATTAAATGCAAATGTACTCAGGTTGAATCCAAATTTCTTTAGTTCGGGCACTTCTTCCACTATATTGTCGAACCTAAAGGGCTTGAGGGAACCTGTTACCGGATCCTGTACCATACCTATGGTTCCGCCTGTGTAAATGATCAGAAGTGAAATCTTATCTTTTTTGTTCATACCCTGGAAGAGAAAATAATTCCATCGCATTTCGCGTGGTGGTTTCTGCCACTAATTCCAAAGTTACGTTTTTTATCTGATGAATCGCTTCGGCGATATACCTGATGTAGCTGCTTTCATTCCGTTTGCCCCGGTAGGGAATGGGAGTGAGGTAAGGTGAATCCGTTTCAAGAACCAGGTGTTCCAGTGATATTTCCTTAATCACCTCAGGAAGCGTTGACTTTTTATACGTTACCATGCCTCCTATGCCCAGTTTAAATCCCATTGCCGTAACCCTGCGTGCAATATCAACATCCCCGCTGTACGCATGAAAAATTCCCTGAATCTTTCCGTTGAAAGGCAGAAGTACTTCAAATATTTCAGGAAAGGACTCCCTAACATGTAAAATAACTGGAAGGTTGTATAAAACCGCCCATTCAAGCTGCGTAACCAATGCAGTTTTTTGCTGTACGATAAATGTTTTGTCCCAATAAAGATCGATGCCTGTTTCCCCGATGCCGGCGTACCTGCCTGCTTTCAACCGGCTTTCAATAACCTCCAGTTCTTTACGGTAATTTTCATTCACCGAGGTGGGATGTAATCCCATCAAAGGATAGCACGTTCCGGGATAAGCTGAGGCCATATTGTTTAAAGGCTCTATAGATGCGCTGTCAATATTGGGAAGAATTATCTTTTGCACGCCGGAGTGAAGTGCCCGTTGAATTACTTCGGCGCGGTCATTGTCGAACTCAGGCAAAAAAAGGTGTGAATGGGTATCAATATATTCAGGCATGCTCAGGTTTTTTGGTAAACTTTACCCGGAAGACATTTAACAATTCCTTTGAATTCAAGGTTCAACAGCATAGCTGATACTTTGCTCACCGGTAAATTGCTTTTCAATGCAAGGTAATCAATGGTTGCATGGTTGTTGCTTTCCATCAGCTCAATCAGCAACCTTTCATCTGCGTCCAATTCAACAAACAAGGTTTTTTGCAGTGTCGGTTTTTTCTCTTCCGATCTCTGCCACCCCATGAGGTACTCAAGGTCTTCCAGCTTCTCTATCATAGCAGCCCTGTTTGTTTTGATGAGCCGGTTACAGCCTGTTGAATACCTGTCGTTCACCCTTCCCGGAAAAGCAAATACATCGCGATTGTACGAATTGGCAATGTCGGCTGTAATCAATGCCCCGCCCTGTTCGCCCGATTCAACAACAATGGTGGCATCGGCAAGGCCGGCAATGATTCTGTTGCGCTTTACGAAATTCGGTGCATCAGGCTTTTCATCGTGCCTGAATTCAGTAACCAGGGCACCTCCCTGGAGCATTTGTTTGGCTGTTTCCCTGTGCGTAGAAGGATATATTACCGACAGGCCATGGGCCAATACGCCAACGGTGTCGATTTTGTATTTTAATGAAGCTTTATGGGCGCAAATGTCTATGCCATATGCCAATCCGCTTATAATAAGAACTCCGGGGTGTGATAGCGCCAGGTTTTCAACCAGCTCGCGCGTCATATTTTTGCCGTAATCGGTAGAATTCCTTGTGCCAACAATGCTGATAACTTTCCGGCGATTGAAATCGGTAGTCCCTTTGACATAAAGAATAACTGGGGCATCTTCGCATTGTTTAAGGCGTTCGGGATAGCCATCATCATCATAAAAGAAAGCCGATATATTGTGACGGGAAATGAATTCAATTTCAGCATCCGCTTTTTCCAGGTTTTTATGGTTGATAATGTGTTCTACCAATTTTTCTCCTATTCCCGGAATTTTTGAAAGGCTGCTCTTCTTTTGTTTAAAAACAGATTCGGCGCTTCCGCAAAATTCAATCAGCCTTTTGGATAACACAGGCCCTATTTTTGGTATAAGGCCAATGCCAATTTTATACCTTAGTTGGTAAGGCTGGAGTGGTAAAGACATTGCCTGGTTATTGCTTTGCGTTTTTATCCGCCAACAGGTTGAGTGACCGTAACAACGATTCCCTTTCGGAAGGTTTCAATGCCGTAATCGAAACCTGCGGGTATTTTGCAACTCCCTTACCGGATTTGCGGAAAAGGATGATGCTTTCGCGATAGCGCATAAAGAAAGTGTTAAGCTTATACCCGGCAAATTCCTTTTTGGGGATTTCTATGGAATTCTTTTTTGACGTAAACATGGTGGGTGAGAAATACCGCAATACAATTTTATCCGACTCATCATTGTAATAAATGTACTGGTAATTGCGAAAGGATTCATAAAGCGCATACAGAAAATAAGCAGCCGCAAAAAATATACCGAGGAGGCTGTTGTCCATGCCCTTAATGAAATCTTTACGGAAAGGGATAAACAACAAAACACAAATAACAACAACCAGGGCAATCAGGGCAATGAATTTACCTTTGGTTTTCAGTATAATGGTTTTTTCTATATCTATGATCATGGTATGAAAGGCTTTAACCCAAAGGTATAATATTACGAAAAACCGGCAAATTTTTAATTCATGAAACACAAAAACTGAAGCACCATGTTCATAGGAAATCTGCTTAAACTCGATATTTTTGAATGATTGTTTTTTAGCTTTGACTGTTTGAAAACTTGTTAATCTGTAAGACATGATAATCAAAACGGTATTCAGGCATATTTTCTCGTTGTTTTTTTTAACCCTGTTGATTGTATCGTGTGCCCCGGCTTATTTCCCGAGTGTTGTGAACTCACCCATGTTTAAAAATAAGAATGAGTTTCATGCCTCTCTGCATACCGGTTCATCGGGTTTTGATTCTCAACTGGCTTATGCAATTACCGATAATATTGGCATTATGGCGAATGGCAGCTTTGCTGACCACACCAACGACTCAACCCGTAAATTCCATACGCACAGTTATATGGAAGCAGGATTGGGCTATTACAAAAAGTTTTTAAAAACAGGCCGGTATGAAGTATTTGGGGGTTACGGTTTAGGTCGTGTACGTTATTTTGAGCCTGAATTGTTCTACCCATATACCAGTGCAAAGTACAGAAGCTTTTTTATACAACCTGCCATTGGCGGGGTCTCTGATATTCTTGATTACAGTATTGCAACCCGTTTAATTGTGGTTGACATGTATCAGGGAACTGCCAAAAGTAGCGGTGTGTTTTTTGAACCTGCGGTTACTGCCAAGGTGGGATATAAGTATGTAAGAATGGTTTTTCAATGGGGATGTTCATTGCCTTTGAACGAGAAATTGGATTTCACTCACCAGATGCTTTTTTACTCGATTGGTATTCAGGCTAACATTGGAAGGATATTCGAGCATTGATTGCCTGTTTGGGTGAAATATCATTTTGTTTTAAACCACAACGGAACTCACAATCTTTTTTTTCCAAAGAAATCTTTCAGCAGCTGGCTGCATTCGTTTTTAAGCACTCCACCCTGAACAACAGTACGCGGGTGTAACAACCTTTCCCTTACCCGGGTGAATCCCCTTTTTTCATCTTCGGCTCCGAAAACAATTTTTCCCAATTGCTCCCAGAATGAGGCTCCCGCACACATAACACAAGGCTCCAGGGTTACATAAAGGGTGCATTCATCAAGGTACTTTCCTCCAATGGCATTAGTGGCGGCGGTAAATGCCTGCATTTCGGCATGGGCTGTGGGATCGTTGAGTGTTTCCGTGAGGTTATGGGCCTTGGATATAATTTTATTTTTCCATACAATAATCGCTCCTACCGGAACTTCGTCACGGTCGAATGCCTTATGCGCTTCCTTAAGCGCTTCCTTCATAAAGTATTCATCGCTGTATAGGTCCATAATTCCAGTTTGTTTGTTGACTGTTCCACTCCGGCATTACTCCTCTATATTCATACTTCGCCTTTCTTAGGGAGCCAACCGTGTTAATATGTCAGTGCCGCGACAGAAAAATATGCTATCCCCCGCTGCACCTTCGGGTAGCATGACACCTTCGACCCGGTGCAAATATTGCAATTAAATTCATATTTTCGCACCATTCTAATGCTTATTAAAATGTACCGGACACACACCTGCGGAGAATTACGCATCAGCGACGTAGAAAAAACAGTTACACTGAGTGGTTGGATACAGCGATCACGCGATTTGGGAGGTATGACCTTCATTGATTTACGCGACCGCTATGGCATCACCCAGTTGACATTCAATATGGATACCAATGCCGCGCTATGCAATGAGGCGCGTAAACCAGGCAGGGAATTCGTTATTCAGGTTACGGGAAAAGTGACTGAACGAAGCAACAAAAATCCCAAAATGCCCACCGGCGATATAGAAATTCAGGTGTCTACGCTTACCATTTTGAGTGTTTCCAACACACCGCCCTTTACCATCGAAGATGAATCCGACGGAGGCGATGAACTCAGGATGCGTTACCGGTATCTGGATTTACGAAGGGGCCCGTTGAGGAATAACCTTCTCCTGCGCCACCAAATGGCATTTGAGGCAAGAAATTATCTCAATTCACAGCGTTTTATCGAAATTGAAACCCCGGTTCTCATTAAAAGCACACCCGAAGGGGCCCGCGATTTTGTGGTTCCTTCACGCATCAACCAGGGGCAATTCTATGCTCTGCCCCAATCACCACAGACTTTTAAGCAATTGCTAATGGTGGCCGGGCTCGACCGGTATATGCAAATAGTGAAATGCTTTCGCGATGAAGACCTGCGCGCTGACAGGCAGCCTGAATTCACGCAGATTGACTGTGAAATGTCATTTGTGCACCAGGAGGACGTGCTGAATGTTTTCGAAGGGATGATCAGACATATGTTTAAAGTGGTAAAAGGGGTGGAGTTCAATGAACCATTCCCGCGAATGACCTATTCCGACGCCATGGAAAAGTACGGGAATGATAAACCCGATATCCGTTTTGGAATGCAATTTAATAGCCTGACGGCACATGCTAAGGGGAAAGGGTTCCAGGTATTTGATGCAGCTGAATACATTGGTGCGATTGTGGCTCCGGGATGCTCGGAGTACACACGAAAACAAATAGATGAGTTGACGGACTTTGTTAAGCGTCCCCAGGTTGGTGCAAAAGGTTTGGTTTATATTCGTTTTGGTACCGATGGCAGCTTAAAATCATCTATAGATAAATTTTATTCTCCGGAGGACCTCAAAAAGATATGCGATACCGTTGGTGCAGACCGGGGAAGCCTGGTACTGATCATGGCAGGCGATAAACCACAAACGCTTAAGGCATTGAGTGAATTGCGACTTGAAATGGGCAACCGGCTGGACTTGCGAAAAAAGGATGTATTTAAGCCATTGTGGATTGTTGATTTTCCTTTGTTTGAATGGAACGAAGAGGAGAAAAGGTTTTTTGCCATGCATCACCCTTTCACAAGTCCAAAGGCAGAAGATGCACAATACCTTGAGTCGGACCCTTCAAAGGTGCGTGCCAATGCCTACGACTGTGTAATTAATGGCGCTGAAGTAGGGGGAGGCTCAATCCGTATTCATGATGAGCAATTGCAGAAAAGAATGTTCTCGGCATTAGGATTTACCGGGGAGGAAGCTGAGCGACAGTTTGGCTTCCTGCTGGGGGCTTTCCGCTACGGCGCACCGCCTCATGGCGGCATTGCCTTTGGCCTCGACCGGCTTGTGTCCATTTTTGCCGGTGAAGATTCTATAAGGGATGTAATTGCTTTCCCTAAGAATAATTCCGGTCGCGACGTTATGGCCGATTGTCCTTCCGAAATTTCCGATGCCCAGCTGAAAGAATTGGCAATTCGTGTTGCAAAAGGTTGAAACATCCTGATGTTGTTTAACGTAATAAAAATAAAACAGGTGGATGCCGAAAAACCAAGAGAGTAGGCTTATGAAAATTTCAGTGTAATGAAGTACAATTTCTCAACTTTTCTTTTATTAGTATCATTTGTATTTGTTTTTGCTTCGTGCAAAAAGGATGATGATGAAAAAAGCAATGAAATGCAGGTGGATGATGTGAATATTGCTATCGGGAGCGGATCGCTTTTTGGTTATGGTACCGGAAGTTATCATGATGGCTTTAACCTGGATTTACGGTTGTTTCAGGAAGGCTTTACCGTTATTGATTTGGGCAATCATGATTATGAATACGAGGGCAATGGCTTTGTAATTTATTGTGAAATGTTTTCTGAAACCGAAACAGCGCTTTCCGAAGGGATCTATTCATTTAATGACACATCCGACGTTTACCCTGTAAGAACGTTTGATGATTTGTCCTATAAATTTGATTATGAAAACGGGGATTGGTATGATTGCGTTGAAGGGAGTACCGTTGAAGTAAGAAAGTCGGGAAGCAACTATGAAATTACCATCGATGCCATTGATGAAAATGGTGATGTTGTTAAAGGGTATTACAGCGGTCCTTTGACTTTTATTGATATGGATTATTAATCCTTTTTAAAAGCATATCAGCGGAACAGAACGTTACTGTTCCGCTTTTTTTTGCCCGTAGGTGTACGAATCCGAACGCATGGTGTATCACTTTAATACAGGACTGCGATATCCTATATAAGCTGTAAAATAAAGAGAATCAATTATATAAAGAGTTTGGCACGACTTATGTTTATTCCCTTTCATAACCTAAAAAATAACAAAATGAAAACGAGAATGAACATCAGAATGATTGCCGGAATGGCCCTTACTGCAGCAACAATGGTATTTTCCACTGCAAAAGCAAATGATGCCAGTGTAAAGTCAGCACTTGACAACCTTGACAAAATCAATACAAACATGGAAGAATCCATACGCTATACTGCACCGGTACTTAATGAAACTGCTTACCTGGATGCTGTTACCGCTTATGAACTGGAAGTTATTGAAGCCGGCCTCGATGTTCAGATGATGTATGTAGCACCATCGGTAACCGAAGATGTTGAAGATCATGAAGTGAAAGTTGCATTTGAAACACTTGACCGGTTGGTTGCTGAAATGGACGAATCAATCAAGTTTTAAAACAGCAAGGAAAGCAGATTGAGGTACTTCTACATTACCAATCTGACGCATCCTTTTCTTTCCCTTCTTTTGTTTTTCCAATAGCTTACGTTTCCTGGTAATATCACCCCCGTAACATTTAGCCGTTACATCTTTACGCACTGCTTTAACCGTTTCACGGGCTATTATTTTGGAGCCTATTGCTGCCTGTATGGCAATTTCAAATTGTTGTCTTGGAATAAGTTCTTTGAGTTTTTCACAAATTCGCCGGCCGAAATTATAGGCATTGTCGCGGTGTATCAGTGATGAAAGGGCATCCACCAGGTCGCCGTTCAGAAGGATATCAAGGCGAACCAGGTTAGCAGGCTTATAGCCGGTATAATGGTAGTCGAACGAAGCGTAGCCTTTTGAAATGCTTTTTAGCTTATCGTAAAAGTCGAATACAATTTCGGCAAGCGGCATTTCAAACCTCAGTTCAATACGGTTGGTGGTTAAATATATCTGGTCCTTAAGTGTGCCTCTTTTATCGATACAAAGCTTCATTACCGGACCCACGTAATCGGACTGGCATATAATTTCAGCTTCAATATAGGGTTCTTCAATAAAATCAATATAAGTAGGATCGGGAAGCCCCGACGGATTATGCACCTCGATGGTTTCTCCCTTGTTTGATACTACCCTGTACGATACGTTGGGTACCGTATTGATCACGTCCATATCGAATTCGCGATCGAGTCTCTCCTGCACAATTTCCATATGCAACAAACCCAGGAAACCGCACCTGAAACCAAAACCCAACGCCGCTGATGATTCCGGCACAAATGAAAGTGAAGCGTCATTCAGTTGCAGTTTTTCCAGTGAAGCACGCAATTCTTCATAATCATCTGCATCAATCGGGTATATCCCGGCAAACACCATTGGTTTTACCTCAACAAAGCCTTCTATGGCCTTGTCGCATGGCCTGTCATAATGCGTAATGGTGTCTCCCACTTTTACATCCTTGGCCGACTTAATCCCCGAAATGATATACCCCACATTACCTGCGCTAAGCGATTGGCGGGCTTCGAACTTCAGTTTCAATACGCCAATCTCGTCGGCATCATAGTCTTTACCCAGGTTTACAAATTTCACATGGTCACGGGTTTTCACGGTACCATTAAGGATCTTGAAATAAACAAAAATGCCCCTGAATGAATTGAACACCGAATCGAAAATCAATGCCTGCAATGGTGCGTCCGGATCGCCTTTGGGTGCGGGGATTTGCTTTATAATGCGGTCAAGTATCCTGTCAACCCCGGCACCGGTTTTAGCACTCACTTCCAGAATTTCCTCCCGTTTGCACCCAATGAGATCAACTATCTGATCTTTCACTTCCTCGGGCATGGCACTGGCCATATCCATTTTATTCAATACCGGAATAATCTCCAATCCATGGTCAACGGCCTGGTAGAGGTTCGATATGGTTTGTGCCTGAATCCCCTGGGTTGCATCAACAACCAGCAAGGCTCCTTCACACGCCGCAATAGCCCTGGATACTTCATATGAAAAATCTACATGGCCCGGAGTATCGATCAGGTTCAGAATATAATTGTACCCTTCAAAGCTGTATTCCATTTGAATGGCATGACTCTTAATGGTAATGCCCCGTTCGCGCTCCAGGTCCATATTGTCGAGAACCTGATCCTGAAATTCCCGGTCAGACAGGGTATGTGTTAACTGGATCAGCCGGTCGGCAAGCGTGCTTTTTCCGTGATCAATGTGTGCTATAATGCAGAAATTCCGGATTTTATCCATCTGGTTTTTTCAATTGAGGTCACAAAGATATTTATTTGAAGGAATAAATAAAACAGCGGTAAATTACTACATTCGCTTAACTATGATGCTTTGCCAATGAATAAAAAACCTGTTGACATTGTTGAATGTGATTTCACCGACCCTGCTCACAACGATGCCCTTGTTCGCCTTATGAATGAGTATATTTTGGATAAGATGGGCGGAGGTGAACCGTTTAATTCCATGAACAAGGACAGGCTTACTGAAGGTCTTGCAAAGCATCCTTCGAAAAAGGTATATTTTGCCATGGATAATAACTCCTTCATTGGTCTCATTGTTTGTTTCATCAACTTTTCAACGTTTGCGGCAAAGCCGTTTATCAATATTCATGATGTTATCGTTACCGCTTCATGGCGAAACAGCGGAGTGGGCCGGCAAATGATAAGCCGGGTTATTGAAGTGGCAAAAGAGATGGGTTGTTCCAGGGTATCGCTGGAGGTGAGGGCTGATAACCAGAATGCGCGCCATTTATACAACAGCATTGGCTTTAAGGATGCCGATCCGCGCCAATACTTTTGGTCGAAATACCTCTAAAACCTAGCATATGATTTATTTCACCGATCATGAAATTGACCAGCTCATTACGGAAGATGTTCCCTTTGCTGATCTCACCACGTCTTTTCTCCGGTTGGAAAATAAGGCGGCGAAAATCCAGGTATTCACCCAAAGCGATACGGTCGTTTGCTGTACTGAGGAGGTGATGAAAATATTCAACCGTACCGGTGTGCAAACCACCTTGTTTACGCCAAGCGGAGAATTTATCGAAAAGGATGTAAAATTTCTCGAAGGTGAAGGATTATCGGGCGTACTGTTTTCACTTGCCCGTATTGTTGAAAACCTGCTTGCATTTTCATCGGGAATTGCTACGCGCGCCAGGCAATTTACCGATAAGGCAAGGCAGGCAAACAAAGATATTGTTATTGCAGCAACCCGAAAGACGGTTCCGCATGCACGCAAAATTTCCATTAAAGCCATCAAGGCCGGAGGTGCTGCCATTTATCGTTCGGGCCTTTCGGAATCGGTGTTGATTTATAGCGACCACTACCGGTTTCTGGGTGGAATACGGGAACTGGAAAAAAGAATATCAGAGCGAAAGGCTTTGGCCGGAGGCAAACCTGTGACCGTGGAGGTGAAATCTCCTTCGGATGCTTTGATTGCTGCACAAATGAAAGTTGACATAGTGCAAATGAACGGGCTTTCTCCTGCAGATATCCGAAAAGTCAAAAAAGAAATCTCCCGGCTTAAATCGCCTGTGAAACTTGCAGCCGGAGGCAACATCACCCTGAAAAATGTTGAGGACTATGCTGTATCTGGGGCTGATATTCTTATTACATCATGGCCGTATTATGGCGAGCCGGCAAACATGACCATTTCGGTTCTGCCAATTTTCGACCAGCCATAAAGGTACGGCCGGAAACCTGTTCTATTCGTATTTTAATGAACGGTCCACATTTACCGTGGCGGCAAGTTTGGTATGATAGTAAACCGATAAAAGCGCTAACAGTAAAATGATGGCGGAGGCCACAAGGAAATAAAGCATATTGATATTTACCTGGTAAGCATACTCATTTAGCCACAATTTTGCCATAAAATAGGCGCCAACCCATGCTGCCAGCGAGGCGATGAGGGTTAGTACAAAAATTTCCCCGATATGCTTCCATATAATATTGAGTTGTGATGCCCCCATTGTTTTCAAAATGCTGATGTCCCTTTTTTTGCGGTTCAGGTTGAATGATGCCAGGGCAAAGAGGCTCAAACAAGCCATCAGGGTTGTGATCACTGAAAGCAAGAAGAATACCCTGGCTGTTGTTCTTACAGGTTGGTAGTAACTTATCCTTTCATCATCCAGGAAATGGTAAACAAAAGGGTAAGCTTCCGAATACCTCTCCCAGGTGCTTTTCATAAACCGTATGGTGGAATCCTGGATTTGAGTCGAAATACGTACCGTAAGGTAACCTTCCAGATTTTCAGGCATTAGTGCCATTACCAATGGTCGTATCGGGTTTTCAAGGGTTTCGAAATTAAAATCCTTAACCACGCCGATTATTTTATATTTTGGTGATTTTCCTGCTTTGTCAGTCAGCTGAACCAGCGTTTTTCCTACCGGATTGTCTATATTCATTGTGACTGCTGCAGTTTCATTAATAACACACGCAAAGGAATCCGTTTTTATATCGGGGTTAAAGAAGCGGCCGTCTGCAAGTTCTAACTGGTAAACTTCATCGAAATTATAGCTGAGCAAGAGTGTTGATGAAGAATACGATTGTGTTAAGGGTGTTCCTTCGAGGTTATAAGGGAAGCGGGGAAATCCTCCACCCAAAGCACTTACCGCGTTAGTGACCGACAGGACACCGGGGTGTTGTTTGATTTCATTCTTATAGTTTTCGAGATTTCCGGTAAGTGCATCAGGCCGCCTGATAATCACCAACTCTTCCGAAGTATACCCACGATCCTTGTTTATCAGGTAACGGAACTGGAACGATGTAATAAGAGAAACAGCAACTGCACATATCGCCAAAAACAACTGAAAAACCGTAACAGCAGTTCTGAAATTTCCTTTATCGGGATGATCGGTAAACTTATTGCGCAATACTGACTTAGGATTATATGCAGATAAATACCATGCAGGATAAAGACCTGAAATCATTCCGATTAACGTAACAAGCACCAGGATTAAGGCAATGCCATACGGCCCGAACAATTGCCTCAGGCTTAAACTAAGGCCGATATACTTGCTGAATGAAGGCAGTGCAACCTCGGTAAACAGCAACGCAATGGTTAATGCCAAAATGGCCATTATGGATGATTCAAGGAGAAATTGCCTGATAAGCGCATTCCTTTCTGATCCTGAAATTTTCCGGATGGTTACTTCTTTAGCCCTGTTCATCGATTGCGCAGTGACCAGGTTGACAAAATTTATACATGCAAGCAACAGTATAACAATGGCAAGGACAATAAAGAGATAAAGGTAAAAATACTTGCCGTTGGAGCTGGGTTCACCTGAATCCCGGTATACCAGGTGAATATCGGTAAGCGGCTGAAAAATAAAGTTGTAATGGTTATTGTCGTAGAAGGCTTGAATGCTTTCTATGCCATATAATTTGAGGTATTCAGGAAGGATATATTTATTTTTCAGGTTTTGCATGCCCTCTTCAATTTCATCCAATGACGCGTCATCACGAGCGAGCACATAAGTAAACAGGTAATGGATTATCCACCGTTCACCCTTAAGCTTATCATAGGTAGACAGTGCGCCAACCATATCAAAACTCAGGTGGGAGTTTTCCGGAACGTCTTTCATAATTCCGGTAACGGTATAATACGTGGAATCGTTTTCTACCTGCAGCTTCCTGCCCACAGGATTACTTTCTTTGAAATATCGTTTTGCTGATGATTCGCTTAAAACAATGCTATAGGGTTTTTTTAATACCTCATCCGGATTTCCATGAACCAATTCAAATGAAAATACCCTGAAAAATGAAGGATCCGTGAAAATAAGGTTGTCTTCGTTGTATCGGATACTGTCATTTCTTAATAGCCATGCGCCAAAGCGTGCAACCCTCACGGCTTCTTCGACCTCAGGTATGTTACTGGCCATGGCTGCGGCCAGCGGTGAGGAGGTATAAGGAACATTAAGTTTGTTTTCAGCAATTTTCGCATCAATTCCGATACGGAATATCCGGTTGGCATTTGTGTGAAAATTGTCGTAGCTCAATTCCTTATTGGCATACAGGAATATAATGATACTAAAGGCAATCCCAATGGCAAGGCCAAAAATAGTAATAAGGGAATTTACCCTGTTTCGGATAAAAACCCTGTAAGCGATTTTAATGAAATTACCAAGCATTGGCGAAAGTGAAACATTTTCAATATTTTAGACAATATTTATGCCATGCTTTTTAAAATATTCTGAAACAATGCAATAACCAATTATTCAAATCTGATTAGCGCTGCGTATCTGACCGCTTTTGAACAGCCGTTGTTCGAAAGTGAACAAATTTGTTTTATATTAGATGACAGAAATAAACACTAAAACCACAGATATGAAAGTAGTTTTGAATTTGATGGCGTTGATAATGCTGTCCTTTGCTTGCTTTAATGCAACTGCCCAGGAATTAACCGACGAACAGATCCTAGAATTATTCAATGGATTAAGGGTGGCCGATGTATGCGATGGTATGGATATGGTTGGGCTCCGGGACGCAGGCACCATGGATGCTTCAATTGAACCACTGTGGCGCGATGTCGAATCTTTTGGACACCGCTTTTGTGGTATTGCTGTTACAGCACGTTATGTGCCCACCAATAAAGTGGTAAAGAATCCAATGGAGAAATCAGAGTTTCAAAAGTGGGAAGGAGACTGGTATACGCGTATTTCCGACGAACCCTATACTCCGTTGCTTAAAAAGGGATCCGTTGTTGTACTGGATGTGCAGGGCGATGGCGATGTAGGATCAGTAGGCTCCTTCAATGCCCTTTTATGGGTTAGCAAGGGGGCCGTTGGCATAGTATCCAACGGAGGAATCAGGGATATTGATGAAATTGTTAAGGAAAAGATCCCTGTATATCTGGATTACATGGAAAGAGGAAGAGGCATTCGCCCCGGCAGGAATGAAATTGAATCGGTGAACAAACCGGTGACGATTGGCGGAGTGCTGGTTCGTCCCGGTGACGTTGTGGTTGCCGACGGCGATGGGGTAATTGTCGTTCCCCGTGAATATGCCCGGCAGGTGGCTGAATTTGCCCGCGAAATTATGAATAAGGATAAATCAGGACGCAAAGGATTGTATGAGCAACTGAATATCCCTTTGGACAATACGGTTATGTAAACCGTATTATTTTCGGGCAAATCTGAGGTCGTAGAAGTCAGCCAGGTTGCTGTCGATCCGCAGGGTGTCTCCTTCGTGCCATTTTCTGCTGTAACGTTTGCCTTTAAGGTAATAATACCGGGTTAAAGGGGGATTAACAAGGAAAACCCTGTTTCTCTTTACCTGGTATACAATAAGTGCGGTTTGCTTATACAAGGCGTAGTGCTCTTCTTCGGCCTTTTCGGTGATTTTGTGAATAGGCCGGCAAGCCGCCAGCAGAATTATGCAAAGCAGTATAGACCTGTGCATTCCTGATTATTTGAGATACTAAATATAGTCAATAAAAACGAGAATGACCAACACGGTTTTTTAAGCCGATGCACCCATCCGGAGCATATCGACATTTAACCATTTATTCCCTTTGTTGTTTATGTATGTAATCGAAAAACATCCATAACAGTTTGTTTTCAATTACCGGATTCGATTGTTTCAGGTTAATGCATTATTAATAAATAAAGCCGGGGTATGACAACATTTGGAACGTATGCATTGGGAAGGGTGGTATTGGTGCTGCTTTCAGTTTGGGGCTGCTCAGGAGACAGGGGTTTTACCCAGGAACCAACCGACCACGATGAGCGTGTCAGGGATTTTCTCAGTAGCAATGCCTTCAACTGGAACGACATGAATGTGCCTGTGTCGGATGGAAAGCTCCTGTATGACTTAATTCTTGAAAACAACTATAAAAGCGCACTTGAAATTGGCACGTCCACCGGACATTCCGCCATTTGGATGGCATGGGCGCTTAGCAAAACCGGAGGTAAGCTTATTACCATCGAGATAGACGAGCGAAGGTATAACATAGCCCTCGAAAATTTTAAAAAAGCCGGATTATCCCGCTATGTGGAAGCGCATTTGGCCGATGCCCATGAACTGGTGAAGACGTTACAGGGACCTTTTGATTTTATCTTTTGCGATGCCGATAAGGGATGGTATTTAAACTATTTCAACAGCCTTAATCCGAAACTTGTTAAGGGAGGTTGCTACACAGCGCATAATATTGGCATGCCCGGGGTACGGGAATACTTTAATTATGTTAAATCACTGAGCTACTATGAAACCACCATCGATAACCGGGGCAGTGGAATGGCTATCAGCTACAAGAAATCAGATGAATAAATTCAGCCTTTCCTGATTTCGTTCTTGATGCGTTGAATATGTCCCCTTCCCAAGCCCTTTACCTCGCAGCCAAGTTTTATGTATTGACGGATGTCGTCGTCCGAAAGAATTCCAAAGCAATCAATAATGGCAGCCGGTTTTCCTATTTTATTTACCACATCCTGTGGTTTTAGGTTAAGGTAAGCCGAATGGCGAACCCCGAAGATTACAGCATCGGCATTTTTCAATGCCTTATCAAGGTCCTGTTCAATGCGTAAATCCTTAAGCTTTTCCTGGTTCCTGAAAAAACGGGCTTTGCTTTGTCCTGTTGACGGATAGGTATCCTGCTGTTCAAATTCCCACCAATGTTCAACATAAGGATCATGTACCCTTATTTCAGCCCCCATTTCGGTAAGCCTGCGTATTACTATTTCGGTGCCACTATAGCGTGTGTCACCTACATCTTCACGGTATGCAGCGCCCAAAACCAATACTTCAGCAGCAGCAACGGGTTGGCCCATATTCCTGAGAGCATCACGTGTAAGCTGGCCTACATGCATTCCGCGGGTATCGTTAATATCAATGGCCATGGGGGTGATCTTAAAGATATCATCCTCAAAACCCAAAATGTTCTTATATGCCCATACACCAAGTCCGCCGTCTTTTGGGAGGCAATAACCGCCAACACCGGGGCCCGGAAAAATAATATTGCTGTGCGTGGGTCGAACCTTAATGGCTTTTATCACCTTAATCAGGTCAACGCCGTTGCGTTCGGCATACAGGCTCCACTCATCCAGGAAGGCGAGTATAGTAGCGCGATAGCTGTTTTCGACTATCTTGGCTGTTTCTGATTCAATCGGGCGGTCCATTACGGTAAGCGGAAATTTCTCGGTATTCAGCACTTCGGATAAAAACTTCACCACCCTTTTTTTAGCCTCTTCATTAATTCCACTGCAAACGCGCCAGAAATCCCTGATACTTGCAACATAATCGCGTCCCGGCATTACCCTTTCGTAGCTATGGGCAAGCAGCGGATCACTTTTAATTCCACGTTTCTTAAAGGCTTTTTTCATGATAGGGTAAGCAACCTGTTCCGTGGTTCCCGGGGCAACCGTTGTTTCAATAAGAACAAGCGCTGAAGCAGGAATGTGATCTGCAATAACCGCAATAGAGGCCTCCAGTGCCTCCATATCGGTATGCCCGTTGCGTACATTTCCCAGTGATTCCTTTAAATAATCACATTGCACATCAACAACTACCGTATCAGCTAGTTTCAATACATCGTATGTATATGTCGCAACAAGGGTTTTCTTTTCAACAACACACCTGGCAATCATGGGGTCAACTTCAGGATCCTCAGCTTTAACAGGTGATATGCCGCGATTGAGAAGGGGAATTTTCCAGAAACTACGTACACTCGGACGTTGCATGCCAATGACAAATTTTCCCGGATTTCCCTGCTTGTCGGTTGAATCAGCAACTATGGCTGCCATTACGGCACCCACAAAGCCCAGTCCCATTACTACAACAATTTCGCGGTTCTTTGCCCTTTCTTCGGCTACACGTTTTTGTAATTTTTCGAATTCAGCTTTATAATCCTGTTCCTGCGGAAGCGGAAACTTTTCTCCTGAAGGGCTAACTGATATTTTCTCTGCCATATTGCGTTTTGTTTGATAAGGTTTAACAGAAGAATGTCCGAAGCCTGTATCATGATAACCATATACAGGCGCGGACATCTTGCTAAATATACAAACTATGAGAATATAAAAAAAGAAAAATCATGAAACTGAAATCAACCTCTTATCGCTGGCAGGTGCGATTAAAATCTCTTGTGAGCATTACCTGGGTGTTGTTCTTTTTATAAAATAAAGCAATGTATGCCATAGCCTTTTTCCTTTCGGCTTCCGGTAAATATTCACATGAATCAATGGCATTCATAAAGGCATCCTGTTTGTTTAAAAATTCCTGAATTACGGCATTAACCATTTCACTGTTATCGCAAGTACCCATATAATAGCGATCGGTAACATAGTTAATGGGAATATTGGCGGTAGGCGTTGCATAATGGGCATTCACAAAGCCTGAATAATCAAAATCGTAGGCAACAGGAATTCCTTTTGAAGCATACCTTTCCGGTGCCGAAAGAACCTTAACATTATGTTGTTTGTATACCGACCAGTCGGTATTTCCGATCATATAACTGAATACTGCCATTCGTGTCATTTCGAGCGCATCCATATGCTTTTGTGATATTTCACCGTTTTTAATTACTACAGCATTGTTCCTTGCAGCCAGCTGATCAACACTTTCGATAATGAAGCCTTTTTCAGTGAACGTCCGGTCAGGATTTCCTGAATCGATGTAGGTAATCTCCACCAGCCTTGTTTTAAAACTGAAGGGCGTAACCAGGTTATAAAGCTTGTAAGCCAGGTATTCTTTTAACAGGAAATCTTCAAAAACCGCCGACTGTGCACAATGGGTTACCAGTTTTATTTTTCCTTCACTGAATACTTTGCTTAATTCTTCGGGCTGGTTTTTGATCTTCAGCATAAGCGGAGGAAACTGGCAGTACTCCCTTCGCCGCTCCCCCCGGGCCTTAACTTTAATCATTTGCCTTATGGTCTCATTTTCGTTGATATGAACCGAAATAAGGGCTTCCATGTACTCCGGATTGGATTTGGTTCTCAGCAATTTCTTCACATCAAAGGCAAGGCTCATTTTCAAAGGCTCTTCTGAATTGAAAAAGTCAAAAGAACCGCCGAAGCTTTCGCCTGCCGCCGGCAAGTAAAGGGTTACTGCTAATAATATCAATCTGTTCATGGCTGCTTTTATTTAAAGGCTGAAATACTCATTTTAAAGCAGTATTATCATAAATTGGGCCAAAGCGTGTAACAAACAGAAAAACAGCATTATACAAGAGAGATCTTTTAATAAATGGGCGGATTGTAATGTTTATTTTTGATACACGATGTACGGAAACGGACATTCTGTTTTCATAGGATACCAGGCACCCAATATTTATTTAAAATCCAATAATAGAATGGCATCTGGCTTCAATTTGCAATTTACTGGTATTTACCGTATATTTATTTTTATAACCAATGTACAAACCTTAATCTATAGCTATGAAAGTAAAAAATGTATTCCCCTTGATGATCCTGGTAATGATCATTGGATTTGCCGGCTGTAAAAAAGGTCCGGATAAGCTTATCGAGAAGTCATGGAAAATCACCAATGTTATGTCGAAAGGGGTGATTAATGATTCCATTTTTCAGGACATTAAAGCACAAATGATGGATGCTGAAATGTCGTTCAAGGATAACCAGTATACCATGACCTCGGGTGCCGGCGAGGTGATTGAAAAGGGAACCTATACGTATGAAAACAAAAAACTGGTTGTTATTACGGAGCAGGGAATGAACATGGATGCTGTTGTTACCGCAGAATCTATGACGCTTGATACCCCTGATTTTATGGTATCGCTACAACCTAAATAACAGCAAAAAACTACAATCATGGGACTATTTGATAAACTGGCAAAATCAATTACCACGCCGCAGGAGAAGGCCAATTACAATTCAATCCTTTCGTCGGCAGGTGTTTCCATTCCTAACCTGGGTGTATCACTCGAAAAGGGCATACTAACCATTACGGGTACGGTTCCTGACGGAGTTACGGCTGAAAAAGCCGTTGCCGCACTTAAAAAAATGCCCGGCGTTACTGAGGTCAGGAATTATCTTGAAGTGGAAGATCTTACATCAAAGAATATTATGATGAAGGTTGTAACCAAAAGCTCTAACCTGAATATCCGTAAAGGGCCCGGAACAAATTTCGAAATCGTTGGAAAGGCTGCACACCATTCACAGGTACAACTTATCAAGAAAATGTACAATGGATGGTATTTTATTAAAGCAGCCGACGGAACCGAAGGATTCTGTTCAACGGATTACCTGGCACAGGTTTAAAATAACCTGGTTAAGCAGGGAAGAGACTGTCTGTACTGCAGTTAAGCTTATATTTGTAAGGGTAACGATTTCAGGTGCATTACATCGTGCAATCGCAGCCTTTAACTGCATGGTTTCAGGCGGTCTCTTTTTTTATTACTGTCTGTTTTTTCCCGGGCATGGCTACCGCAGCCCTTTAACTCATCGTTGAATGCTTTCTGATGTTGGCATCGGAGGAATCAGTTTTTGAGGTAGCTGCAGAATTTACATCAAGGCATTTTCACAATGTTTTAAAAGACTCAAAATTACCGCTAATGATTATACAAACCGAAATAAAGCTAAGAGGCTATCCACGGGGATTTCATTTAATAACGCACTTAATTGAACAGCAACTGCCCGATTTACCTGAAAAAGGATTGGTTCATTTGTTGTTACAACACACATCAGCAGCATTGACATTAAATGAAAATGCAGACCCGTCAGTCCGTGATGATTTTGAATCTTTTATCAATAGGCTCATTCCTGAAAACCATTCATTGTATACCCACGTTCTTGAAGGTACCGATGATATGCCCGCGCACATAAAGAGCTCTCTATTTGGCGTGCAACTGACCATACCAATTTCAAACCATCGGCTGAATTTGGGTACGTGGCAGGGAATATATTTATGTGAGTTCAGGAATCATGGGGGGAGCAGGATAATTATTGCAACTATTGTTGGTTAGGCATTATAGGTGATCATAATGTGTGAGTCTGTTGCCATTGATGCTGCTTTCGTCAAGGCCAACGGGTCCCTGGATAGCATTGTTGATTTGCATATATCTTTTAGCGCTGTAGGCGCGACCGTATGGTAAAGTCTATTTGATGTAGCTAAACCATAAGGCCTCACCTATGGTGCTTGTGAATTTCCCAAAGGCTTCTCTCTACCATACGGCCGCACCTATGGTGCTGTCCTACGCGAGCGCTGTAGGCGCGACCGTATGGTAGCATGGTTGATTTGCGTATATCTTTAAGCGCTGCAGGCGCGACCGTATGGTAAAGTCTATT
>CAZYDI010000030.1:0-5546 GCA_964646255.1 uncultured Bacteroidales bacterium
TAACCAACAGGCTGAATTGATTTTTAGCAAATTTTTCAGCAGCGGCGGCGTTTTTGGTTCCTTTTTGCGCTGTTGCAAAAAGGAACAAATTTTTAAACTTCGTTAGAAGTCGCATTTGTAGCCTAATATACTTTATTCAATATTATTTAAAAAGTCGCGTCATTAGTAATCCAAAATCATCAGGATGTGGCGACCTCCTCGCCTGAGAAGGGCGATCATATCGCAATGACCTTAAAAAACAGAGGTTATAAACGCATTTATTGCAGGGAGTGACTTTATTACGTTATACAAACTGATAAGGGTAATCAACACCCCAATAACCATCATCAGTGGCCGGGGCCTGACCAGCTTTACCACAAATGCGGCCAGCGGAGCTGCCATAATACCGCCAATCAAAATACCAATTACCGGCTGCCAGTTCGAAATTTTTATGAACGTGATGAAAACAGCCGAGCTAACCAGGGCTATAAAAAACTCCGCTGTGTTTGCACTTCCGATGGTACGTTTGGGATTGGTTCCCTGGTGTATCAGGTTTGATACCACAACCGGTCCCCATCCCCCTCCACCTATGGAATCAAGAAAACCTCCGGCAAAGGCCAGTCTTCGGACAAATTTTGGTTTTTTACCGCTGCCCGATAGGCTAAATATGGCTTTACGCAGAATTAACAGCCCCAAAACCATGAGGTACACCGAAACAACCGGCTTAACCCAGTTGCCCGTGAAGAATTTCGACAAAAGGAAGGCTCCCAATGCAGCACCGAGTATGCCCGGAATCAATAATTTCATCAACAGCTTGCGGTGAACATTCTTAAACCGCAGGTGCGACAACCCGGATACCCCGGTAGTAAACACCTCAGAAATATGTACACTGGCCGTTGAAATAACCGGAGGCACATTAAAAGCCAAAAGCATGCTGGAACAGCTCACGCCATAGGCCATTCCCAATGCACCGTCGATTAACTGAGCCAAAAAACCGGCAAGGACAAACAACCAGAAACGATTGTCAATATTGATGTGAATATGCTGGAATGTATGATTGGTGATGAGTGTAAAAATCACAAAAGCAATTATTCCGGCAATGAGTACGACGATTAGCCAGAAAAACCTCTTCAATGTGAGGTAGGCGGCATTGCGATCGATAAATTGTATGGCTTTTTCTCTCATGGTTAGCAAAATTATGCCATCATGCCAACCGCGTCAATTGATTCAAATACTGAAAACGGATAGGCAATTATACTGAAATGTGCATGCCAGCAACAATGAATTTTTATTAGTTTTGCCGTGCATTTGACTGATGTATGCTGTCGATAAAAATATTTTTTCAAAACCGCAAATATTTCGCTCCTGCTTTCCTTTACGCTTGTTTTAGCCTTGTTTTCAGCACATGGGTCACGTATATTCCCCACATCGCACATAAACTGAACATTACCGAGGGCAAGATTGGTGGTGCCATATTTTTCATGGCCTGCGGCTCACTTACCATGCTGCCCATCAGCAACCGACTGACCCGTATATTGGGGGAGGGACGCCAGGCTTTCTTCGGGTTCACGGGTTATGCCCTGGCCATGTTTGGCATGTTCCTGGCCCCTGCCTATGGCTACCTTTGCGCTGCATTGTTCCTTTTCGGCATGATGAGCTCCGTTTTTGCCATATCACTTAATTCGCTCACCGCGATTATTGAAAAAAATGCAAAAATGAATATCATGACCGGCAGTCATGGTTTTTGGAGTATCGGCGGCATGATAGGCGCATCTACAGGAAGTTTTATTGCCGGCTTGCTGAACAGGCCAATCTTACATATAAGCCTGCTGGTGATTACCCTTATCAGCATTCAGCTCTGGTTAAAAAAAGAGTATTTTCACATCAGGGCTGAACATTACGTTAAGCCTGAGCAACGGAAATTCCCTTTAAAACCTTTGCTGGCCATAGCTTCCATAGGCCTTATCATGATGATAGCCGAAGGAGCCATTGCCGATTGGAGTGCCTTGTACCTTCAGAAAATTGTTGTATTGAAAACGCAGTATATTGGCTTAGGGTATGCTTTGTTTTCGATGGGCATGGCTATAGCAAGGTTCACCGGTGATGCATTAAGCAACAGGTTCGGATCATGGAAGCTGCTTCGGATAGCCATGAGTACCAGCCTCATCGGTTTTTTCCTTGTGCTGCTGAAATCACCATTCACCGCAATGCCGGGCTTTTTTGTCATTGGCCTGGGATTTTCCATCATCGTACCTGAAGTTTACCGGCTTGCCTCCCGCATCAAAGACATACGAACCGCCGACGGAGTTTCCTTCATTGCCGGCACTTCCAATGTTGGATTCCTGATCGGACCGGCTTTTCTTGGTTTTGTGGCGGAATTGCACACCCTTCATCTCAGTTTCATAGTTTTGGCAGGTTTTATTTCCCTTGCCTTATTCATAACCACTGTGAATAACCGGCGGAAAAGTTGATATCGGGCAGTAAAAACATTGGCTCTTTTCATCGCCTTTTCTGCTAAGTGTGTTATATTTATCACTTTAATCAAATCACCAATTAACACCATGACAAATAAAGTTGCAACCTTTGGCGAAATAATGTTAAGGCTTTCTGCGCCCGGATTTCAGCGGTTTATACAAGCAAGGCAATTTGACATTCAGTTTGGCGGCGGCGAGGCAAATGTTGCTGTATCACTTGCCAATTTCGGGATTCCCGTTGATTTTATCACCCGCTTGCCGGATAATGACATCGCCCGGGCTTGCCTTATGGAGCTTAAACGTTTCGGCGTTGGAACCGGTAGCATTGTTATGGGCGGCGACAGAATAGGAATTTATTATCTCGAAACCGGCGCAGTGGCAAGGGCCAGTAAGGTTATATACGACAGGGTATTTTCATCGATTTCTACCATTGAACCCGGCATGGTGAACTGGGACAAGGCTTTCGAAGGCGTTACCTGGTTTCACTGGACAGGTATAACCCCCGCAATCTCAGCCGGTACCGCCAGGGTTTGCCTGGAGGCAATAAAGGCTGCCAACGCAAAGGGAATCACTGTATCAACCGACCTGAATTACCGGAAAAACCTCTGGAAATATGGGAAAAAAGCATCTGAAATTATGCCTGAACTGGTTGCCGGATGCGATGTTATTTTAGGCAATGAAGAAGATGCGGAAAAGGTTTTTGGTATAAAGCCGGATACCGGCAATATTACGCAAGGCCATGTAGAAGCTGCAGCATATGAATCGGTGTGCAGGCAATTGTCGCAAAAGTTTCCGCGCGCAAAAAAAATTATCGTCACCTTGCGGGGCTCACTGAATGCCAATCACAATACCTGGAGTGGAGTGCTGTGGAACGGAAAATCACTCTTGCATGCCCCTGTATATGATATTACGCATATTGTTGACCGCGTGGGCGGGGGCGATTCTTTTATGGGCGGTCTTATTTATGGCCTCCTTACTTACAGGGACGATGACCAGAAAGCCCTAAACTTTGCTGTTGCCGCATCATGCCTTAAACATACCATTCCGGGTGATTTTAACCTTGTTTCGGTTGATGAAGTTGAAAAACTGATGTCGGGTGACGCATCAGGAAGGGTATCCAGATAGAATTCATGTAATGTAAATCCTTAATCATATGTCGAAATTCACACGATTGCAGGTGGCCGGAAAAATGCTTGAAACGGGTATTATACCGGTATTTTATCATAAAGATCTGAACATTTGTATTCAGGTTGCCAGGTCATGTTACGAAGGAGGAATCCGTGTTTTTGAATTTACCAACCGTGGCGATTTTGCGCATGAGGTGTTTCGCGACCTTGCTAAATTTGCTGCACAGGAGCTCCCCGAAATGATAATGGGAGCCGGTTCCATTATGGATGCAGGTACAGCATCCATGTACATTCAAATGGGAGCAGGATTCATTGTTTCACCGGTTCTGAATGAAGATATGGGAAAGGTTTGCAACCGGCGAAAGATTTTGTGGGCGCCGGGCTGCGGCTCGGTATCAGAAATATCCCGTGCGGAGGAACTGGGTGCAGAAATAGTAAAAATATTCCCCGGCAGCCAGGTGGGCGGACCTGAATTTATTAAATCGGTTAAAGGACCGATGCCCTGGAGCTATATTATGCCCACAGGCGGTGTTGAACCAACGGAAGAAAGCCTGAGTGCATGGTTTAATGCAGGAGCTGCATGTGTAGGCATGGGCTCGCAATTGATTAAGAAAACGCTCATCGACAAGGGCGAATATGCCGAAATCACCGCTACATGCAAACAGGTGATGGAATGGGCTAAGAAATACAAGAAGTGTTGATGCCATTGTTAACGCTTTATTAACATTGCATTTCAGTTTTGTTTAGTATTATTACCGGGTAAATTAAACAATCCCCGACTAATAATCTTTCACCAAAAACCATCACATGAAAACCAACCATCGCAGAAATTTTCTGAAAAAAAGTCTTATCGGCCTTACCGGTGCCGCCATTGTACCAGGCACCCTGAAATCTTCCTCACTTTTAATGAATCCCTATGTTGAACTGCCGAAAAGAACGTTGGGGAAAACCGGTATCCATATACCCGTGTTGAGTATGGGAACCGGCGATTCGGATAATCCTGCCCTCATTAAAGCGGCGCTTGCCAATGGCGTTAAACTCTTTGGAACATCAAGCTATTACCGCAACGGCAATAACGAAACGATGCTGGGAGAAACTTTAAAAGATTTTCCGCGGGATTCCTATATGGTGGCTACCAGTGCAATGCCAAAAGGCACCGACCATCAGAACGGAATATTTACGGATCCCAACGCAGGAGTAGCTTTTAAAGAAGAGATCGAAGCCGGAATGAAGCGTTTGCGCGTAGATTATCTTGACATACTGTTCCTGCCCTTTGTTGCCAAAAGAGAATCGGTGTTTTTTGAACCGCTGTTAAGGGTTATGGAAGATTTTAAAAAATCGGGCAAGGCCAGGTTCCTGGGGATTGCCACGCACAGTTTTATTGATGAAGCCATTATAGCAGCTGCCGATACAAAGGTATACGACCTGGTAATGACCGCTTACAATTTCAGGTTACAGCGCGCCGAGCCGGTGGAAAATGCCATTGCCTACGGTGCAAAAGCCGGATTGGGAATCATTGCGATGAAAAGCATGGCCGGTGGTTTCTGGGACAGTGCACGAACACAACCCATCAATTCAACAGCTGCAATAAAGTGGGTACTTAAAAATGAAAACATCCATACCATCATGTCGGGGATGACTTCATTTGAGGAACTGCAGAAAAACGTCGATTTAGCTCAGCAACCGCTAATGACTGAAGATGAATTGAAAGATCTTAAACTGGCATCCTTGCAAAACCAGGGAATGTATTGTCTTCAGTGCCGGGAATGTGACGGCCAGTGCCCCAATAATATTGATATACCAACGGCTATGCGCGGTTATATGTATGCTTATGGTTACCGCAATATGCATCATGCGAAACAAACCGTCGAAATGGCAAACAATACGTCGCTGTGTGATACATGTGATGTTTGCCGGGTGAATTGCGCCTCAGGCTTTAATATAAAGGAAAAAATACAGGATATTG
>CAZYDI010000030.1:5646-34920 GCA_964646255.1 uncultured Bacteroidales bacterium
GAAAAAATACAGGATATTGAAAGACTGAAAGCGGTTCCGCAGGAGTTTCTGGGGTAAATGAAAGCATTGTAGTAGCAAAGCGAAGTAATCGGTGGAACGAGGCTTCATTACTAGCGAAGCGAAGTAATCTGCCACAACAGGAAGAAGTGGAAGTGATGAAAATGTCCTACTTGTGCTGGCAGATTGCTTCGTCGGCTCCCGC
Organism: uncultured Bacteroidales bacterium; assembly: GCA_964646255.1. Classification (GTDB taxonomy): domain Bacteria; phylum Bacteroidota; class Bacteroidia; order Bacteroidales; family UBA10428; genus UBA5072. The sequence continues at coordinate 5,849 of CAZYDI010000030.1, forward strand.
CTCCTCGTAATGACCGGGCTACAAACCCGTCAAAGCCAGCAGATTGCCACGCCCTGTAGGAATCAGGGCTCGCAATGACTGGCTACACACAGCGTCATTACGAGCGAAGCGAAGTAATCTGTTGAAACAGGAAGAAGTCCAAAATTAAACCAATACAACATGGTAACTATAGGATATATCTATATTCTGTCAAATAAAAACAATACAGTACTTTACACAGGTGTCACAAGTGATTTGGTTAAAAGGGTACAGGAACATAAAGATCATACACATGGGGGATTTACCAAAAAGTACAATGTCACCAAACTTATATACTATGAAACTTTTAATAGCATTGAAAGGGCCATAGAAAGAGAAAAACAGATAAAGTCGGGATCAAGACAAAACAAAACTAATTTAATAAACTCCCTTAATCCGGAATGGAAAGATTTGTACTTTGAAATATCAGGATTTGAAATTTAGATATGTCCTGCCTGTCAAGCCAGCAGATTGCCACGCCCTGTAGGAACCAGGGCTCGCAATGACTGGCTACACACAGCGTCATTGGTAGCGAAGCGAAGTAATCTGCCACAACAGGAAGAAGTGGAAGTGATGAAAATGTCCTACTTGTGCTGGCAGATTGCTTCGTCGGCTCCCGCCTCCTCGTAATGACCGGGCTACAAACCCGTCAAAGCCAGCAGATTGCCACGCCCTGTAGGAATCAGGGCTACCAATGACCGGGCTGCACGCCGCGTCCCTCAATCCAGAAACAATGGCTTCAGGTGGCGATCGAGCAGGTTGTTTTTAACTTTCGATTCCACAATACTGCGGTACCTTATCAGTACATCATGGTAACGCTGTCCCATTTCTGCCGCAATCTTATAGCCTACATGGATAAGTTGCCTGAAATTCGCATCATAACCGGCACATTGCTGGTTATGGGTGAGAGCATCGCTGAACCTGCTGCTGTTCCACTGTAAAACTTCATTTACCGGTGGCAGCTTAGCCCTGTCGATGTGCAAAACCGTTGCATACGGCCCGGCAAGCTCATCATACCGTTCTATTGAACGCGCATAAACTTCTTTGGCAATTTCCAGCCCGTCAGCACCGGCTTCTGCCAATCCGATAACCTCTTCAAGCCAGTTGGTTCCCGCTGTTTTAACATGGATGCCCGCATCAAATTTACGGATTGCCTTTTTTATGGCCGGATAAATGGAAAACTTATCACTGCCACTGTGTACGCTTAACTTAAGATTGGCAGGCATGCCAAGTTCATTCACCGCATGTTTCAGTACAGCAACATCCTGTTCAAATTCGGAGGCAAAGCCATTAACATCCCCTATATAATCCACTCCCTTGGCAAAAAGTCCTGAAAATTTCGGTGCTATGGTCTGCACCCGTACACCCAGGTGTTGCAGTTCGGCAAGAATAAAGAACAGTTCCAGCGGACCCTGCACAATTTCGGCCTCATCCACCGAAACCTCGGCCACAAATTTGTCATCGCCTTTTAACTGGGCAATTCGTTCATATATCTTCTTTACAGCATGCAAAGCAACAAGATAATTCTCAGCAAGGCCTGTTAAAAATGCACTGTTAACACTGAGTTCCTTATCAATGCCCGGGATGCGCATGCTGCCTGTGTATTTCTGATACCTTCCTGTAAAATCCTTTACTTCATTGTCCTCCGCCTTCATCCCGATAAAATGCGCCACATCTATGGTGAAGAAGTTGCTGCTTGCAATAAAGCGATCTACGGTATCAAGGTTTATATGGTCAGCATCAATATAGAAACTGCCTTTATACTGGCAGGCCTCGACTGCTTTCAGCGCTTCGTCCTTAACATCCTGGGGTACTGAACCGATGATGGAATGTTCCCTGTTCGACTTATTCCACACGGGAACAACCGGAACACCCAGTTTATTCATTTCCATAATGGCTTCGAGCTGGGCTTTACCCTCTCTTCCGAAGCGGTCTCCTGTTCCAAACGAGTACTTTTCTATTTGCATGTTGTTAAATTTGTGGTAGTTTATATCCATTGTAATATTCAGGTGTGATCAATGCATTGGCTTCGGCACTGGCGAAGGTTTGCTTATCATTGTCCCAATACACTTTAGCCCCGGTCCGGTAGGCAATATTTCCCATTTGGGCTACCAGTGCGACGTTTCGCCCAACATCAATACCGGCATTCAGTTTTTCCGGCGTGCTGTTTTTCATGCAGTCAATAAAATTGCGCACATGAAGGTCCAATCCCACGCCAACGTTCTTTTGCAATGGAACTGCCTCTATCCGGTCCTTTTCGGGCACTACTTCCCAGCCATTGCGATCGAGAACCAGCGTACCATTTTCGCCAACATAGGCCATTCCATGAGGCCGCCTCCAATTGCCCAGTCCAATGCCGATGGTATGCTCCCAAATCATCAGGAAGTCTTTGAAGTCGTAAACGGCAGTCATGGTGTCGGGCGTAACCATGTCATCATCGGGATAGGCGAATTTTCCACCCGACGCCATAACTGAAATCGGAATCGATTTGCCTGTTCCGTAAAGTATGTAATCAATAAGGTGCACTCCCCAATCGGTCATCAATCCACCGGCATATTCCCAATACCAACGCCAGGTAAAATGAAACCTGTTTTTGTTGAAGGGTCTTTTGGGAGCAGGTCCAAGCCACTCATCGTAGTTCACCCCTTCAGGCACGGGACTATCGGGTACTTTAGGAACCGGCCCTTTCCAATCGACAAATGACCATGCCTTGCAGGTTCGGATTCTCCCCAATTTCCCTGTGTGCAGGAAATTAACGGCATCAACAAAATGAGGCTGACTTCTTTGCCATTGGCCAACCTGTACCATTTTTCCATATTTAGCCACTGCCTTTTGCATGATGTTTATTTCGGCAATAGTGTTTGATAGTGGTTTTTCCACATAAACATGTTTTCCTGCCGCAAGTGAATCGACAAACTGAAGGCAATGCCAATGGTCGGGTGTTCCGATAATAATGACATCAATGTCTTTTCTTTCGAGCATTTTACGGTAATCGGAATAATGCTGCGGTGCAGAAAAACCTTTATCGGTTAACTCTTTTGTGCGCCTGTTAAGAACGTTGGCGTCAACATCGCACATGGCAACACAGGAGATTTCAGGATTCTTAAGGAATGATAACAGGTTGGCAAAGCCCATTCCATTTGCACCAATGAGAGCGACATGCATTTTATCGTTAGCCCCGGTGACGGATCCCGATCTGCTGAATGCTTCAAACGGAATGGCAGTGGCTGCTGCCAGTATGGAAGCATTCCTGATAAATTGTCTTCTTGATGAATGCATAGGATAAAGATTTTAATTCAGAAAAAAACCGGTACGCTTATATGAATGGAAAATAATTCTTTGCATTGTGGTAGCAAATATCTTCTACCATTTTTCCAAGCCAGGCTGGTTCATTGGGCAGTTCACCCTTTTCCACATCCCTGCCGATCAAATTGCATAACACCCGTCTGAAATACTCATGGCGGGGATACGACAATAAACTTCGTGAATCGGTAAGCATTCCAATAAACCTGCTTAGCAATCCAAGGTTTGATAAGGCATTGATTTGTTTTTCCATTCCGTCTTTCTGGTCAAGAAACCACCATCCCGATCCCCACTGTATCTTTCCGGGCGTTTTGGAGTCCTGGAAATTTCCCAGCATGGTGGCCATAATTTCGTTATCGGCAGGATTGAGGTTATACAGGATTGTTTTTGCCAGCTTGTTTTCTGCATCGAGCCGGTCAAGGAATTTTGACATTGCAGCCGCATACCTGAAATCGCCGATGGAATCAAAGCCTCCATCAGCGCCATAGGTTCTCAGCATCCTGGAATTGTTGTTCCTCAGGGCGCCGATATGAAATTGCTGTACCCATCCGCGCTTATGATCCATTACAGCCATCTCATGAAGCAAGGCTGAACGGAATCTGCTTATTTCTTCTGCAGTGATGCTTTTACCGCTCTGTACCGAATTGAAGATGGATTCCAGCTGTGATTGGGTATAATCATCGGCATAAAAAACCTCGAGACCGTGATCGGATAACCGGCATCCTGCGTCGTGAAAGTAGGCATGCCTTTTGTCGAGTGCCTCAAGCAGGTTTGCAAAGGTTTTTATCTCCATTCCCGAAGCAGCCGATAAAGCTTTCACATAGTCATTGAATGCCGGGGGCTGATCAACGCTAAGCACTTTATCGGGACGCCAGGCCGGAATAACCTTAATACCCTTATGTTTTTCGCGGATTATCTGATGGAACTCCAGCGAGTCAACCGGATCGTCGGTGGTACAAACAATTTCCACATTCATTTTCATGATGAGCCCTACCGGTGAATAATCGCTCTGTTTTAGCAATGCGCCCGACCGTTCATAAATTGAATCAGCGGTTTCCGGGCTAAGAAGATCAAAAATATTAAAATAGCGTTGCAGCTCGAGGTGAGTCCAATGATACAGCGGATTCCGCATAGTATAGGGAACCGTTTCCGCCCATTTGTCAAACTTCTCCCTGTCCGGTGCATTTCCCGAACAATAGCGCTCATCAACGCCATTGGTGCGCATTGCCCGCCATTTATAATGATCGCCGTAGAGCCAGGGTTGTGTTATGTTGTCAAAGTTCCTGTTTTCGGCAATTTGTTTAGGCGAAAGATGGCAATGATAATCTATGATCGGCATTTTTGCCGCATGCTGATGATACAAAAGTTCAGCCGTCTTTGTTTCCAGCAGGAAATGCGCATCAAGGAATTTTTTCATTTTAAATCGCTGTAATAATTTTCATTCTCGGGACCAAAAGTTTCATCACTGTCCAGCCAATCAGGTAGGCAACTGCACATATACAAAAAACAATAAAGTATCCTGCAGGCTTGCCCTCAAAACCAAAGAAAGTCATATTGGTTTCGCCCGCAAATACAAATAGGTTGCCGGCTCCTTTTTGAAGAATCATCGAACCAATACCCCCTGCCATTCCTCCAATACCTGTAATAGTGGCAATGGCTCCCTTAGGAAACATATCGCCAATGGTTGAAAACAAATTGGCACTCCAGGCTTGGTGGGCAGCACATCCGAGAGAGATTAGCAAAACTGGAATCCAAGCGGCCTCTTTACCCAAATAAGCAAACTTCATTCCCAGAGGTTGTGCAAACAGAACAGCCAACGGAAAAAATGCAAATATAAGCATGGCTTTCATCCTGGCAGCATAAGGATTTTGTCCGCTCCTGTTAATAAAGATGGTGGGCAATTTACCCCCGAAAATTGAGAGAACAGTGACAATGGCATACAGTGTAAAAATTAAGGCCATTCCTAATCCTTCAGATGTTTTAATGCCAAATTGGGTGTTTAAATAAGATGGGGTCCAGAACAAAAAGAACCACCATACACCATCGGTCATAAATTTCCCAAATGCAAATGCCCAAGTTTGATTATATGAGAAACATTTTAAGAACGGAATTTTCGGCTCATCGCTTTTCTTGCTTGCTTGTTCAGTTTCAATGGTTTTGTCCTGTTCTATATACTCAAGCTCAAGAGCGTTTACCCGCTTACTTTCCGCAGGCTTATCGTACAGGAAAACCCAGAATCCCATCCAGATAAAACCTAAAACGCCGATGATAACAAAAGCCATTTCCCAGCCAAAATGTTTGGCAAGTGGGGGAATTGAAATCGGAGCGAACAGGGCACCTATGGATGCACCTGCGTTGAAGATGGATGTCGCATAAGCACGGTCTTTTTTGGGGAAATATTCTGCTGTAGTTTTTATTGCAGCAGGGAAATTACCTGCTTCACCAAGCGCCAGAATACCACGAGCAATCAGAAAACACCACATGCTTACAGTTGCTATTAATACGGCAACATCTCCGGTTGCGGCAGCTAATTCAGCAGCACTCTTCAAACCAACCACGGACTCAGTTATCAGTCCACAAACAGCGTGAAGGCATGCACCTATGCTCCACACGCCAATAGCCCATAAGAAACCCTTTTTTGTTCCCATCCATTCCACAAACCTGCCCGCGAACAGCATACAGATAGCATAGAATATTGAAAAGAAGGAAGTTATGGTACCATAGTGCGATTCATCCCAATGGAATTCGGGCTTGATAAACTCATCCCAGGTTAGGGATAGTACTTGCCGGTCCAGGTAATTAATGGTTGTAGCAAAAAACAATAATCCGCAAATTGTCCACCGAAACTTGCTGATTGTCTGTGTAACGTTTGTCATAATTAAGGTTTTAAGAAATTATCAATTTTGAGGTTTCTTATTGCAATCGTTCCCGGCAGGCCCACAATCCTATGGCAGGATTGGAGATATAATAAATCTCTTCTCCGTCAACCATGTTAAATCCGTCCTTCAATACACCCGGGGCATATTTTTCACTCATTTCATCAAGCGGTGCATACCGGAAATTCACCGATTCAATTTCCTGTTTCGATAAAAATCCAGGGCAATAGGTTATGTTGAACCGGCCTTCGGAACTGCCGTGTATAAGGTGAGCCGCAGCACTCAGGTTATTACCCAGCTCAGGATTTTCCCTGAGTTTTCGCAGCGTTTCCGGTGTGCCAAAATAACCATACTTTCTAATAAGCCTGTCTATTTCCGCATCTTCACCGAATTCCTTTACACCTGGTGCAAGTACAATCAGGTCGCCGCCATCGGCAATTACCATGCGGGTGCGGTAAATGCTTTTATTGCCCAGCCAGGTGCTTTTAAACTCTGACGGATCGAGGTATACAACAACCTTTTTTACAGGCTTTTCCAGCAAGGTGAAATTAACCTCGAGCGAAAGCGCTGCAGCCCTGGTGAATACCTCCTGGTCATCACCGATATACAATCCCCTTACCACCAGTTTGCCGGCATCGTCGCGGCCTACCACGGTATGAACATATACAACGGGATGGTCTTTGATAAAATGTTCCGATGCATAATTAAGCAATCGCCGGACAGGATTATCGGCCTTTCCCATTAATTTTTCCATGCCGTATACGGCCCCTACAAAATGGCTTTTGTTGATGCCCTCAGCGCCTCCGGTGCCAACAAACAGGTTTTTGTTATAATTGGCCATGCCTATTACTTCGTGGGGAACAACCTGGCCAATGGAGAGTATGAGGTCGTGCCCTCCGGCGTAAACCAGTTTGTTTAATTGCGCAGGCCATTCATAATCAAGTGCATTTCCTGTGATGTCTGCCACATACTCCCCCGGCACCCTGCCTACGGTAACCACATCGTTACGCCAGTCGTGCACCCTGAACAATTCAGCGGGAACACCGGGAAACATGGTTGAAAGCTGTGATCCGGTCATGGGTGAATGCGTACCCAGGGCGGGAAGTATGTCTTTAAGGTTCTCTTTATAATATTGGTAAACCAATGTAGTAAGCTCACCTGCATGGGAGTGGAAGCGTGTAAAATCGGGCGGAACTACCAGCACTTTTTTGCGTACGCCCAGCTTATCCAATGCAGCCACCAATCCTTTCCACATATCGTCCTTTGAAAGAACGGTGTCCTTTGATCCTTTCTGGTAGTAAATCATATCATTAATATATTATACTGTTTCTATCCTAAACTCCTCCAAAAGCACTGTATCCTCCGTCAACAGGTAAAACCACACCTGTTATAAAGGATGACAATTCAGATAGCAAAAAGAGCACAGCACCCTGCATATCTTCAGGATTGCCATACTTACCCACAGGCGTATTGGCAATAATTTTCTCTCCCCTTGGCGTAGGTTTGCCCGTTTTTTCATCTACCAGTAAAAACCGGTTCTGGTTGGTAAGGAAAAATCCCGGTGCTATGGCATTCACCCTTACTCCTGTTTTTGCAAGATGAACAGAGAGCCATTGCGTAAAATTATTTATCGAGGCTTTGGCGGCTGAATAGGCAGGGATTTTGGTAAGTGGCCTGAAGGAATTCATCGATGATATATTGAGAATAACACCAGTGCCTCTTTTTATCATGTCGGGAACAAAAACCATGGTAGGCAGCAAGGTTCCTGAAAAGTTCAGTGCAAATACCTTGTCGAACCCGCTCAAATCAAGTCCAAAGAATGTTTCTGATTGCTCAAAATCACCTGGCTTGCTTATCTGTTCCACCTTGGTGGTAGCATTGGGTGAATTACCTCCCGCTCCGTTAATAAGAAAATCGACACTGCCCAGCCGGGCTTCTACATCTTCCTTAGCTTTTACAAGCGATTCTTTGTCCAGCACATTGGCCTTAACACCTATGCATTGAGTTCCGTACTTTGCCGTAAGTTCAGCGGCCATCTTTTCAGCGGCTTCAAGGTTGAGGTCAATAATGGCGGTTTTTATGCCTGCTCCTGCAATTGCTTCGCATATTGCCTTTCCGATGACGCCGGCGCCTCCGGTAATAACACATGTTTTGTTATTGAGATCAGAGAAATTCAGATTTTTCATACTTTTTACCGATTAATATTTTTATAGTGGTCAATGTTCTCTTTAAGGACAATGTCGATGGGACTGTAATTAATTTTCCCGGTCAGCTTTTCGTTAAGCAGGTAGTTAAACATAGCCATGGCAGAACGATACCCCTGATCTTCAGGACGCTGACAAATAAGAAAATCAATGATCCCGTTCTTAAGGTAGTCCGTGTTATCATCAAGGAGGTCATAACCAACAAGGATTAGCTTATCCTTTTTATGTTTTTTGAAAAACGAGGCTACTTTATGCACACGCGAGTTGGTAACAAAAATTCCTGCGGGATGTTGTTCCCTGAGCAGGCGTTTAAGGGTTGCAGCAGGTTCGCTGGCATCGGAAAGGTTAATAGCAACCGATTCCGTTATAATTTTCAATTCCGGAACTTCATCCCTGAAATAACTCGTAAATCCTTTCTCCCTTCGCTGCATGTGACGGGTTATGGCCTTTTTTCCCGCCAGGTTAAGGATTAATACTTTCGACTTTGGCGGTATTCCATAATGCATCAGTTTAGCAGCGACAATGCCGCTTTGGTGCGCATCCTGTCCGAAATAAGCAAGGCCATGTCCATCGTCGAGATTGTTGTCAATGAACATTAAGGGAATATTGCGCTCACGGCAAACCGGTATCAGGGAAAGTGCAGCGTCATGAAAATTGGGGGCCATAATTATTCCACTCGGTTTCCCCGCAATCATGCGATGAAATGCGCTCCTGAACGATGATTCATCAATGGGATCAAAATTGAAAATTTCAATTTTGGTATTGAAATCGCTTAATTCGGATGCTGCATTGGTAAATCCTTCGATGGGTTTTTTCCAGTACAGGTTATTGTTGCCGGCATCGGGAATCAGCACAGCAATGGTAAAGTGTTTTTTAAGGGCAAGCGATTTTGCCAGCAGGTTTGGGGTATACCCCAGTTCTTCAACAAAGGCCATAACGCGTTCGTGGGTTTCCTGGTTAACCTCTCCGCGGTTATGAAGCACCCTGTCTACAGTACCAATGGATACATTGGCCAAAGCGGCAATGTCCTTGATGGTTACCCTGTGCTCCTGACTTTTCTTTTTCAACCTGACAATTCTTCGTGTACGTTAACGGCAAGTTAAAACAATATTCCGGATTTTGATTAACTGCTGGTCAAAAAAAATAAAATGTCAGAAAAAAAAATAAGGAATTATTTCCGTGAGCCCTCAGAAACCTTTTATTGACAGGACTTCATCCATTCTTCCTGTCCCCTGGTGATTTCGTCAGGTGAAAGAATCCAGTGATAGGATGCAATGCCCCAGATGTGTCCAAAGGGATCTTTCACGCTGCCCATGCGGTCGCCCCAGTAGGTATCTTCCATTTCATGAATCACCCGGCATCCCGCTTTAACGGCCTGATAAAAGACTGCATCGCAATTTTCAACGTACATAAACATGGAGGCGTTTATGTGATTGTGCTCAAAATCGGGGTCCTCACTCTCAGTGGCATCCGACATCATGATGTTGGTGTCACCAATTCTTATCATGGCATGCAATACTGAAGTGCTTCCCGGGAGATGGGCAACAGTTCCGACAGCAAAGGCGCCAAAAGCTTTTTTATAAAACTCAATTGCTTCGAGGCAATTTCCGTTAAACAACAATTGCGGTGTTACTGTGCTCATTCCTTCCGGCACAGGTTTTGGAGCTTTTACAGGCATTGTCCTTTTTTTATTGTTTTTTACAAACAAATTTATCCTTCAAAAGTTTGCTCCAAACCTGCAATTTCCAGTTGAAAAATGACCTGTCAGGCTGAGCGGAGCCGAAGCCTGACTACGCTAATTTAATGACACCCTACACCCGTTGCACCTTCTCGTTGCCGCCTCGGCAGAGCAAGGCCAGCGAGGGACATATCCAGGATCAGACAGTTTTCCTGTATTGACTTAGAAGACCAGGACTTAGCAGGCCAGAAGACCAGCAGACTCGATTGCAGGACTGAATGACTTCCTGACTGCACGACTAGACAACTGCACGACTCTTTTAGACCAGAAGACCAGAAGACCAGAAGACAACCCTTCGACCGGCAGTCTACTTATTATACTCCTTTTCCTTTTCTTTATAAAATTCCTTCAATACAAAAAATGCCTTCTTTTTTGTACCATTTTCACCAATCAGTCCCTTACGGTTCCAGCCATCCTGTATGCCGGGCAATGGCCGCCGCGGCGACCTGAAGTCGCACAATATCCAGGGTGAAAATCCCCTGAACTGCGGAATTTTTGAAAGCATATTTATAGTACGGCGGTATAAATCCTCCTGGTATTCCTCCGTCCAACGTGTCAGCGCGTCACCGTGCAGGCCCTGTAAAGCGCCTGCTCCAAATTCACTGATCATCACCGGCTTATTGTATTTTATTATCCAGTTTATGCGGTCGCAGTCGGGTGGCAATCCATCATACCATCCTACATATTGGTTGTAGTTTACAATATCGGTGTATTCGGCAAAAGGATCTTCAACAATACGGTCATTGGGATTGGCAGGATTGCGGTGAACTTCAAGGGCTGCCGAAATGAGCCTTGTATTGTCCATTCCCCTGGCATGGCTAACCAGCTTTTTCAGGAATTCAGTGCGGGCTTCGCTAACGGGGGTTTCATTGGCCATTGACCAAATAACAACCGAAGCCCTGTTTTTGTCGCGCGAAATTAGCTCTGTAAGCTGGTTCTGCGCATTCTGGAAGGTAGCCGGATTATCCCAGAGAATAGTCCAGTACACCGGATTTTCCTCCCATACCATCAGTCCCATTTCATCGGCAACCCTGGCCATGTTTTCACTATGCGGATAATGCGCCAGCCTTACATAATTGCATCCCAATTCCTTTGCCCAACCCAGCAACAACCGGGCATCCTCAACCGAATAAGCACGGCCACCGCGCATGGGATTTTCTTCATGTATGCAGATGCCCCTTAAAAACACGGACTTTCCATTGAGGAGAATATCGGTACCCCTTGTTTCGATTGTACGGAAACCAATTTTCTCGGTAACGTTATCGGTTTCACCAACAATGTTTACCTGGTAAAGCTTTGGCATCTCAGGTGACCAATACTGCAATTTTTTCACCGGCAATTCAATTTTTGCCAGTCCTGACGCATCGGTTGTAAAAACCTGCGAAACTTTCAGTTCGGGTATTTCAATTTTTACTGCCTGCGCCTTTTTTGGCCCGTTAAGTTGAATATATCCTGAAATAAGGTTGGCATTGCCTTTGGCCAACTGGATAAAATAATCCGCAATATAGGTTTCGGGCACTTCAACAATATTTACATCGCGCGTGATGCCGCCATAATTCCACCAATCGGTATTCAGTGTGGGAACTCCGTCTCTTCTTCTTTTGTTGTCTACTTTCACCACCACTGAATTGCTGCCGCTGCGCAAAATATCGGTAATTTCGTAACTGAAAGGAGTAAAGCCGCCAATATGCTTGCCCAGCTTTTTCCCGTTCAAATACACATCGGCCTCGTAATTCACGGCCCCAAAATGCAGGTATATGCGGCTGGAAGGGCTGCGCTTTGAAAACTCAAACAATTTCCTGTACCATACTGATCCTTCATAATACAGCAGTTCATCTGCCTGCGAATTCCAATCCTTTGGAACGGTGAGGACACCCGATTTGTCAAAATCATATTCCACGAGGGCTGATTTATTGGCCGGCTTGGCATCGAGAAAATACCCTCCTGTTGGATTGGGATTCTTGTCGAATGGCTCATACCGGTAATCGTAATAACCGTTTTCATAGGGATCGATGATGTAATTCCACTTCCCGTTGAGGGTAAATGTTTCACGACCCTGAATGTTGGTGATAACGTCCTGGGTGTAAGCCACAGGCATAATAAAAAGAAATGCTGCAACAAATGCTTGTTTCATGATGACGTATTTAGTGTTAAATTGAAAGTGTCCTTTCTTACCCGAAAAGGCCTTAATGTTTACCAAATTTAAGAATCTTTGATTATTTCCTGTAAATTTGTGTGCTACCTTATTTATTTATGCCCACCGAAAAAGTAAAAACGGCCCGGCTTTCCATAATCTCCAACACCAGCCTGATCGTCCTGAAATTAATTGCCGGCATGATCAGCGGCTCGGTCAGTATAATTTCAGAAGCCATCCATTCGGGAATGGATCTTGTGGCCGCTGTTATTGCCTTCTTCTCTGTTAAAATGTCTGATACCCCGCCTGATGAGGAGCATCCTTATGGGCATGGCAAATTTGAAAATGTTTCGGGTGTGCTGGAAGCACTGCTTATTTTTGTTGCCGCAGGGTGGATCATTTATGAGGCCGTTCATAAGATCATTACCCCGGCACCGGTTGAAAAGCTGGAAATTGGCAGTATTGTAATGATCATTTCTGCCGTGGTGAATTTCTTTGTGTCGAGAAAACTGTACCGTGTGGCAAAAAAAACCGATTCCATAGCCCTCGAAGCCGACGCCCTTCACCTGAAAACCGACGTATTAACCTCAGCCGGTGTTGCCATTGGTTTGATTTTAATCAGTATCACCAACTGGATTTTTCTTGATCCCATCATTGCAATCATTGTTGCCCTGTTGATCCTGAAAGAATCTTTTCATCTGCTGCGCAATGCGTATTTACCGTTACTGGACGGATCGCTGTCGGAACAGGAGAATCAGATTATCAGGGAAGAAATGCAGAAAAGAAACCTGTCCTTTCACAAGCTGAGAACAAGAAAAGCAGGGCATTTCAGGTTTGCCGACATGCATCTTGAATTGCCTGAAGAGCTGTCATTAAAAGAAGTACACGCCATTTGTGATGAAATCGAAAAAGATATAGAAAGCCGTATCACGAATATCGAAATCAACATTCATGTTGAACCTGCTTCGACGCAAATGGTAAAATAACCATCACCTCCTTCATTTACCGGTCCGGAAAATTCATACCCGGCATATATCTCATAATTAATCACATACGAAATGCTGTTGAGGTAATACGCAGTTCCTCTCAGGGCAATATTCTGTACATGTGAAAGGCAAAGAACCGTTATAATTGTTAAGTAGTCATCCCACCTGTCTAACTTTATTATCAAATGCCCATACCTATGAAACAGCCTGTTTTTCTTTTGTTTTTACTTGCCATTTGCCCTCAATTGCTCGGGCAGGTGCAAATAAAAGGACATGTAACAGATGACCAAAACCTTTCTCTACCGGGTGTTACCATTCAGATAAAAAATACGCTCCGGGGAACCATCACCGATAATGACGGTAACTATCTTTTGAACACACAACCAACCGATACGCTGGTTTTTTCCATGGTTGGCATGACCACACAGCAGATACCTGTTGGCAATCAAACAGAAATAAACGTTACGCTTTTAACCGAAACCACCATGATGGATGAAGTTGTGGTAGTAGGCTACGGTACCCAGCGTGTTAAAGACCTCACTGCGCCTGTTGTAACCATTAAAGCAGAGGAACTTTCAAGGCAGGCAACCTCCAACGCCATGCAAGCCTTGCAGGGAAAAGTTCCCGGATTGCAAATTATCAATAGCGGGGTTCCGGGCAGTAGTGCAAATGTAAAAATCAGGGGCGTAGGATCGATAGGTGACTATGCAAATCCACTATATGTGGTGGATGGGGTGTTTACCGATAATATAGACTTTTTGGGTGCCGGGGATATTGAAGACATCACGGTTTTGAAAGATGCTTCAGCTGCTGCCATTTATGGTGTAAGGGCAGCCAATGGTGTTATACTGGTGACCACCAAAAAGGGCTTTTCCGAAAAGCCGTCGATCAGCTATGAAGGATATTACGGCTTGCAGGTTCCGGTAAACATTTTAAAAATGGCCACGCGTGATCAGTACGTGGAACTGCTCAATGAAGCCAATGCCGACATATCAGGATATGTGCCAAAAAATGCAGAAAACTATCCCGCAAGCACCGACTGGTATCAGGAATTGGTAAGAACCGCGCCAATGACCGGGCACAGCATCGACATTTCGGGAGGCGATAAGAAGACTTCCTATTCCTTTGGCGGAAGCTATCTTTACCAGGAAGGGATCATGGATTCAGATAACGATTATAACCGCTATAATGTAAGGGGCAGACTTGATCAGGAGGTGAACAACTACATAAAGATTGGCCTGAACACAATAATCTCCAATTATTTTCGCCACCTGCCCAACGAGAATGCTTTTTTTGGGGCTTACGTTAACCCTCCGGTGTATGCACCCTTTAATGACGAAAACACACAGGCCTATCCCTTATTATTTGATGCCCCGCAAAATTATGGTTTTGGCAACCAGTATGGTAACCCGGTTGCGGCTGCCCATTACTACGACAATTATGAAAAAACAAACAAGGTTGTATTTAACGGATATATCGAAATAAAACCGGTAACCGATAAACTAACGTTGAGAATTTCATATAACCAGGACCATACCAACCGTATGTCAAGAAATTATACGCCGGCATTCAACGTTGGGGGTTCCCAGGGTGTAAGGCAATCATACCTGAACAAGGTTTTTGGCAATACCTCGAAACAAATTCTCGACAACACGATAACCTGGAATGATAATGAGGGAAAGCTTTACTATTCAATAATGGTTGGCCAGTCCACCCGCATTGAGCGGCTGGATGATCTCGAAGGTTATGCGAAGGATGTTCCCGGAATCGATGAACAGTCGAAATACCTTTCAACCGGATCATATAAAGACCGTGATTCGGATGACCGTGCTGAACGTCACAACAGCTTATCCTTCTTTACCAGGGGAACACTCAACTATGCAGACAAATACCTGGCAACACTTACTTTCAGGGCCGACGGAAGCCAGAAATTCCAAAAGAAATGGGGCTATTTTCCTTCAGTAGGACTGGGATGGAATATCAGCCGGGAAGCATTCATGGAGAACCAGCGTATTTTTTCCTATTTAAAAATAAGGGCCAGCTGGGGACTGCTCGGAAATTCAAATGTACCAGCAAACTCCAACCTGGTGTTGGGCCAAACAGGAGCAGGGGCTTCAGCGATTTTCGGCGACAGGCTGGTTGACGGAATAGGTGCCCAGACAGTGATTCCCTATTCCATGGATTGGGAAGTAGTAAACGAGTTTGATGTTGGTTTTGATTTCACACTTACCGGGGGCAATGTTTCGGGAGAACTGGATTTGTTCAGGAGGGTTACCCACGATGTGATTTTTTTCTCCCCCATCCCTACCGGAGGTGGCGAGGTTGAGCAACTCCGGAACAATGGCAAAGTGCTAAATGAGGGCATAGAGTTTAGCCTGTCCTGGCGCAAGGAAATGGCTAACGGAATAGGCATGAATTTAGGTTTCAATGCCACCCTCCTTAAAAATGAAGTGCTGGAATTGAAAGGCAGGAACAATATACCGGGTGCGTCGGTGAGGGGTAACTTCACAACACGCACTGCTGAAGGCCATCCCATTGGATCATTTTACGGGTTCGAAATTGCCGGTGTTTATGCGAGTGAGTCTGAAGCGCTGCTCGATCCTGTTGACCAGGCTATAAAGAATGCCGGATTTTTCAGGTATAAGGACCAGAACAATGATGAGAGAATTAATGAAGAGGATAAAGTTTATCTCGGAAGTCCGATTCCCTGGCTCACCTCAGGAATAGATGCCTCATTCACCTACCGGTCCTTTGACCTGAATATTTCGCTGTACGGCCAGCTGGGCAACAAAATACTGAATGCAAAGCGCATGAACAGGGATGTTTTTGCCGACGGAAATTATGATGAAGACTTCTACGACAACCGATGGACCGAAAGCAACCGGTCAGACAAATATCCATCGGCAGCTGCCTATAATTATTCTTTCATCCAACAAGCCAATGACTTTTTCGTTGAAAACGGATCCTTCATCAGGATACAAAACATACAGGCAGGATACACCACCGACAAAATAGGTTTCATTCCCCGCCTGAGGATATATATTTCGGCACAACGACCACTAACCCTCTTCAGTTATAAAGGTTTCAGTCCCGAAGTGGGAGGCAGTCCCATTGCCAGTGGCGTTGACAACTCTGTACACCCTTTGCAGGCAGTGTATTCCCTTGGTTTAAAGGCTAATTTTTAACCTGAAAAAGTAAGACGAAATGAAATCAATAACTAAGATAACCAGTGCGTGTATCGTTATCATCCTGCTTATTTCGTGTGAGGATTTCCTGGATACCCGGCCGGAAGGCACAATACCCACTTCAGGTTTAGATTACAGCAAATCTGAGAATATTTTTTTGCCCATCAGCGCGGCTTACGCCAGTTTACGCAATAACAGCGCCCATTCATTCCCCTACATCGGTGCCTTTGAAATAACCTCCGATAATGCCGATAAAGGAAGTACACCCGAAGACAATCCTCCCATGCTTGAGCTGGACAATTTTGGTTATACGCCAACAAACGGATTGATAAGGGATTTATGGGTTGCTTATTATGATATCGTGAGTGCGGCCAATTATGCCATTCACCAAATGCCCCTTTTCGGGCAAAATCTTTTGCTCGAAGACGACAGGGCATATGCCATGCAATGCCAGGGTGAAGCCAAAGCCATTCGTGCCTATGCCTATTTTAACCTGGAGCGGTTGTTTGGCAATATTCCGCTCATCGATACGCTGCTCACTGCTGAACAACTTGGAGAAGTGCTGCAATCATCCCCCGGCGAAGTTTACGATTTTATTGAGAAAGACCTTGAAGAGGCAATTCAGGTTCTCCCTGAGCGGTATTCGAAGGAATGGGCCGGAAGAATTACCAGGTATACCGCCATGGGATTAAAAGCAAAGGTTCATTTTTACCAGCAGGAATGGGATTCGGTGGTTTCATTATCCGACAGGATAATTTTGTCGAACCAGTTTGAATTGCTTGAGGATTTCAGGGAGGTGTTTAGCGTAGATGGCGAAAACAGCAATGAATCGCTTTTCGAAATTCAGAGTTCCACACTGGGGAGGACCATTGGTGATATAACCTATGTAGAATATGCTTATGTACAGGGACCCCGTGGTAACTCGCCGGGGAATATGCAAGGCTGGGGATTTTGTACGCCAAGCGCAAACCTGATCAGTTTTTATGAAGGCAGGAACGAGACCATACGGCCGGCAACAACCCTTTTATACCGGGGAACGCTGACTCCCGAGGGTGACAGTATCAGGGCTATATGCACCAACCCTGTGTATAACGGAAAGGTATATACCCCATCGGATTACAATATATGGAATTTCAATGGTTATGGTTTTGAACATAACGTGCGGGTATTGCGTTATTCCGACGTGCTGTTAATGTATGCTGAGGCCCTTGTTGCCGGAGCTACATTTCCTGCCGAAAATGGATTAACGGCCGGCGATGCCGTGAATCTGGTTAGGGAAAGAGCAGGTCTTGATGAATTATCCGGAGTGACGCTTAATGACATTCATGATGAACGAAGGGCTGAATTAGCCCTTGAAGAAGACAGGTTTTTCGACCTGGTAAGAACAGGAAAAGCAGCTGCGGCACTTGCGGGTAAGGGATTTATAGCCGGCAAGAACGAGGTATTTCCCATTCCCTTATCACAGATACAGCTCAACAGCAACCTTGTTCAAAATGCCGGATACAATAATTAAAGAAATGTTTAATCAAACTTTTATCGACTATGAAAAACAAATTTGGCTTTTTTGGAGTATTGTTCGGAACGCTACTCCTCAGTGGAATGATGGTCATTTCATCATGTTCAAAGGATGACGATGACGATAATGATGGGAAAATAGATCCCGGTACGATTGCAACATCCAATCTGGTAGCGTATTTCGCTTTTGAAGATGATGGTGTTGATGCAATTGATGACCTTACACCAACCGAATCCCCGAATGTGACTTTTGTTGATGGCAGAAGGGGTAAAGCATACCAGGGTGCCAACAATGCCTATTTTCTTTATAACCTGCCGGCAGGGCATGCTTTAAGAGACCTCCAGGCATTTTCCATTGCCATGTGGTTTTATGGAACCCCTGCTATCGATGGCGTAGCTCCTGTTCCGGGCATCCTGCAAATAAGCGGAACCACTGACCCTGTATGGGGCAATCTTTGCCTTACCCAGGACCGCATGCTTGATGAAGTGGATTCATTGAACATTAAAATAGTGTTCCATAAAGAAGGGGCTGTTTGGGCTAACCAGTTTGTGGGATTTCCCAACGAAAAATTCATTGAAAACATGTGGTTCCATGTGGTATTTGCTTATGACAATGCAACCTCAAAGTACATGGTATATGTAAATGGCGACCCCCTCGATTTAAATGAAGGAATCACCGATCGTTGGGCAGCAGGCGATGATGTAGATCCGCGGCCGGCGCTTGGCGACCTGGTATTCAGCAATGCCACCCAGTTTTCGATCGGCGGATGGATGCAGAAAATCCTGGGCAACAGTACAGATGAATGGATGGGCTATTTTACCGGAAAAATGGACGAACTCAGGATATACGACAAAGGCCTTTCTGCTGCCGAAGTGGAATCGCTCTTTGAAGCTGAGGTAACCCAGTTGAATCCGTAAATGGTTGTTTACTGACTACCCTGATGTCGCTCCCATGGAGCTGTGATGAACCGTCTGATACCATTTCTGTCATAATTTCGTTCCTGCGGACCTTAAAGCTCCGGAGCGGCATTATGGCAGAAACACAATACAGTTGCGTCCCGTTCAAGCTCCGGAGGAGCGGCATTATGGCAGAAACACCAATACAGTTGCGTCCCGCACAAGCTCCGTAGGAGCGGCATTATGGTAGAAACACCAATACATTTGCGTCCCGTTCAAGCTCCGTAGGAGCGGCATTATGGTAAATAATACCTCTTACAGATTGATTCCATGAAAATCCCCTTTTTCATATTGTCATCCCTGCTGGTGATCTTTTCCTGCAAAAAGGACAAAGACATTGATGTCATTGGAGAAATCACCATTGATTCACTTTATATTAATCAAATTCCTGTGGCCAATAATGCAGCCCTGCACGATATTGAATTAAACGATGTAACCATCCGGATGAAGTTCCACCAACCGGTTGACACCACCCTTTTCAACCAGGATAAGCTTACAATAACAGGCGGCGTAGGCGATGATTACCTTTATTGGTTTGATCAAAACAAACAATACCTGAACATAACAATTACCGTGGAGCTCGAAGCATTTTCCACATACAGGATTTATATTGAAACAGGGCAAAACTTAGGCGGCACCTTTTTCACTGCCTATTCCTTTACTTTTAGCACAGGCATTGACCGTACGCCAAAATTTCCGGTCATTTCGCAGGACTCCCTGCTTACCCTGGTTCAGCGGAAAACTTTCGACTACTTCTGGGAATACGCACATCCGGTTTCAGGTTTAAGCAGGGACCGCCTTGGAGGAGGTGATATTGTCACTACCGGGGGTAGCGGTTTTGGCGTTATGGCAATCATCACGGGCATTCACAGGGGTTTTATTACACGAAGTGAAGGCTTCGGACGGGTAAAAACCATGGTTGAATTTTTGCTTGACCCGGAAACCGAAAAATTCCATGGCGCTTTCCCACACTGGCTCAATGGATCCACGGGCAAAGCATTTCCTTTCAGCACATACGACGATGGCGGCGATTTGGTTGAAACTGCTTTGCTCTTGCAGGGTTTGCTTACAGCCAGGGAGTATTTCATAGGTAACTCCCCTGCTGAGACAAATCTTCGTGATTCAATACAAAAGCTTTGGGAAAATGTAGAATGGGACTGGTATCAAAACAGCCAGAATAAACTGTTCTGGCATTGGTCGCCTAACCATGGATGGCGCATGAATATGGCGGTTTCAGGCTGGAATGAAGCGCTTATCGTGTATGTACTTGCTGCCGCTTCACCCACCCATTCCATAACCAGGGAGGTATATGATGAAGGATGGGCAAGGAATGGCAGCTTTCCTATGCTGAACGGAAACACCTATTACGGCATACCATTGCCGCTGGGACCGGAATACGGGGGACCCCTGTTCTTTGCGCATTATTCATTCCTGGGACTAGACCCCCGAAACCTGAGCGATGAGTATGCCAATTACTGGGAACAAAATACAGCACATACCCGGATTAACCGGGCTTATTGCATAGCCAATCCACGCGGATACGCCGGATACGGACCTGAATGTTGGGGACTTACCGCAAGCGATGTCCCTTCGGGGTATAATGCCAGTTCTCCTTCCAATGATGCGGGTGTTATCGCCCCCACCGCAGCTATTTCGTCTATCCCTTACACGAGCGATGAAAGCATGGCTGCGCTTGAATTCTTTTATTATGTCCTGGGTGACAAACTATGGGGTGAATATGGTTTCTATGATGCATTCAGCCTTGGTGACAAATGGTTTGCATCATCATACCTGGCCATTGACCAGGGCCCGATAGTGTGTATGATTGAAAATTTCAGGTCGGCCCTGCTGTGGAACCTGTTCATGTCGAACAAAGAAATTACCGATGGTTTAACCAAACTTGGATTCACTTACTGAAATGAAAAACCGAATATTCTTTCTGGTATTGATTATATCCTCATTAATCCCGGGTGGATGCAGATTCCAATCAAAACCGGGTGTTCAAAAACAGGGTATATTACAGATTTCCGACGACTCATTACTGACACTTACCACCTACCGCACATTTCAGTATTTTTGGGACGGTGCGGAACCCAGTTCAGGTATGGCCAGGGAAAGGTATCATGTTGACGGCAACTATCCGCAGAATGACATGCACATTGTAACTACCGGAGGAACCGGCTTTGGCGTTATGGCTTTAATTGCCGGTATTGAAAGGGGATTTATCAGCAGGGAGGATGGCTTTAACAGGCTAAAGAAAATTGTTGATTTCCTTGAAAAAGCCGACCGGTTTCATGGTGCTTATCCACATTGGCTGAATGGCGAAACAGGCAAAGTGAAACCGTTCAGCACAAAAGACAACGGAGCTGATATAGTGGAAACAGCTTATCTCATGCAAGGTTTGATCACCGTCAGGGAATATTTCAAAAATGGCAATGATGCCGAAAAGTTTTTGGCAAACCAAATAGATCAACTATGGAAAGCAGTTGACTGGAACTGGTTTACCAAAAATGGCAGGGAAAAGGTTATTTATTGGCATTGGTCGCCTACCTATGGCTGGGAAATGAATTTCCCTATCGAAGGGTACAATGAATGTCTTATTACCTATGTCCTCGGTGCATCTTCACCCACATATCCCGTTGATCCGCAGACTTATCACCAGGGCTGGGCACGCGGCGGAGAAATGGTCTCTGAGCAGGTAACCTATGGAATTCCGCTTATTTTAAAGCACAATTATGCCGAAGAGTACGGTGGTCCGTTATTTTGGGCGCATTACTCCTATATGGGCCTGAATCCTTCAAAAATAAGCGACAGGTATGCCGACTACTGGGAACTTAACAGGAACCAAACCCTCATCAACTACCAATGGTGCAGTCTGAATCCCTTAAAGTACCCCGAATACAGTGATTCATGCTGGGGCCTTACGGCAGGTTATTCGCCCTCGGGATATGCAGCACATGCACCTGGCGAAAAAACCGACCTTGGTGTTATTACACCTTCGGCAGCGCTGGGATCTTTCCCATACACGCCCGAAGAATCCATGAAGGCACTGAAATATTTCTATTATGTACAGGGAGACCGCATTTTTGGGAAATATGGTTTTTATGACGGATTTAGTGTGGCAAAAAACTGGTATCCGCAGCAATACCTGGCAATCGATCAGGGCCCTATTGCAGTTATGATAGAAAACCACCGCACTGCATTGCTATGGAACCTTTTCATGGAAGCCCCCGAAATTCGATCTGGTTTATCCCGACTGGGCTTTAAGGTAAAAGACTGAATTTTTTAGTAATTTTATCGGGATAACACCCTGCCTCATGCCCGGGAAACATGGCCATAAATTCATGCAGGCATATGCAACCGTATGCCTTTTCATTGTATTTCCGCTTATTCTCAAAGCACAGCCTAATATCCGGCCTGATTTAATTCAAAGTCCCATTACCGATAATATCCCGGTAGATAACCAAAACTGGGAAATTAGCCAGGATCCTGTGTCGGGCTTTATGTATTTTGCAAATTCAAAAGGCCTTGTTGAATACAATGGTTTAAGTACCAGGTTATTCAGGATGCCCTTCACACAAGGGTTACGATCGGTTTATACAGGCAACGACGGTAGAATTTTCACCGGATCGTTTGAAGACTTTGGCTATTGGATACGCGATAATGAGGGAGGACTTCGTTACACATCACTAACAGGGGAGATAACCATACCAAAAAATGATGAAATATGGAACATAATAGAATCAAACGGTGTGGTTTATTTCCAGTCGTTCACTACCATTTATACTTTTGACAGCAATTCGGTAAAGCCAATAAAGGCACCCGGCAACATGCTTTTCATGTTTAAAACCAATAATCATTTCATGGTGCAGGTGCTCGGAAAAGGCCTTTTTTTCTTCGACGGCGGAAAGTTTGACTTCATCGGCGGCAGCGCCGTGTTTTCCACGCGGGAAATATTAAGCATATTAACACTGCCTCAGGAAGAATACCTTATATGTACTGCAAATGACGGTATTTACCGGTATAAGAACAAGGCATTCCTACCCTGGGAAAATGACGTTAGCAGGTATTTAAAGCATTTTACATGCAATGCCGGACTAGTTGTAAATGATTCGTTATATGCATTCGGCACCATTCTCGGCGGGTTGGTTTTCAGCAATAACAACGGTAATATCATCCAGGTATACAATTATGCAAACGGGTTAAACAACAACACCGTTTTATCGCTCTTCCTGGATAAAAGCGGCGATATCTGGGCGGGCCTGGATGAAGGCGTCAACCACCTGGGACTTAATTCTCCATATAAACCGTTTAAGGACAGGAATGGCTCCCTCGGCACTATTTATACGGTGTACATGTATAAGAACCTGCTCTATCTTGGCACCAACCATGGTCTGTTTGTCTCCGATATTACCAGGACTTCAATAGGGTATGACTTTAAAGACCTGGCCCTCATACCTGGAACACAGGGGCAGGTGTGGAAACTCTTTGAATATGGCGACAGGCTGTTTTGCGGACATAATGACGGAACCTTGCTGGTAGACGGAAGAAATGCCGCGAAAGTATCCGATGTAACAGGCGGATGGACTTTTGCAGGATATCATGAATTTCTTCTTCAGGGCACTTACACCGGACTTGTATGCTTTGCAAAAGATGCAAACGGAAATTGGAAGTTCAGAAACCGGATTGAAGGTTTCAACGAGCCGGCACGCTACCTCGAAATAGATTACCTTGGATATATATGGGTGGTTCATCCACACAAAGGGATCTACAGGCTTGAATTAAGTGAAAATGCGGATTCTGTAATAAACAGCCAATATTTTGATGCCGTTGATGAACCGCAGGGAAACCTGAGTACCGCAGCCATCAATAACCGGGTAGTGTTCATGAATGGCATGAATATTTATTCCTATGACAGCGAAAAGAATTCTTTTTTTGTCATTGAATCGCTTAGTGAAGGTTTGGGTGAATATAAAAAGGCAAGCCGGATTTTTCATCATGAAAAAAACAGCTACTGGTTCATACTCGGGAATAAAATAGCCCTTTTTGATATATCCAAATCTTTCGAAGTGGTTAAAATCCACGAATTGTTGCAAAAATTCATTGATCTGCCCGGACATGAGCAGCAAATCATTGCACTTGATCGTAAAACGCTGCTTATCCCTACCCGGCGCGCGTTCACCCTGTTTGACATTGCCAGCATTCATGAAAGTGAACAGGACGATAAGCCTGTAATTGTCCGCATGGTTTTCACAGGGAAAAAAGGAAGCCACGTTCTGATACCGGGTGAAAAGCGGAAAGCTTCGGTCTCAAACAGCATGAATAATCTTACGGCCTATTTTGCCAATGCAGCAGCGTATGGAAAGAGTGAAAACAGCGTATTTTACAGAATAAAGGAACTGGATGAGGTGTGGCACCACACCCTGCTCGATCATGTGGACTTATTTCATCTGAAATTCGGCACGTATCATTTGCAGGTAAAAACTCCCACCGGAACTTTCATCCAAGAAGCAGTATTTACCATAAAAAGGCCATGGTACCTGAGTTATGTTGCCATAGGCTGTTACATTGTATTCGCCATAGCAATGGCACTGCTGGGCATTAAAATCTTCAGGATTGAACTTAACAGGCACCGTCAGCTTATCGAATATGAAGTACGCAAAACCAAACTCGAAAACGAACTCGATTTCAAAAGCTATGAGTTGATGCTTACGATGCGCTACCTCATCCGTAAAACAGAGATATTGCAGGAATTAAAGACACAAGTGGATGCCGTTAAAGAAGAATCATCAAAGTATCCGGTAAAGTTTATCAGGGAAATGGAGCGAATCATTCGAGAAGGCCTTGATTCGCAAACCGAGGAATGGAAATCGGCTATGACCAACCTTAAACTCTCGCATGAAGGATTTTTCAGGCGCCTTAAAGAAAAATGCCCCAACCTCACGCCAAATGACCTTAGGTTATGCTCCTACCTGAGGATGAATTTCAGCACAAAGGAAATTGCACATCTGCTGAATATCTCAGGCCGGGCTGTTGAAATCGGCCGGTACCGCCTGCGGTCGAAACTCAAACTCGATCATAAGGTAAATCTCACCGAATACCTTATCGCAGAGGCAGAAAAAGCCTGATTTAAACAAAGTATCCCTATCGTGGTTTTACCTCTTCCGGATACCCGGACTTAATGAGATAAAACCTATTGACTGCTAACCAATCAGTGGTATTAAAATACTGATTATTATGCAGAACGTTAATGATTTGAATATACTATACATTGTAACCGATTTGATTATCTGGTCAGCCTATTTCTACATAGGATTTGCAATCTGGCATTTAATCAGAAAAAAAAGGGATATTCCCTTTCGGGGAATATTCGGTATCGCAGCAATAGTGACCTTTTTGGGAGGCTTAACCTACTTTGCCGATGCTTTACAATACATTCAATCGGGCGTTATTGCTGTTGCCGCAATTAAAACAGCCAATGCAATCATTTCGGTGGTAGCAGTTGCCGTTATCATCAAATTCATGCCGGTTGCCATTGCCATGAAAACACCTTCGGCAGTGGCGAAAGAACTGGAAGAACAAAAAAGAATAATCCGCGACGAAATGATGAAGGGCCGGATGAAACTCGAATTCCTGCAGCGGGTGGGTGAAATTCTGACCTCCACCCTCAACTCTTGCGATGTACTGGGGAACCTCGCAAAAGCGATCATTCCGGAAGTAGCCGATTGGTGCAATATTTACGAAAAGTCTGACGATGGCAGAACCAGGCTTATGGTAATCCTGCATGCCAATGACGATAAGAACCGGATTGCAGTTGACCTTGCAGAAAAATTTCCGCCTTTACCGGATGCATCGTTTGGAATTTGTGAAGTGCTGCGTACAGGCAAGCCTATTTTGCATCAACACATTACCGATGAATTTCTCCAAAAAATCGCAACTACGCCTGAACACCTGGACCTGCTCAGGGAAATAAAAATCAGCTCGGCGCTTCTTGTACCATTGTCAACCCGGGAAAAGATATACGGAGCTCTGATGCTTGGTATAACAGAACCCGGCAGGCACTATGATAGGGATGATCTCGAATTTGTCAGGGAGATATCCCGTATAGCAATGCTGGCGCTTGACAATGCAAAGCTTTATGAAAATGCACGCGAAAATAACCTCATCCTCGAAAAAAAAGTCAATGAAAGGACAAGTGAACTCAGGGCCATCAATAAGGAAATGGAGGCCTTTTCATACTCTGTGTCTCATGATTTGCGCGCCCCCTTGAGGAGCATTGAAGGATTCAGCAATATACTGCTGAAAAATATCGGCGACGCAATCGATCCGCAGTCAAAGGAACATTTCTCAAGAATTATAAAAGCCAGCCAGTCTATGAACCAACTCATTGATGATTTGTTGAAATTGTCAAGGCTGGCCACCACCGGGGTCAATCCTGAGTTTTCTGATTTAAGCGCCATTGCAGATTCCATCATAACAGAACTCAAATTAAACGACCCGGCCAGAAAATCGGAAATTATTATACAGAAAAACTTACGCGCCATTGCCGATAAAAACCTTATCAGAATTGCCCTGCAAAATTTGCTTGACAATGCATGGAAATATTCAGGCAATCGCGAAGTGTCAAAAATTGAGTTTGGACAAAGTAAAAAGAACGGGCAAGTTGTTTTCTATATAAAGGATAATGGCGTTGGCTTCGATATGCAGTACGCCGACAGGTTGTTCAAATCGTTTCAGAGATTGCACAGCAGTGCGGAATTCGAAGGCACTGGAATAGGTCTTACCATTGTCCAGCGGATTATAAAACGACACAATGGTAAAATATGGGTTGAAAGCGAAACCGGTAGGGGAACTACCTTTTATTTTATGATTTAAGCAAAAGATGATGAAGAAACCAATTCAACTATTAATCATCGAAGACAATGAAGGGGATGCCATACTTGAGGTTAATGCCATTGAAGATGGAGGGTATGACGTATTTTATGAAAGGGTGGATAATCCGGATTCATTACGCGAAGCATTAAATTCAAGGGCGTGGGATTGCATTATTTCGGACTATGCATTGCCTTTATTCACCGGAATTGATGCGTTGGATATATGCAAGGAAAGTGGTACAGACATCCCTTTTATTTTGGTTTCGGGCGCTATTGGCGAGGAAACCGCTGTGGCAGCAATGAAAGCAGGCGCACATGATTATATAATGAAAAGCAACATGAAATTGCTGGTTCCGGCAATTGATCATGAACTTGGCGATGCTGAAAACCGGCGGCAGAAAAAAGTAGCCGAAGAAGCCATCCGGTTTGAACGCTTGTTGCTGCGAACGCTTATTGACAATTTACCCGACCTTATATATGTGAAGGACATGGATTGCCGCAGAATCATCGCCAATGAAACCGATGTAAAATTTGCAGGCTATACTTCAGAATCAGAAATAATCGGCAAGACCGATCTTGAGATATTCAACGACGAGTACGGAAAGCGAAGCCATGCCTCTGATCTTGCCGTTTTGCAATCGGGAATTCCGCAAATCAATTCCGAAGAAGAAATGACCGATGCAGCAGGAAATATCCGCTGGTATACCACATCAAAAATCCCCATGCGGAATGTGAACGGCAATATCACGGGACTCGTTGCCATTGCGCACGATATCACCTACCGAAAGAACATGGAGCTTTCACTCATTGAAAGCCAGCAAAACCTGAAAAATCAGAATCATGAATACGAAGCCCTCAATAAGGAATACCTTGCATTGAATGAAGAAATTACGGAAAGCCTTGAACGCATCAAACGAATGAACGATGATTTAGTGGTCTCCAAAACCAGGGCCGAGGAATCCGAAAGGCTTAAATCGGCATTTCTGGCAAACATGAGCCATGAAATACGAACACCGCTGAATGCCATACTGGGCTTTTCATCCTTTCTTAAAAATCCTGAATTGACACAGGAACGTACGGAAGAATTCGTCGACATTATCGATTCAAGCGGAAAGCAATTGCTCAACATCATCAACGATATCCTTGAAATTTCGCAGATTGAAGCAGGCCAGTTGAGAATTCAAACAGAGCCCGCCAACATCTCCAAATTGCTCAACGAATTGTTTATTCAGTTTAGAAAGGAAGCCATTGCAAAAAACCTGGAGTTTATTCTTAACATCAACAATTCATCCGAGGATATTGTAACCGATACCGATGCCGGCAGAATCAGGCAGATATTGTCAAATCTGATAAGCAATGCCATTAAGTTTACGCATGAAGGCAAAATAGAATTTTCGGCACGCATTTCCAGGGGCCAGGTAATTTTTTATGTTAAAGATACCGGCATAGGTATTGAACCGGAATACCAGGCAGTAATATTTGAGCCTTTCAGGCAGGTTGAGACAACCATGAGCCGGACATATGGTGGAAATGGCCTGGGATTATCCATATCACGGGCGCTGGTTGAAAAACTGGGAGGAAAAATATCTGTAAGCTCCATGCCCGGAAAAGGATCCACCTTTACCTTTACAATCCCATACACCGGCGTTGCAGGGGATATCGCCAAACAATTGCCCGGTAAATTTAAATTGCCGGGAGAAGGATACGACTGGAAAAACCATATTATTCTGGTAGCTGAGGATGAAATATACAATTACCGGTTTTTGGAAGAAGTGCTTTCCCCGACAAGGGCCAAGGTATTGCATGCGAAAGACGGAAACGAGGCGGTTGATTTTGTAAGGAATTACCCCGAAATATCCCTGGTGATTATGGACCTTAAAATGCCCGGCATGGATGGCCACAAAGCAACCCGGCTTATTAAGGAAATGCGTCCGCATTTGCCGGTAATAGCGCAAACAGCAACTGTGCTGAATGAAAATCCCGGTGCATCGGCCGAAGATTTCGATAAGTACCTTTCAAAACCCATCGAGATCAATTCCTTCATGCAAGTGATTGATAATTTGCTGGAATAACGCCAATTTCATCATCTTTTGAAAGCCAGGATTGGTTTCCAACCCATAGCCGTAAAGTTAAGGGTGTATGCTGTTGAGATTCTTTCCTTTGCATAAGAACATATCAATATTATAGCGGTCAACGCTGATCATAGCGAAGGCTATGGCCTGACAGGAGGCTCTTATATAGAATAAGATCGTTTTGGATTTGGCACGAACAAGTTCGTGCAT
>CAZYDI010000031.1:0-32481 GCA_964646255.1 uncultured Bacteroidales bacterium
CGAATTGATTTT
The DNA here is from genome assembly GCA_964646255.1 of uncultured Bacteroidales bacterium. Lineage (GTDB taxonomy): Bacteria > Bacteroidota > Bacteroidia > Bacteroidales > UBA10428 > UBA5072. The sequence goes on from CAZYDI010000031.1 coordinate 13, forward strand.
TAGCAATTTTTCAGCAGCGGCGGCGTTTTTTGGTAACTTTTTTCCGCTGTAGAAAAAAAGTTACTTGGGGTTTGGGGCTGAAAGCCCCATATTTATTTAACACCGGCAACTCCGATTACAGGTTCCTGATTTTAATATTTCTGAACCATGTTTTTTCTCCATGATCCTGCAAACCAATATGCCCCTTTTTTGCGGTACCATAAAGGGGATAATCCTTCCATTTTCTTACTGCCTTTAAGCTGTCCCACTCCGGTGTCCATAACCGGTATTCAACAACCATTTCGCCATTCAGCCAGTGTTGTACATGCCCGTTGTTTGCAATAATCCTCGATGTATTGTATTGACCTACCGGCATTAATATTTTATTTTCATTCGCATAATACATATCATAACAGGCTGCTGCTTTTTGCCCTTCGGTTAGCGGATCCCCCTGCCATGTTGCTTCATCAATAATCTGGTATTCGGGAGCGATTTCATAAATGGCTTCTACCGCCGTGTCTTCAACTGCATAATAAAAAATTCCGCTATTACCGTTTTGTGAGGTTTTCCATTCAAGGGATAATTCGAAATTTTCAAATTCATCCAGGGTAATGATATCGTTGGCATGGTCTCCGCCCAGTCCCAATGCCAGCATGTTTCCACTATCAATGGTCCATCCGGTAAGCGTATCGCTGCCAAAATTCCGCCAGCCTTTAAGGGAAGTTCCATCAAACAAGAGCTTCCACCCTGCTGCCATTTCTTCTTCGGTAAGCAAGGTAACTGTTGAACTTTTTTCCCCGGGTTTACACCGGATAAAGAGAAATGCCAAAATTAAAACCGGCCCCAGCCATATCAGTTTTTTCATGGTCTTTCGTTTGCGTTTATATTAATCAAAGTTGCAATTTATTCCTGAAAGTGATATTGCCTGTTGTTTGAATTTTTGATGACCCTGAACATAGTGCAGGGTCAGTTTGTTTACCATTTAACCCCGAAAATTTCAACGAAAGCGAATGAAAGTAGCCGTATTTTCCACCAAAACTTATGATAAAGAGTACCTTGACCGTGCCAACGCAAAAAATGAACATGAGCTGGTATATTTTGAAACGTCCCTGAGTCAAAAGGCCGTCAGGCTTGCAGAAGGTTTTGATGCCGTATGTGTATTTGTTAATGATCAGCTTACCGATGAAGTTATTGACTCCCTGGCTGAATTGAATATACGGCTGATTGTATTAAGGTGCGCAGGTTTCAATAACGTAAGTATCGAACGCGCACACAGCCATAACATGACCGTACTTCGGGTACCTGCGTATTCACCCCATGCGGTTGCCGAACATGCGGTAGCCTTGATTCTTGCATTGAACCGGAAAACGCATAAGGCCTATAATCGTGTGCGCGAAGGAAATTTTTCAATTGAGCGGCTGGTGGGATTTGATATTGCAGGTAAAACCATCGGCGTTATAGGAACAGGGAAAATTGGCGCAACTTTCGCCGGCATAATGAAAGGATTTGGCTGCAGCATCATCGCCTATGATCTTTATCCTTCCAGGGCACTGGCAGCTGAAGGGGTAGTGTACAAATCCCTTGAAGAGGTTTTTAAACAATCCGATATAATTTCGCTGCATTGCCCGCTTACACCGGATACCTACCAGATGATCAATGAAAAAACCCTCCGCCAGATGAAAAAGGGTGTGATGCTAATTAACACAAGCCGCGGAAAGCTTGTTGATACCGATGACGCCATTGATGCTTTAAAGGAAGGACTTCTGGGTTACCTGGGCATTGATGTGTATGAACAGGAGGAAAAATTGTTCTTTAAAGATTTATCGGAGATCGTCATTCTTGATGATAAAATTGCCCGCCTGATGTCGTTTCCCAATGTGCTTGTAACCGCCCATCAGGCTTATTTCACTGAAAACGCCCTCGTACAGATTGCTCAAACAACCATACAAAATATGAATGATTTCGTTTCGGGAACGATCAACCAGGCAAATGCTGTTACGCCCGAGATGATCCGCTGATGTTCTGAATCTGATCCTGGTTTATATTAACTAATGGTACAACCGGCTATGGAAAATCCATTTTTTTCTGTGATCGTTGCTACTTTTAATCGGGCACACCTGATAGAAAGAGCATTGAAATCGATACTGACGCAATCTGAAACCAGTTGGGAAACAATTATAGTCGATGACGGAAGTACAGATTCCACATCTACGTTGGTAAAATCCTACACTGAAAAGTACTCTTCGTTCCGCTATGTTTTGCAACCGCACATGGGGATGACCGATGCAAAAAACAAGGGAATAGCGTTGGCCAAAGGTGAATTCGTCACCTTCCTCGATTCGGACGATGAGTATCATCCCCTGCACCTTGAAACAAGAATGGCTATTATAAAGGAAAACCCCCTGATTGACTTTTTTTACGGACGGGTGAAAGTAATTGGAAACCCCATGGTTCCAGACAGGTTCGATTTAACAAGGATGATCAATCTTGACCAGTGTATTATTGGCGGAAGCTTTTTCATAGAGCGGAATACTGTCAACATGTTGAAAGGATTCAGAAATATTGAGGCAGGATCGGATGCTGACTTGTTCGAAAGGGCTAAATGTGCCGGAGTGAAAGTAAAGGAAGTATTTCTCCCTACCTACATTTATCATCATGATACTGTTGATTCGCTTACCAATAAAGCGTTTAAGGGCATCAGTAAACCTTTGTCCTGACCTGTTGTTATAAAGCTATACATTAACAATTGACATGAATATGAGAACACAAGCAATTTTTATTACCCTGTTTTTCGTTGCATTTTCATTTTCCTGCTCTCAGGAGCGAAAAATAGCACAGTGTGTAATGAATCCTACAGAGGGCAATAATGTTACCGGAACCATAACATTTACCAAAGTAAGCGATGGTGTTAAGGTTGAAGCTGATATCTCAGGCCTTACAAAGGGAAAGCACGCCATACACATTCATGAGTTCGGCGATTGCTCTGCTCCCGATGGCAGTTCTGCAGGTGGTCATTTTAACCCTGCTGCCAAGCAACATGGTGCTCCGGATGCCGGTGAACGGCATGCCGGTGATATGGGAAACCTGCAAGCCGATGATTCAGGTAACAGCCGCCTTGAATATATTGATCATACCATGACCCTGGATGGTGAAAACTCCATAATTGGCAAGTCGGTTATTATTCATGAAAATGAAGACGATTTTACAACCCAGCCTACCGGCAATGCAGGTGGACGAATAGCCTGCGGCGTAATAGAGGCCATCTGACACAGCACTTGTTACTCGTTACGATTGGAAATGGCGTCAATATATGAAGCCATTTCCATATCCTTTTGGGTAATTCCCTCAGGCTTATGGGTGCTGAGTTTTATAGAGACAACATTGTAAACATTCGACCAATCGGGGTGATGGTCAAGTTTCTCTGCCTTAAGCGCTATGGAGGTCATGAAAGAGAATGCCTCCCCGAAATCCTTAAACGTAAATTCCCGCTGTATAGATTTTCCATTGAAATCCCAGTTTTTCAGATGTTGTTCAAGATAAGCGCTTACCTCTTCTTTCGACAATACATTCATACGTAAATGTTTATTCGTATTTAATTACTTCTACCGGGCAACTTTCGGCCGATTCCCTGATTTCAGGTTCAAATGCACCAAAATTGGCCCCTTCTTTAACAACAGCAACATCTTCGAGTTCAAAAACTTCGGGACATATGTCCGAACACAGACCGCATGAAATGCAACCTTCAATTATCCAAACTTTATTTATTGCCATAATGCTCTTTTATTGTAAAACAATTGGAATTTGTAATGGTTGATTGTCAGGCGTTTTGTTTAACGGTATCATTATTTGTGTTTTGCCTGAATTTAAATATTCGAAAAAGATAGGCGAAAGCCGGAAAAATAACCAGTATACCTACAATGAGCGCCCAAAGCAAATAGTACATGGTTATATCAGGTGCTTTGCTGTTCCATATAGTCAGGTGATTACCTCCGGCCCTGTGGATAATAACCGGGAATTGAACGGCAAACCAACCAACCAGTATACAGGCTGTTACCATCCCTGTTATCAAACGCATCCACAATACATCCCTGCGCAAAATCTTTAACCATAACAACGGAACCAGGAGGGTTGCTGCCACAACACAAATAATACTTGGCATTGATTGCATGAACTTGCCGAATAATTTAACTCCTGCATGTTCAGCAGCAAGGAAAACCGACAGGCCCGAAATTATCAGAAGGATGAATAAATACTGAGCGGTACGTGTAAATAATTTCAGGTTATCTTCAGTGGATTCGCCAACCAGAAAAACGGAGGCAATCCAGGCAAACAGCAAAACAAGAAACAGCCCTGTTGAAACCGAAAATATGTTTAGCCAGGGACTGATAAACGAGTCATAGAAAGTACCGGAAAGTCCATCGGGTATCTTTCCCATAATTATTGCGCCAAGTACAATTCCCAGAAAGAATGGCGTTAGCAAACTCGAAATCCTGAAAAACCAGGAATAATAGGTATGCACCATGCCTTCGGCAGCATCGTAGTACCTGAATGAAAATGCAGTTCCCCTGATGATAATGCCAATGAGGGTAAGCAATAAGGGTATATGAAGGTAGGTGCTGATTACGGTATAGGCTCGGGGGAATCCATTGAAAAGAATTACCACGGCAATGATGAGCCATATATGGTTTGCTTCCCAAACAGGCGCTATTGCCCTGGATATGGTGCCAATTCCCCTTTTCCCAACAAGAATTTCAACGATGCCGGCACCAAAGTCGGCGCCCCCCAGTAAAACATACAACAACAAACAAATCCCAAGGATAGTAATGATTGCTTCACTCATGGCCGGTTAAGTTTTCAGTATGCAATGAATTGATTTGTCTTTTCATAAGCCAGAAAACGATCACTGATAAAGCGATATAAATAAGCGTGACCAGGTAAAATGAATATTGTATTCCCGGCATGGGTGTAACTGCGTCTTTGGTTTTCATTATGCCATAAATAATCCATGGTTGCCTGCCGACTTCAGTTACTATCCATCCTGCTTCAACCGCTATAAATCCGGCCGGTGTAAGCAAAGAAAGCCACTTTAACCATAAACGTTTTTGAACTGCCTCTTTTTTCCTGATTAAAAAGTAAAAATGAAGCAGGCCGGTTAAGGCCATTAACATTCCCATAAATACCATCAACTGGAAAAAGATATGTACGATGGTTACCGGTGGCCACAGTTCTTTATCAAACTTATCGAGGCCGGTTACCTCGGCATTAAAATCGCCATGGGCTAAGAAGCTCAGCAATTTTGGTATTTTGATGGCATAGTTGGTTTGGCGCGATGCAGTATCGGGTATGCCTCCAATGGACAGGGGTGCTCCGGTGGTTGTTTCAAAAAGACCCTCCATGGCGGCCAATTTGGCAGGCTGATATTCTGCAACATTTTTAGCAGAGATATCTCCGCTTATGGGTTGCAGTATGGCCGCCACTCCACCTATGGTTAATGCTATCTGCAATGCTTTTGCGTGAATGATTCGTTCTTTGTTACGAAGAAAGAGCCAGGCATGAATGCCGGCTACAGCGAAACCGGTAGATACAAAAGCGGCAATGGTCATGTGTAATGCCTGTTGAAACCAGGCCCTGTTAAACATAGCTTTTAACGGGTCAATGTTTATGGCCTCTCCGTTTATCCAATCGAAGCCGGAAGGTGCATTCATCCATGCGTTGGCCGAAACAACAAATATTCCCGAAATAACACCGGCAATTCCCACTACCATTCCCGAAAACAGGTGTACCCACTTATTAATGCGGTTCCATCCGTATAGGAAAACGCCCAGTGCTATGGCTTCCAGAAAAAAAGCAGTGCCTTCCCATGAAAATGGCATTCCGATGATGGGGCCTGCATGTTCCATGAAACCCGGCCACAACAATCCCAGTTCAAAAGAAAGGACAGTTCCGGAAACAGCACCAACGGCAAAAAATATGGCCACTCCTTTCGACCAGGCTTTTGCCAGCTTGAGATAAACATTATCACCGGTTTTTATCCATTTGTATTCTGCTATGAACATCAGCCAGGGCATGGCCATTCCGATACAGGCGAAGACTATATGAAAAATGAAAGAAACGGCCATTTGATAACGGGCCGCAAGCAGCACATCCATGATTTGTTGATTAACGATTTACATAAGTAAGTCGTTTGGAGGGAGGTTTGTTCAAATAAAAGGAAAACTTAGGACATCGCACTGGTCCTAAGTCTTCTGGTCTTCAGGTCTTCAGGTCTACTGGTCGGGAAGAGTCATGCAGTCGTGCAGTCGGGAAGAGTGACAAGTGACGGGTGACAAGTGACGAGCCGGATGTTGGTGCAAAACGGCTGAACCGCTGAAAAGTTGAAAAGCTGAAAAGCTGATAGTCTTCTAGTCTTCTGGTCTTCTGGTCGGGAAGAGTCGTGCAGTCGTGCAGTTGTGCAGTCAGAAAGTCGTGCAGTCAATGAAATGTGGTCTGCTACTGCAACTTCAACTACCCTGATCTCCTAGTACCCTCCCCACTTCGAGAAATCGTACTTTTTATATGCATGGCATCGGGAACACAGGTGAATCTTATCGCGTTCACCTTTATCCAGCATACTCCTGTATTGCTGGTTTGGATTACCCAGCCATATTTCCTCAACCGTATTATTGTTGACATCACCAATCACTCCCCGGGCAAAAGCATCCCAGCAGCAAAGCACAGCCCTGCCGTCGACCATGAAAAACATCTCGTTTTTAATCTTGGGACAAGGTGCACGGAAACAATCTGTTTGACCACTCCACGGCCAATCATACAACGGTGTAATAGTGGCGTCATCGGCATGCTGTTTCCAGAAAGCAACAAATTGTTCCTGTTCATTCCTGGTGATATCAAGGTCAATCATGCGCACTTCAATATGGCAATTGCTCTTTTGCCTGTTGCGCTCTTCGATAAAAGCGAGGACATTACTGACAATTTTGTTGAATTGGCCGCCTCTGCCGCTCTTTTTAAAAGTTTCTTCGGTAAAGCCGTCAATGCTGAACCGCATCCAGTCGATCCCGGCATCGAGTGCAGCAGCTATGTCGAATCTGGGGTGAAAATTACCATTGGAATTGAATTCAACCTTTGCGGTATTATCTTTCCTTATATACCGGAGAACTTCAGGAATCCTCAGATCAACAAAGGGCTCGTTAATCATAAAGGGACGATAGACAACATGCTTGTTGCGGGATTCATCGATTATTTTTTTCCAGATGCGCTCCTCCATATAATCGGGGCCACGGTCCATCTCTTTATGGGGACAAAAAACGCAATTGCTGTTACAAACTATGGATGTCTCTATTTGAATATATTTAGGAAAAGAGATCATAATGTTTATTTAATGAGTCAATGATTATATCTGTAGCGCCGATATTGCTGATGATAAGGTTTTTTGCTTTTTCGCCCATTTCTTCCCGCAAATCGGTATCGCTTATTAACTGTGATGCTTTGTCAAAAAATTCCTGTTCATTATTTATGCTATAGGCGGCTTCAATTTTAAGTAGTTCTCCCGCTTCGTGCGAATTAAGGTAGTTTGGGCCAAAGAATACAGGTTGCCCAAAAACGGCGGGTTCCATTACATTGTGAATGCCCTTGCCAAAACTCCCGCCAATATAAGCAATCCCGGTTTGCTTATAAAGCCTCGCCAAAAGCCCTATGGTATTGAAAATTACAACATTCGCACTTGCCCTCTGCGATCCTGAAAATGTAGTGAAGCGTTCTGTTTTTACTTCGGCCTGTTCAAATACCGTTTCAATATCCCGGAGGTGATTCTCATGCAGTTCATGAGGCACAACGATAACGCGCAAATCTGTGAACTGCTTGCATAACCTGCAAATAGCCGGAAGAATGTGTTTTTCATCGGCAGGCCAGGTGCTTCCTGCTATCAGGGTAAGGCCATCATTTTCCCTGAAAATGGGAATGTCCCCGGCTTCACCCGCCTTTATTCCCCTGTTGTATACATGATCATACCGTGTATCGCCTGCAATGGTATATTTATTCCTGTCAGGCACCATAACCATGTACCTTCGCATATCATCCGCCGAAATGGGATATATGTGCGAGATCCGGTTGTAAACAAGCCTGTTGAACCCTTTTGATACGCCTTTATCCCTTCCTGAATCCTCTGACAATGTTGCTGAGGTTACCACGATAGGGATCTTCTTTTGCGATGCAACCATCACATGATTTGGCCATATATCAAACTTGGAAATAATCCAAAGTTCGGGGTTAAGAATATTAAAAAGCTTTATTGCAGACGGCAGCGAATCAAGCGGGAGGTAAAATTTCAGGTCAACTTCGGGAGGATTTTTTGAGAACTTGTAACCCGAAGGAGAGAAAAATGAAACCATGATATAGAGGTCCGGATTAAGGGCTTTCATTTTCTCAATAATGGGCAGCGCCTGAAGCCACTCGCCGGCGGATGTGCAATGGAAAAGGATTCTCCTGCGGCCAGCTCCTTTTTCGATGGCAGTGCGGAGGAAGGTAAACTGCTTCTTTCGTGCCCGAAGGCCCTCTCTTATCTTGGCGTTAAAAAGCGATCCTATCCAGAATCCCAGATGGATAAGAGGAATAACAAAAAGATTATATAAAACCAGCCATATATATGACATACGCAAAACGTATTTCAGGTTAAATACTGTAAAGCCGCGTTTATTACCATATCAGGTGTGATATCGTTCATGCACCTGAAGTGCTTTTTTGGACAGTGGTTTAATCCGTTATGTGTGCAAGGCCTGCATGCAACATGGGTTTCAACCACAGTACTCTTGATGTCGATGGGAAAATATCCCAATTCCCTTGTTGTGGCACCATAAATACCAACCACATGCACTTTCTGCGACTGTGCCATGTGTAATAGCCCACTGTCATTCGCAATTACCAATGCGGCTTTATTAAGCAGCGCAGCAGAACCGGAAAGGCTTAGCATACCGGCCATATTAACGCATTGCTTACCGGTTGCCTCAACAATAGCATTGCATAGTGAAACATCTTCGGGTCCGCCATGAACTACAACAAAGGCGTTTTTATTTTCGACCAGGTATTTTGCTGTTGTAATAAATCCTTCGGCCTTCCAGCGCTTGTTAAAGTAGGTGGCACTCGGGCAAATAACCACAAGGCGCATGTTGTCCCTGTACCCTGAATCATTAAGCAATTGCATCACTTTCTTTCCTTTATCGGGATGAAAATGAATCTCCGTGCCGGTTTCATCATAGGAAACGCCAAAAGGCTCAGCCGATTCAAAATAGCGCTGATATACCGGCTTTATCACCCTATACAGGTTTATTTTAAACCATATCAGCAGGGTTCGTTTTACAATTTGTTTGTGGTACGACGTAATCCTGCCGGCCCCCAATCCCAACCGAATATAGCGCGACCGCCAGTTTTTGTGAATATCCAGGTAAAGATCAAATTTTTCGGCTTTCAGTTTTTGTTTTATCTTTTTAAGCGCTGTAAATCCTTCTTTGCTGTTGAAGGTAATAAGTTCATCAATATACGGACTTTCGCACAGCAGTTCCTCATATTGCTTTTTGATGACAAAGGTAATTTGTGCCTGGGGGAATGATTTTTTCAATGACCTGAGCAGCGGTGTTGTAAGAATGATATCGCCAATAGAACTGAGCCTTACCACGAGTATTTTTCCGATCGCATTCAATCGCTGAATTTTTGGGGAGAGGCAAAAGTAAAAATTTTCAGAAGAATGGCAATAATTATTGCTATTCACGAATCACTTTTACTTCACCGCCTGTACCTAGTTTTATTATTCCTGAAGGTTTGCCTTTATACGTTTCATTTTGCCTGTATTCAACCACATAATCGGCCAGCGTTAACAATGCAGGTTGAATGCTCTTAAAATTCGCAGGCCATGCTGTTCCACTTATATTTGCAGATGTTGATACGATAGGGCGGGCGAGCAGGCGAATCAGATTACAACAAAACTCATCCCGGGTAATTCTTATGCCTATCGATCCGTCTTCTGCAATGAGGCTGCCTGCGAGGTTTTGAGCTCCGGGATAAATTATGGTCAGGGGTTTATCGCTTACCTCCAAAATATTCCATGCAATGTCGGGAACCGTATCTATATACCTTGTAAGCTTGCCTGCGTCATCCAGCAGCACAAGCATGCTCTTTTCATCTTTGCGTTGCTTAATGGCATATATTTTTCTTACCGCATCTTCATTGGTGGCATCGCAACCCAATCCCCATATGGTATCGGTGGGATAAAGTATTACCCCGCCTTTTTTCATCACCTCAACGGCTTTCTTAACTTCATCCGACATTTTAAATAACTTTTTGATACACCTGCATTACATTGCCGGCAACTTTTTCACCGTCGAAGTTTCGGGCATGCCGAAAGCCTTCAATGATCATCTTTTCCTGCAGACTATCATCAAATAAAACTTTCTTGATTGCCGCAGCCATTTCTTCAACATTGGTAGGATCAACATACATGGTATGCTCTCCTCCCACCTCTGTCATTGAACTTGCCCGGGAGGTTATTACCGGAACTTTCGAATATAAGGCTTCCAGAATGGGAATTCCGAAGCCTTCAAATATGGAAGGATAAACAAAAAGGTCGGCAAGCTGATAAATTCCGGGAAGGTCCTGGTTTAATACAATATCGCAAAAGATAATGTTGATGAGGCTGTGCCGTTCAATGTATTCAATAATTTTGTTGAGATATTTTGTCGGTTTTCCTATTACCACCAGTGGCATATCGATTTTGCCATAATGCATGGCCTTAATTAGGGTAAGCAGGTTCTTTCTTTCCTCAATGGTGCCTACATACAATATAAAAGATTTTGGCAGCAGGTATTTCATCCGGAGAATTTCTTTCTCGATAAGGGTTACTTCATTGTTGAAAACCGGATTGCATCCCTGGTATACCACATCAATCTTTTCAGGAGGGATATTGAAAAACTCCACGATATCTTCAGCAGTTTGTCTGCTTACCGCTATAATCCTATCGGACATTTCACATGCATACCGGAATTTTTTTTCATAAATCCTACGGTCGATAAATTTATACATGTGCGGCAAACGCAGGAATATAAGGTCGTGGATGGTAACAACTGACTTTACCTGTTTTTTGGGGAAATGGTAGGGCAACTCATGACTCAGGCCGTGGAAAATATCAATGTTGTCGGCGGACAATTCCTTCGAAAGGCTGAAAGAACGCCAGTATGAACTGAATACCTTGTGAAATGGCTTCACGGGTGCTTTTATTATCAAATGCTTATGCTTAGGCTCAAACAAATCATAATTAATGCCCGGAGTGTAAAGGTAATACTCATGGTCAGGAAATTTTTCCGTAATACCCTCAATTAAATTACGGCTGTAACTCCCCAAGCCGCTTTTATTGTAAAATGCACGTTTTGCATCAAATCCTATACGCATAATTGCTATGTGTGAAACGACATCAAAAATAATGTTTTACACCGAATTAATATAGGTAAAATACAACAAGCTGAAGACCTGTCGCATAACATTGATAAAACCGGATAATTTACTTACCGATTTTTATGTCTTTTACATTGAGCTGCACGGTGGTATTTCCCCTGTAAGTATTTTCAACAAGCGTATAGGCTATATCAAATGACGCGCCCTTTTTTATCTTAGGAAGGTGAGCAGCCTGGTTGAAGGCAATGGCGCGATAAACAGTAAAAGGATTTTCTTCCTGGATAAGGCCGAGTTGAAGGTGTTCCTCATCACTTCCCACCAGCCGGGCATAGCCATTATCGGATACATTTTCGGCAAAGAAAACCGGAACCGTGTTTTCGGGCCCAAAGGGTTCAAACTGTTTCAGAATCCTGATCAATTTTGGAGAAATGTCCTTAAAGTTGAGTTCGGTATCAATATCGATTTGCGGTATCATCAGTTCCGGAGATACCGTATTCTTTACAATCTCTTCAAAACGATCACGAAATTTCTGGATATTATCGGTCTTAAGCGTTATCCCGGCAGCATACATGTGCCCGCCAAAATTTTCCAATAAATCAGAACATTCCGATATGGCATCATAGAGGTTGAATCCGGGAATTGAGCGTGCTGAACCTGTTGCATGCCCGTTAGATTCCGTAAGGATTATGGTGGGCCTGAAATAAGTTTCAATCAGCCTTGAAGCAACGATACCCACAACACCTTTATGCCATGAAGGGTTAAAAAGAACGGTTGAATACTTGTACTTATCAGTCCGGGAAATCTCCTGAAGCGCTTCTTCAGTAATGGTTTTGTCAATATTCCTCCTTGTTTGGTTGTGGGAGTTTATTTTTTCGCAATGCAGCGTAGCTTCATCTGCCTTTTCTGATACCAGCAGTTCAACTGCCTGTTTACCCGACTCTATTCTGCCTGCCGCGTTAATTCTTGGACCTATTTTAAAAACGATGTCATCGAGGGTTATTGTTTTATCCTGCAATCCGGCAACGCAAATAATTGCTTTGAGGCCCACCTTTGGGTTCTGGTTTAGTTTCTGCAGGCCATAGTAGGCAAGAATCCTGTTTTCATCGATCAGCGGAACTATGTCGGAAGCAATGCTCACTGCCACAAGATCGAGGTATTCACAGATCGTTTCAAAGCTGATGTTGTTCTGTAAGGCATAGCCCTGTAAAAATTTAAACCCTACACCACAACCCGATAAGTATTTAAAGGGATAGCCTGAATCAATTCTTTCAGGATTTAATACGGCCACTGCATCCGGCAAAACATCCCCGGGGGTGTGGTGATCGCAGATGATAAAATCAATGTGATGTTGTTTTGCATAATCGACTTTATCCATGGCTTTAATGCCGCAATCGAGCGCAATGATTAATGATACGCCTTGTGCAATGGCATAATCAATGCCCTTATATGAAATGCCATACCCTTCTGCATACCTGTCGGGGATATAATAATCCACCTTATCATGATGACTGCGAATAAATGAAAACATCATGGCCACCGAGGTGGTACCATCCACATCATAGTCGCCATAAACCAGGATTTTTTCATCGTTACGGAAAGCCAGTTCAAGTCTCTCGACTGCTTTATCCATATCCTTCATAAGAAAAGGGTCATGAAGGCTTTTTAAATCAGGCCGAAAAAAAGACCTGGCCTGGTCGAAAGTATTTATCCCTCTTTGAACCAGAAGTGTAGCAATAACCGAACCAACTGACAGGCTTTCTGAAAGCTGCCGGACCTCATCAGAATAACCGTTTTCTTTTATTTTCCAGGCCCTGGTTATCATTTCTGTTTTTGAAAGTTCAGCCTCAAATCCATCGAACTATATTCATATCCTGCCTGTGTGGTAAGTTCTCGTTTTTAGGGTAGATCCTTATGCCAAAACTAAACGTGCCTGGTTGTTTAATACTAACAGTTACCGAAAAATGGGCTTTATCAACGATCGATTGATTGTGTACAAAATCATGCTTTGAAATCAGCCGCTCCCCATTTTCAGTGATAACAAGTTCAACACCAATATCAGAAGCGGAAATTTCGTTTAAGTCCAGTACCACTGTTCCTTTGTAAACCTTATCCATCTCAAACATTTCCGAACCATCATTGAAAACATTGCATTCAACAATGTTAATATTTTTCCAGGCTCTTTTAATGCGTTTTTTCCATGACGACAGGCGTTTTACTTTGTCAAAATCATTTTCTGCCATGGATACGCTTCGTTCAAACTGCTTATTGTAGAACCTTTTCTTGTAGTCGTGCATCATGCGTGTGGTAAGAAAATGAGGAGCAATGGACGCGATGGAATTCTTCATTATTCTCACCCAGTTTTCCGGAACACCGTTTTTATTCCTTTCATAGAACGTAGGAATAATCTCCTGTTCCAACAGCGAATATATTATTTCCGCATCAAGATCGTCCTGGAGCCCTGTGTCTTCATAGGTTGTTTCGTTGGTTAATGCCCAACCTGCCTCGGGCTGATAACCTTCAACCCACCAACCATCCAGTACACTAAAATGAAGCGTGCCATTCACCACTGCTTTTTCTCCGCTGGTACCCGATGCTTCCAACGGCCGTGTAGGTGTATTCAGCCAGATATCAGCTCCCTGAACAAGTGTTTTAGCCAGGTTGATGTCATAATTTTGCAGGAATACAATTTTTCCAATGAATTCAGGCCTTTTTGAAATGTCAATGATCATTTTAATTAAGTCCTGGCCGGCCTTGTCATGTGGGTGTGCTTTTCCGGCGAAAATAAGCTGAACAGGCTTGTCGGGTATGCTCAAAAGTTGTGCAAGTCGTTCGGTATTGCGGAAGAGTAAATGTGCCCTTTTATAGGTGGCAAACCGGCGGGCAAAACAAATGGTTAGCGCTTTATCGGACAGTTGACGGTTTATGGCAACAATCCTGCGCGGATCTTCATGCCGCTTTACCCAGTTTTCCTTATAGCGGTCCTTGATATTGGAAATCAGCCGCGAACGAAGTTTTTGCTTAATCTCCCATATTTTTGAATCCTGGACATCATGAATTTTCTCCCAGTAATCGGTATCGGACAAGTTATCCTCAAAGCCTTCGCCAAAGGTTTCTTTGTACAGCTTTTTCCAGCTTTTGGCGGTCCAGGTTGCATAATGGATTCCATTGGTCACATAACTAATGTGCAGTTCCTCGGGCAAGTACCCCGGCCATAGTTTCGAAAACATTTGCTGTGTTACCGTTCCGTGCAGCATGCTCACTCCGTTAACTTCCTGTGAAAGCTTGGCAGCAAGGAAGCTCATGTTGAACTTTTCACTCCATGCATTGATGTTGGAACGGCCAAGGCTCATTAATTCATTCCATGAAATCTTTAACCGGTCGGGATAGTGCCCGATATACTGACGGAGAAGGTTTTCATCAAATTCATCATGGCCGGCAGGCACCGGGGTGTGGGTGGTAAACAATGTGGAACTTCTTACGATTTCCTTTGCTTCGGTGAACGACAGGTTATCTATGTGTATATACCTCCGCATTCTTTCGAGTCCGATAAAAGCGCTGTGACCTTCATTGCTGTGATATAGATCGGATTTCACGCCGATGGCTTCAAGCGCCCTTATTCCTCCAATTCCGAGTAAAAGTTCCTGTTTAAGCCTGTTTTCATTATTTCCGCCATACAGGCTGTGTGTAACGCCCCTGTCTTCTTCAATATTGTCCGAGAAATCGGTGTCGAGCAGGTATAGCTTTATACGGCCCACGGCAAGCTCCCAAATACGGGCATGCATCTGCCGGCCTGGCAATACAACGGAAATAACAATAAAGTTGCCCTTATCATCCCTTACCGGTTTTAAGGGCAATTTGGAGAAATGCTGAAAATCGTAATGTGCCTGCTGTTCTCCGCGTGTTGTGATCATCTGATAAAAATAACCATAGCGGTATAACAAGCCAACGCCGGTGAGATGCAGTCGCTGATCGCTTGCCTCTTTCAGGTAGTCCCCTGCAAGTATTCCAAGTCCGCCTGAGTAAATTTTTACCGAGTTGTGGAAACCATATTCCATGCTGAAATAAGCTATCCGCGGACCTTTATCATCAAGAGGTGCCGACATATAGTCGAGAAAGCGCTTATATACCTTTTCCAGTTTATCGGTATAACTGCTGTTCTGACTGAGCTCTGTAAGTTGCCCGTATTTTACCTGTTCAAATAATATCGAAGGATTCAGGTCACACTTCTGCCAGATTTCAGGATCAATCATCTCAAAGAGTTCCTGTGCTTCATCGTCCCAGGTCCACCAAAGGTTTTCAGCAAGTTTTCCCAGGTTACTGAGTTTATCGGGCAATTTCGATTTAACTATTATCCGCTTCCAGGTAGGCTTGATTTCTGTAGGAGGAACATACTCCGGCATAATTTCCGAAGGGCGTTCCTCAATTTTCACAAATTTGTCGATGCGTTTAGCTACCAGTTGCAGCGCGTAATCGTATGTTTGCTTGTAATAATGGATGAGGGTTTTCCATAGTACTTTCTTGGATGTTTCAGAAGCCTTTTTACGCGCTTCTTTCATAGCCTCGGGAGAAAAATTGCATTTATTGGTAATGGCCAGTACAATGTTATAAACCACTTCATGGTCATTATCATCCGTTCGTGGTATAACATCTATGCATTCTTCGGCTTCAGGCACCATATCGTTTATCCATCGTCCAAATCCGGCCAGGGTGGTGGTTACAGTGGGGACAGAGAATGCAAGGCTTTCAAGCGGAGTATAACCCCAGGGTTCATAATAGGATGGAAAAACAGTGAGGTCGAGTCCTATCAACAGATTATAATAAGGAATATTGAATATTCCGTCATTCCCGTTGAGGTATGAGGGCACAAACAACACCTTTACCTTATCGGAATTGCTGTTGGTAAGCCCTGCCTCTTTAATGCGGTTTAGTATAGGATCCCACTCGGCATCATGCAGGTTATGGGTGAGGTATCGCGAGCCAATGGTATCATCGATTATGGGTTGACCGCTGAGCAAATCTTTACGCGGGCCATAGTGGTTGGCAGGAATAAAAAGAAAAGCAAGCACAGGTTTGGTCAGGCCTTCTGATTTGTTGAGATGCCCCAATGCATCGATAAACAAATCAATGCCTTTATTTTTAAATTCATACCTCCCGCTGGTGGCTACCATAAACACATTGTCGTCATATTTGGTATTAAGCATGGTTTCAGCAACCTGCAGTAGCTTTTGACGGCCGTCAAGCCTCATTACTTCAAATTGGGCAGCAGCAGGAACAAAGCTGTCCTCGAAACCGTTAGGTGTAACCATGGTTACATCTTTCTGCAGAAACTGGCTGCATTCGAGCGATGTAATTTCACTCACCGTGGTAAAAGCATCAGCGTTTTGTGCCGATAATTTTTCGCAGGACTGCTTGGAAATTATGTTAAATTCTTTTGCTACTTCTTCAGCATTATAGCTATTCAGATCCTTGTAAAGCGGGCGATTGTTGCCGGCCAGCGCCCTGCCCACTGCGGTTGCATGCGTGGTAAACACTGTTGCCACTTGCGGAAGCCTGTCTTTAAGGTAAAGAATACCTGTTCCGGCCATCCACTCGTGAAATTGAGCCACAATCCTATCGTAGGTGTTCAGGTTAAACTTCACAAAGCTTTCTATCACTTTGCCTGCAGCATACCCGAACAATGCGGGCTCCACATAATCCCACTGACCGGGCAGGGAATCCAGTTTATACTTTTCCCACAACTCAAAGAATATCTTGTCCTTTTCCTGGAAGTAATTCGAAAAATTCAGTGCAATGGCTATGGGATACTGATTGATATTCCACCTTCCGACTTTTATGTAAAGGCCTTCAGATTCTGCCTGTTTTTTCCAGGCACTGAACAGTTGCGGGTCTTCGATGAATTCAGGGTTGCCATCGGAATCATCCTTAATAAGGTCGGGTCCGATTAATATTAGGTTATTTTGAAGTTCATTAACAAGCGTGAGGGCTTTGGTTGCAATAACCGTATGAATACCTCCGACTTTATTACATACTTCCCAGCTTACTTCAAAAATATAATCCGGAGATAATAATAGTTTACTCATACACAATATATTAAATGGCTAAAGGTTGGTGTGATACAAAAGCGAAAATACGATTACTTTTTTGTAGGTTTTCGCGATACGGTTTTTTTTGTCGATGATTTTGGTGTTGCTTTTTTTTCGGATGCTTTCTTTATGGCTGCCGATGTATTGCGTATGGCCTTTGTTTTAGCTTTTACGGCCGGTCTTTTTGCATCCCTGGATTCTCTTGCTACAGAAGAGATTTTTGATTTGGACGATTTCAGTCTTTTAAGTTCAGCTTCATACCGGCGAATCAATTCATCTTTCTCACTAAGCAGTTGCGACAATTCCATCACTTCCTGTTCGCCTGTATCAACCGGCACCATGGAATTTACCCTGATGGTAAAATCACTCAGCACATTCATATAATTGATATAGGCATCGTATGGCGTTTCGTAAGGGTTAAAATATGACTGTGTTGCACCGGTAGTGAAGAACTTGGTTGACATGTAATAAAAATGATCGCTTGATTGCAGGTATTTCCAATCTTTTTGTATTTTTTCGTCAGGGCATTTTAAAACCTTGTCGGTTATTGAATACAGCCTGTTGAATGCATCAACCTGCAATTCATTTCCCAGCCATGCCGTTAGGTCGCGTTCTTCATCGGCCCATGATATAGGGTGGGGCACGCTTATGGTGGAAATAGGCAGAAGTTGCGTTGCAATTTCCGAAGGCGTGCTGAAATTAAAGTTGGTGTTTTGATAAATGGCCCTGGGTAATGCTTTTAAAAATTCAAATATGCCCGACTCCATCCACTGATGTTCGCCGAATGTTTCATAATCAATAAACAGATTAACCGTCTCTTCCTTTTTATCGAGTTTTTTTAACCATCCTGCAAATTTATCAGCCGTGAGCGGGTATTCTGACCACCCGGTATTAGAAAAGCGAAATGCGATATCATCGCTGATCCGAAAATTGCGGAGCAATACTTTAAGCCGGGGATTGATGGCATTACAATACATGTAATTGGGACTTTTCCAACCCAAAATGTGTTTTGCCCCTTCGGTAAGCATGGCCGTAAATCCCATTTCGGCAACATCAGCGCCAATTTTATCGGAATAAACAAGTTCGGAATTTCTAAAAACACGGGGTTCCTGTCCGAATAGTTTCTTTATTTTATTCCTGTGCTCATTAACCTGCCTGAAAAACTCCTCCTTGTTTTTTAATGCAACCAGCGAGTGAGAATACGTTTCAGCAAGAAATTCAACCGATTTTGTTTTAGCAAGTTTCTGAAAACTTTCAATTACCTCGGGGGTGTATAATTCAAATTGATCCAGCGCAATCCCCGAAATAGAAAAAGCTATTTTAAATTGTGTGCCAAATTCTTTAATTATCTGACCCAGGACTTTGTTTGCCTGCAAAAAACTCCGTTCAGCAACGCGTGTAATGATCGACTCATTAAGGTAATCATCATAATAATAGTGATCATTGCCAATGTTGAAGAATCGGTAACGCTTCAACCTGAAAGGTTGGTGAATTTGAAAGTACAGGCATATGGTTCTCATGATCAATTGGTTTAATCGCAATATTAATTCAGTAACGAATGATAAACTTGCTTAACTTTATCAGCTGCATGTTCCCACTTAAGGTTGTCAACTTCTATGCGGGCGTTTTTCTTAAACATGTTTGGCAGGCCTTCATATTTCAGTATTCCGTATATGGCATCGGCCATGGCGTGTGTGTCCCAGAAATCGACTTTAATTGCATGCTGCAGGATTTCTGAAACCCCTGACTGGCGCGAAATAATTACAGGTACATTGGATTGCATTGCCTCGAGTGGTGATATGCCAAAAGGCTCTGATATCGACGGCATCACATATACATCGCTCAGTGAAAACATATGGTGAACATCGTCGCCTTTTAAAAATCCGGTAAAATGAAAGCGATCTCCCATCTTAAGGGTTGCAACCCGACCAACCATCCGGTTTAACATATCACCGCTGCCTGCCATTACAAACCTTACGTTCTTCATGCGCTGCAGGACAAGATGGGCTGCTTCGATAAAATACTCCGGACCTTTCTGCAGAGTAACCCGGCCAAGGAAGGTAACTATTTTATCATTGATGCTTCTTTTCATTTTCTGAATTTCACGGTCAATTAATGGTTCAACCGCATTGTGCACCGTTACTACCTTATCGGGGCTGATTCCGTATTTTTCAATGATGATGTTGCGTGTAAGGTTGCTTACGGCAATTACCCTGTCGGCCATTTCCATGCCTGCTTTTTCAATTTCATAAACGCCCGGATTTACGTTTCCGCCGCTGCGGTCAAAATCAGTAGCATGAACATGAACCACAAGGGGTTTGCCCGATACAATTTTCGCAGCAATTCCGGCCGGATAGGTAAGCCAGTCGTGGGCGTGAATGATATCAAACTTGTTTTTATAGGCAATAATGGAGGCAACAACAGCATAATTGGCAATTTCCTGGAACAGGTTTTGTCCATATCCTCCGCTAAAGCTTAATTTGCCGGAGAAAGTTGATTGTACGAGGTATCTGGATTTTGCTTTTTCTTCCTCGGATATTATCTCATATTCTTCGGGAGTTGAATAAGCCTTTATCGAGGATCCGACTTCAATAAACCGCATTTTCTTAAAAAATGTACCAAAATCAACCACACGGTCGCTCACTACAACCTCGCCGGCATCAATTAAGGAAACCTTACTGGTATCTTCGTCGCCATATGATTTCGGAACTACGAACAAAATATCCTGAACGCCTACACTATATAAGCCTTTGGTAAGCCCGTAGCAGGCGGTCCCAAGGCCGCCTGATATATGTGGCGGAAATTCCCAGCCAAACATCAATACACGCATAGTTCTAACGATGTTTACTTTAATCCTTAATAATTTATTTATGAGTCATGGTTTCGTACCGTTCAATTATTCTCAGGAGGGCAGCAACACTCCATGCTTGAGAAATGGCTCCTCTGGCACGATGTGGCGGATCACCATCAAAAATTTCGGGTATGGTTCCAATTCCTAATTCAGTCATAACGGGTTCAAACCCATTGATTAAGCGCTCAAGAAAACCAAGACCGCTCTCTTTGTGCAGATTCATATATCCCTCGCAAAAATGTTCCAACAGCCACGGCCATACAGTACCCTGATGGTAAGCTTTGTCGCGTTGCTCCTGCGTGCCCTTGTAAATGCCTTTGTAATTTTCGTTGGTAGGTGAAAGTGTTCTTAATCCCCTTGGGGTGAGAAGGTCTCTTTCAATTACATCCAGCACGGCTTTTTTAATTTCCGATGAAAGCATGGAATTTTCCATAGAAACAGCGATAACCTGGTTGGGACGAACCGACCAGTCGGTATTTTTATAATCCGCTACATCGGCCAGGTAACCTTTTTTAGGATCCCAGAACATAGCAAGGAATGATTCCTGAATTTTTGCCGGAAAGTCTTTCCATTTTTCGGTGAATTCCTCGTCTTTGGCTTTTTTTGCCATATCCAGTGCAAAAACTATTGCGTTAAACCAAAGCGCATTTATTTCCACCGCAAATCCTATGCGCGGGGTAACAGGTTTTCCGTGAACAACAGCATCCATCCAGGTAAGTGCTTTGCCCGGTTCGCCGGCGTAAATGAGCCCGTTCTCATGCATGCAGATATTAAATGACGTGCCGTCACGGTATGCATTCAAAACGGAAATCATGGCTTTCCCATAATCGCGCCAAATGGTATGATATGATTTTACTTTCCTGGTGTATTGCTGGAGAGCCCAAAAGAACCATAAAGGAGCATCAACAGAATTAAATGCCGGGTTGTCTTCTGAACCCATGTTGGGGAACAGGCCATTTTTAAGTTTTCCAACCTGCGTGTCAAGCACGTCCTTGCAGGTTTCTGTGTCTCCCAGTGCCAGCGTAAGTCCCGGAAGGGCAATAAAAGTGTCCCTTCCCCAACTGCCAAACCAGGGAAATCCGGCAATAATCTCAGTCTTTTTATTCTTTTTAATGAAAAACTGCTGAGCGGAATTAATCAGGCAATTCTTGAAGCTATCCCTCGGGATTCGTTTTGACAGTTCAGCAGTATATTTTCTTTTTAATTGTTCAGGGTTGGCTTTTGTTGTAGCTGCTGAAAAGATAATCACATCACCTTTTTTTGCACTGAGTTCAAAATAGCCTGGAACGAAAAGATCTTCCTTATAATCGTATCCCCTTCTCAATTCCTTATTGTATTCAATGCCAAAATACCAGTCGGGTGCCGGAACAAATTCCACATCCTTGGAAAACTGCATGTGCAAAAACGGATATCCATCATACAACCTTATTTTTGCCCCATTGGGTATGATTATTGCTTTTGTATTGGCATATAAATTGGCTTTACTTAGCTGGTGCATGTTTCGAAATGCCAGAAAAGGCCTGAACCTTAACTTAATCGGAACATCGGATTCACGAATGGTATATTTCAGGAGTATCTGCTCTTCTTTTTCAACAAGAAGTCCTTCCTTTACAATGATAACTCCACCCACCCGGTAAACAATAGTGGGAACCGGATCCGCCATGAAATCACGTACATATTTATGGCCACGGGGGCTGTAAATATCTCCCTGGTACTTGTGTATTCCCAAATTGAATTCATCCTCTCTTTCAATGATGGTTTCATCAAGCGAGGATAATAGTACATGGCGGTCACCGTCGAGGTTTTCAACGGGCGCTACAAGTAAGCCGTGATATTTTCTGGTGTTGCAATAAACAATGGTACTTGAACTGAATGATCCTGCACGGTTACTTCTGATAAACTCTTTCGTTAATGAATATTCAAGGTTAATTAATTGAGTCTTGTCAAATTTCAGGTAGGCCATTCTATTAAGGATTTAAACTAACAAGGTATTAAAAAATATTGAGATAGTAAAGTCTTTAATCTAAGATTTTTATTTCATAACTCAACAAGCATAAAGGCTAATTTGTTGCTGCATTTTGCAATAATATCAGGGAATAATATAAATTTGAGATCATTTTTTTCTTATGCGCATACCTTTATACCTTTTGTTGCTGACTGTCTTTTATTCCTGTTCAGAAAACCGCACAAATTTCACTGTTGAAGTTTCGGTTGATGGTGGTAGCAGCATGTTATACCTGGCCAAAAGAACGATAAACAATACCTTTGTCGTTGACTCGGCCATGCCCGGCAAATCGGGAATATATAGCCTGAAGGGATTTGCAGATCAGCCTGATTTTTATGTGCTATACCAGAGCCCGCGCAACTACATAAACCTGATTATCCACCCGGGCGATGATTTCAAGATTCTCACCAAATCAAAGGAATTTGACCGCAATTATCTTGTTGAAGGATCGAAGGATTCAAGGCTTATTCAAAAACTGGTGACCGCACAAATTCGAACCCTCGAAAAGATCACTGAACTAAGCGACCGTTATGAGGCCATAAAAGGAAGTCCTGATTTTTTAACGCAGAAATCGGATATTGACAGTTCCTATGATAGGGTTTTTGAAGATCACCGCAAATTTTCACTTGAACTCATCAACAATAATCCGGAATCATTGGCCGGCCTTATGGCTTTATACCAGCAACTGGGACGCAACCAACCTGTTTTCGATTATCATAAGGATTTTGCAGTATATGAAAAGGTTGATTCCAGCCTGGCTGCAAGGTATCCTGATTCAGAAGCTGTTATTGATCTCAACCGTAAGGTTACTGAGCTCAGGGATGTGCTCAAACTCGAGAAGGGTTCACAGGCCCCTGACATCATCCTCCCCAATGCCGAAGGCAGTACTGTGAAATTATCATCCCTTAGGGGCAAAAGGGCATTGCTTATTTTCTGGGCTTCATGGTCAACGATGAGTGTAAACGAATTAAAGGAATTTCAATCACTATATGGTGCATCTGCAGCCAAAAATGTTGAGTTTTATGTGGTTTCACTCGACAGAACCAGGGAGTCCTGGTTGCAATCACTTGATGAAAGAGGTGAACAAGGCATTCATGTATCCGATCTGAAATATTGGGATTCACCGGTTGTCGACCTGTACAATATAGAAAAATTACCATTTGCATACCTCCTGGATGAAAAAGGAACGATCATTCAAAAAGGCTTTAATCCCCGGGAATATTCGATGATGTTAGATAAGTTTTAATGATTAAGCATTTTTACCATAAGCCATCAAAAAAATGAAAAATACTGTTTTGTTCATTTGCCTCATTCTTGTAATTACCGCCTGTTCAAAAGATAATATACAGATTACAGGGCATATAACCGGAGCCCCCAAAGAAGTTTTATACCTTGAGGAAGTTGATGTATACAATACCAATCCCATCGATTCTGTTAAACTAAATTCGAAGGGCAAATTCAATTTTACGCTGAGGAAAAAGGAAGCCGGTTTCTACCAGCTCCGCCTTTCCGATGACAAAATTATACTTCTTTTCCCCAAGCCGGGCGACAGGGTTGTTATAAAAGCTGACGGTAAAGGTATGCAGGCTTCAGCCAAAATCAGCGGTTCGCATGATTCCGAGCAGATTGCTAAACTGATGAGTCTGCTTAATGAAACCAAGGCCACCCTTGATACAATTACGGCGGATTTTGAGGCCGCAACCGACGATACTGTTAAGGCAAGGCTAAATAAGGAATTTAACAATGTACTCGAAAAACACAGGAAAAACTCCATTGCCTATATCCTTACCAACTATAACTCGCTCTCAAGCATTTATGCCATATACCAGCAATATCGCCCGGGTTACTATGTGTTTTATAAAACAACCGACCTGCAGTATTTCCGGATTCTCTCCGATTCACTGGCAAAATACCACCCCCGCTCTAAACATGTAGCTTCATTAAAAGCCTATACAACAAAACAGCTTGATAATTATAAATCGCAGGTTCTTTTGCAAAGTGCAAATGTGGAGAGCCTCCCACCGGTTAAACTGCCTTCCATGAGCGGTGATACCGTTAAACTTTCATCACTCAAAGGCAAGTATGTTTTGCTGAGTTTCTGGGTTTCAAGCAATAAGGCATGTATTGAGCAGAACCTGGCTTTAAAAAGGGTTTATGCAAAGTATAAAAACCAGGGTTTCGAAATTTACCAGGTTTCATTTGATGATTCCCCTGAACAATGGCAAAAGGCGGTGAAGTTTGATGAACTACCCTGGATTAACGTTATTGATAACAGTAACAATTCTGTTGTTGCCGGATTCTATAACGTAACAAAGGTTCCTGCAAATTATTTCATTGGAAAAGATCACAGTTCCATACTTGGAAAAAATCTAACCCCCTCACAAATAGAAAGTAAACTACAGGATTTAACCAATTAAAGGAAAGAGCTTGACTAACAGGAATAAGCGTTACTTTCTGTCGGATGTGCACCTGGGATTGTACCCGGCAGATAAAAGCCTTGTCAGGGAAAGGATGCT
Organism: uncultured Bacteroidales bacterium; assembly: GCA_964646255.1. Classification (GTDB taxonomy): domain Bacteria; phylum Bacteroidota; class Bacteroidia; order Bacteroidales; family UBA10428; genus UBA5072. The sequence goes on from CAZYDI010000031.1 coordinate 24,880, forward strand.
GGTTGACTGGCTCAATCAGATAAAAGATGATGCATGCGAAATATACCTGATGGGGGATATTTTCGATTTCTGGCATGAATACAGGCATGTGGTTCCCCGGGGATTTACAAGGTTCCTTGGAAAGCTTGCCGAGCTTTCGGATATGGGCATTAAGTTGCATTTTTTTACCGGGAATCATGATATCTGGGTATATGATTATTTACCACAGGAAATTGGTGTGGAGGTTTATCGAAAAGGAATCGACAGAACCTTCGATGGTAAAAGGTTCTTTCTTGCCCACGGTGATGGTTTGGGAAGCAGTGATCCCGGATATAACCTGATGAAGTGGTGCTTTACCAACGGGGTATTGCAATGGTTGTTTGCCCGGATTCACCCTAATGCCTCCATGGCTTTTGGAAAACGATGGTCAAAGAGCAGCCGGTATGCAAAGGGCATTGTTGCCCGGCCATACCGGGGTGATGATGATGAGGTGCAGGTGAAGTACGCACGTTCGTTGCTTAAAAACACACATTACGATTATTTTATATTCGGACACCGGCATATTCCCTATAACCTGAAAATCGGGCCAAGCAGCAGGGTCATTAATCTTGGCGACTGGATAACACATTTTACCTATGCCGTTTGGGATGGGGTTGATTTATCATTGCAGTCCATCATTCCCGACAACAACCGGAATATTTATATAAGGGATTGACATTATTTCCCGGAACAAATAGTTGTTGATGCAACTTTTCAGGATATTTATTTGTTCGTTTTGAAAATCAAATATCTAAAAACAAGTTTTCATGATTATCCTTACCACTGTTGTTTTCATCCTTGGTTACACCTTCATTGCCATAGAGCACAAAATCAAAATCGATAAAGCAGCTTCAGCAATCCTTACGGGAGTAATGTGCTGGCTCCTTTATTTCCTGTCGCAACACAATCCGGCGGAATCCGATAAGCATCTGCTTGAAAGCCTGGGTGAAATTTCAGCCATCCTGTTTTTTTTGCTTGGCGCAATGACCATTGTTGAGGTGATTGACTCCCATGAAGGATTTAACCTCATCACCGACATGGTTAAAACACGGTCGAAAACAAAAATACTGGTCATTATTTCGGTGCTTACTTTCTTCCTTTCGGCGGTTCTTGATAACCTCACCACCTCAATTGTGATGGTGTCGTTATGCCGGAGATTGCTGACCGACAAAAAAGATCGCTTGTGGTTTGCATCCATGGTGATTATTGCTGCGAACGCCGGCGGCGCATGGTCGCCCATTGGCGATGTAACCACTACCATGTTGTGGATTGGCGGACAAATCACCACTGGTACCATTATTCTGGATACCTTTATACCCAGTGTGGTTGTATGTCTTGTACCCCTGGCCATTGTTATGTTCAAATTCAGGGGACAGCAGACGGATGCTTCATTAAAAAATAAAGACATCCAGGTGCCCCCGGAGAGCAGGGTTATTCTGTTTGCAGGAATCGGCATGCTCATTTTTGTCCCCATATTCAAAACCCTCACCCATATGCCCCCTTTTACAGGTATGCTTATTTCGCTCGGGGTTATCTGGGTGCTCAGCAGCATCATCCATGTTCATAAACATCCCGATGAAAGGCACAGGTATTCAGTAGCCAACGCCTTGCGAAAGGTAGACACTACCAGCATATTGTTTTTCCTGGGCATACTGCTTGCTGTTTCAGCACTTCAGGCTTTTGGTGCGCTGAGAATGCTTGCGGATTTTATCAATAGCTATATTGATAATATTTACATTACCGGCACAATATTGGGCGTTTTGTCTGCCATTATTGACAATGTACCCCTTGTGGCTGCAGCGCAGGGTATGTATGGCCTGGAAATGTTTGCAACGGATCATCCGTTCTGGGCATTCCTGGCGCTTTCTGCCGGAACCGGCGGAAGTATGATTATCATAGGCTCTGCCGCCGGAGTTGCCGTTATGGGGATAGAAAAGATTGATTTCTTCTGGTATCTCAAGAACATAAGCTTGCTGGCATTGTTAGGATTTCTTTCAGGCCTCGGTACGTTTATTCTTCAGGTTTGGCTGATGAACTAGAAGATTATCTGCCGGTGTGCCAATAAGGCTTTCTAATTGTTGAAATATGAAATTGGCAAATATCCCTTCAAGTGATCTGAAAAGGGTTGTAATTATAGGAGGTGGCTTTGGCGGACTTAAACTGGCCATGAAGCTCGCCCGTAAGAAAGTGATGGTAGTGCTGCTCGACAAAAATAACTATCATTCATTTCAGCCTTTGTATTACCAGGTTGCAACCTCCGGTATTGAGCCCAGCGCCATTTCATTTCCGTTGCGGAAAATTTTCCAGCACCACAACAATGTGCACATACGCATGGCCAGATTAATAAAAATTCTCCCCGAACAGAATGAAATAGAAACAAGCATAGGCAATCTCCGGTATGATTACCTGGTACTGTGCATTGGTGCCGGAAATAACTTCTTTGGCAATGAGGCCATCAGCAAATTTGCTTTGCCCATGAAAAGCGTTGGCGAGTCGCTTGGTTTGCGGAACACCCTGTTGAATAATTTTGAAAAAGCGCTCAATACCATTGATAACGATGAGCAATCAGCGTTAATGAATGTGGTTATTGTAGGCGGAGGGCCAACAGGCGTTGAATTGTCGGGAGCACTGGCCGAGATGAAAAAGTACGTTTTACCGAAGGATTATCCTGAACTTGATTTTTTGAATATGAATATTTACCTCGTTGAAGGAGGAGAAAGGCTTTTAAGTGGCATGACAAAGAAATCGTCGGTTAAGGCCTTTCAATATTTATCGGATATGGGGGTAAATCTGATCCTTGGTAAGATTGTTACGGGATATGACGGGACTACCGTTTTTCTCAACGACGGTTCAGGTATTAAATCCGCTAACCTGGTATGGGCGGCAGGAATCAAAGGAAACAGCGTCAAAGGAATCGATGATAATGTGTGGGTTTCAGGCAGGCGCATCGAAGTTGACCGTTATAACCGTGTTAAGGGTTACGGGAATATTTTTGCCATTGGTGATATTGCCCTGATGAAGGAGGATAAATATCCGAATGGTCACCCGCAGGTAGCACAGGCCGCTATTCAGCAGGCACGTTGCCTTGCCCGCAACCTGTTAAACCTGCAAAATAACAGGCCCATGAAGCCATTTTCATACAGGGATTTAGGTACCCTTGCCACGGTAGGAAGAAACAAAGCCGTTGTAGACCTTAAGTTATTGCATATGCAGGGCCTGTTAGCCTGGTTCTTCTGGATGTTCATTCACCTGATGGCCATTGTTGGCGTGAAAAACCGGCTCCTGATTTTTATAAACTGGGCCTATCATTACTTCACCTACGATCAGAGCTTGCGGCTGATCATCAAGCCAAAGGTAAGAGACGGCATGTTATGATTGGCAGCCATAAAAAAAGCCGGCATGCAAGCCGGCTTTTATGCTATTTGGAATGACACTTAAATCAATGATGTGGCTATGGTTACACCCACAACTACGATGGAAACCATACTCATCAATTTAATAAGAATATTCAGTGAAGGACCGGAAGTATCTTTAAACGGATCACCTACGGTGTCGCCAACAACGGCAGCTTTGTGTGCATCACTTCCCTTGCCGCCGAAATTACCCTCTTCGATGAATTTCTTGGCATTGTCCCATGCACCACCTGCATTGGCCATAAAAATGGCGAGGATGAAGCCAGTTGATACCGAACCTACGAGTAGGCCCATAACACCAGCTACCCCAAAAAGAATACCAACAGCGATAGGGATGATAATGGCAAGCAAAGAAGGTGCCAGCATTTCGCGCTGCGCTCCCTTGGTGGAAATAGCTACGCAACTTGCATAGTCTGGTTCAGCCTTGCCTTCGAGAATACCTTTGATTTCACGGAACTGACGGCGAACTTCATCAACCATTGATTGAGCAGCGCGGCCAACAGCGTTCATGGTAAGACCGCAGAAAAGGAAAGCAGCCATGGAGCCTATAAACGCTCCTACGAGTACACGTGGATTCATTAAGTCCACCTGAAAATAATTCATGATATCCTGGATTCCGGCACTATGGATATCAATGCCCAGCGCTTCCTTAAAGGCGGCAGCCTTCTCCGGTATTCTGGCTACGGCAATCTTCACTTCTTCAACATAGGAGGCTAACAAAGCCAATGCGGTGAGGGCTGCAGAGCCAATGGCAAAACCTTTGCCGGTTGCGGCAGTGGTGTTGCCCAATGAATCAAGCGCATCAGTACGTTTACGCACTTCGGGGCCAAGGTGGCTCATTTCAGCATTCCCTCCGGCATTGTCGGCAATCGGTCCGTATGCATCTGTTGCAAGGGTAATACCAAGTGTGGAAAGCATACCCACAGCAGCAATACCAATACCGTACAATCCCATGCTGATGTTGGCAAAAACAAAATTGGCAGCAAAAAGATAAGCCAGTATAATGGCTGCACCAACAATAAGTACAGGGTAAGCAACGGATATCATACCAGTACCAATACCACCGATAATAACAGTAGCTGGACCTGTTTTGGAAGCCGAAGCAATAAACTGGGTGGGCTTATAACCCGAGGAGGTGAAATATTCGGTTGTTTTTCCGATTCCGATACCTGCAACCAAACCGGCAATCATAGAACCCCAAATGCCAACATGATTAGGAATTTCCAGGAACCAAAGAATGATAAAAGCAAAAACAGCAATAAGAATAGAACTAAAATTTACACCACGGTTCAGTGATGCCATTAATTGTTTTTGGGTAGCGCCTTCTTTTGTGCGCACCATAAAAATACCCAATATGGACAGTACAATACCTACTGCTGCAATAAGCATTGGCGCAATAACTGCATTGAACTGGGTTGTTAACGGATCATAGTTGCCGAAACCTGCAGAGGCAAGTCCTACAGCGGTAAAACCGGTAGCACCCAGTGCGGCGGTAGACAGGATAGATCCGCAATATGATTCATAAAGGTCAGCGCCCATTCCGGCTACGTCGCCAACATTATCACCTACGTTATCGGCAATGGTTGCAGGATTACGGGGATCGTCCTCGGGAATGCCTGCTTCTACTTTGCCTACGAGGTCAGCGCCAACGTCGGCTGCCTTGGTGTAAATACCGCCGCCAACACGGGCAAACAAAGCCTGTGTTGAAGCGCCCATTCCAAACGTTAGGGTAGTAGTGGTGATAATGATAAGCTTCATCGAGGGATCAGAAGCAATCAACTGGGTGGTTGTGCTATCGAGCGCACCAATGATGAAATTGAGGGCATAAAACCATATGGCAATATCAAGCAATCCTAAACCAACTACAACAAGGCCCATAACCGCACCGGAGCGGAAGGCTACCCTGAGGCCATGGTTTAGAGAATTTTGAGCTGCGTTGGCAGCACGTGCCGATGCATACGTGGCTGTTTTCATGCCGATAAAACCAGACAATCCACTAAAGAAACCTCCTGTAAGAAAGGCGAAGGGAACCCAGGGATTCTGAATTTTCAGTACATAAGCCAGAATCACAAAAATGACAGTTAAAATGACAAATACAAGCGTAACAACCCTGTATTGTTGCTTAAGATAAGCCATAGCACCCTCACGTACATACTGGGCAATCTTTTTCATCGTGTCGGTACCTTCCGATTCCTTCATCAACTGCTTAAAAAAGTAATAAGCAAATCCAAGGGCCAGAATGGATCCGAGCGGCACTAACCAGAATAAATTATTCAACATAAGTAATAATGCTTTTTGGTTAATAAAAGGTTAATTGAACACAAGTGTATGTTATATAAACAGATACAAACAATATTTATAAAAATACGGGCATAAAGATAATCATTTTGGCACTTCTTAAGAGAAGTAGTTGTTTATATTTTGGTCTGTTTTTGCAGAAGTGTTTGGTTCAATGTAAATGACAAAATCCGCAAAATTTCATACTTTCGCAGTACTCAGCAGCATTAAGTATTTATCATCATTGTATTATGCCGTTCCCCGGAATGGCAGGTAATAAAACAAATGACTCCGGAGGAGTCCTATGTTTATAGAAAAAGCAATTGTAAGGGAAGATACGACTCCGGCCGGAGTCGAATGTTTACAGGAAAATGTTCTTTCTATAAACATGCAATCAAGGTTTGTCTTCTGGTCTGCAGGTCTACTGGTCTTCTAGTCTGTTTTAAATCTGTCTTCTGGTCTTGATCCCAACTAAAACAGCAGCGACCATACGGCAAAGATTTTTCCAAACTGCCGTCGCTGCTTACCCTCGCGATCCACCTCTGAAAAAAAGCGTTAAGAAAATTAATTTACGAATGTTCAGAATATTCTTCGAGATATGTATAAAACCAGGGCACAACATAATTATCTATTGTCAACACTAATGCATCCCTTAACAATCACTTTCCAACAAGATCCGCCTCTGAAAAATTGCGTCCGGATGCCGGAGCGAAGCGTAGGTAATCCGGAAAAATCAATGACGCATGTTTACATGCAACCGGAAAACTGATAAGGAAATCTGTCTGAGCCCGATTTAGAATCAGTAGAATTTCATACAACCCAATTCAATTAACCATCCCTACTGACAAAGAATACACAAATTATTTAGCTAGTGAAATTCACAGAATTCTTAATCGGGTGAGTTATTTCCTTGACCAATATGTCGAATTGATTTTTAGCAATTTTTCAGCAGCGGCGGCGTTTTTTGGTAACTTTTTTTCGCTGTAGAAAAAAAGTTACTCGGGGTTTGGGGCTGAAAGCCCCATAAAAATATACTCCCCACCGCCTCAGCCTAACCGGGGTGGAAGAAATGTCTTCTGGTCTGCAGGTCTACTGGTCTTCTAGTCTGTTTTAAATCTGTCTTCTGGTCTCAGCAGCAGGGGGGCAGTCTTGTCGAAAAGTCTGCTGGTCTTCCCTCCTTCGCCATAGGCTTCGGCGGGTGAAACTGGTCTGCTGGTCTGGTTGTCTTAAGGTCTACAGGTCTGGTTGTCTTCAGATCAAGATTGTCTACAGGTCTCCAGGTCTGCACAGTCTCCAGGTCTGGTTGCCTTCAGATTTTAAGACTTTGGAGACAGGTTTTCCAGACTTTGCAGACTTGAAGACTTTGGAGACTTTGAAGACACTTTCTCGACTTTGCAGACAATTCCCCGACTTTAGACTTGAAGACTTTCCAGACTTTGCAGACAATTCCTCGACAGATTGCCGGGGAATAAGATGTCACCCCATGGCTAATACAGCCTCATCCCAGCAATTCCCTGACTTTATCGGCAATCATTTTACCATCGGCTTTACCGGCAAGTTCTTTTGATGCGGTACCCATTACCTTACCCATATCCTTTTGTGAAGTTGCACCAACCCTCTGAATAATTTCCTTTAAAAAAGGGATCAATTCAGCTTCTGACATTTGTTTTGGTAAATATTCCTCTATAATTGCAGCTTCCCTTGTTTCATTCTCATAAAGTTCCTGTCGGTTCTGAGTTTTGAAAATTTCTGCAGATTCGCGGCGCTGTTTTACCATCCTTTGAAGAATCTTCATTTCCTGGTCGGGAGATAATTCATGCGATCCGCTTTCGGTTTTGGCAAGCAACAGTGCCGTTTTTATTGCCCTGATTGATTCAAGCCTGTCTTTTTGCTT
>CAZYDI010000032.1:0-32074 GCA_964646255.1 uncultured Bacteroidales bacterium
TACTCCCTACTCCCTACTCCTTACTCCCTACTCCTTACTCCCTACTCCTTACTCCCTACTCCTTACTCCTTACTCCTTACTCCCTACTTCCTCCTACTCCTTCCCAAATAACCGCTTCACTGCATCCTCCACCCTGTTCACCTTCACAACCTGAATATTGTCTTTCTGCGAAAGGTTGATCCGCTCATATGCCCCGGAAATCATAATGGAGGTGAAGCCAAGCCGGGAGGCCTCCCTTATGCGGTTTTCAATGCGCGTAACCGGTCGTATCTCACCCGAAAGTCCGACTTCCGCACTGAAACACATTTTTTTCGTAATGGCTTTGTCAACAGCCGATGAAAGTACTGCGCCGATAACGGCAAGGTCCAGGGCAGGATCGGTGACCCTTAGTCCTCCGGCTAAATTTAAAAAAACATCCCGGGTAGCAAGCTTAAAGCCGGCCTTTCGCTCCAGAACGGCCAGCAGCATGTTAAGCCTCCTGACATCATACCCGGTGGATACCCGCTGGGGAGTTCCGTAAGCTGCTGTGCTCACAAGCGCCTGAACTTCAATGAGGAATGGCCTGATACCGTCAATGGTTGCTGCTGTGGTTATTCCGCTCAGACCCTCATTGCTGTTGTTGATAAGCACTTCTGAAGGGTTTTCAACTTCCCTCAGCCCCTCATTCATCATTTCAAAAATTCCCAGTTCGGCAGTGGCTCCAAACCTGTTTTTGGTAGCCCTGAGAATACGGTACATATAGTGCTGGTCGCCTTCAAAAAGCAGCACGGTATCAACAATGTGTTCCAGTATTTTTGGCCCTGCCAGTGTGCCATCCTTGGTTATATGACCGATCAGAAATACAGGAGTGGAAGTTTCCTTGGCAAACTTCATCAGCTTGCCTGCACATTCGCGTATCTGCGAAATACTTCCCGGAGATGACTCAAGCGACTCATCCTGCAACGTTTGTACGGAATCAATAATAAGTATATCCGGCTTCATGTTCTGCAGGTGAGTGAAGATATTCTGAAGGGATATTTCACTCAGCACATAGCAGTTCTCGTTTTGCCTGCCTATACGCTCAGCACGCATACCAATCTGCTGGACGCTCTCTTCACCCGATATATAAAGAACCTTGTACTTGCTCATCGCAAGGGCTACCTGCAAAGCGAGGGTAGATTTGCCGATTCCGGGCTCTCCGCCAATAAGAATCACAGATCCGGGTACAAGACCGCCACCAAGCACCCTGTTTAGTTCACCCGTCTGGGTATCCAGTCGTGGCTGACTTTTAAAATCAACTTCATGTAATTTTACGGGACTGGCATTGGTGGCGCCAAACCTGGTATCCGCAATGCCACTGGTTTTGGTAATTGCTTCTTCCGAAAATGAATTCCACTCCCCGCATGACGGGCACTTGCCAATCCATTTGGCTGCTTCAAAGCCGCAATTCCGGCAAATAAAAACCGTTCTGGCTTTTGCCATTACTGATTCCGAAGATTGTTTATAATATTGGTGCTGGAGTAGCCTTCAACAAAAGGAAGGGTTAGTACATTCCCGCCTTTGCCTTTAACGATATCATAGCCCACAATGTCTTCAACCTTGTAATCTCCTCCTTTAACCAGTACCTGGGGCCGGATCTTCTTAATGAGGTTATAGGGCGTATCTTCATCAAACAATACCACTGCGCATACAAAGCCCAAAGCAGCCAATATAAGCGCCCTTGTATTCTCATCCATATATGGACGTGAAGGGCCTTTGATTAGTTTTACCGATGTGTCGGAATTGAGTCCTATTACCAGGCAGTCGCCCAGGGCAGACGCTTGTGCCAGATACTGAATATGTCCGCTATGAAGAATATCAAAGCATCCATTGGTAAATACGATGGATCTCCTTTTAAACGACATAACAGCCAGCCATCTATCAAGCGCTTCACCTTTCAGAATTTTTCGGGTTATAGCGTCAAGTCTTGGCATGATTATACGATTTTGTTGGTAGCCGTGTCAGGTAAGATAATCGCTGGCTTAAAATGACGGGCTTGCTCAATATCCATCCTTGTATAAGCCATAATAATAACAATGTCGCCGACGCACGTTTTACGTGCAGCCGGACCATTAAGGCATATAATGCCTGTTCCTCTTTCTCCGCGAATCACATAGGTGTCCAATCGTTCACCGTTATTAATGTTTACTACCTGAACTTTTTCATGTTCAAGCAAATTGACAGCATCCATAAGGTCTTCATCAATGGTAATGCTGCCCATATAATTTAAGTTGGCTTCTGTAACAGTAACGCGGTGAATTTTCGATTTTAAAATTTCAATATCCATGACATAAAATTACGAAGAAAAATTAATATTATCGATAAGCCTTACTTTTCCCACCCGTGCTGCCACACAACCAATAACGCCATGCCGGGCATCCCAATTAACGGCGGGCAACAGGGTCTGGCCATCGACAATCTCAAAATACTCCAATTGAATGCCCTGTGTAGCCCGGAGCATATCAATAACAAATTCTGTCACCTCCGCAGGCGTATGGTATTCCTTCATTTCCTTAGCCCTGAAAAGTGCCTTCGAAAGTCCGAGTGCTGTCCTTCGTTCCGAAGAACTCAGCAGCATATTTCTTGAACTCATTGCCAAACCATCGCATTCCCTGATGATCGGGCATGAAACAATTTCAACCGGATAGCTCAGGTCAGCAGTTATCTTGCGTATTATGGCCAGTTGCTGATAATCCTTAAGCCCAAAATATGCCCTGTGCGGTTGAACGGCATCAAAAAGCCGGGTGACGATTTGCGCAACACCGTTGAAATGTCCCGGCCGGTGTTTTCCTTCCATTACTTCATCGAGGCCTCCGAAATCAAAAATTCGATTATCCGGCTCGGGATACATCTCCTGCTCATCGGGGATAAAAACAAAATCACAGCCGGCTTTTTCCAGCATTGCAAGGTCCTTATCCGGCATGCGGGGGTAACGCTCAAGATCACGTTTATCGTTAAACTGGGTTGGATTTACAAATATACTGACAATGGTAAAATCGTTTTGACGCCTGCTGTTGTGCACCAACGATAAATGTCCTTCATGTAAAGCTCCCATAGTGGGAACAAACCCTAATGTTTTTTCTGATTCTCTTAATTCCTTTACTTTCCGGGCAAGGGGAATCTTTTTGTAAATGACTTCCATAGTGTAAAATCCGGTGCAAATATAGAAGAAAATCGGAACCATTATTTATCCATTCCTGCATGGTTAGGCAAAAAAGTCTTCCTGCACGGGAGGTGCCACGAACGAAATCTTAACCTATTCTTAATGATTTCTTAACAAAGAATCCACGTGATTTTGTGTTAATTTTGAATTACTTAAACAACAGCCATGAAAAACAAAAAAATTACCAATACAATAAAACGTACCTATAAGGCAATCAGGGCCTTTAACAATAGGGAAAAATCATCCATCAATGATGAAACCAATCATTTTTACGAAAAACTGCTGAAAAAACATGATCAGGCCATCGGACTGAAGGATGAAATTGCCTCTTTGAAAACCGCCCTCAAATCAAAGAAGAAAGAAATTGACAAAACCGTAAAAGAACTTTCTGAAAACCGGAAATTGGCCATCAAAGCGCTTAAAAAATCACAAAAAAACTATGCGCTTGATACCGCCCTGCAGACAGTTAAAAGCAGGCCATCCCGTACCGGTGAACCATCGAAAGACAAATCCCCTGAAACCAATAGAAAACCAGCTAAAGCCCCGGTTAACAAATCCGTGTAACCGTGTCCCCGTTTTTAATAATAAATATCAATGCCATGCAAAAGTTTATCCTGTCATTTACCTTATTAATTGTATTGGCTGGCTGCAAAAAGGATGACAACAAAACGCCGGATACTTCAATGTATTTTCCTTCTGATCCTCATAACGCGTGGGAAACCACGTCAATATCAGCACTGAACTGGAACCCGGATGCGATTCAACCTTTATTGAATTTTCTGGAGGACAAAAACACCAAATCATTTATGATACTGGTGAATGGCAGGATCGTATTGGAAGAATACTTCAATGGACATACAGCTGCCACAACATGGGAGTGGAACAGTGCCGGAAAAACGCTGGTTGGCGCCATAACGGGCATCGCACAACAGGAGCAATTGCTGGATATCGATACCATGGTTTCATCCTATTTGGGCACTGAATGGACCAGTATGCCTGTTGAAAAAGAAAACCTGATAACATCGCGGCACTTGTTAACCATGACTTCCGGGATTGATGATACCAAACAACTGGTCATTAAGTCAAACCTGACTTACCTGGCCGACGCCGGCAGTCGCTGGGCCTACGGAAATGTTTTCCAGCGGTTAATAAACGTTGTTGAAGAAGCCTCAGGCCAGGGTTTTGATTCTTACTTCAACGCCAAACTCAGGAATAAAATAGGGATGGACGGGGTTTGGAACTATGGAACCATATTTACCATTTACCATAGTACAACCCGGAGCATGGCATTGTTTGGTCTGCTGGCTTTGAACAAAGGAAAATGGAAGGATGAGCAGATAATTAATGAAACCTTTTTCACCGAAAGCACCAACTCATCGCAAGCGATCAACCCGTCATACGGGTATTTCTGGTGGTTAAACGGAAAGGAAAAATACATGCTGCCCGGCGGCCAGGTGGTGTATAATGGGCCTCTGGTGCCAAATGCACCTTCTGATATGTTTGCCGCAATGGGAGCAAGAGATCAGCGAATTTATGTAATACCAGGGGAAAACATGGTTGTTGTTAGAATGGGTGAACCTTCCGATCCTGATAATCCTGTATTTGCTGTTTCCGGTTTTGACAATGATCTTTGGGAAAAGATCAATGATGTAATTAACTGATCGGGATGAATAATTTTGAATAGAATTTACTCCGGGAATATCGATTTCTAATACCTCACATTTGCCTTTGCATTCCTGGCGTCCCTGGCCAGGGTAAAAAGGAACTCCAACCCTCCGCCAACCCGGTTGCGTACTGAAATTTCGCCTTTGTGAAATTGCACTGCATTGTTAACAATAGCCAACCCCAAACCCGTTCCCCCTTTTTTTCTGTCGCGTCCTTTATCTACACGATAGAACCGTTCAAGAAGCCTTGGTAAATCTTCGTCAGGTACGCCAATTCCTGTATCTGAAAATGAAAAGTAGTAGAAGTGCTCATCGCTCCTGTAATTGTCGAGGTGAACCATCAGCCCTTTTCCTGCATGATCAATCGAATTGTCAAAAAGATTTCTGAATATCGAATACAGGAGCACTGAGTTACCATAAAGTGTCATGTTTGAGGAAATCTTAAGATTCAGGGTAATATTCTTTGCTTCCATCATTGGTTTAATTTCACCAATTACGTCATTCAGCAAATCAGAAAGGTTGACCGATTCCAGTGGATACAGGCTCCCGGCCTCTTCAATTTTTGTAAGCAATGAAATATCATGAACAAGCCCTGCCAGCCTGTTGGCTTGTGAATAAGCTCTTTTAAGAAACTCTATTGTTTTTTCCCTGTCCGGATTGCCCTCAAGAATCGTTTCAAGAAATCCCTTGATTGAACTCACAGGAGTTTTAAGTTCATGGGCAATATTGTCCGTGAGTTGTTGTTTCAGAATTTTTCTCTTCGTCGGTCTGGATATGTCGTTAATTGAAACCTCATAACTTTTGTCCTCAAAAACAATACACTTAACCGCAAAAAAGCGTCCCCCCTTATGTAAGGTTATTTCATAGGTGGGCTGTATATCATCTTCTGCAGAGGTATGTGCCAGTTTTTTTTCTACAAAACTGAATATTGGTGAAAACTGGCCAATCCTGAAAAATTCATCAGCAGTAAATACCCTTTTGTCACTCAGGTAATTGATGAATTTTATGAAATTGTTATTGCTGGTGATGACGTGTTTATCTTTAGAGAAGATGGCTATACCTTCGTCAAGCATATTAAGATGCCTGATCAGTTTGGCTTTTTCAGAAATCAATTCGTCTTTTGTATTGTTTAATTTCTGATATATTTCAATGATTTCCTGCCCTATATCACCAAGTTCATTTTCCGGGAATTCAAATTTTTCATTGATGGGTTTATTGGCAATTGCTTTAAGCGTGAACTCTCGTAATGTGCTAATTGATTTCCCGAATTTATCGGTCAACAGAACAATGGTTAGCGAGGCTGCCAGTAGCGCTAAAACAAATACCATCATCATTATCCGGTCGGGTTGAATAAACTTCCGTGCGCTCATTTCATACACGTCAGATACCCTTACAAAGCAATCACCGTAATTTCGTGCATAATAATAATACTTGATTTTTGTCGTGCCTGAAGTCCTTATATCGGTTCCAACATCACTTCCCAGGGTATTTTGTATCTCAGGCCTGTTTAAGTGATTCTCCATGCTGTCCGGATTATCCACCTGAGAATCGTATAACACTCTGCCTTGCGGATCAATTACAGTAATCCGGATGAACTTGTTGGATATAAGCGCAACCAGGCTGTCAATCTGGCTAAAATCATTGCTTTTGGGCAATTTATTGCTTTCAATAAAGGAGTAAGTTAGCCGGGCATAATTTTCGAGTTTTTCGTTGAGTGCTTCTATCCTGAATTTTTTCTCATGAATAAATTCTGATACCATCAATATGCCCGCAAAAAGCAGGAAAAATGAAATAATATATACCAGCCACTTTTTTGTATAGGATGCAATTACTTTCATAACGACCCTTATTCAATCTCAAAGCAATAGCCGTATCCTTTTCTGGTAACCAGACAGGTTCCGTAGTGCCCAAGTTTTTTCCGGAGCCTGGTAATATGAACATCTACGGTTCGATCCGTAACATTTACCTCTCTCCATACGTTTTCGAGGAATTGCTCCCGGCCAAATATTCTTCCGGGGTTTTTCATCAGAATCAGAAGAATCTGAAACTCAATGGGTGTAAGATCTTCCTTACTCCCATCAATTATGAGTCGCTTCTTTTCAATATCCAGCTCAATACCGGCAATCTTTAGGGAAGCCGTTTCAATCATCGATTCTGCATTACCATCAAACCGTCGTAATACGGCTTTTATTCTTGCCACCACCTCCTTTATGGAAAAAGGCTTTGTGATAAAATCATCACCCCCGACTGAAAAACCGGTAAGTTTATCATTTTCTGTATTTTTGGCAGTAATGAAGAAAATCGGGACATCCAGTTTGCGCCGCTTTCTAATCTCATCTGCCAGCCGGAAACCCGACATCCCTTTCATCATAACATCAAGAAGGAACAACTGATATTTTTCGAGTTTTTTTTGCATAGCCTCCTCAGCCGATGTAACAGTGTCTACACGAAAACCCTCGGCCTCAAGGTTAAATTTCAGAATATCACAGATATCCTCTTCATCGTCAACGACCAGAATGTTAACCGAATTTCGGGCAATCATCATTTTCAGTGTTATTTAAATCACTAAGGTAGAGCAACTGTGTTAAAGTAATGTTACAAAATTGCGATGATAATATTACGGATGAAGTCATTTATTTAGGCTTTATACCCCGGCAAGTATTGTAACAATAATTTAACGCGGTCGCAACCTTGTTGTAATACTGGTATATGACCTTTGTAATGCAATTGAAACGATTTTTCACCCTGTTAATGCTACTATATGATATATAAGAAACAATTATTTAACATGAGCATCCCAAATTTGCATTTCAAAGCCTGTATTCTTGGATTATTCCTGATGATAAGTATGGCAGCAGTTTCTCAGACTTCAGCCGACAGCATTGCAGAGAGGCTATCCGCTTCGGAGGGGAAGCTGAACTCATTGGATGAACGCATTGCATTGGCCGAAAGTGATCTTGGAAAACTTACAAAAATAAAGGTATCCGGATACATTCAGGCGCAATTCGAAAACTACCAGGATGACCTGGTCAAGACCAATGATGCAAACAATACTTTTTTTATCCGTCGTGCCAGGGTAAAATTTACCTATGAAGCAGCCGACGGTATTAAATTTGTGCTTCAACCTGATTTCAGCACCGGAAATCTTACCATCAAAGATGCCTATGCTGTAGCTTCACTTCCCAAATTACCGGCATTATCCTTATGGGCCGGCCAGTTTAACCGCCCAAATTATGAGGTTGAATATTCTTCGGGTCAGCGGGAAGTGCTGGAGCGTTCGCGTATCGTTAGGGCTATATATCCGGTAGAACGGGAAATAGGTGTCAAGCTTGAGTATTCTCCGTTGTCCGTGCCCCTGAAAGTGCAATTCGCTGTAATTAACGGGAATTTCACCGGTAAGGAGCCAAAAGACCAGGACAGCAGGAAGGATATAATGACAAGGGTGATATACTCATTTAATATTGCGGGAATTGGACTTGATGTGGGAGCGCATGCATATAACGGTGCGCTGCAGGCAAAAAACAAATACCTGTCAGGATATGATCAGGAAATGGACAGCACCGGTACCAATACAGGTTCCTATCTTGATAAACAATGGTATGGCGGGGAGCTGAGGTTGTTTTTTGATGTTTTGGGAGGAATGTCTTTAAAAGGAGAATATATTGCCGGAAATAATGCAATAAGCGGTGACTCAAAAGCAAATCCTAATAAAATAAGAAAGTTCAGTGGTTATTATACCTATTTCATTAAGAATATCGGCACCAAAAACCAGTTTATCGCCCGGTATGATCACTATGATCCTAATACATCGCTTTCGGGTGATGCAGCGGGTAAAGAAGTAGCCTATTCAACCATCACCTTTGCATGGCAGTACTACCTGAATGACAATATACGGTTTTCGGTAAATTATGAAATTCCGAAAAACGAAACCAACGCTGCTTACCCAGATGACCTTAAGGATAATGTATTCGGGATTCGAATGCAGGCAAGGTTTTGAGAGCAGAGACAAGGGACAAGGGACAAGGGACAAGGGATAAGTAGAACCAAGAAGCAAGAGCCAAGAACTAAGACTTTGAAGACTTAATATTATAACCAATACAGACAACAATGAAAACAAAAAGAATATCAATAGCACTGCTGCTCATAGCGGCACTATTTACTACAATGGCGTTTATTCAGCAAACCAAAATTACCATTAAAGGTTCCGATACCATGGTAATTCTTGCCCAGCGCTGGGCTGAAAATTATATGCAAAAGAATGCGGCTATATCCGTTCAGGTTACAGGAGGTGGGTCGGGCGTAGGCATAGCCGCTCTGATCAATGGAACTACTGATATTGCCAATTCAAGCCGCCCCATTAAATCCTCAGAAGTTCAGAAACTGAAAGACCGGTATAATACTTTGGGAGTGGAAATTCCCTGCGCCAAAGACGGCATTACGGTATTTCTTCATGAATCCAATAAGGTTAATGAGCTCTCCATTAAACAGCTCAGCGATATATACCAGGCAAAAATCACCAACTGGAAGCAGGTAGGCGGAGAGGATGCTCCGATAAAACTGTATGGCCGCGAAAACAGCTCCGGCACCTACGTCTTTTTCAAGGATGAAGTGGTAAAAGGAGACTATGCCGCCAGCTGCCAGACCCTGCCGGGTACTGCCGCCGTGGTAAATGCGGTGAAGAAAGACAAATATGGCATCGGATATGGTGGTGCTGCTTATGCCGAAGGCGTTAAACATTGTATGGTAAAAAAGGATGCCACCTCGCCTTCATTTCTCCCCACCACGGAAAATATTGCCAAAAACCAGTATCCGATAACACGCTATCTGTACCTGTACATGCGATCTAAACCAACCGGTGAAACCAAAAAATTCGTCGACTGGATTTTGAGTCCCGAAGGACAGAAAACAGTTACTGAGGTGGGTTACTTCCCGGTACGCTGATAACAATCACAAAAACGGAGATGAGCGGAGCAGTGAAAAGTAAAGCCGGTTTTCAGGAGATCCCGTCCGAAGGAGATTTTTCCAAACTTCTGAAGAAACGATTCAGGCCGGGCGACTTTCTGGCAGAACACATCATCAGGGGTGTGGCCTTTCTATCCATAGCCTTTGTGGCTATGATCTTCTTTTTTGTGTTTCGTGAATCACTTCCGCTGTTCAGCAAGGAAAATCAACTCATCTCAAAGGAGACCACAACCGGAGAATCAGGAAAACCTGAAGTATATGATCCCTATGCAGGATCAGAAAACGAACTCAAACCGGAAACCTATGGAGTTGAAGACCCGGTAGAATCCACAACTGGTAATACAACGTCAGAAGAATTAAAACCGGAGGTGTATGGTGAGGTTCCACAAGAGGAGCTTAAACCCGAGGTTTATGGCGAAGAAGTTGCTGAGCTCGGAGATGCAGATGAATCGCCCCGTATTGAATTGACGGCAGGACAGGAAAACCGGAATGCCGTATCAACACTACTATCACGCGACTGGCTGCCTGTCTCCGACCATCCAAGGTACGGACTTCTTCCCCTCTTCCTGGGCACCATCAAGGTAACCCTTATTGCCATTTTATTTGCTGCGCCCATTGCTATTCTGGCGGCTATATACACCGCACTTTTTGCGGGAGCAAGAATTCGTGAGGTTATCAAGCCTGCCATCGAGCTTTTGGCGGGATTTCCTTCAGTAGTGATCGGTTTTTTTGCGTTAATGGTTCTGGCTACATTTTTCCAGAATATATTCGGCTATTCAAGTCGTTTAAACGGTTTTGTAGGGGGCATTGCCATGGCACTGGCTGCCATTCCTATAATTTACACCCTAACAGAAGATGCCCTCTCGGCAGTGCCCCGTACCTATATTGAGGCCAGTCTGGGATTGGGAGCAAGCTTACGGCAGACTGCCTTTCAGGTGGTTTTACCGGCAGCCACTCCGGGAATTTTTGCTGCTGTTGTGCTCGGCGTAGGAAGGATTTTCGGCGAAACCATGATTGCATTGATGGCCACAGGAAATGCAGCCCTTATTTCAATGAATCCATTCGATTCTGTAAGAACTCTTTCAGCAACGATTGGCGCAGAAATGGCAGAAGTAGTATTTGGCGACACCCACTACAGTGTACTTTTTCTGATCGGTTCATTGCTGTTCATTTTTACGTTTTCCTTAAACGCCCTTGCCGAATTTTATTTCCGAAACCGGTTGATCCGTAGATTCCAGGGAAAATAAGCCATGAACAGAGTAACCAAAGATATCATAATAAAGACCCTTACGGGGATTTGTGCCTTGCTTATCCTTTTCATCATTGCTTCCATATTAATCATCACATTGCATGGAGGCATCAGCACCCTTTCATGGGAATTTCTCACCAGTTTCCCCACCGACGGTATGACAAAAGGCGGCATTTTCCCGGCCCTGGTCGGAACTGCCCTTATGACATTGATTATGACCATTGCTGCCGTACCCTTTGGAACCATAACCGCAATTTACCTGGCCGAATATGCCTCAGAAAAATCGGTGGTCGCCAGAACAATAAGGTTTGCAGTAAAAACCCTGGCCGTTGTTCCCTCCATTATTTTCGGACTTTTCGGATTGGGATTTTTTATAAAATTCATTGGCTTTCATATGGACAAAGCCTTTTATAGCGGAAACCTGCATTGGGGTCAGCCCAATCTGCTATGGGCAAGCCTCACCATGGCATTACTTACCCTTCCGATCGTCATAGTATCTGTTGAAGAATCCATACGCACTGTACCGCGTGAAATGCGCGAGGCCAGCCTGGCATTGGGCGCGACAAAGTGGCAAACCATCCGGCAGGTGGTCATTCCCGGTTCCATTAGCGGAATTCTTACGGGAACCATTCTGGCCATAAGCCGTGGTGCAGGCGAGGTGGCCCCAATATTATTTACAGGTGCGGCTTATTACCTGGCGGATCTTCCGGGCAAAATGAGTGACCAATTCATGTCGCTCGGTTACCATATTTACATTATGTCAACCCAATCCACCAATGTTGATGATACCCTGCCCATTCAGTTTGCAACAACACTGGTGCTATTGTTACTTACATTTTCACTTAGCCTGATCGCAGTGTATCTCAGGTACCGCATCAGAAAAAAAGCAAGATAAAACCATGAAGGATTCCAAAGATATTAAAGTAAGTGTAAATGACCTCTCTGTTTATTATGGCACCAATATGGCTTTAAACAAGATTTCCATGGAAATTCCCGATAAGAAAGTTACTGCCTTTATCGGGCCTTCGGGATGCGGAAAATCCACTTTTCTGCGTACCCTCAACCGTATGAACGATCTTATCGACGGCTTCAGGGCTGAGGGCGAGGTAAATATTGACGGCGTTAACATTTACCAGAAAACCATCGATGTTGTCGGTTTACGGAAAAAGGTGGGAATGATTTTTCAGAAATCCAATCCCTTTGCCAAATCCATTTATGAAAATATTGCATATGGTCCCAGGATCAATGGAATAGCCCAAAAAGGCAAGCTTGACGAAATTGTTGAAACATCGCTCAAACAATCTGCCATTTGGGATGAGGTTAAAGATCGCCTGTATACTTCGGCATTAAGCCTGTCGGGAGGTCAGCAACAACGAATATGCATTGCACGCACGCTTGCTGTAAATCCCGATATTATCCTCATGGATGAACCTGCCAGCGCCCTTGATCCGATATCAACCGCGAAAATCGAAGAGCTGATCCATGAGTTGAAGAAATACTACACCATTATCATTGTAACGCATAACATGCAACAGGCCGCCCGTACCAGCGACCTTACCGCATTCTTTTACCTTGGTGAGCTTATCGAAACAGACAAAACAAGAACCATCTTTACCAATCCTTCAAAAAAACAAACAGAAGATTATATATCCGGACGATTCGGATAATGGGTGAATCCGTTGGCACATTTGAATAAAAACCGATAAAATACAAACCTATGCAGACATATTTCCAGGCAGAACTGGCTAAACTAAAGAAAAGAATCATCAAAATGTTCATGCT
This sequence comes from uncultured Bacteroidales bacterium, assembly GCA_964646255.1. Lineage (GTDB taxonomy): Bacteria > Bacteroidota > Bacteroidia > Bacteroidales > UBA10428 > UBA5072. The sequence goes on from CAZYDI010000032.1 coordinate 12,839, forward strand.
GGTGGATACCCAACTTGAAAAAGCTGCTCAATCGTTGCAGAACCAGGATTTTGAGTTGATTGACAGTGCCATGCAAAATGAAATCCGGATCGACAAGCTTGATATTAAAGTTGACAAGCTTTGCCAGAAAATCTTTGCCCTTGCCCAACCTGTGGCAACCGATCTTAGATTCATCATGTCATCGCTTAAAATCGGCAATGAACTTGAACGCATCGGTGACATTGCTCTCGATATCATCAGCAGATCGGAAGCGGTAAGAAGCTATGAGGAAATCCTTACTCAGTATCGAATATATGAATTGTTGTCGGACGTAAGAGCAATCAACAGACGATCCATTGAAGCCTATACCAATAACAACAGCGAACTTGCCAAGGAAATTATCGGCAGTTGCAAACAATCCGATGAAGTATGTAAATCGGCTTTTAATGAAATCATTGGTCAAATGGCCGATAAATCAGAGGTAATCACCATTGCAACTGATCTTATTCTGATTATCAGGGATATGGAAAGGATTTCCAGTCATTTGGAAAACGTGGCCGAATCCATTGTTTTCATCGTCGAAGGAAAAAGAATGAAACACAGCTAACCATATTACACTCCCACTATGGAACACTTTTACCTGGTCATTATCCTGTTTGTACTGGCTAAATTGCAAAAATGCGTAAGAGCCACTTTAAGCGGATTAGATCGGGTCATATCAATACAGGAGTGAGCCTGCTTTACCTTGATATACTTGCAGAATCGCAGAATCTGCTGCTCAGTGTTTCCTTGTTGGTTAAAACGGCTCGTTCATTTTCCGACTTACATTATCCTCTGAAATAAAGTCCAGGTTCCTCAAGAGATTGAGGAATCCGGCCCTTTTAACAGCCGATTTACGGAACAAATGACTGTACTGCTCCCTGGTAAGGCTGTGCCAATCATCACGGGTCATTTCGAGCAACCCTGGCGCAGGCTTAAATTCATGTACCTGATGGGGAATTGCCTTTTTATTCCAGGGACACACATCCTGGCAAATGTCGCATCCGAAAACCCGGTTTTGAAATTTCCCCTTCAATGCAGGGTCCAAATCACCCTTATTTTCTATGGTATGATACGATATGCATTTCCCGGAATCGATTACTCGCGGCTCTGTAATGGCTTTGGTGGGGCATGCCATTATACACCTGTTGCAATCGCCGCAAAAATCAGGCACGGATTCCCTGTCATAAAACAGCTCAATATCAACAATGAGGGACCCAATAAATAAGAATGAACCCTTTGATGGCGAAATCAACATCGAATTTTTCCCGATCCATCCCAATCCTGCTTTTGCCGCCCATGCCCGGTCAAGTACAGGGGCTGAATCCACAAAACCGCGTCCGTTTACAGGTGATACATGGGCCGAGATATACTGCAGCAGCGCATTCAGTTTTTTACGAATGATATCATGATAATCATGTCCGTAAGCGTACTTTGATACCACCGGGGCTTCGGTATCGTGCTGGGTTTCGGCGGGAAAATAATTGAGAATTACAGAAATGACAGATTTGGCTCCTTCAACCAATAGCCCGGGATCCACACGTTTGTCAAAGTTGTTTTCCATGTACTGCATGGATGCATGATACCCACTGTCGAGCCATTGCCGTAGACGATGCTCATCTTCCTTAAGTCGCTCTGACCGGGATATTCCACAACCATCGAATCCCAAACGAAGGGCTTCAGCCTTGATCATGGATGATTTTATTACCAGGTCATCCATGGCCTGAATAATTACAGTTTCTTCTTGATTTCGGTAGTTTCGTAACCTTCAACAATATCTCCGACACGGATATCATTGTAGTTTTCGATATTAAGACCGCATTCCTGACCGCTTACAGCCTCCCTTACATCATCCTTGAAACGCTTCAGTGATGCCAGTAAACCGCTATAAATAACGATGCCGTCACGGATGATCCTTACCTTGGTATCGCGCCTTATTTTACCCTCTTTCACTATACAACCGGCAATGGTACCAACCTTGGTGATTTTGAACGTTTCAAGAATTTCAAGGGTGGCAACAATCTCTTCTTTAATTTCGGGAGAAAGCATACCCTCCATTGCCGACTTGATTTCATTGATTGCATCGTAAATGATCGAATAGAGACGGATATCAATTTCTTCTTTCTCGGCAAGTTTACGCGCCTGCATGGAGGGCCTTACCTGGAAACCAATGACAACGGCGTTTGAAGCTGCAGCCAAAAGCACGTCACTTTCTGAAATCTGGCCAACGGCTTTATGGATAACGTTAACCTGGATTTCTTCATTTGAAAGCTTGATGAGTGAATCAGACAACGCTTCAATTGAACCGTCGACATCACCTTTAACAATAACGTTAAGTTCCCTGAAATTACCGATGGCAATACGACGCCCGATTTCATCAAGGGTAATATGTTTCTGCGTACGCAATCCCTGTTCACGAAGCAGTTGTTCACGCTTGGTAGCAATATCCTTGGCTTCCTTTTCACTTTCATAAACACCGAATTTATCACCTGCCTGAGGAGCACCATTTAAACCAAGTACAAGTACAGGATCAGAAGGACCGGCAGCGGTAATTTTTTTACCCCGCTCATCGTACATTGCTTTCACACGGCCAAAGTTATGACCTGCTAGCATAATATCCCCAACTTTTAGTGTTCCTGCCTGTACCAGCAACGTAGCAACAAAACCACGGCCTTTATCGAGGGATGATTCTATAATTGTCCCAACCGCTGCCTTGTCCGGATTGGCCCTAAGATTAAGCAACTCAGCTTCCAGCAATACTTTTTCCAAAAGCTCATCCACATTCAGCCCGGTTTTAGCAGAGATCTCCTGCGACTGGAATTTTCCACCCCAGTCTTCAACCAGGATGTTCATATTGGCCAGGGCTTCCTTGATTTTTTCAGGATTTGCCGTTGGCTTGTCAATTTTATTGATGGCAAATACCATAGGTACACCTGCTGCCTGGGCATGATTAATGGCTTCCACGGTTTGAGGCATAATGCCATCATCAGCCGCCACCACAATAATTGCCACATCGGTAATCTGGGCACCGCGTGCACGCATAGCGGTAAATGCTTCGTGACCGGGAGTATCCAAAAACGAAATCTGGCGGCCATCCTTAAGCTCAACACCATAGGCGCCGATGTGCTGGGTGATGCCTCCGGCTTCTCCTGCAATTACGTTGGCATGCCTGATATGATCAAGCAGTTTTGTCTTACCATGGTCCACATGGCCCATAACGGTAACAATAGGTGGACGGGGCTTCAGCAATTCGGGATCCTCTTCCTCTTCCTCTTCCTCTTCCTCGGTGTCGGCAGTGACAAATTCAATTTTATAGTCAAATTCTTCAGCCACCAGAACCAATGCTTCCGCGTCAAGGCGCTGGTTAATGGAAACAAATAGCCCAAGGCTCATGCATGCAGCGATTACTTCATTAACCGGCACTTCCATCATGGTAGCCAGTTCATTCACCGTAACAAACTCGGTTACGCGAAGGATGTTTCTTTCCTGTTCGCGCTTTTCTTCCTCTGCCAGGTTACGCTGGCTCTGCATTTCCCTTTTTTCGCGGCGATATTTTGATCCTTTGGATTTTCCCTTTGAAGTGAGCCGTGCAAAAGTATCCTTAATTTGCTTGTCTACATCTTCCTCACTAATTTCAAAACGGTATCCTTTTCTCTTTTTCTTTTTCTTCTTGTCCTTTGACAGCTCAAGATTATTACTGCCGGGCTGCTTTTCAACGCTAACCTTTTGGGTATCCTTTTTAATGCGTTTGCGTTTCTTTTTTTGTGCAGCATCTTCACTTTCGCTTTCCTTGCCGGGAAGTTCCATATGCCCGACAACTTTAGGGCCATTCAGTTTCTCAGCACGTGCCCTGATTACTTCGGGAGGCTGCTTAACAAGCTTTGGTCTTTCAACAGGTGCTTCCTGCGATACAGATGCTTCTTCCTGTTCCTTAACGGGACCGGCATTCCTGCTTCTTCTTTCCTTTTCGAGTTGTTCCTTTGTTTTCTTGGGAGGACGTGTACGCTGGTTCATCGATTCAAGATCGATTTTACCTACTACCTTAACCTCAACATCTTTTATTTCGGGTTTAAGAAAATCTTCCTGTTCGGCAGGAGTTTCTTCTGCCTGGGCCTCTACAGGCGGCGCAATGACTTCGGACTCCTTCTCCTTCTCAACCTTCTTTTCCTCAACCGGCTCAACCACAGGAATCTCTTCCCGGGCAACAGGTTTTTCCTTTTCCTTCGGCTTCTCCTTTTCTTTTTCCTTCTCCGGCTCTTTTTCTTTTTCCTTCTCGGCTGCCTTTTTCCGCGGTGATTTCAACTTATCGACATCAATTTTACCAACAACATTCAACCGTATGCCTTCTTTTTCAACCGGCTTTTCAACCTCGGGTTCATGATGAACGGATGGCCTGTTGTCCTTTATCAGCAATTCACTTTCTTCGTCCTGCCTGTCGGTATCACTTTCATGATGCATATCGGAAACGGAAACCGATTCGAGCTTCTCGCGTTTATTGCGCAGATTCAGCTTTTCAGACTCTTTTTTGGCATTCAGGTCAGTACTAAATTCTTTTAAAAGCAAGTCTACCTGGTCAGATGTAATTTTTTCATTAGGGTTTGAATCAATCTTCACACCCTTCTTATGCAGGAAATCCACAATAGTGGATATCCCCACATTGAGTTCCCTGGCTATTTTGCTTAATCGTGTTGTTTTAGTATCTGACATCCGTGGATTTTAGTTGTTATTCCTTAGTCAAAATTAGTAAATCCGCTAATATATAAATATAGTGGGTTTATTATTCAAATTCCGCCTTCAATATTTTCAATACCTCACGTATCGTTTCTTCTTCAAGGTCTGTGCGCTTTACCAGATCTTCTACGTTCAGATTAAGAACACTGCGTGCTGTATCACAGCCTATAGCCTTCAGTTCATCAATAATCCAGCCATCAATTTCATCGGCAAATTCTTCGAGGTTCACATCTTCCTCATCAGCATAGTCGGTTTCGCGGTATACATCAATTTCATAACCGGTTAGCTGACTTGCCAGCTTAATATTTAAACCGCCTTTTCCAATGGCAAGCGATACTTCATTGGGTTTAAGGTAAACATCGGCCTTCTTGTTTTTCTCGTCGATTTTCAGCGATGATATTTTGGCAGGACTCAATGCCCTGGTAATATATAACTGCAGGTTATTGGTATAATTGATCACATCAATATTCTCATTTTTCAATTCACGAACGATGCCATGAATTCTCGACCCCTTCATTCCAACGCAGGCACCAACCGGATCAATGCGTTCATCGTATGATTCCACGGCAACTTTAGCCCTTTCGCCCGGAATGCGAACAATCTTTTTAATAACAATAAGGCCGTCGAATATCTCCGGGACTTCCAGTTCGAATAAACGCTCCAGGAATATGGGCGAGGTGCGTGAAAGAATGATCAAAGGAGTGTTGTTACGCATTTCAACCCTTACAACAACAGCCCTTATGCTATCGCCTTTCCGGAAATAGTCGGTAGGGATCTGCTCTGTTTTGGGCAGAATGAGTTCATTGCCTTCTTCGTCGAGGACCAGAATCTCCCGCTTCCACACCTGGTAAATTTCACCGGTAATAATGTCGCCGATGCGATCGCGGTATTTCTGGAAAATGTTGTTCTTTTCCAAATCAAGTATACGGGCTGTAAGGTTCTGACGCAATGCCAGAATTGCCCTTCGTCCAAAATCGAGCAACTTTACTTCATCAGTGACTTCTTCCCCAACCTCATAATCTGAATCAATCAACTTTGCCTGCGATATGGAGATTTGCGTGTTCGGATCAGTAACCTCACCGTCTTCGACGACTTCACGGTTTCTCCAGATTTCGAAGTCACCCTTGTCGATATTGATAATAATATCGAAATTGTCAGCCGTTCCGAACATTTTCACAAGCATACTGCGGAATACATCTTCAAGTACACTCATCATAGTGGCCCTGTCAATGCTCTTCAGTTCCTTGAACTCTGAGAAAGTTTCGATCAAATTTAGGTTTTCCATTGTATACCAATTACTTTTTTATACTTATAATGATTTTCGCCGATTTAACTTCATCAAGCTTTACCTCCTCTGTGGAGGTTACCACCTTTTTTTTGCCCGTTTTACTGTCTTTTACTTTTTGTTCCGTTTCAACAACAATCCTGTTGTCGATAAAATCCAACAGCTTTCCTGAAATTTTCATGCCGTCCGATTTAACAACATCCAGCATTTTCCCCCGGTTCTTTTCGTACTGAAAAGGAAGCATGAGCGACCGGTCAATTCCGGGCGATGAAACTTCAAGTTCAAAATCCTCCTTATCCCTGTCAAGTCTGCTTTCGAGGAATCTGCTCAACGTCGAGCACTCATTCAGCGTTACCCCTTTCATGCTGTCGATGAACAGTGCAATTTTATTGCCGGGCCTTACCACAATGTCAACAAGAAAAAGATCCCGGGTTCTTAATTCGGGTTCAAGTATTTCCCTTACCTGCGATGCAGTAATCATAGTATTCTGCAATAAAATAGGGGACAAATGCGTCCCCTATCCTGAAATTCACCGCAAATATATACATTAATATTCAAAGTACAAATTTCCGGAATTTTTATATTTCATCAATTATGCTGTAATTTGTTGAGCGAAGGGTAATCCTCTGCAAACCTGCCATTCTTCTGAAAATATAAGTCTATGCCTGAGAACCTCAACAAAAGAAAAATAGTGAATGATCCGGTGCACGGCTTCATTATTATTCCTACTGATTTTATTTTCGATCTTCTTGAACATCCCTATTTGCAACGCTTGCGACGAATAAAACAACTGGGGCTTACCAGCTTTGTTTACCCGGGTGCCACACACACCCGTTTCCAGCATGCCCTTGGCGCTGTGCACCTTATGCAACAGGCAATCGACAATATCAGGCAGAAAGGCACCGACATCACCGATGAAGAATCCGAGGCAGTAATTGCCGCCATCTTGTTACACGACATCGGCCATGGCCCTTTCTCCCATGCATTGGAAAACAGCATTATTTCGGGACTCACGCATGAAGATCTCTCTGTTTTGCTAATGACAAGACTTAACGAAGAATTCAAGGGCAGGCTCGACCTTGCCATAAAAATATTCAACAATACCTACGGAAAGAAATTTCTTCATCAGCTGGTTTCTGGGCAATTGGACATGGACCGGATGGACTACCTCATGCGGGATAGTTTTTATGCCGGTGTTGCCGAAGGAACCATCGGAACAGAAAGAATCATCAAAATGCTCAACGTTATCAATGACCAACTGGTGGTTGAAGCAAAAGGCATATACTCCATTGAAAAATTTCTTATTGCCCGCCGCCTGATGTATTGGCAGGTATACTTCCACAAGACCGTGATTGCTGCTGAGAATCATTTATTACAGGTACTCCGCAGGGCAAAGTATATTGCCCTTTCAGGAACAAAGCTCTTTGCCACCGAACCCCTCCACTTCTTCTTCGAAAATAGCATTCGTCGTGAAGACCTTGCCCATTGCCAGGATGAAGTTTTGGATCATTTTGCCAACCTCGATGATGATGATATCATGGTTTCGGCAAAAGCCTGGGTTAAGCATCCCGACGCTCTGCTGGCCGGAATGTCGCAAAGCCTTATCCGCAGGATTTTACCCAGGGTAAAAATCAGCGACAACGCTTTTGACTTACACCGGATGGAAAGTCTTAAAAATGCTGCCAATGCAAAATATCATCTCACCGGAAATGAGAATGATTACCTTGTATTTACCGGTCTCATAAGCAACAAGGCATACAGCGGCACAAGCGAAACCATCAGTATCCTTTACAACAACGGTGAAATAAAGGATCTTTCGGAAGCATCAGACATCTTCCACCTGCAGAACCTCATGGAAACCAAAAAAAAATATTTTCTTTGCTACCCGAAAGATCTTGGGTTTAATTATTAATTTTGAACCCCTGAAAATGAATAAAGAATGAAGGTTACCGCTAAAAACATTGCCGATTTTACCAAAGGTGAACTGATTGGCAATCCCGATGTAGAAATCAACTCAGTTTCAAAAATCGAAGAGGGAAAAGAAGGTACCCTTGCATTCCTTGCCAACCCCAAATACGAAAAATACCTTTATACTACCGATGCTTCCGTAGTTTTGGTCAATAAAGACCTGCAAATTAACGGAACCGTGAGTACCACCCTTATCAGGGTTGATAATGCCTATGACGCTTTTACTTCCCTGCTTGAGATGTATTCCAAAATGCAGGACGAAAAAACAGGCATAGAACAGCCCTGCCATATCGATGCCAGCGCCAAACTGGGTGAGAAAGTGTATGTCGGGGCCTTTTCATATATTGGCCCAAATGTAACGCTCGGACATAATGTAAAGGTATATCCCCAATGTTATATTGGTGATAACGTGCACATTAGCGATAATACAGTACTTTACCCCGGAGTTAAGGTTTATCACAACTGCTTAATAGGAAAAGACTGTATTCTGCATGCCGGTGTTGTCATCGGCGGCGATGGATTTGGTTTTGTACAGCAGCCCGATCAGCAGTACCGTAAAATTCCCCAGGTTGGAAATGTGGTTATCGAGGACAATGTGGAAATCGGAAGCAATACCACAATCGACAGGGCTACCATGGGTTCCACGGTTATCCGTAAAGGCACCAAATTCGACAATTTAATTCAGATTGGCCACAATGTTGAGGTAGGCGAAAATACCGTGATCGTTTCACAGGCCGGTGTTGCCGGTTCAACAAAGATAGGCAGGAACTGTCAGCTTGGCGGACAGGTTGGACTGGCCGGGCACCTGAAAATTGGTGACAATGTTAAAATTGGTGCTCAGTCAGGGGTATCCAACGACCTTAAAGACGGAGAAACGGTATTGGGCTCGCCGGCAACCGATGCCTCCAGGCAAATTAAAGCGATGATCGTGTATAAGTCGCTGCCGGATATGAACAAAAAAATTGCTGAAATTGAAAGGGAAATAAAAAAGCTCAGGGAGAAATAGCCAATCCATTCACCAATAGCAGAATTCCGGATACTTTTTTTTCAACAACCAAAAGTCCTGCCCTGCAGAATCCCCAAACCTGCTTTTTCATAACTATTCTTGCTATTAAATAATTTTTTATATTTTCGCCCTGTTTTTTTGTTGTAGAATTCCTTAGAAATTATATAATGGTTGAAAGGCAAAGAACAATTGCTAAACCGGTTAGTTTTAAAGGCAGGGGATTGCATATGGGTGTTGAGGTTGAAGTAATCATCAACCCTGCTCCAGAGAATCACGGATACCAGTTCAAACGTACCGACATTGAAGGTCAGCCTGTGGTAAAAGCCCTGGCTGAGTACGTTAAAATTACGGAACGAAGCACAACGCTTGTTGATAAAAATGCTTCAGTAACCACCGTTGAGCACCTCCTGGCTGCCCTGTATGGTTTGGGAATCGACAACGTCCTTATGGAAATCAACGGTCCCGAAGTCCCCATTATCGATGGAAGTGCAAAACCATTTGTCGACGGATTGCTGGCGGCAGGGATTGTGGAACAATCCGCTGAAAGAATCTATTACCAGATTAGGGAAAAAATTGAATACGCCGATAAATCACGTGGCATCGAACTCATTGCCTATCCCGACGACAAGTACCAGATAGATGTGCACATCGACTTTAATTCAAAGGTGGTTGGGCATCAGTACGCATCGTTAAAGGACATTGATGATTTCCGGACAGAATTTGCGGTATGCCGTACCTTTGTTTTCCTGCATGAAATTGAATTCCTTCAGAAAAACAACCTTATAAAAGGCGGGGATATTGACAACGCCATTGTGATTATCGACCGTGCAGTAAGCCAGGAAGAAATTGACCGGCTTGCTGTATTATTCAATAAGCCCACTATGAAGGTAAAACCCGAAGGCATTTTGAACAATGTTGAAATGGCCTTTGCAAATGAGCCTGCCCGCCATAAGCTTGTTGATGTTATCGGCGACCTGGCCTTATGCGGTGTCCGGTTGAAAGGCCGGATCATTGCCAACAAGCCGGGCCATCATGCCAACGTTGAATTTGCCAAACTCATTCGCCAGCGTATTAAAGCCACACACAATAAACCACTCCCTCCTGATTATGACCCTGATGCCACACCGCTTTTTGATATTAACCAGATCAGGAAAATATTACCCCACCGCAATCCGTTCCTTTTGGTAGATAAAATAAACTCAATGGACCAATGGGTAATTACCGGGATTAAAAACGTGACGATGAACGAATCGTTTTTCACCGGCCATTTTCCCGAAGAGCCAATAATGCCGGGAGTACTGCAGATTGAAGCACTTGCACAGGTTGGTGGTGTGCTTTTGCTCAGCTCGGTGCCCGATCCGGAGAATTACCTTCTTTATTTCATGCGTATCGACACCGTCAGGTTCAAGCGCAAAGTAGTTCCCGGTGATACTCTGAACATCCGCATGACCTTAACCGAACCAATCAAAAGGGGAATTGCCCTTTGTAAAGGTGAAGGTTATGTCGGTGATACCATGGTAATTGAAGCAGCTTTTATGGCACAACTGGCAAAGAAGCCGGAAGTGTAAAGACCACAAAATTTTCAAATGAGCAATCGATCTTTAAGTTCCGTTCACCCCGACGCAAAAATTGGCAAACAGGTGGAAATCGGTCCGTTTACCACCATATATGGCAACGTGGTAATTGGCGATAATACATGGATTGCCAACAATGTAACCATCATGGATGGTGCCCGCATAGGCAAAAACTGCAAAATTTTCCCCGGTGCCGTTGTTTCAGGAATTCCGCAGGATCTGAAATTCCAGGGCGAGGAATCCACTGCTGAAATTGGTGATAATACCACCATTCGCGAGTACGTTACTGTGAACCGCGGAACCAAAACCAAGGGCAAAACGGTTATTGGCAAAGGATGCCTTATTCAGTCGTATGTTCATGTTGCCCATGATTGCAGCATTGGTGATAATTGCATCCTTACCGGTTATGTGGGGCTTGCAGGTGAAGTGGTTATTGAAGACTGGGCTATCGTGGGCGGAGGATCACTGGTTCATCAGTTTGTCCGCATTGGCAGTCATGTGATGATACAGGGTGGCAGCAAAGTGTCCAAAGATGTTCCTCCTTATATTATGGCAGGGCGCGAACCCCTTTCCTATGCCGGCCTTAACCTGGTCGGATTAAGACGCCGCAATTTCAGCTCGGAAAAAATTCAGGAAATACAGGAAATATACCGTACCATATACCAAAAAGGCCTTAACAACTCAGATGCATTGCGTGAAATTGAGGCAGCCATGGCAACCACGGAAGAACGCGATCATATCATCAGGTTTATCAGGGGCTCAGAACGGGGAATTATCAAAGGCCTGCTCGTTGACGATGATTGATTAGCTCAGCGCGTTCCAACCCTGTCCTTCGAGTTTCATTGATTGCCCCTGGGATGTTATCATGTTCATCCCTTCCCGGGCTTCCTGCATATGGCCGATAATGGAAATCTCAGGCCTCTTTCCTATCTTGTCAAAAAAACTTACCGGTACGGTGAATAACAATTCATAATCCTCTCCCCCATTTAACGCAGCAATCAGCGGGTCAGAATCAAATTCCCCTGCAATTCTGCGCACCTCGGAATGAACCGGAATTTTATCGGCGTAAATTTTACACCCTTTATCCGACTGATTGCACAGGTGCATCAGTTCAGATGACAATCCGTCGGAAATGTCAATCATTGAACTTGGCTTAATCTCAAGTTCAGCGAGCAGTGCAACGATATCTTTCCTGGCTTCGGGCTTAAGCTGGCGTTCCAAAACATAATCATATCCTTCCAAAACGGGCTGTGCAACACGTTCCTTTTCAAACAACCTGCGCTCGCGCTCCAGCACCTGCAATCCCAGGTAAGCTCCGCCCAAATCGCCGCTTACACAAATGAGGTCATTAATCCCAGCCCCGGAACGGTAAACAATATCATCTCCTTTTGCATCACCTATGGCTGTGAGACATAAGGTAAGGCCCGTATACGATGACGTGGTGTCACCTCCGGCCAGGTCTACCCCATAATGGTCACAGGCCAGCTTAATTCCTGAATACACCTCTTCGATCATGCTGACCGTAAATTTCGCGGAAATCGCCATTGATATGAACAACTGCCTGGGCTGGGCATTCATGGCATACACATCCGAAAAATTTACCACTGCGGCCTTGTAACCCAGGTGTTTCAACGGTGTATACATAAGGTTAAAATGCACCCCTTCGGCCAGCATATCGGTGGTTACCACTATCCTTTTGTCCCTGGCATCAATAACCGCAGCGTCGTCTCCAATACCCTTAATGGTGCTGCTGTTCTTTATTCTAAGATCCTTTGTAAGATGACGGATTAATCCAAATTCGCCCAGACCTGAAATTTCATCATTTGTGCGTTCACTCATCGCGGTGATATATATCAAAGCTTAAACCCTGCAAATATCAGGATAAATTGAAACAGAATATGTATATTTGCCATTATTTAGAATTAATCTAAATACAGTTTTTCTTTGATAGTCAAATGATTAAACTAAAAGGTACCGATGGAAGACAAACAGGACGATATATTGAATGAGGTAACCCAAAACGAGTACAAGTACGGATTTTATACAGATATTGAAACCGAGACCATTCCCAAGGGCTTGAATGAAGATGTTATCCGGATGATTTCTGCAAAAAAGCAGGAACCAGCGTTTATGCTGGAATTCAGGCTGAAATCATACCGCCAGTGGCTCACCATGAAAATGCCATCGTGGGCGCACCTTGAGATTCCAGAAATCAACTACCAGGATATTATTTACTATGCCGCACCCAAACAGGTTGTCGGTCCAAAAAGCCTTAGTGAGGTTGATCCGGAGCTTATCAATACATTCAACAAATTGGGTATTCCGCTCGAGGAACAGAAGTTGCTGACAGGTGTTGCTGTTGATGCGGTTATGGACAGTATTTCGGTGAAAACTACATTCAGGGAAACCCTTGCAGAAAAGGGAATTATCTTCTGCTCCATGAGCGAAGCCATCCGTGAGCATCCCGATTTGGTTAAAAAATACCTGGGAACCGTGGTTCCTTACACTGACAATTACTTTGCATCGCTCAACTCTGCCGTATTCAGCGATGGTTCATTTTGCTACATTCCCAAAGGCGTTCGCTGCCCCATGGAACTGTCAACCTATTTCAGGATTAACGCAGCAAATACGGGTCAATTTGAACGCACATTGCTCATTGCCGATGACGACAGCTATGTAAGCTACCTCGAGGGATGTACTGCGCCTATGCGCGATGAAAACCAACTGCATGCTGCCGTAGTTGAAATTGTTGCGCTCGAAAATGCCGAGGTAAAGTACTCAACCGTTCAAAACTGGTATCCCGGTGATAAAAACGGAAAGGGGGGTATTTATAACTTTGTTACCAAACGCGGTATTTGCAAGGGAAACAATTCCAAAATTTCATGGACGCAGGTTGAAACAGGGTCTGCCATTACCTGGAAATACCCATCGTGTATTTTGCGCGGTGACAATACCACGGGCGAATTTTATTCGGTTGCCGTTACCAACAATTACCAGCAGGCTGATACCGGCACAAAAATGATGCACATTGGCAAAAACAGCAAAAGTACCATCATTTCAAAGAGTATATCTGCCGGGCATGGCCAGAACAGTTTCCGCAGCCTGGTAAAGGTTATGAAAAATGCCGATAATGTCAGGAACTTTACCCAGTGCGACTCCATGCTGATGGGGGATAAATGCGGGGCACACACGTTTCCTTATATTGAAGTGGAAAACCAGAGTGCTGTCCTTGAACACGAAGCTACAACCTCCAGGATAGGGGAAGATCAGATATTCTACTGCAACCAGCGGGGTATTGATACCGAATCAGCGGTGGGACTAATTGTTAACGGATACGCACGCGAGGTGCTCAATAAGTTGCCTATGGAATTTGCAGTTGAAGCACAAAAGCTTTTGGCTATCAGCCTTGAAGGAAGCGTAGGATAAGGAAGAAGTAAGGAGCAGGGAGCCAGGAGCAGAAGACCAGCAGACCAGCTATAAGCATATTGATTAGGGAATATAAAAATATCATACAAAATGTTACAGATTACAGATTTACATGCCAGTATCAACGGAAAAGAAATTCTCAAAGGCATTAACCTTACAGTTAAGGCAGGTGAAGTGCATGCCATAATGGGTCCCAACGGTTCGGGCAAGAGTACCCTTGCTTCGGTTCTTGCCGGCAGGGAAATTACCGAGGTCACCCGGGGAACAGTGCAATACTTCAATGAAGACCTGCTCGAAATGAGCCCGGAGGAACGCTCTCATAAGGGCCTCTTCCTTGGATTCCAGTATCCTGTTGAAATTCCTGGTGTATCCATTGTCAATTTCATGAAAACTGCTATAAATGAGCACCGTAAGTACAGGGGACTTGAACCTGTTGCTGCAGCCGATTTTCTTAAAATGATGCGCGAAAAAAAAGACCTTGTCGGTATTCATGCAAACATGGCAAACCGGGCCGTTAATGAAGGTTTCTCGGGAGGAGAGAAAAAGAAAAATGAAATCTTCCAGATGGCGATGCTTGAACCAACTTTGGCAATCCTCGATGAAACCGATTCGGGATTGGATATTGATGCGCTTAAGATTGTGGCACATGGTGTAAATGCCCTTCGCAGAAAGGATAATGCCACCATCGTGATTACCCATTACCAGCGACTGCTTGAGTACATTGTGCCGGATTACGTACATGTACTGTACCAGGGGAAAATTGTTAAATCGAGTGGAAAAGAACTTGCGCTGGAACTCGAAGCCAAAGGATATGATTGGTTAAAAGCAGACAATGAATAAAGTGCTCACAACATGAATGAAACAAAATACGCACCTGAAATAACAGGTAACCTGATTAACTTTTTCACTGAAAATACCGATGTTCTGGAAAAATCATCGGGCAAACCCATTAACAAATTCAGGGAACAAGCTTTCCGCGATTTCAGCAAGCTGGGGATTCCTACACTCAGGCACGAAAATTATAAGTATACCCCGATCGAAAAGCTTTTTAACAACGATTATGCGGTTGATTTAAAGGCCGGCTATTTTAAGATCGATACCCATGCCTTGTTTCAGTGCAACGTTCCCAACCTCGAAACCCATGAAGTTTTAGTTCTCAACGGATTCTACCATTCCTATATTAAACATGGTGAATTGCCACAGGGTGTAATTATCTGCGGGCTCAATGAAGCGTCAGTGCGTTATCCCGACTTGTTCAGCAAACATTACGGGCAATATGCCGAAACATCAACCGACGGACTGGTAGCGCTTAACACTTTGTTGGCACAGGATGGCATTTTCATCTATGTTCCTGATAACACGCGGGTTGAAAAGCCGATACAAATCATCAATCTGTGTTATTCACAAAAAAACCTGAGGATAACAAACCGTAATCTTATCATTGCCGGTGATAATGCCTCACTTAAGCTGGTATCCTGCGATCATACATTGAGCAACCAGAGCTTTCTTAACAATTCGCTAACCGAAATCCATACAGGCCGTAACACGCAGGTAAGCTGTGACTGGCTGCAGAATGAAAACAACCTATCGGCACACATCAGCCACATGTTTATCAACCAGCTGTCCGACAGCAAGTTTAGCAGCACCATTGTATCGCTTAAGGGCGGGTTAATCCGTAACAATTTTTACGCGGTTCAAAAGGGCAGCAATGCTGAAACCAACCTTAACGGCTTGTTCATCAGCGATGAAAAACAGCATGTTGCCAACTACATTCTTATTGATCACGCCAGCGCTCATTGTACCTCAAACCAGTTGTTCAAGGGAATTCTTAACGATGACGCTACCGCTTCATTCAACGGGAAAATCCTTGTAAGACAGGACGCTCAAAAAATTCAGGCATACCAGAAGAACAACAATATCCTGTTGTCGGCAACAGCCAGGATGAATACAAAACCCCACCTCGAGATTTATGCGGATGACGTTAAGTGCAGCCATGGAGCTACGGTGGGGCAACTCGACAATGAAGCCCTTTTTTACCTGAGATCAAGGGGCATTGCCATGGAAGAAGCAAGACAATTGCTTCTGTATGCTTTTGCCAATGAAATAGTCAATACAATATCGGTAAGCGAACTGAAAAGCAGGATTACCACGTTGGTTGAGAAACGTTTCCGGGGCGAGCTATTGCCCTGCACCGACTGTAATATTCACCGAACATAAGATTTCCGGTAATGAACTTTCCAATTGCATCGGTTAGAAGCGATTTCCCCATCCTGGGTATTAAGGTATATAATAAGCCGCTGGTTTACCTTGACAATGGTGCGACTACCCAAAAGCCAAAGGCGGTCATTGATTGCATAAATGCTTACCATTCGCTGAAAAACAGCAGTATCCACAGGGGCGTACATTTTTTGAGTGAACAGGCAACGGAAGATTTCGAAAACGCGCGTAAAACCATCGCCGGTTTCATTCACGCACGGCATACGCATGAAATCATATTTACACCCGGCACCACTTCAGCCATAAACGGCCTGGCATTTTCATTTGGTGAACAATATGTGCAAGAAGGCGACGAAATTGTGATTACCGAAATGGAGCACCATGCGAATATCGTTCCCTGGCAAATGCTGTGTGAAAGAAAGAAAGCCGTGCTCAAATACATTCCTTTCAGTGATGATGGCGTTTTGCAGGTTGAACAACTCGACCGGCTGATCACCGGAAAAACCAGGCTCATTGCAGTGATGCACATTTCAAATGCGCTTGGCACAGTGAATCCGGTTGAAAACATCATTGCACGGGCACATCGGAATAATATACCGGTGCTCATTGATGCAGCACAATCGGTTCAGCATATGCCCATCGATGTGGAGAAGATGGACTGCGATTTTATGGTGTTCAGCGGGCATAAAATGTACGGTCCAACGGGCATCGGCGTACTTTATGCAAAGGAAAAATACCTCGAAGCCATGCCTCCCTTTATGGGCGGGGGTGAAATGGTTGATGTTGTTACTTTGGCAAAGACAACGTATAACGCTTTACCCTTTAAATTTGAAGCCGGTACTCCCAACTACATCGGAGCCATCGGCCTTGCTGAAGCTGCAAAATACCTACTGGCTACAGGGCTGCCGGAGATTTCCGCGTATGAACATTCGTTGTTACGGTATGGCACTGAAAAACTGAACAGCCTGGGTTTCGTCAGGATGTTCGGAATGGCCCCTGAAAAGAGCGCTATCCTTTCCTTTGGCATAGAAAATGTACATCCCTATGATGCCGGCATGGTGATGGATAAAATGGGAATTGCGGTACGTACAGGTACACACTGTGCCCAGCCTGTAATGCAGCATTTTGGCCTGGAGGGAACAATAAGAGCGTCACTGGCCATGTACAATACCATCGAAGAAATAGATGCCTTGATTGCAGCGGTACAGCAGGTGAAGCGCATGTTTGGCTAAAATTTTTAACTTTGCAACCTATTTTTATTTGATCTGTTTTAACATAATGGATAACATCAACAACATTCAGGATGACATCGTTGCGGAATTTGAAATGTATGATGACTGGATGGATAAATACAATTACCTTATTGAAATCAGTAAGGATTTACCCCTGATTGAGGAAAAGCACAGGGTGAAGGAAAACCTGATTAACGGCTGCCAGTCGCGTGTTTGGCTGAATGCCGAATATAACAACGGCCTTTTGTTTTTCACTGCCGATAGCGATGCCATCATTACCAAAGGCATAATTGCCCTGTTAATCAGGGTTATGTCGGGTCAAAAGCCAAAAGAGATCATGGATGCCGATTTGTTTTTTATCGATAAAATCGGCCTCAGGCAAAACCTGTCGCCAACCAGGTCGAACGGATTGTTATCCATGGTTAAACAAATGAAATTATTTGCGTTGGCATACCATACCAAAATGCAGGCCTCAGCCGGGTTATCCGATGGCGGGAATACGGGACAGGCATCTCCGGCAGGCTTGTAAGGATTTTATGAACATCAGCGATGGAAAAGGAAGAAAGCAACATATTATCACTTGAACTTAACATTGTAAACGTCCTTAAGAATGTTTACGATCCCGAAATTCCGGTCAACATTTACGATCTGGGCTTAATATATGATATTGAAACCGATGATGACAACAAGGTGCTGATAACCATGACGCTTACTGCGCCTAATTGTCCGGTTGCCGATATTTTGCCTAACGAAATTAAGGAAAAAGTTAGTGCGATACCGGGTATAAGCAGTGTGGATATCAACCTGGTTTTTGATCCGCCCTGGGATCAGTCGATGATGTCGGAAGAGGCGCTGTTGGAACTGGGTATGTTATAGTTAACCTTTAAGCGTTAAAAATCGTTAAAGGGATAAACCCGGATATAAATTTTAGCTTGCAGCGCATTTGCGGACCGATTTTTGTATTAAATTTGATCAAATTGCCCGGCCTATGAAAAAAAATATACTTCTCGCTGCATTTCTCATCATATGGGCATTAGGGTTAAATGCACGTGAATTACCTCCTTACAGCGAGGTTTATAATATAGCCCCTTTCTATTCCCTTGAACCGTTTCAGAACGAGTCGGGTGTGGTTATATATCCCAATCCGGTTACAGAAGGCAGGTTGACAATAAAATCGGAAGATGCTTTCAGTGCCATTCAAATCATGAATATAACAGGTGAAATCGTATTCAGCCAGGAATACCCTTCCGGCACTAATTCAGAAACGCTTGAGCTAACCAGGCTTGAAAAAGGAATGTACCTGGTACGTATTTCGTTTGAAGGCCGCACCAATTTCACAGGCAAGATAATCGTTAAGTAACTATTGCTTAAACATAAAATAGGCAGCTCCTACCATACATAAACCCGCCCAAAGGTAGTTGGTCTTGAATGGCTCGTTCAGGTATAAAACGCTGAAGGGGATAAATACGCTTAATGTTATAATTTCCTGCATAATCTTTAGCTGGCCTACCGTAAGCATGTTATTTCCGATACGGTTTGTAGGTACCTGTATAAGGTATTCAAACAAAGCAATTCCCCAGCTAACCAGTGCTGCAATAATCCAATGGTATCCCTTAAGATTCTTCAGGTGACCATACCATGCAAAGGTCATGAAAAGATTACTTAATGTGAGGCCGCTGATAACGATGATGATGGTTCTCATTTTGATTTAAAAAGTCCCAAATCTATAAAATTCCATAAACGTGAAAATGAAAATGATGTTGCGGTTATGAAAAAAAA
>CAZYDI010000033.1:0-30557 GCA_964646255.1 uncultured Bacteroidales bacterium
TATGCGTCTCATTTGGTAAAAATGCACGCCATTTAAGACGCACGCCGTGCGTCTCTACAAAAATAAAAACACCCGGATATACATGAGACGCACGCCATGCGTCTCTGCGAAAACACGTAAAACGATAAAAACACCCGGATATACATGAGATGCACGCCGTGCGTCTCCACATTAAATCCATTTGTAATAAAAATATATCCTAAAAAAATTGCCATTCTGAAACTTTTATTATTTTTGTTTCGTTATTAGACGAAATACTAAATGATGGATCTCAAAATAAAGTATTATACTGATAATCAAGAAAAGGTTGCAAGGTATTCAAAAGCGCTCTCACATCCTGTGAGGGTTTTTATCCTCGATTACCTGGTTAATAATCTTGACAAATGTTGTTATAGTGGAGATATGGCTGAAGAACTGCCGATAGCCCGCTCTACACTTTCGGAACACCTTAAGGAACTTAAAAAAGCCGGGCTGATACAGGGCGAGATTAATCCCCCGTATATTAAATACTGTATAAACCGCCAGAACTGGGAAGAAGCGAAAGTGTTGTTTGCAGGCTTTTTTAAAAGGTAGAAAATTTGGATTTAATAGTTTCGTAATTTTTCGAAATGATTTTAATATGGAAATAAAAATTTTAGGTACAGGCTGCCCCAAGTGTAAAACGCTTGAAAAACTAACCCGTGAAGTGGTGGAACAAAATGGCTATAATGCCACAATTACCAAAGTTGATGCTATTATGGATATTATGAAATACAACATTATGGCCACACCTGCCCTTGTAGTAAACGAAAAAGTTGAAATTAAAGGCAGGGTTCCTTCGGCTGAAGAAATCAAACAAGTATTGTCAAAGTATTAATAAAACATTGCCACAGATTCACAGATTAAAGCAAATGCAATATTCTGAAGATAAATATCCTTTGCAGAAAGAATCCTATGAGATCATAGGAATATGCATGGAAATTCATAGAATTTTAGGAAAGGGATTATTGGAGATTGTATATAAAGATGCTATTGAATACGAATTTAAACAAAGGAATATTCAATATGAGAGAGAAAAAAAATATGAAGTTGTATACAAAGGAATAATTCTACCTCATTTCTTCTATGCAGATTTTGTTGTATTTGATAAAATAATATTGGAAGTAAAAGCACAAAAGGGAATAGTTGATGAACATATAAGCTGGGTGATAAACTATTTGGCTATTTCAAGGTGCCAGTTGGGATTGATTGTAAATTTTGGAGAGAATTCTCTGGTAACAAAACGAGTAATTCTATAATCAGTGAATCTGTGGCAATAATTAATATGCCACTGATTCGCAAATTCAAATGTAATCTTAAAACAAGGAATATGAGAAAAATCATGATGTTCAGTTTTGCCCTGACATTGTTATTGGGCACATGGTCGTGCGATGCACAAACCGGCAAAAAGGAATTAACCGGAAATGCTCCTGCCAAAGTGGAGGCCTATTATTTTCATTTTTCGGCAAGGTGCGTGACCTGCAAGGCGGTAGAATCAGAAGCCAAAAACAGTATCGAAAGTCTCTATGGCGGTAAGGTAACTTTTCAGTCAGTCAATCTCGATGATGATTCAGGCAAAGCGCTTGCAGAAAAATTTCAGATTGCCGGTCAAACCTTATTAATTGTAAAAGGTGAAACTAAAATAAACATCACCAATGAGGGGTTTATGTATGCCCGCAGCAACCCGGAAAAATTCAAAACTATTATCAAGGAGAAGGTTGACCCACTTGTAAATTAAGAAATTAGTGGATTTCTTTAACAATATTTTAGAGAACAGCACCATGCCATGGCTTTCGGCATTGGTGCTGGGTTTAATGACCGCCATCAGCCCGTGTCCGCTGGCCACCAATATTACTGCCATTGGTTTTATCAGTAAGGATATTGATAACCGTAACCGTGTTTTTCTTAACGGTATATTATATACGTTTGGCAGGGCAATAACATACACATCCATAGCACTTATTATTTTTCTTGGTGCAGATCAGTTCCGGTTCTCAGGATTTTTCCAGCGTTATGGTGAAAAGTTTTTGGGGCCTTTGCTTATAATTATTGGCATTTTCTTGCTTGATTTTATTAAGATAAATTTTCCCGGAATGGGTAAGATAACTTCCCGGATGGAGAATAAAAACTCCTGGAACTATTTAGACACCATTCTGTTGGGGATATTATTTGCTTTGGCATTTTGTCCTTACAGCGGTGTTCTTTACTTTGGCATGCTTGTTCCGATAACTGTAAGCAGCGTTTCCGGCCTTTATCTGCCTGTAATTTTTGCACTGGCCACAGGTATTCCGGTAATTATATTTGCCTGGTTACTTGCTTATACAGTATCGGGCATAGGCAATGTTTATAACAAAGTGAAAACATTTGAAATATGGTTTCGTCGTGTAATTGCAGTATTATTCATTCTGGTTGGTATTTACTATATCATAAGGGCATATTTCTAAAAAAATTTAAAATATTGTTTCGGGTTTAGCCGAAATGCTAAATGATTATAAAAAAATGGAAATTAAAAAAGAACTAAAAGCCCTTTTCTGGATTGTGGTTGTTTTTCTTGGGGTATTCTTTTTACCTGTCAACAGTGCTGTATTTAATACGGCTATTGACGCTACACTCGACCTGAGTAAATGGTATGCCAGGGAACATGTAATTATGTGTTTGTTGCCAGCGTTTCTTATTGCAGGGGTTATATCGGTTTTTATAAGCCAGGCTTCGGTAATAAAATATTTTGGGGCAAAAGCAAAAAAATGGGTGGCTTACACTATTGCTGCGGTATCTGGCACAATACTGGCTGTATGCTCATGTACTATCTTACCTCTGTTTTCAAGTATTCATAAAAGGGGAGCCGGATTAGGCCCGGCGATAGCTTTTTTGTATTCAGGTCCTGCAATAAATATTCTGGCAATAATTCTTACAGCCCGAATATTAGGCTTCGAAATAGGGGTTGCCCGTGTAATTGGTGCGGTATCCTTTAGTGTACTTATTGGCTTAATAATGGCTTTTATTTATCGTAAAGAAGACAAAGTAAGAGCCGAGGAACAGATGAATTTTCCCGATGTTCCGGAAAGTCGCCCTTTGTGGCAAACTTCGTTGCATTTTTTTACTCTGGTTTTAATCCTTGTGTTTGCCAATTGGGGCAAACCCTCAGCAGGCGATACATCCAGTCTGTGGTATTATGTATGGGCATACAAATGGTATATAACAGGTGTATTTGGCCTTGTGCTGGTTTATTCGATGATGTATATTTTAAAACTTAAAAAGTGGCAGGTTCTAACAGGGGCAGCAATAACTGCTCTTAGCGCTGTATTATTTGCAAATCCTATGGTTAGCATGGTGATTGGCATAGCAGTTGTAAGTTCCATTTCTTTATTGGATAAAACCGAGGGTAGCGAAAACAAAGAATGGATTATATCAACCTGGGGGTTTACCAAGCAAATTATTCCATTACTCGCTATCGGTGTAATTATTGCAGGGTTTCTACTTGGTTCAACGCACGATAATACTGTCATTGCCGGTGTAATCCCTAATTCCTGGATCGCATGGGCTGTTGGGGGTAATTCTGTACTCTCCAACTTTTTAGCTTCCGTAGTTGGGGCATTCATGTATTTTGCAACATTAACCGAAGTGCCTATTATTCAGGGTTTATTGGCTTCGGGTATGGGAAAAGGCCCTGCTTTGGCTTTATTGTTAGCCGGCCCTTCATTATCACTGCCAAACATGCTTGTAATTCGTGGTGTAATGGGTACTCAAAAAACAGTGGTGTTTGTTACCATTGTGATCGTTCTTTCCACTATTGCAGGATTGATATTCGGTGCTATGTAGTTTAATTATGCTAAAAAGGAATATCATTCATTTAAAATATTTATAAAATATAAAGCCTTAAATTCTTAATACAAAATTTCATGAAAACAATCGGTTTTATTGGTGGAGGACGCATAACTCTAATTCTTTTACAAGGATTTAAAAATGCGAATGTTAAGTATAATAATATTTATGTTTATGAACCTAACGAAACAGTATTAAACGCCCTTAAAATTAAATTTCCATCAATCGAGGGTTCAACTTCTGATTCAATACAGGCTGCAACCTCAGATATGGTTTTCTTAGCCTTGCATCCGCCTGTATTAATGGAAAGTATACAATCATTGAAAAATTCCTTTAATTCCAATTCCTTGTTTGTTTCGCTTGCTCCGAAAATTACCATTGAAAAAATTAAATCTGCTATACCTCAAATACCCAATATTGCGAGAATGAACCCAAATGCTGGTACATTTGTAAATAAAGGCTTTAATCCGGTTTGTTTTGCCGATACAACTTCTAAGAATGCAATTAATGAATTTATAAACCTGTTTGAGAAATTAGGGAAAGTTCCTGTAGTTTCTGAAAGCAAAATAGAAGCCTATGCCGTCATTAGCGCTATGGGACATACCTATTTCTGGTTTCAACTTCAGGAACTGAAAGAGCTTGCTTTAACCTTTGGGTTAACAGAAAACGAAGCCAAAGAAACAATAACAGCTATGCTTTGGGGTACATCCGAAACTCTGTTCAATTCCGGCTTACCTTATGCAGATGTCATCAATCTTGTTCCTGTTAAACCATTGGCAGAACATGAAAATACTATTAATGAATTTTACCGGGCAAGCCTCAATGGTATATTTCAGAAAATAAAACCTCAGTAAAATGTTTCTGCTATGAGAGTTTTAATCCTTTGTACAGGTAATAATTGCCGCTGTCAAATGGCGCATGGTTTTTTACAATCATTCGATAAAAACCTCAAGGTTCGTTCTGCGGGGACGGAACCAGCAAACAGGTAAATCCTAAAGCAGTTCAAGTGATGAACGAAGTAGGCATAAACATTGGTAATCACATGCCCACAATGGTCGATGTGTATTTAAAAGATGAATGGGATTATGTAATAACTGTATGTGACCATGTCAACGAATCTTGTCCTGCATTCTTTGGTAAAGTTAAACACCGTTTTCACATTGGATTTGAAGACCCCTCTCACATCCTCGGTACAGACGAATTTATTTGGAGTGAGTTTCCAAGGGTTCGTGATCAAATTAAAGAAGGTTTCTACAAATTTTACACTGAACAAATTAGGCTGCAATGAACTTTCAATTAGACGTACAATCGCTCAAACCTTTATCTCAAAACATACCTTCCGTATCACCAGATTGGTCCTTTAAGGATTATTTGGGTACTTTCAAAGTTCGCTGGGATATTGGACGAAATAACTATTCCGTTGCCCCCGGTCTTTATAAAATAGGCAATCCCAACAGCGAATCCGATGTATTTGTATCAGCCAACTACAAATTATCATTCGATATCCTGCGCAAAAACCTCAAAGGTTTAAATGCTTGGATATTGGTAATTGACACCAAAGGTGTGAATGTTTGGTGTGCTGCGGGTAAGGGCACTTTCAGCACTGAAAACATTATAAAGGAAGTTAAAAACACTGTGCTTGATTTGATTGTAAAACATCGGAAATTAATAATCCCTCAATTGGGCGCTCCGGGTGTTGCTGCTCATGTTGTGAAAGAACAAACGGGCTTCTGGGTTATATATGGCCCTGTTCGTGCAAAAGATATTAAAACCTTTATCGAAGCCAATTATAAAGCTACTCCCGAAATGCGTGAAATCACCTTCCCTGTTTGGGAAAGGGCTAAACTTATTCCGGTCGATTTTATGTATGGCAAGTATAAATTAATTATTGCATTGGCATTAGTGTTTGTATTGTCTGGCATTGATAAAAGTGGTATCCTTTTTTCAAAAATGCTTTCTACAAGCCTTTTCCCAATTATGGGTATTGCAGCGGCTTATATTGCCGGCATTGTATTAACGCCACTATTATTACCTATAATTCCTTTTCGGGCATTCTCTGTAAAAGGTGCAATATTAGGAGCTATAACAACTGTTATCCTGTATTTATTATTCCCCATGCAATTGTTGGAAATACTATCAATAGGCGCTATGAGCATTGGAGTAGCTTCTTTTGTTGCTATGAATTTCACTGGTTCATCAACTTTTACCTCGCTTTCAGGTGTAAAAAAGGAAATGAAGTGGTCAATACCTTTTCAAGCTGCTTTTACTTTAATTGGTTGTATTGTCTTTATTACTTCAAAACTGTTGTAACATGAGCAAATTAAAATATTTTACCGATGTGGTAACATTGAAACTCGATAGTAATTTATGCACAGGCTGCGGCTTATGCGCTATTGTTTGCCCTCACAATGTATTTAAAATCGAAAATGGCAAAGCCATTATTAAAGATTTAGACTCCTGTATGGAATGCGGTGCATGTTCTAAAAACTGCCGCTTTGGGGCATTATCTGTTCGTGCGGGTGTAGGCTGTGCCGCTGGCATTATAAACGGTATACTAAGAGGTACAGAGGCTTCTTGCGATTGTTCAGGCAGTAAAGTAACCACGTGTTGTTAATTGTTTAACTAAAGAAAAATGAAACTAAGGTT
This sequence comes from uncultured Bacteroidales bacterium, assembly GCA_964646255.1. GTDB lineage: Bacteria > Bacteroidota > Bacteroidia > Bacteroidales > UBA10428 > UBA5072. The sequence goes on from CAZYDI010000033.1 coordinate 6,487, forward strand.
AAAATTTCTCGACCGTTATTTAACCCTTTGGATATTTCTTGCCATGTTTGCAGGTGTATTCATGGGTTGGTTAAGTCCCGATATTGCGAAATTCTGGAATAGTTTTTCTTCAGGTACAACAAACATCCCTATTGCCATTGGCTTAATTGTAATGATGTTCCCACCTTTGGCTAAAGTAAAATATGAAGAATTAGGCGACGTGTTCCGCAATACAAAGATTTTGGGCTTGTCGTTAGTCCAAAACTGGATTATTGGGCCAGTTCTCATGTTTATATTGGCAATTGTATTTTTGCAATTCAATATTGACTACATGTACGGTGTAATCCTTATAGGACTTGCCAGATGCATTGCAATGGTTATAGTGTGGAACGATCTTGCGAAAGGAGACACACAATATGCAGCAGGTTTGATCGCTTTTAATTCCATATTCCAGGTATTATTATTTTCTGTTTATGCTTATGTATTTATAGCTATTTTGCCCGGCTGGTTTGGCTTACCTGTAAACAATAGTGTTTCACAAATTACCATCGGACAAATAGCGAAGAGTGTATTTATATATCTTGGCATCCCTTTTATTGCAGGATTTTTAACACGTTTTGTATTTATAAGAATTAAGTCGAAAGAATGGTATCAAAGCAAATTTGTACCAAAAATAAGTCCTTTAACCCTGATAGCACTTTTATTTACAATTGTGGTAATGTTTTCATTAAAGGGAGAATACATTGTAAAAATCCCAATGGATGTAGTTCGTATTGCAATTCCTTTGATAATCTACTTTGTAGTAATGTTTGTGGTATCATTCTTTGTGAGTAAGAAAGTCGGCGCAACTTACGAACAGGCAACCACCCTATCCTTTACAGCAGCAAGCAATAATTTTGAATTAGCTATTGCCGTGGCAATCGCAATATTCGGAATCAATTCAGGCGAAGCATTTGCCGCCGTGATAGGCCCATTGGTTGAAGTTCCTGTGATGATCGGATTGGTTAATGTTGCATTCTGGTTTAAGAAGAAATTTTATCAGTAATGATTTTTCTTTCTAAGTTTCACAGTGGCTTCGCAATTTCAACTCTGGCTTCGCTAATCAGCGCTGACAAGCAGGTCGGCAATGCTGTCGGCCTTCATCCTGTTGGAGGAAACTTTTCTTGCTTTCGCGACTGTTCACCGGCACAGTCGGTTGCCTTTAAAGAATACGTGGCATATCGGTTAATGTAACGCTTTTACCGGTTTCCGCTGCTTCGTATATTTTGCTGATCAGATAAACATCCCTCATGCCCAGTTCGCCAGGTACCCTGCTTGCTTTGTCTTGTTTCACACATAGTGCAAAATCATCCATCTGAAGGGCTTGCTGGTTTACAGGTTTAAAGTTCATTGAACCTTCGGGGGTTTTTCCCCGGATACCACTATATGAAAAGGCATTGGTCAATTCAAATGTGCCTTTTTCGGCCTCGGCTTTCAAGTAATTTTCACTTTCCTCGTAACTTGTATAACACCTGGAAGAATAGCCCGAAGGAAACGTCATTTCCCATTCCAATGAACCTTCAACCTGTTTAAAAAAGTCTTTGTTTCTGGTTACATCCTTTGCAACTATGCTTACAGGAAGCTCACCAGCGGTATAAACAGAACCCTGAATGCTGTAAATCCCCAAATCGACCAAGGGACCTCCGCCGGCCAGTTCCTTATTCAACCGCCATGCATCAGGATTTTTTGCTTCAAATGCAAATCCGCTTGACAACCGGGTAAGGTTTCCGAAAACCTTTTTTTGCCCCAGTTCCATCATTTTCTTATGGAAAGGGTCGAAATATAACCTGTAGCCAATGGAAAGCTTTTTTCCGGCTTCTTTACAGGCGTTGATCATTTTCATGCAGTCTTCCACATTGTTGGCCATCGGCTTCTCGCTTATCACATGCTTACCTGCCCGTGCCGCTCGTATTGCAAATTCAGCGTGCATACTGTTGGGAAGCACAACATATACAATATCGATGTCGGAATTGCCGGCAATACGGTCGAAATTCTCATAATTATAGATGTTGGCAGCCGGGATATTATACTTATCCGCCCACTGCTTTTCCTTTTCGGGAGTGCCGGTAACAATGCCTGCCAGGTAACAATGCATGGTTTGCTGAAGAGCCGGAGCCAGCTGTCCGGTAGCATAATTTCCGAGCCCTACGAGGGCAATGCCCAGTTTATCCTTATTGGACCGGTTTGATGCCGCTTTTAATACCGAAGGAAAGCCGGAGGCAATAACCAGTCCTCCTGCGGTAGTCATAAGACTTCCCAAAAATTGTCGTCTTTTCATTATGAATATTCTATCTTGATTCTAAAACCAGAAACAATTCTTTTTACAATCCGGCCATCCTGACAGAAAAAATTTTTATTTCGATCCAATCCATGTTCCCTTATGCCAAATGGTTTCCAGTGGTCCCTGCTTGTGGTTATTCATCCACCAGGTACTGAATCGCCATTGCAATATGGCCAGAACAATTCCAATCAACAGGGAATACGTGGCACCGGTATACAAGTATAAGCCCAATCCGAATCCATAATAGATGATTGATCCTATTATGGATTGCATAATATAGTTGGACAGGCTCATTCGGCCCAAAGGAGAGAAAAATTTCAGCACCCGGTAAAAGGCATTTGTCTGAAATAACAGGGTAAAGCCGGAAACCCATACCAACATGAACGAGAAGCTGGACCATGATTTCAGCATTGTGTTGAGCGGTCTTTGTATTGCGGCACTTGTAACCCACTCGTCCACCCGGTTATTCATAGCAAACAAAACAATAAATGCAACAGGGGCAATCAGTATGGTACGGGTCCAAAAGCGTTTGCTTTCGGGTGAAGGTACAAAGAGGTATTTTCTACCTGCCAGCATGCCAAGCATAAACAATGCAATGGTTTGCATTATCCTGCCCTGCTCCCAATTCCAGAGTATCACCGCTGTTTTACCAATGGTTAGGTTGCCGATAAGGGTATTCACCAGTGAATCTTTGGTAAGATGCTCGCCTGTCCTGGCAAAATAGGCCCATGATGCCGGATCATTAATTACCATATCGGGATTCTGAATGGCCTTAAACAGGTTAACCCATTCGTTTGGAATAAGCAGAAAAAACAAGGCAATAAAAAATACCGCCTTATTACTGAGTTTGGCTACAGGGATTAAGCAGAATGCCAGCACAGCATATATTGACAGAATATCTCCCTGGTAAAATGCAGAGTTGACAAAGGCGAAGCATAACAACAAGAACATTCTCCATGCAAACCTTGCCCTGAAATCTTTACCTTTTTTGGCCTGATTATTCGACTGAATGAAAAATGTCAATCCGAAGAGCATAGCAAATATGGCATACGACTTTCCGCCAAAAAGGAAAAACATGGTGTCAAGGATTCCCTTATCAAGCCTGACCATCCATGCAGGCAGGTTTTCAGGCAGATACATATAATCGAAATGTTCAATATTATGCAATAACATAATGGAAATGATTGCAAACCCCCTAAGGGCGTCAACTACCTGAAGCCGGCCGGTACTTTGTGAATTCATGAAATTTATTGTTTAATGGAATGATGTGTTAATAAATTGTTCTGACAGAATGTGAAAATAGTAAAAAAAACCTCAAATCATTGGTTTTCGCTTACAACCAGAAATATGTACGCGGTATTTAACAATCCAGGCAACCCACAAGCATAAACTTTGTTATCTTTGCCATGAGAAAGAAAAGACAATTTTCAAAGAATGATTAAGAGAATTGCAGCATATGTTTTTGTTTACCTGGCCAGCCTGGTATTTTTAACACATGCTTTTATTCCCCATCACCATCACCGGAATATTCTCTGCACGGAAAGCTCACATTGCAACAATAACAATGCTGTACATGATGTTAATGCCCCGGCAGATAACCACCAACACGACGGAAATGGTACTATTAATTGCCTGTTTGAACAGGCTATTATTGTCCCTTTAAAAGAAGGCAGGAATAATAACTGTGAATTCTGTTCTCATCACCATTCACTTTTTTTGCAGGTTGCCCTGCACGCAGCCGGCAATGAAGCCTTGCTTCCTGTTTCGGATATCGCCGCTTTTATGCCCGATGTGCCTTTTAGTTTTACTTCCTGTATAGCCGCCTCTGCCGGTTCACGTGCTCCCCCTTTGGCTTAACTTCTTATTCCCGGGATTCAATCATTACAACTGAGCATTGTAATGGCCATTGGTATTTTTATTTACTAAACCGGTAATTTCTTAATTATTCATATGAAACGAACATGTTTTGCTAAGAAACACTAATACCAATGAAAATAGCAAACATGGAGTTACATCCGGCAATTAAAAAACAAATTATTAACAGATGAATAACAATATATTGATTGTTGCACTTGTGGCTTTGGCAATGGCATCATGCCATAAATCCGGGCATATACCCGATACACATGAAGAGCACGAAGAACCAAAATTTCAGTATACATCCTATAGCAATGATTTTGAAGCATATGCCGAGGCCGATGCTTTTGTGGTTGGGGAAACAGCAAATGTTCTTTCATATTTTTCCACCCTGCCCGATTTTAAGCCGATTGATTCGGGCAAAGTGACAATGACACTTGCTGTTGATGGTAAGGAGAGCAAACAAACACTTGAAGAACCCATACGAAAGGGAATTTTTAGTTTCGCTGTACAACCCGAAACACAGGGCCAGGGTTCATTGAAATTTGAGATTGCCACCCGTAAGGGCAATTTTGAAGTCATCGTTCCTGAAGTAACCGTTTTTGCCAGTGAAGAAGAAGCGCACGAAGTAGCTGAGAATTTGTCTGGTACTGCAATAAACACAACCACATTTACCAAGGAGCAATCATGGAAGATTGATTTTTCAACTGCACTTCCGGCTAAAGAACCATTTGGCGAGATTATAAAAACAACGGCATTGATTCAATCGTCGCAGGGCAACGAGATGATGGTCACCTCCAAAACCAATGGTATAGTTACGATAACTGCTAACAACATGCTTGAAGGAAGGGAAGTTCAAACCGGGCAGGTACTATTCTCAATTTCAGGGAGCAATTTAGCCGACAATAATATCTCGGTCAGATATTCCACGGCAAAAAGCAATTTTGATAAAGCAACTGCCGATTACGAAAGGGCAACAGAACTTGCTAAAGACAAAATTGTTTCTGAAAAAGACCTTCTCGCAGCGAAAAATCAGTACGAAAATGCCAAAGCCGTGTATGATAATCTGAATAAAAATTTCACCGCATCGGGACAAAGTGTTACAAGCCCCATGAGCGGTTTTATTAAACAGGTATATGTAAAAAACGGCATGTATGTCGAGGAAGGGCAGCCCATTGTTTCGGTGGCACAAAATAAAACCCTTATTCTGAATGCCAATTTGCCCCAAAAGTATGCCCCCGTTTTAGGGAATATTATTTCAGGCAATATCCGAAGCATGAACGGCGCCAGGGTTTATTCATTTGAGCAACTCAACGCAAAAGTGTTGTCGTATGGTAAAGCCGCCAACAGCGGCAATTTCCTTATCCCGATGAATATACAAATTAACAACACGGGCAATTTTACAGCCGGCAGCTTTGTGGAAATCTACCTCAAAACCCGGACCAACGTTCAGGCCATTACGGTTCCCAATACAGCTTTAATGGAGGAACAGGGCTATTATTTTGTATGGGTACAAGTTAATCCTGAACTGTTCGAAAAACGGGAGGTCACTATAGGAAAAACCGATGGCATGAGAACCGAAATTATTAAAGGTATTGCCGAAAATGAACGAATAGTCACTCGTGGTGCCGTGCTCATTAAACTCGCACAGGCCACAGGTACCCTGGATGCTCATTCGGGTCATGTGCACTAAAATGTTAAATGTTGAATGCTTAATTTTAAATTAATTTTTCATTCAAAATTTAAAATTAAAGAAATGAAAACAGAAAACATTATACTGGATCAGAGCTTCGGGTTTGCTTTGCAGATAATTGAATTGTATAAGCAAATGACTGAACAAAATGAATTTGTATTATCTAAACAAGTATTGCGAAGTGGCACAAGTATTGGAACTAATGTGGAGGAAGCTACTGCTGCATTCTCTAAAAAAGATTTTGCAGCAAAAATGTCAATAGCTTCAAAGGAAGCCCGAGAAAACCGATATTGGTTAAGGCTTATTGATAAAAGTCAAATTGTAAAAATTGATGTTGAATTATATCTTAAAGAGATTGAAGAAATTATTAAAATCCTGACGGCAATTGTCAAAACATCTCAATCCTAATAATTCAACATTTAACACTTAACATCTGAAATTTCAAAAATGTTAAATAACATTATCAAATTTTCACTCACCAATAAATACCTGATATTGATGGCTTCAGTGGTTTTGGTGATCATCGGGATAAGGACCGCCGGAAAAATGGATGTGGACGTATTTCCAGATCTCACTGCACCTACTGTTGTAGTTATGACAGATGCCCAGGGAATGGCTTCGGAGGAAGTGGAAAAGATGGTTACTTTTCCCATTGAAACTGCGGTGAATGGCGCAACTGATGTGCGACGGGTGCGCTCTGCCTCATCGCAGGGCTATTCATTTGTATGGGTGGAGTTCGACTGGGGAACAGATGTTTTCAAAGCGCGGCAGATTATAAGTGAAAAACTCATCAGTGTTTCCACGCAAATGCCACTGGGTGTGGGACAACCTGAATTGGCTCCACAATCGAGCGTAATGGGCGAGATATTTTTTGTTGGTATTCAGGCCGACAGCACCAGCATGATGGAACTGCGAACCATTGCCGAATGGAACGTGAAACCATTGATACTCGCAACAGGAGGAGTTTCACAGGTAACCATTATCGGAGGCGACTACAAGCAATACCAGGTATTGATGAATCCGCAGAAAATGAATTACTATAAAGTATCATTGACTGAATTGGTGGAAGCTTGCAATGGAATCAGCCAAAACTCAACCGGCGGTATACTCAGGGAATTTGGCAACGAGTATGTGGTTCGGGGTATCGGAAGAACATCAGAAATTGAAGAACTGGGAAGTACATACATTAAATCAATCAACGGGAGCCCCGTTCGCATTAGTGATGTTGCTGAAGTTAAAATTGGAGGCGCACCCAAAATGGGCTATGCATCGGGTGGCGCAAAACCGGCAATAATAATATCCGTTTCAAAGCAGCCTCATGCCAACACACTTGATGTTACAAAGCATATAGAGAATAACCTGCTGGAACTAAAAAAAACATTGCCTGAGGATGTGATCATTGATACCAGGATATTTCGTCAGGCCGATTTTATCGAAACTTCAGTTCGTAATGTTCAACATGCACTCATCGAAGGGGGCATATTTGTGCTCATCATCCTGTTTCTTTTCCTTGGCAGTTTTCGCACCACTCTGATTTCCCTGCTCGCCATTCCGCTGTCATTGCTGGGTACCGTATTAGTGCTGAAATACCTGGGGATGAATATAAATACCATGAGCCTTGGAGGGATGGCCATTACTATCGGTGTACTGGTTGATGATGCCATTATCGACGTGGAAAATGTGTATAAACGACTGAGGCAAAACAGGCTTAAACCCGAACATGAACGGCTAACATCCTTTACAGTAGTGCTTGAGGCATCAAAAGAAATACGCGCTTCTATCCTTAATGCAACGCTGATCATCATTGTGGCTTTTTTGCCCTTGTTTTTCCTGTCGGGAATGGAAGGACGCATGTTGCAACCGCTTGGTATCGCATTCGTAGTTTCTTTGTTTATGTCGCTTATCGTTGCCATGACATTAACACCGTTATTGGCTAACATGCTGCTATCGAACAACGATTACCTTGCCAAAAACCAGAAAGAAAAATGGCTGGTACGCAAATTATCCGGCAACTACGAAAAATCGTTGATCTGGTCATTACATCATAAGAAAACCATACTTATATCCGTATTTGCCATATTCATTTTCACCCTGTTCATTTTTTCCACATTAGGCCGAAGTTTCCTCCCTGAATTCAATGAAGGGGCCTTAACCCTTTCGGTAGTAACCAAACCAGGAGTATCGCTCGAAGAAAACAACCGGTTGGGCAATCTTGTTGAAAGCGAATTGCTCGCAATTCCTGAGGTAACAAGTACTGCCCGCCGTACAGGCAGGGGCGAGCTTGATGAGCATTCACAAACAACAAACAGCGCCGAAGTTGATGTAAATTTTTCGGTGAAAGAACGCTCACAACAGGAGTTCATGTCGGACGTACGATCTACGTTATCGCGTATTCCGGGCATAGCATATACGGTTGGCCAGCCGCTGGGCCATCGTATCGACCATATGCTCTCGGGTACCAGGGCAAACATTGCCATAAAACTGTTCGGCACCGATCTCAATAAAATGTTTACCATTGGCAACCAAATTAAAAGCGCCATTATGGGAGTTGAAGGACTGGTTGATGTAAATGTCGACCAGCAGATTGAAATACCACAGGTTCAAATTCGTGCCAACCGTGATATGCTTGCACAGTATGGAATAACCCTCCGGCAATTCAACGAATTTGTGGACATAGCCTTAAGCGGAAAAAAAATGGCTGACATTTACGAAGGCCAACGCAGTTTTGATCTGGTGCTTCGTTTGGATAACGATTATACACAATCACTCGAAGGTATTCGCACTGCACTAATTGATACTGAAAACGGACTAAAAGTCCCCCTGGAACAGGTTGCCGATATTGTATCGGTATCGGGACCAAGTTCGATAAGCCGTGAGAATGTACAACGGAAAATAGTTATTTCGGCCAATGTCGCTGAACGCGATTTACGCAGTGTTGTTAATGATATTAAAACGAGCATCAATAAAACAATTATCCTGCCCGAAGGCTATAGAATTGAATATGGCGGACAATTCGAAAGTGAGGCAAAAGCATCGAAAACACTTATGCTCACTTCGTTAATTGCTATTGTTATCATTTTTCTATTACTCAACCATGAGTTCAAAAATGTTAAACTTGCCGGAATTATCCTTCTCAATTTGCCATTGTCATTGATAGGCGGTGTTTTTGCCATATGGCTTACTTCGGGTATACTTAGCATCCCTGCCATCATTGGATTTATTACGCTTTTTGGCATAGCGACGCGAAATGGTATTTTGCTTATATCAAATTACCTGAGGTTGCAGGGCCAATGCATTTCGGTATACGATACCGTTATTAAAGGTTCTTCCGACCGGCTGAATGCTATTATGATGACAGCCCTTACCGCTGCACTTGCGCTTATTCCGCTGGCTTTGCGAGGCAACCTTTCAGGGAACGAAATTCAGAGTCCAATGGCCAAAGTTATTTTGGGCGGTTTGCTAACATCCACTGTTCTCAATATCTACATCGTACCAATAGTATATAGTATTTTAAGCAATCGTGGAATAATTAAACCCAAAGTACAATGAAAAAAACATTTTTCCTGTCGGTTATTATGATATCGGGTTTTAATCTGTTCGCACAAAACACAATCGACCAGGTATTGATACAGGTAGAAGAAAACAATACCACGCTGTCAGCCCTAAGAAAAAATACCGATGCCGATAAAATCGGTAATAAAACAGGGTTGTTGCCCGGCAACCCCGAAGCAGCGTTCAACTACCTGTGGGGAAACCCATCGACAATTGGCAACCGAACTGATGTAAGCGTGAAGCAGTCGTTCGATTTTCCTACAGCCTATTCGTTCAAAAGCCAAATCTCAGCATTAAAAAATGAACAGGCCGAGCTGGAATATCAAAAGCAGCGAAAAGATATTTTTTTACAAACCCGTATGGTTTGCATAAAACTGACATACAGAAACGCATTGAAAGTTGAGCTTAACAAGCGCCTGAACAATGCCTTGCAAATTGCCGAAGCATATAATTCAAAATTACATGCAGGCGACGCAAATATTCTGGAGTATAATAAAGCCCGGATAATCCTTTTGAATATAACCAAAGAAGCTGAGAATAATGACATAGAGCGAGACGCTTTGTTATCTGAGCTGACAGGTCTCAACGGTGGTGAGACAATCCTTTTTACTGACAGTGTTTTTGCGCAAACCGGTATCACCCCGGCCTTTGACCAATGGTACGCCGAAGCAGAGCAAGGTAACCCGGTACTGCAATGGATAAAACAGGAAATCATTGTAAGTCAAAAACAAAAGCAACTTAACACCGCACTTGCCCTTCCAAAATTCAGCGCCGGGTATATGAGCGAAAAAGTGGTAGGACAACAGTTTCAGGGCATATCGGTGGGCATTTCCATACCGTTATGGGAAAGCAAAAACACGGCGAAATATGCAAAAGCCAGAACCGCAGCCATCCTGAGCATGGAAGCCGATGCCAAATTGCAGTTCTACAACCAAATGAAGGCGTTACATACCAAAACAGTAAATCTGCAACTTAGTACAACCGACTTTCAGCAAAAGCTTAATGCATATAACAATGCTGACCTCCTTCAAAAAGCTTTGAACAAGGGCGAAATTTCATTAACCGAGTATATTTCGGAAATCTCGTTATATCACGAAAGCATTGACCAGTTGCTGGAAATGAAGCAAAACCTGAATAAAGCTTTAGCGGAGCTAATACAGTATTTATAGGCACCCAATCGCCCTTATCCGGCATTATACGGTGCTGTATTACCCTGATGTGAAGCCTTTTGATATTGGCTGATCAAAGCAAATTACTGCCAGTATGTGTTGTTTCTGTTGAAAATTTAATTGAAATTTAATATTGTGTAACCAGAGTACCAGTATCTTTATGACGTATAACAACATAAGGAACATATCATTCTCATGCTATTAACAATGAAAACTATTTTAATTAAAGCCGCCATAATGATCACAATGGTGTTGGTAACCGCTTGTTCCGGTGTAAATATCGAAGATGAATTATCGGTTATGAAGGACATACAGGGAACTTGGGTTGGATATGAAGGGGCGGACAATTATCACAGGTTCATTAAGGTAAGCATTAAAGATAACAGATTTGAGGGATGGATGCAGGTTACCGACTCTGCCAGGGAACCAGCCTGGGCGGTTCTTCCCAATGAAATGGGAACTTTTTCAATCAGTTCAGTATTACAGAATGACACAGGCAAATACCGCTCCTTCAGGTTTTTCATGCAGGGCCGCTGTTGCGGAGACAATTCATTAACTGCACGAACTCTTTCCCAACTTATTACATATAACGACAAAAAGGGATTAATAATCCGAAACTTACCAATGACAAAGGTTCAGTAATGCATATATTATTTGACACACTGGAAAGCGTTGCTGCAAAAAGGTCATTGTTCAAAATATCCGCTCCTTTTTATTACCGTTTCAGCGTCGAGTGAACATATTTCTTCCAACGTCATACCGATATCAATGCATCTTTCAATGATCCGGTATCCTGTAAAATAGGCAGTCTTCTCGACAAATCCTTTTGGGGGTGACGAAAATCCTTTCCCGTCAGAAATATATCGCTTAAAGAAACGGGGATCAGTATCGTTCAACTCCAGTTTGATAGAATCCTTAATTTGTTCTTCATGATTCCTGCACCATTCAAAAGAACTTGCAGGCATAAACGGAATTGAGTTTTCAAGTTCAATTTGAATAATCCTGTTTGTAAGATAAACAGCCATACCTTCCTGTATCAATTCTCTTTTTAGTGAAAGGGATTCTTTGGGCTTTCTTTCGATGTGCAATACATGAGCATATTCATGAGCCATTATTTTCTCTGCTTCAGCAGGATTGATCAACAACGAAACACATATGGTAAATAACGAATCTTCAGTCACTACAAAACAACCACCATAGGGCAGATAGAGGCATAAATCCACGTTTTTGTTACTCACAGGGGGCAAAACTTTATGAGCCTTTGCAATAACTGAATCATACAGATAATGAATTGTTTGCTGATCGTAACGGGTCATATATTTTTCAAAATCCTCGGACTTGAATCTTCCTACGTCGCCAGGGAATTTTAAGGTATCAATACTGCCCCACTCTATTTGTCGGCGGTGAACTTTCTGCACCGAAGGATATGGCTCCAGTATAATTGATTTATAGCTATTCCAGCTTTTATCAGATTTCAAAAAATCATTAAATGCTTTATAGGCAAGGATAATCTGACCATTCTGCTTTTGAATGATGTATTCCGAAGTTGCTTTGCTGTTGATGGCAGGGCTTCCAAAAGTAAAAACCACTGAAAATAAGAATATTTCTGGAGAAAATTTCATTTTTTATAATTTCACCGTTGAAAGAAATTAAGTATTTGCTTTTACATTCCGAAAGACGAGAAGATTCGAAAAATGCTGCTTCGCTGCATTCTTTATGAAACCGGTAAGTACATTAGCGAAATTTTTACCGGAATTTATTTACCTTTAAGATCATCATTCCAACTTTTCAATCCATGGGAACCCTGGAAATTGTACTCGCTGCTTTTGCTTACACTGCAGGTATTGCCTCGCTTGTTTTACAGGTTATTTGCTATCTCAAAAAGATGGAATATATGATAACCATTCTATTCACTGTGTCATTCCTTTTTTTAATAGCTACCGTATCATTGAATGAAGTGAATTATATTTTTACCAACCATTTCAACCATAAGATAGACATACTGATGACCATTTCCATGCTTTGCCTGGCGCTTGCCACTCCCATCAGCATTCATAAAGAACGCATGTTTAAGTATTCGGCAATAATGAATAGATTCTTTTATCTTACCACTGCAGGCATGTTTGTTTTTATGGTAAGTGGTTATTTAATGGGCTATAAAACAGTTACGGAATTAACGATACGTTATTACATGTTCTTGTCTATCGGGTATTCCATGATTATTGTTCTTACCCAAAAGCCAGGAATGCTGGTGAAACATCGAAACAGGATTGACAAGATATCCTCCATCGTGTTTTTCAGTATTTTTCCATTATTCATTTTAATTGATATCTGTTATAACCGGTTGCCGGTTATTCAGAAGTATATACCGGAAGGAGCTTATGTTTTATATATCTTCTTCATATACCTGGCTACCGAAAAATTGCTGGATGATATAAAGCGGCTTACCATGTTTTCGCCTCAAAACACCTTTAATCAACATGTACTTGACCGTTACGAAATTACGCCCCGCGAATCTGAAGTATTAATGCAGATTATTAAAGGTAAAAGCTATAGTGAAATAGCGGAGCATTTGTTTATTTCCATGCCTACTGTAAAAACACATATTTCTCGCGCCTACAAAAAAATGAATATCAACAATAAGATTGAATTGATCAACTTGTTGAAAATTAACAGAAATTAACGCACTTTTCTTCTGTCATCCGAAAGTATGATATTATGGTTTTGACCTGAAATCATCCGGTTTCCTTATTTTTTTGCAGCATATCCTTTTTTTCCTTTGACATCACATTCCCTGCCCGTGGAGGCGGGTGAATCATAGATAATTTTCCATTAATCCTAATAAGAAATGCGTAATATGAAAAAAGCAATGTTGAGTTGTATGTTTCTGTTTGTGGTTCATTTTATAGTTGCACAGGAATTGAAACAAACCATCAGGGGAAAAGTAGCAGACAAGGAATCTAAATCAGCGTTAATTGGAGCTTCGGTTGCTATTTTAGGTACTGAACCGCTAATTGCAACAACTACCAATAATGATGGTGAATTCATCCTCAATAATATCCCTATCGGCCGGAATGAATTAAAAATATCCTATATCGGGTATCATGAATTAATATTGAACCTGTTTCTTGAGAGCGGCAAGCAGGCAGTGGTAAATATTGATTTGGAAGAGAAGGCGCAGGTACTTGATGAAATAGTAATTAAAGCCTTTCAAAGAAAAGATCAGCCGGTGAGTGAAATGGCACTTATCAGCGCCCGCTCATTCAGCATTGAGGAAACAGAGAGATATGCCGGAAGTCTGGGCGATCCGTCGCGTATGGCTGCAAATTATGCCGGAGTTATGACCCAGGATGATTCACGAAACGATATTATCATCAGGGGTAATTCGCCGCTTGGCGTATTATGGCGAATAGACGGCATTGAAATACCAAACCCCAATCATTTTGGTGCACTGGGAACTACCGGGGGGCCGGTAAGCATGATCAATAACAATTTGCTAACAAATTCCGATTTCCTGACGGGGGCTTTCACGGCTGAATATGGAAACGCCATTTCAGGCGCATTTGATTTGAAATTGCGTTCGGGTAATAACCAGAAAAGGGAATTTGTGGGCCAGATCGGGTTTAACGGATTTGAACTTGGTGCTGAAGGACCGTTCAAGGAGGGCAAGAAAGCTTCTTACCTGATCAATTACAGGTACTCAACGCTTGCAGTCATGCATTTTCTAGGATTTGGCACCGAAACCGGCTCAGCTGTACCCTATTATCAGGATCTTACCTTTAAGGTCAATTTGCCCGGAACAAAATATGGTCGCTTCTCCCTGTTTGGTCTTGGTGGTATCAGCAATATTAATCTGGTACCTGATACATCAGAAAATGCGGACGGAAATGCCTACAATCAGCTTTTATTGCATACCCGGTTTGGTTCCAGGTTGGGTGTTCTGGGTATTACCCATCAGTACTTCTTTAACGACAGAAACCGGCTTGAAACGTGCCTGTCATTGCAGGCAACCGGTAACAATGTAACTGTCGACAGCCTGAACACGGACCTTACTCTTAAAAGAGCCTATTACCGCTCAGCGTTAACCGATATTAAAACCGGTATTTCAACGGAGTATAAGTCAAAGGTGAATGCAAGAAACTTCATCAACAGTGGAATAATACTTGATTTATATTCCATTAGTTATCTGGACAGTGCATATGACAGTGATTACCAAAAGTACCTGAAAATAACCGAAATCAATCATAAATCAATGCTCTTAACCAGGGCCTTTTTTCAATGGCAGCATAAATTCGGTGATGCTTTAACCTTAAACAGCGGTGTTCATGCCACCTTTTTCGGTCTTAACAACCAACTGGTCATTGAACCCCGGTTTAGCGCCCAATGGAAATTTCATACCAGGCAATCATTCAACGCAGGTTATGGAAAGCACAGCCAAATGCAACCGCGTATGGTATATTTTACCCAAACATATGACAGTATTCAAACCAGGTATTGGGAAACCAATCACGATGTGAGATTAAGCAGGAGTGATCATTTTGTGCTGGGATACAATTACCTGATGAATGAAAACCTGAGGTTGAAAGTTGAAGCTTATTACCAGAAATTATATGGAATACCGGTATCCTATGGTTCTCCTCAATTCTCAATGCTGAATGCAGGATCGGATTTCAGCATCCCAACCGTTGACAGTTTGGTTAATAAAGGTAAAGGCAGAAATTATGGTATTGAACTTACATTTGAACGTTTTCTGAGCAAGGGATATTATTTTCTGGTTACCGCATCCCTGTTTGATTCGAAGTATCAGGCAGCCGACAGAAAATGGCGGAATACAGCCTATAATGGCAATTACGTTATCAATATCCTGGGTGGATATGAGATACGCGTGAAGAAAAAGAATTATCTCACCCTGGATCTTAAAGCCGTATGGGCAGGAGGCAAACGTTATATACCCTATAAACAGGAGGTACTTCAATTAGTTGAAGAAGTGAAGCGCAATCCGGGAACACCCGTAACTTACTTTGATGAGATTTATGATGAGCCGAAATCATACGGCGCACGGTTCAATGATTACATAAGGGCTGATCTCAGGATAGGATATAAACTGAACCACAAGAAGTACTCCGAAGAATTCGGTATCGATTTTCAGAACATCACCAATCACAAAGTATTATTTGGTCAGCAATATGATGCCAAACATGCCAAAATCATTGATACTTACCAGGCTGGTTTTTCACCTATGTTTCTTTACAGAATCCATTTTTAACATAAAGCTGATGGCGGGGCATCTCATATCTGCTGAGAACAAAGAGGCAGGCTGCATGGTTAGTTAGGTTACTTAACCATATGTTATGAAGCCTGACCTCAAACCAGTGAATGAATCCTTACAGCATGAAGGAAATGTAAATTATTATTGTCCAATGCATTGCGAAGGAAATAAAACTTACCCCCAACCGGGACAGTGTCCGGTTTGTGGCATGAACCTCGTACCTGTAAAAGGTGATAACAGAGTCATTCGGCAACAAAAATCAGCCGAAAATACTGAGCCTGTCAAATCTGTTAAAGGGCGGTATTATTGCCCTATGCACTGTGAGGGCGACAAAACCTATGATCAGCCCGGAAACTGCCCTGTATGCGGGATGCATCTCAGAAAAGAGCAAACCCTGCAGGAAATAGGCAGCGTTGTTTATACTTGCCCCATGCATCCGGAGATAAGACAGGATAAACCCGGTAATTGTCAGATATGTGGAATGATCCTGGTACCTGAAAAACCCCGGGATACCAGTGAGGAGGAAATTGCATACCGGGAGATGGCCCGAAAATTTTGGATTGCCCTGGCACTTACGATTCCTGTCTTCATTGTAGGAATGTCGGATGTTTTCCACATTAATCTAAGTACAATAGCGTCAAAAAAGGCTTGGGGCTGGATTCAATTGGTGCTTGCCACACCGGTTGTTTTTTATTCCAGCCTGGATTTTTTTAAGCGAGGCTGGAGTTCGATAGTAAGATTATCGCCGAACATGTGGACATTGATATCTGTTGGAGTCGGTGCAGCGTATTTATTCAGTGTGGCCGCGCTTGTTTTTCCTGAGATATTTCCTGAACAGTTCAAGGATAGCGAAGGAAATGTACATCTTTATTTTGAAGCTGCCGCAGTGATCCTCTCTCTTGTATTACTGGGCCAGGTTTTGGAACTCAGGGCACACAGCAGGACCAACACAGCGATTAAGGCACTGTTAAACCTGGTTCCTCCTGTGGCGCGACGAATAAAAAACGGAAAGGAAGAGGAGATTCCCCTGGAGCATGTAAAGCCCGGAAATATTCTGCGCGTGAAACCCGGGGAGAAAATACCTGTAGACGGAATTATTATGGATGGCCGGGCAGTAATTGACGAAAGCATGATAACCGGTGAATCGATGCCGGTTGAAAAATCAATAAATGACAAGGTAACAGGAGGAACCATTAACGGGAAAACGATCTTTGACTTTAAAGCAGAAAAAGTCGGCAGTGACACCCTGCTTGCCCGCATTATCGAAATGGTGAATCAGGCCAGTCGATCACGGGCTCCCATTCAACGCCTGGCCGATGTTGTGGCAAAATATTTTGTTGTGATCGTTATTGCCATAGCACTCATAACATTTGCAGTGTGGGCATTCTGGGGACCACAGCCTGCTTATGCCTACGCCTTTGTAAATGCCGTTTCGGTGCTGATCATTGCCTGTCCCTGTGCACTCGGACTGGCAACACCTATGTCAATCATGGTGGGAACCGGACGTGGTGCACAATTAGGGATTCTGGTTAAAGATGCAAGGGCGATTGAGGAAATGAATAAAGTCGACACCCTGATTGTTGATAAAACAGGTACAATAACGGAAGGTAAACCCACGCTGGTAGCCTTTAAGTCTTTCGGCAACCTGAGTGATAATGAAATCCTGAAATATGCGGCTTCTGTGGACGCAAACAGTGAGCATCCCCTGGCAGAAGCTATTGTAAAAGGAGCAAAAGAAAAGAAAATCGAGTTATTCAGGGTAGAAAAATTTGAATCGATTACCGGGAAAGGAGTTCAGGCCCATTATAATGGTAAGAAGATCTATCTTGGAAATCAAAGGATCATTGATGACCTGAAACTTTCACCGGCAAAGGATAAAAAAGAGCTGGTAAAAAATTGGCAATCCGAAGGTCAGACTGTGATGTATTTGGTTATTGGAGATAACGTTGAGGGCATAATCAGTGTTGCCGATAAAATTAAAGATACGTCGTTTGCCGCTATCAACTCATTAAAGAAACGCGGCGTAAGGATTATCATGCTTACCGGCGATAACAAATTCACGGCCAAAGCTGTTTCGGAAAAACTGGGTCTGGATGATTATCAATCGGATGTTTTACCTGAAGATAAGTACAATAAGGTAAAAGAATTGCAGCAGCAGGGAAGGATTGTTGCCATGGCGGGTGATGGTATAAACGATGCCCCTGCACTGGCACAGGCAAACATAGGCATTGCCATGGGCACCGGAACCGACGTTGCTATGCAGAGTGCTGAGATTACGCTGGTAAAAGGCGATTTGAACGGGATTGCCAACGCAAATGACTTAAGCAGCAGGGTAATGAAAAACATTAAACAAAACTTATTTTTTGCTTTTGTTTATAATGCACTCGGAGTACCCATAGCTGCCGGCCTATTATATCCTGTATTTGGCTTATTACTCAGCCCAATGATAGCGGCAGCAGCGATGAGCTTTAGCTCGGTTTCGGTAATTTCGAATGCATTGCGGTTGCGATTGAAATAATCATGGAAATTGCATTAATTGGTTTGGTCGCTTTTGTGGCCTCTACCCTCACCTTTTTCTCGGGTTTTGGCCTTGGAACCATACTGATGCCTGTATTGGCTGTTTTTTTCCCGGTTGATACAGCCATTGCATTAACAGGCGTTGTCCACCTTGCCAATAATATTTTCAAAATTGGCCTGGTAGGAAAAAATGCCAGTAAAACAGTTCTCATTCGTTTTGGAATTCCGGCCATAGCAGCAGCCATTGCCGGTGCCTGGATTTTGGTATGGCTTACTGATATACCCCCGGTATATGAATACGATCTTTGGGGCAAATCCTTTGAAATCACACCTGTAAAACTCACCATTTCGATCCTGCTTCTTTTCATTTCCCTGTTGGAAATTCTGCCGCGGATGCCAAAATTCCAAATTAGTGGCCGGAAGCTGGTTCTGGGGGGTGTTTTGAGTGGTTTCTTCGGCGGCTTGTCCGGAATTCAGGGCGCCATAAGAAGTGCATTTTTAATTAAAAGTGGATTAACCAAGGAAGCTTACATTGCAACCGGGGTAATTATTGCATCACTCGTAGATATTACCCGTCTGTCGGTGTATGCTTCCCGTTTCACGGCTTCGGGATTGTCAGAAAATGTAACATTACTGGTTTCAGCAACATTGTCAGCCCTCATAGGTGCATTTATGGGTAAAATATTGCTTAAAAAGGTTACATTCCGGAGCATACAGATTTTGGTTTCCATTATGCTGATCGTTATTTCTTTCGCCCTGGGTATGGGGTTTATTTAGCGCTGGTATAGTTAAGCACGCAGAATTGACAGCAACCTATGTCAAAATCTGCAGGAAAAAATTTAATCTCGTATTTTTACGAAATATAATTCGTATATTTGCGAAGTACAAAGTATTAAATTAATAGCAACATCATGGCATATCCAAAAAGTAATGATTACAAGGAAGATGAAATTGCCCTGGCGCGCATAGCCAAAGCCTTAGGTCATCCTGCCCGTATAGCCATCATGAAACATTTATCGGCTATGGCAGATTGCTGTTTTACAGATATCCTGAATGAGCTACCGATAGCCCAGTCCACAGTATCGCAGCATTTAAGTGAATTAAAGGAAGCAGGGCTTATCCAGGGAAACCTTACACCTCCTAAAGTGATGTATTGTATCGACCCTGTAAACTGGAGTAAAGCCCAGGCGTTGTTTCGCGATTTTTTATATCAACTGAAAGACGGAGGCAGAAATTCCTCCTGTTGCTAAATATTCAGGCATACAATTATAGCCCTAATGAAAGTACTTATTCTCTGCACCGGTAACAGCTGTCGAAGTCAAATGGCTCACGGGTTTCTTCAGTCCTTTGACAAAAGGATTGAAGTACATTCAGCAGGAACCCAACCCGCAAAACAGGTAAACCAAAAGGCGGTCAGGGTCATGAAAGAATCCGGCATTGATATCAGTCGGCACACACCTAAAATGGTCGACAGGTACCTGAAAGATGAATGGGACTTTGTTATTACCGTATGCGACCATGCAAATGAAACGTGCCCGGTATTCATGGGTAAAGTAAAACAACGCTTACACATCGGATTCGAAGATCCGTCGCTTGCCAACGGCACTGAGGAATATGTGCTGAGTGCGTTTTACAGGGTGCGCGACCAGATAAAAAGTGAATTCCATACACTATATATTAAACAAATAAAACCTCAATTATGAAAGCTGAAGATTTGAAACTGACGGTGAAGGAAAAATATGGCGAAATAGCAAAACAATCAAAACAGCAGAATGAATCGTCATGCTGTGGTTCAGGTTGCTGTTCAACAGTTGACTATGCCGTATTCAGTGAAAGCTATGAAAAACTTGAAGGGTATAATCCTGATGCCGACCTGGGTTTAGGATGCGGCATTCCAACAGAATATGCTCAAATTAAAAAAGGAGATACCGTTATTGACCTGGGATCGGGTGCAGGAAATGATTGTTTTGTTGCGCGTGCACTTGCAGGTGAAACAGGCCATATTATTGGTATTGATATGACCGAAGCCATGATTGAAAAAGCACGTTCCAACGCAGCAAAACTGAACTTCGGAAACATTGAATTTCGCCTTGGTGATATTGAAAACATGCCTGTTGAAGACAATATGGCCGATGTGGTTATCAGTAATTGTGTGCTGAATCTCGTACCCGATAAAAACAAAGCATTCAGCGAGATTTTCAGGGTTCTTAAACCTGGCGCCCATCTATCCGTATCGGATGTTGTTTTGAAAGGAGAATTACCAGAAAAGATCATACAGGCAGCAGAAATGTATGTAGGCTGTGTTGCCGGGGCAATGCAAAGAGACAGTTACTTAAAAACAATGGAAGAAAACGGGCTTACCGCTATCAAAATCCAAAAAGAAAAAGCAACCCCGATTCCTGATGATATTTTATCCAATTACCTTTCTCAGCATGAAATTGATTTGTATAAAAAGTCAGGTGCCGGAATCTACAGTATCACTGTTTATGCCGAAAAACCTTGTGGCTGCAATTGCAATTGTTAAACTCTTGTAATAATTTTCTTCACCTTAGTGTCTGTTTTTGTTTATTAGCTAAGTCCACTTAATTCAAATATTCTGGAAATGAGAATAATAATTACCGGATCAACAGGTATGATTGGCGAGGGTGTTTTGCTTGAATGCATTGAAAACCCTGCAATAGAAGAAATTTTAAGTGTAAGTCGCAAACCTGCAGGAATTAAGCATCCCAAGTTGAAAGAGTATATAGTACCGGATTTTCTGGCCCTAAAAGAATCTGATGAAAGACTGAAAGGCTATGACGCCTGTTTTTTTTGTGCCGGTGTAAGCAGTGTGGGCATGAAAGAAGATGTGTATAAACAGATAACTTATGACACTACCATTCACTTTGCCGAATGTCTGAATCCAAATCCCGGCATGACATTCATTTACGTAAGTGGAGGAGGCACCGACAGCAGTGAAAAGGGGCGATTGGCATGGGCACGCATAAAAGGTAAAACCGAGAATGATTTAATGAAAATGCCTTTTAAAAATGTATTTGGTTACAGGATTGGTTTTGTTGAACCATCTCCCGGACAGAAGAGGGTGTTAAAATCTTACAGATACATTACATGGCTTTTACCTGTAATCAGGGGACTTGCCCCTAATTTTATTTCCACGATGAAACAGGTAGCCCTGTCCATGATATACGTTTCCACAAATGGTTACCATCATAATATCATTCAGGTAAAAGACATTAAGGAAATGACAACCGCCCGTATGAAGGGTTAAAAGAATCCTTTGTAATATTCGTGAATAGGATAACCTGATATTGTTTTTTTTCGTAATTTATACAGTATAAAAATAATACAACGATCTCCCGTTTACTGAGTAGCCCAAAGCATAGGCTACGGCGGTAACATTGCTATTCTTATACCATTGTATATATCATGAAATTTTTCAGCAGGTTGCGGTTGGTTACAAAAATGCTGCTGGCATTATTGCTGGTGATTTTTGCTGCAATGGTTGTAGTTTTTTCATTTATAGTGCCCCGTTTGATATCCAAATCGGTTGAAAAGGAAAAAACACGGCAATATGAATTGGCCACCCAGGTTAAGGAAAGTATATCACTTGAGTTCAATAAGGCTATAAAGGAACTTGAGAGCCTTGCAAGCCTCGATGATATTAAAACCCTTAATAAGGATAAAATTGATTATGTTATTAACATAGCCAATCAAACCACCCAGTTTTACAATTATTTCTTTGTCCTGAACAGAGAGGGCAAATGGTTATCAAACCCTGCTCATCCGGAACTGGTTGGAACAACTATACCTGCCGAAAATTTTTATTGGGTTGATTCAACATTCGTTAATGGAAAGACTTATTTTATGGATATCGCTGAATCTAGAATCAATACACTGGTTAGTGGTTTTTCAACTCCCATATCTGTCAGCAACGGTAATAATGCTGCCCTGATCAGGGGAGTAATTGTTATCTCTGAAAACAACCTTGCCCTGGAATTAATAAAAGACATTAAAATCGGAGATAATGGCTTTGTATATATAGTTTCCTCAGATGGCCACCTCGTTGCGCATCCACACTTCCTGCCTGAGATAACCGGTTATAAAAATACCGGCTATTCCGATCATCTTCCTGTTCAGCATGTTTTAAAGGGAGAAAGTGGAATTGTTGAATACACCTATAAGGGCGATGAATGGGCAGCCGCCTATACTACGGTAGATCAGACCGGCTGGGGTGTTATTGTCCAGCAACCACTTGCAGATATTACTGCCTCGGCAAAGACGCATGTTAAAACCATTATCAGCATATTTGTGTTTTTATTGTGCTTCAGCATTCTCATTGTTGCCATTATAATTAATTATGCATTAAAACCCCTCTCCAATCTGGTTGATAACCTTGAAAACAGCAGTGCTTTATTGAGGGTTAGCAGCATATGGGCTAACGATGAGATCGGACGAATCGGGCGCAAGTTTGAAGAATTATACTCCAGGCTCTTCCAATCGAATGAATGCCTGGCAAAATCGCTCGAAGAATACCAACGAATAAATGTTGAACTGGAAAAAGCAAAAACAAAGGCTGAGGAAAGTGATCACCTTAAAACCGCATTCCTGGCTAACCTGAGCCATGAAATCCGCACCCCGATGAATGGCATCCTCGGTTTTACAAGCCTTTTAAAGGACGGGGGTACCAACCCCGCTACACAAAAACAATATGTAGATGTAATTGAACAAAGCGGACAAAGATTGCTGCGCATGATTAATGACCTGGTTGATATTTCTAAGATTGAGGCCGGCCAGGTAATGGTCAATCCTGAAATCATAAACATGAATGAAATCATGGGGCGCATATATACGTTCTTCATGCCTGAATCAACCAGGAAAAATATCCATTTCACTTATTCATGCCCGCTTTCCAATAGTGATTGTCATTTCGTGGCCGACGCACTTAAACTCGAACAAATCCTCACCAATTTGATAAACAATGCCTTCAAGTTCACCTCTGAAGGAAGAATTCACTTTGAATACGTCATCCAGAGCGATATGCTGGTTTTTAGGGTTGAAGATACAGGATTGGGTATATCGGCGGATATGCATGAAAAAGTATTTGAGCGGTTCCGGCAGGTTGAAAACACCTATCTTGGGGCTACAGAAGGATCAGGACTTGGACTTGCCATTTCAAAGGCTTTTGTTGAGTTAATGGGCGGCAAAATATGGGTTGAATCTGAATTGGGAAAAGGTTCAGTGTTCTCGTTTACATTGCCAGCAAAAATTCCGGATTAAGACAGCTAAATTAAGCTCCTTTACGTTCTGCAGGTAAATATGTCTACCGCACACTTTGAACAAACCGGCGCGATCGTGTTTTAAGTCCCCTTTTTTTTGTAAGATAATCTTCGAGAACTTCCCTATTTGTAATCCTGGTTGCTCTAACGGCACCGGTTACGGCCTGGTGACTTAACCCGTATTTATCCTTAAGATCCTTATAATCGGTTGATTTATCCCCTGAAGGTTTCTTTTGCTGTTTTGTTGTTTTTACAGTTGCCATAACGATGTATATATAAGATTTCTTTTATAACACACCAGCAGCATATAAAGTTTATAGATCCATTTACTTTCGCCGTGTGCCGGGTTAACGCCCGATATTGATTACTAACCCGGGAGCCGGGGATTACTTTTTACTTATCCGGTATAACCTGCCCTGGTCGGTGACGGCATAAAGGG
>CAZYDI010000034.1:0-30157 GCA_964646255.1 uncultured Bacteroidales bacterium
CATAGACAATCTTCAACAATGGAATAGTAAACAATTGTATTCTATATAATAGCCTTAAGACTGCCACCTGTAGTTAAGGGATAATTCAACAGGATATTCAGGCATTAGCGTTTGCTCAATTGCTTTGATAAAGGCCTTTTATAAAAAATCATATATATTTGAACGTTTTTAGGACAGGTTTTACTGTTTATTGACAAACAACAAAGAATGAAGCGCAGCTTTTTTAAAAAATTGAAATTGCGGATGCCGGGCAAATTAAAGGGCTTGTTTTTCGTTACCCGGCTGGACAGGTTTATACCTTCACAGGTATTTGGTTTTTTAGCGCATATAGCGGAATTATCCAAATGGATTTCGATACATAAAAAACATTGCTTTAATGATTTTTATAACAGTGCATTAAAGTTCAGTAACCGCGAAATCCTTTATGAAAAAGTAATTTCGGACTACAAGCTGGACACCAACATTGATTACCTTGAATTCGGGGTTTCGACCGGAAGTTCATTCAGGTGGTGGGTAAACAGGATAAGGAATTCCCAGGCCAGGTTTTATGGTTTTGATACTTTTACCGGACTTCCCGAAGCCTGGGGGCCATATAAGAAAGGTGAAATGGGCAATGGAAATAAACCGCCTGACATAAAAGACGATAGGTGTGAATTTTTTCAAGGATTATTCCAACAGACATTACTTCCTTTTTTAAGTGCATATAAGTCCGATAAAAGGAAAGTTATTCATATGGACGCGGACTTATATTCGGCAACGCTATATGTTCTGACAACCCTTGCACCATTCATCAGATCAGGCGACATTATATTTTTTGATGAGTTCAACGTTCCCCTTCATGAGTTTAAGGCATTTACCGAATGGAGTAATTCATTTTACATAAGGTACAAAGTTCTGGGCGGCGTGAACAATTTTTACCAGGTAGCGATAATGATAGAATAATTATTAAACAATTAACTATTTCGGCGACCATAATACTATAAACCTAACTAAAAGCACACTAAAAATGAGAATAACTTCGATTGTAATGCTTCTGTTTGTATTGGTTATTTCTTCGTGTACACCGGATGGAGTAAGCAACAATAAAAGCTGGATTCAGGATAATGAGGATATCCTTACCGCGCAACAGGAAAGCCAACTAAACGCCTTGATTTCAAAATATGAGAAGAAGACTTCGAATGAAATCATGATTGTAACCTCAAAAGAAATAGGGGAATTCGAAGGCCCGGTTTCCTATGCAGCAGATATTTTAAATACCAATAATCTGGGCAAGGAGGGTAAAGAAAACGGACTGGTCATATTTTTCAGTAAAGAATTGGGATTGGTTTCTTTGGCACCCGGATATGGAAGTGAAATGTCACTAACCGATTCTGTTTGCAAGGTTATTGTTAATTCCTATATGACGCCTCATTTTAAGGAAGGTAAATATTACGAGGGTATAAAAGCCGGGGTAAAACAATCAATCCGCAGGTGGGAGTAGGAACAATCTTTAAAAACCATTAAGCCCTGAACCCTGAAAGGCTGGTACAATTATAAAAGAGGCTCTTTTCGGAGCCTCTTTTTTGCATCTATGAATTCCCTCTTTTCACCAATATTGGCGGCGACTATACTTTATTCCTTTGTCAGCAATATGGTTTTTTTATTAAAATCTGCTGCAGCGTTAATTACTTTGCGAAATGATTCAAACTCAGAAAGCGGATACTCCATTTTCGCGTAATATTCGGTGGAAGTAATAATGAGCTGATTACCTGCTATTTCGTAATCCGACACAAAACAACTGCTCACCTGATCGTTCTCCTTCATTTCCACCTTCATTTTCAGATTATCGGCATTGAGTATTTTATATCCCTGGGGAATATCGAAAACAATGCGTCTGAAATATCCATGCAGATTCCCAACATACACCGGCAGTTTTCGGGTGGTCTGCTGATATAATTCGGTTTGTTCGCCTATGGTCTCCCCTATTTTGATTATTATATCATCTCCTGCCTGCTCCACCAATGCATTAGCAGTAAGTTTCACGTTCCATATCAACGGTTTCACTCCTATATCATCAGGCGATTCATTTGCAAGTTCATAGGAATGCACAGTGGTATTCTGGCTCCCCATGTTAAACATCCCGCTAACAACCTCATCCTGGCGTTCAGCATTGATAAGCTTCCAGAACGACTGAAACGATGAGGCAAATTCGCCTGTGAATACCCGATGAATGTCGGCATCGAGATTCATTTGTTCCATATTGAGGCGGACATGAATATCTAATGTATCGCTATTGTTGAGGTAATTATCGGAGGGTAATTTTTTTATATCATAGGAGAGCGATTTATATTCCTTGCCGTATGATAAAGGCCGCAGAAATAACCCATAGGAATCCTGGTAATTTGAAGGGATCATGCCCACCCGGTATGAAGTATTGTTTGGCAATATAACAGCGTTATGGCCGGGAAAATAAAGCAAATAATCGTTGAGGTAATTCCATCCGTTAAAATCAGGGTCAAATTTCTTCTCAGATTGATCAGAGGTAATAACTGTTTCAAAAGGAACCTTCATTGCGGTGAGAAAAGCAACAAACAACCGTGTAATGCCGAATTCAGTAGCCTGTCTTAACTTCAGCATCTCATCGATGGTCATTGACGAAGGCAGGTCTTCAGAAATGATCATATCTGTTTTCAGCCAGTTTTCCAGCTTCCTGACCTTTTCCTTTTCAGGCAATCCGTCCACTTTTAACTTCTTTAAAGCAGCGGTTACCGCAGCATTCTCGGATTTAGAAGTGAGATAAAGGTTGTTGTATACATTTCCTGAAACTTTATTGAATGAGTAGATCCTCAGCGGACTCGTATAATTATTATGGGTTAAAGTATACTCATAACGCATGATTTTGTCCTGATAGGCAGAATAACGTTCCTCGGATATGCCTGTAATATATGGCACAGAAGCCTTAAGGATTTTTTTATTTGAAGTGCTATCAAAAGAAGCGCTGAACTGAGGGAAGCCATTATACGATTTTGTGGCATATTCAAGTTTTGCAGGAAAAGTAAAAATTATCTCGACATTGGTGCGTGGTTCATTGCCCTGGGTAAATACAGAACCATAGGCACTGAATCTTTTGCGCACCTTATAGTAATATTCAATTTCACCTCCCGACTCAGCTCCTTCGATTGCGAAAACCCTGAAATTGCCTTTGTTCTCGAGATTCTCAACTTCCTTGATACTTTCCTGCGGAACGTCCGTAATTTTTCCCGAAGGAGATATAAACCTGGCCTTAATACCGAGTACCTCAATTACATTTCCCACAGGAATGTAGAATTTGTTAAAATTGTTGATGGCATCATGACTTGCTACCTTTATGCGCCGGTGGAAAATTGAAAGCTCTTCAAAAATATCCTCAGCGTTGAGGTATACTTCATTTATTCTGCGTTCCAGCGTAATAGTGGCTCCGTTAACCGGTTTAACGGTATCAGTGATGGCAACTGAAGGAAAAGTGTTCCAATCGTAGCCTGAGAATTCCATTTTTTGTGCTGACGATGGGGCTATAATCCAAAATAGCAGAAAGGGTAAAATAATTCGACTCATAATAGTTGTTTTTTTTCCAGTGCGAGCGTTTTTAAATAATTCCGGTTTATCATCGACAACATATCGCGAAATGCTTTCATTTCGCCATTGCCAATAACCAAAAAGTCTATATTGTAGCATGAACTTATGCTTACTTTATCATTGTTCATTGCATATGCCTCTTTAAATCCAAACAAAGGATTTTTAAAGGATGTTTCCGGGGGAATTTTAGTTATATGATAATCAGCCGGTAAACGAAGCTCGCAAAAATATTGATATTCCAGTGTCATTTCGGCTTCGAGGGGGATATCCCTGTCGGGTGTAATGATAATGTCGCTGAGAAAACGGTCGAGATTCAGGTTGACATAAGTGTTGGTTGCGGTATGTGTAATAAAGTCGGGAAGTAAAAAGGTATAATGAACGACAAAGGGATTCTCCGTATCGTATACATCAGAGATGCTAACCGATTTTACCATATGCTTGTTACTGGCTTTCAGCAAAGCATTTTGCAGTATCCTTTTATATAGTGATGTGTCCTTGCCTTCAAAAATGCGCATCATTCCGGCTTTATTTTCTCCGTAATAGGTTAATTTTCCATAACCGGTTAATGCGTTGCCGGATATGCTGATGAAAAGTGAATCACTTACGCGGTTACCCGACGATGGAGCAACAGGTATCAGGTATACCATAAAATCATCCTTCCCTTTCTCAATCATGCATTCTTTACCTTGAATGAATGCGGGAATATCTTCCATACGATGACTGAACGTAGTACCATCAAGGATTACCGGGTTATCACCATCCCACCACACTGCAATCATGTGATCGTCGTTGACTACAGAAGGGAATGCCGAATACTTGTAAGGACGTTCACGTGAGCCCACCCATGCATAACTTGCCTTGAGGCCTGCGGCGCGTATCATGGAGACCAGTAAACTGGTTTTGCCTTTACAATCGCCGTAACGCCGTTGCATAACAAGTGCAGCCTCACTCGGAACCAGACCATTGTCACCATCCTCAATGGCAACATATTTTATATGTTTCTGTACCCAATCGAATATATTCCGCACCTTATCACGGTCAGAAGCATGTTTGGCCGTAATTGAATCGGTAAGAACCTGCACCTCGCCGGGGATATCATTGGTTAAATTACTGATATGTGAATAGTTATAGTTATATAAATCTTTCAAAGAGCCCAATACCGGCTTTTTCTGGTTATTTACGGTATAGTCCGCGATATGTACAATGAGGTGTGGAATAATGTATCTTGAATCCGGCGCTTTGTCATCAATTTTATAAACCTTGGGATTGTCGGCTTTCCATTGATAAATTAACCGGTCGCCCTTACTGGTTTTACTCATTTGAACTATGGCGGTATCCTTTCCAAAAAGCCGGTAAGCGATATTGACGTTTCGCGGAAAGGAAATGGTAACCGACATATTTTCATTGGGTATAAAACCGCCAAAATCAAAAAAGAACGGAACATAGGCATAACCGGTTTTAGCCTCAGACCGTGTAACCAATTTGGTGCCTTTACCTACTGCAGGAAAGCTGAAATTATAAACCACCTGGTCATCGTAGAATATATAATCGTCCATTTCTACTGTCTTAGTGATCTTAGCCACCGGAATTTTCCTGTACTGTTTGGCATCGGGGACCAGACTGTATGCTTCGAATTTTTCGAGTTTGTAATGATCGTTAAAGTATTCTTTTGATTCGGCCAATGAAGCTGAGTTTTCAGCCATTACCAGCATCTCTCGGTAATAATGCTGACCTATCTCCAATGATCCGTTAACCACATTGATGGTTATTTCAAGGTTTTTAGCTGTTGAAATCAAAGCATTTTTTGGATATTTCTGTTGCCATACAGAAAACTCACTATTGGGAGGATCACTGCAAAATCCCTGAACCATAAAATGCAAACACAGCAATATGGTTATTCCCCTGCTACCGATCCTCAATCTTAACAATCTCATCATATTCATAATGCAATACCTGTATCAACTTTCCATTCACATCATAGCAGTTCCATATGCCATGTCTTAAATCGTTATAGTAATTTCCCTCAATGGATTTTTTTCCATTTGAGTGATATTTTGTATAAAGTCCGTGTTTATTATTGTTCGCGTAGTTGGTGAATTCCCTGGGTTTGCCATCGGCGTAATATTCCTTTTTCAAACCCGTAATCCAGTCCAAATTATATTCCGATTCTGCGAGGGTCAATCCGTTAGCATAGTAAGTTGTCATTTTGCCATGGTATAGTCCTTTATAAAAAGAAAACTTTGCCGAAGGCTTGCCATTGGGATAATACGAGGTGAGCGACTTAGTGGTGCTGTCGATCCTGGTTTCCGCAGTAAAACTGCCATTCGGATTCTTCCATGAAATTCCCTTCATGCAGTTTTTCGAAAATCGTATGCGATACATTAAATTACCATCGGGAGCAAAATAATCGGTTATACCATGCCTTTGATTATTTACCACTGACATTACGCGGAAAGGATTTCCGTTATGCTCATAATAATCCGTAACGGTTCCGTTATTGTATCCCAGTTCATATTCGGAATAAAAGTCAGGTTTTCCGTTCTCATACAGCGTATACTTACCGTCGAGATTATCATACACGTTGGTATAATCGGCCGTAAGATTACCTTTATAGTCATATACCTTTGTATTCCCGTGTTCCTTACCATGCAAATAATTGGTTTTATGTGATAAATTACCGTTTGGATAGTACACTTCCTGAACACCATGCCTTACATTATCAGCCATTCTTGCTATTACCCGAGGGTTGCCATTGGAATAGCGTGATGTAAATTCATGAGCGCCCCATTCATATTTCCAATCATCTGTAATTTCCTGTTGTGCATTATAGGTTATTGTCCTTACCTCTTCAGAATCATCATTATAAAAAGTTTCGTAATCTTTTGTGCCATCAGGGTGAAACCTAATGTAAATTCCCTTTATCCGACCATTTCGGTAAAAGGACAATGACTCAATAGAATCATTTTCATAGTAATTGGTCCAAATACCTTCTCTTCCTTCGCTGGTGAAGTATCCGCGGCTCTGTACATGACCGTTAATAAAGTAGGAGGTATACCCGCCCACCATATTTCCGCTATCGCAGCTAAAGATTTCACTAACCTGGCCATTCTCATGAAAAGTTTTTTGCAGCCCTTCCCTCAGGTTG
Organism: uncultured Bacteroidales bacterium; assembly: GCA_964646255.1. Classification (GTDB taxonomy): domain Bacteria; phylum Bacteroidota; class Bacteroidia; order Bacteroidales; family UBA10428; genus UBA5072. The sequence continues at coordinate 6,740 of CAZYDI010000034.1, forward strand.
TTTTCATATTGATATTCCGATTCAAGCTGGCCAAGTGTATTGTAATAGCGCCATGTTCCTTCGTTCCTTCCATTGTTTAAAATTCCTTCGCACCTCATGATGCCATCATCGTAATACGCTTTATAGTATATCTTTCCTTTATCGGCATCAGCACTGTACATAAGTTTTCCTTTGATATCGAAGCATTCAATAGACATTGCCGTATCATTCAAAAAATTTTGCCTGGTGTTTTCCTGGCCGTTTTCAAAATAAGTTGTAGAAGCCCCGGTAAGTAAGCCTTCCGCATATTGCCGTTCTACCAGCGAAAGCAGCCCGTTCCTGTCATATGATTTTAATTCCCCATTCCATCTTGCGTTGACGTACATACCGGTGTCACTTAATGCACCATTGGTATGATAATTGGCCCAGGGGCCGCTCTTTAAGTCGTTAGTATAATTGTAAACCGATTCAGGTTTTCCGTTGGCATACCATGATTTATATTCACCTTCATACAATCCCTTTTTGAGGTGATAAGTGAGTTTTACCCGGCCATCCAGCCATTTTTCAGTTGTAGTTCCTTCGAGTGTATCGGATTTGTAGTTAAACTCACGTGTAAAAGATTCCCTATGGTTATTGTACAATCCGGGGCCATCAAGAACCCCATTAACAAACCTATTTTTACCCTTAAGAAAACCTGCTGAAGTATATTCCTCAGTAATGCCATTTTTCAAACCATCGGTAAAGGGATAAACAAATGAACGTGAGCCATCGGGATAATAGGTCTCAATTATGCCATTGAGTTTATCGTGGACATAATTAAGCTTTTGCTTAACGTTTCCGTTGGGCCAGAATATCTTCCATTCACCCTCAGCCAGGTTGTTAACATAAGTGCCGCGTTCCGAAATATTTCCCTCGGGAGCGATAATAATAAATTCGCCTTGTTTAATTAATTCGGCACCAGTGAATTTTCCTATGCTGCCGAGAGTTCCATTATTGAAATTGTGAACCGTTGTGTTTTCGGCCTGAAGCTTTTTATCATAACCAAATTCTCTTCCCGTATCGATAAATTGCTGTGCCCATTGCACAAACTGGTCGATTTTGGCCTTATTCTTTTTATTCCATTCAACAGCTGCCGTGTTGCCAATGTTGTTCATACAATAATAAGTAAAGGTTTCAAACAGACCCTTATTCATCATTTCGGAAAACAGTGCAGCATATAAGCGTCCATAAATTGATTTGTCCGTTTCAAAGCCCTTCAGATTACTGAAAAGCAGGTATGATTGCCTGGTAAATGTATAATCCATTGCATAGGGATAATCAAATCCTTTGCTGAAAGCCATCTCCGATTGGAGGAGATATCTGAGTTCATCGAGGTGCCGGTGATCACAATCCGGGGGATATGGATAAGCGTGCAACCGCGGATTAACTGACGACTTTCCTCCGAGGGCATTCTCATACTCAAGAATATTGTTGTTGTTGGGTGACATAAGGATTGCCATGTTGCTGGCCAGGTAGGATTCCGTCAATCGTCCCATGGCATAATTTGCTTTGGCTAAACCCATATGACTGCGGGTGTGATAAGGATAAAACAACACTGATTTTTCAAATACAAATGCTGCAGAATCAGGCTTATCAGCATTCAGATAGCAAATGCCAAGATTATACAGGAGGTTCTGATTATAAGGCCATTTGGCCAGGGCTTTCTTAAGCATAACAATCCCCTCCCCCGGCCTGCCAAGGTCGTCATAAATGCTGCCCATAAGGCTGAATAAATAGGGATGATCGTAATTAAGAAATTCAGCCTCCCGGCATTTTGCCAGGGCCAATTCAGGTTGATCGGAGTAGTAATAGTTGAGGGCCAACTCATAGCATGCCCAAAGGTAATTGTCATCAACCCGGTGAACGGTATTAAGCAACATGATTGATGCCTGATAGTTGCCACTATCATGCAATTCATTTGCCCTTTGGATTATTTCATTGCTGTTGGCTGGCTTGTTTCCGGGATTACCGGCAAATACACCAGATTGTGACAGGATTAAACTAAAGGTAAGAATCAGGAAAACAGAGTATCTCATGGCAGTAGGGGTGAAAATCATGGTTTAAAATCAACGTAAAATACATAGACTTTTTTACATGATTTACGGCCAAAAGGTTACAGTAATCCTGATATCAGCAGCACTCCCCTGCTGATACACCTGGTATTATGCCTAACAAAAAATGCTAACCAACATGCATTCCACTCTCAGCGTTCACTAAATCCTGCGCTGTGAATTGTGTAAGCATGGTAATGGAAGCAATCGAACGAAATATGGGCGGTACAATTAACCGTGCATCCTCTTTGGTAGGAACATCGACAATGATCCATGCCTTATGTGATCCATCGAGGCAGCCCCATTCGGCGTGTGTAAGAAAATGTGAACCAGAATGAACGAAAACCTTCGCCGCCATTATACATTCATTTAGTTCCGAACCATGCGGAACCTCTATCAGAAATTTTGACATTTTCCCTTGTTTTTAAAGACTATAATGGTAAATAGTTATGTATGAACAAGGGAAAACGAAAAAGTATTATAAAAAAGTGAAAAAAATGGTTTTATACAATACCATGATCCATCATGGCATTGGCAACTTTCATGAAACCTGCAATATTGGCGCCCTTTACGTAATCGATATAACCGTCAATTCGTTTACCATTCGTAACACATGAATGGTGGATGGCTACCATAATTTGCCGTAAATGCTTGTCTACTTCATCGGCTGTCCAATGAAGTTTCATTGCATTTTGTGTCATTTCCAAACCGGAAACACTTACGCCACCGGCGTTGGCTGCTTTTCCAGGGGCAAACATAAGGCCCTTATTCTGAATAATTTCCACAGCCTTTGGCACACATGGCATATTGGCAACTTCGCAAACGCATTTACAGCCATTTTGCACAAGATTTATGGCATCCTGCTCAACCAGTTCATTTTGGGTTGCACAGGGCATGGCAATGTCGCATTTAACTTCCCACGGATGTTTATCCTTTACAAAAACTGCACCCTTGAATTTCCGGGCATAAGGTTCAATAACGTCTTCATTGGACGACCTTAAGTCAAGCATATAATCAATTTTTTCACCACTAATGCCCTCTTCGTCATACACATAACCATCGGGTCCTGAAAGTGTGATTACTTTAGCACCAAGTTCATTGAGCTTCTTTGCTGCACCCCAGGCCACATTTCCGAAGCCCGATAGCGCTACATTCTTGCCAGCCAGTTTTTCGCCAATCACGGCAAACATTTCCTGCACAAAATATACCGCTCCAAAACCGGTTGCTTCAGGCCTGATGACGCTACCACCCCAGTTAATCCCTTTTCCGGTTAACACCCCGGTGTAGGTATTGGTAAGCTTCTTGTACATTCCATATAAAAATCCAATTTCACGGCCACCAACGCCGATATCACCTGCCGGAACATCAGTTTCGGGTCCGATTATTTTCCATAATTCCAACATAAAGGCCTGGCAAAAGCGCATAATCTCGGTATTTGATTTTCCTTTAGGCTGGAAATCGGACCCCCCTTTACCACCGCCCATGGGCAATGTAGTGAGACTATTCTTAAAGATCTGTTCAAAACCGAGGAATTTTAGAATGCTGAGGTTTACGCTCGGGTGAAACCTGAGTCCACCCTTATATGGACCGAGCGCATTGTTGAATTGCACCCGGTAACCACGGTTAACCTGCACGTTACCCTGGTCATCAAGCCAGGGAACCTTAAAGGATAAAACGCGGTCAGGTTCTATTAACCGTTCAATAATTCCCGCCTTTTCAAACTGCGGGTTGCGATTATATATTTCCACGATGGAATCCAATACCTCACGAACTGCCTGTAAATATTCAATTTCGCCAGGACATTTCTGTTCAAGGTTCTGAATAATTTTGTTAACTTCCATGACAATCGATTAAAGATTTCAATAAAAGTGTGAAAAATTATTGAACCTTAACATGATAAATTTCAAGGATATTACTAATATTTTTCAGGTTTATACAAACTACTGAAGCAGCAAAATCAACTTTAATGAAGTTTCTTCTCTTTTTTGAGGGCATTAAGTATTTCGGCACGATAAGGTATTGATTCCAAAGCGCCATAGCGGGATGCGGAAAGCGCTGCGGCGGCATTTGCAAAAAGCACAGCCTCATAAAAGTTCTTCCCTTCGGACAATGCTACAACAAGCGCCCCATTAAATACATCATTTACCACCGAAGTATCAACAGGCTTTAATTCAAAACCGGGGACATGCTCAGCTCCGCCATTATCAATTACCATTGCACCCTCTGACCTGAGGGTAATAATAACGCGATTGAGCCCGCGCTCCAGCAAAATTCTTCCGGCCAGTTCCGCGGTTCTTTCATCAGTGATGGTAATACCTGTTAAGGCTTCTGCCTGGGATGCACTTGGCGTTAATATGGCAATTGATTTCAGTATTTCATCACTTACCGGCAACGCAGGAGCAGGGTTTAAAATTACCCTTGCGCCCATTGAGCCTGCGATATCAGCCGCATATTTAACAGTTTCTATGGGGATGTCGAGCTGCAGCAAAACCATATCGCCGGGTTCAACCGACAAATGATCCTGAATATCTTTGCGGCTTAAATTGGCATTAGCCCCTGGCGTAACTACAATACCGCTGGCTCCTTTTTCATCAACAATTACTGAAGATACCCCGCTTGCTGTGGTTTCATCCCTGATAACATCAGCTATACGGATGTTCTCCTTCTGCAGCACTTCAATAATTTGGGTGCCAAATAAATCATTGCCTGTCCGTCCTAAAAAACAGGTGCTACCGCCGGCCCGGGCTGCAGCGATGGATTGATAAACTCCCCTGCCCCCTGGTATTATCCTGAATGAACTTCCCAGGATTGTTTCACCAGCCTGCGGGATAATTGGTGACCTGAACATCATTTCAGTATTCGAACTGCCTATCACCAGAATTTTCATAATCGATTTCTTGCTTTAACTCAAATATACAATTTTAGCAAGATTTCAACGGCTGATGTTCGATATTATTATCAGTATTAATTCACAGGATGCAACATTTCATTAACCACGGCGCACATGTCCCATGAATCTATACCTTGGCTTATCATGGTATCACATCCGGTGGGATGACAACGATGACGAGCAGTTGGACATTCAAATCCGGTAATGGCAATAATTCGCAATTGCGGCCATAGCAGCTTTATCCGTTTTAATGACCTGCAGTTTTCGTTGCCCGGAATTGAAACATTGATAATCATCAGGTCAAAAGCCTTGCCCGAAGCCAGCATATCCAGTGTTTCCTGCAAAGTCACTGCACGAATAAGGCACGCATAAGCACAGGATAATATTTCATGAAAAAAGAGGTAGTTTACGTAATCGTCTTCTACAATCAGAATTCTCTTCCCGTGCCAGTTGTAGTCCGGAATGTTTTTGTCATTTCTAGGGTCCATCAGTAATTGGGTGTCAATTTTTATCATATATTCTGATTTGGGTGATTAGGTACTCATTAATACCCCGAAATGTCAAAAAGTAACCTTCATTACCTGCTTTTTTTTACATAATTGATTGTTCAGGCAAAATTTATATGCTTATTTTTGAGTAGAATGAATTAATACGCATTATGCCTAAGATATATAAGTCATTTGCAATCTTGTTGTTAAGCCTTATCGCAGGGAATACCTTTTCGCAGGGTTTTGTATATAAAGCAGGGTTTTTTGGCTTTTTTGACAACAGGGAATATTTTAATGAATTTGTGAATGACCAAACCATCTTTGGGTCGAGGATATCGGGCGAGCTGGGATATACCTTTAACCAAAACAACCGGATAATGGCCGGAATTAATCATTTATATGAGTTCGGCAGCAATGAATGGATCGCTCCGGAGTATACCGCCTATTATTACGGCACTTCGAACAAAGCTTCTATTTATCTTGGATCATTTCCACGGGTGAATACCATAAGGATGCCCCTTGCATTGCTTACCGATACCTTTAATTATTACAGGCCGAATACCCAGGGTATATATGTTGAATTTCATAATAAGGCTTTTGTGCAGAATATATGGATGGATTGGACAGGAAGGCAATCATTTGACCGCAAAGAATCTTTTCTCATAGGCATGTCGGGTTTTTACCGTAAAGGAATTTTTGCTTACCAGCATCACCTGGTATTGACCCATCTTGCTCACACCAGCAATACCATGATTGATGAGCATATCCGCGACAACGGAGGTTATGCCGTTTTACCCGGCATTAATTTAACAGACAGGTTTAAGCTCGATTCCATCGCAATTTTTGCAGGAGTGCTTGGCTCGGTCGACAGGTTGAGGGGTATATATGATTTCTCTTTCCCCGTAGGCTTTATGGGCGAAGCAGTTGTTGAATACAAAAATGTCGGTATGCATGGATTGGTTTATGCCGGCGATAACCAGGTAATAACTTCAGGCGATGGCTTGTATAAATCAGAATTCTACTCCAGGATTGATGCCTATTATCAAAAGAATAACAATCAGATAAATGGCAAGGTACAGGTATCCATGCACATGTTACCGGGAGTGGTGGATATTTCCATGTCGCTGGTAATCAGGGCCACCATAAACGGATCATTCAGGAATAAAAGCGAACCTGTAAACTGACCATTAATGCCGCGACTGGAAATGCAGCGCGTTGAAATGCTTTTTCCTTCGGAAATAAAAGTCGAATACTATACTTCCCCGGTATATTTCTTTATGGTGCTTTGATACACTGAACCTCTTCAGGCTTCTCCTGCTTGTAATCAATGCAGGAATATGCCTGTAGAAGGCACAATGAGCCCTTATTACGGCGGCAACGTTTTTTATCTGGCCGTTTACCAGATATACTGCTGCCGACATGCCATCGAGTACCATCCTGGCAAACATAACCGGAACAAGACCGGATAGTGGCAGGTTTTTAAAGAGCAAAAAAAGGCTATTCCTGTAATTCAGGTATAGCTTGAAGGGATTGTTGTTGGGCAACGTTCCCCCGCCTAAATGAAATACTACCGATTGCGGCATTACGGCAACAGAATAATCTGCCCGGTGTAATCTCCAACACAGATCGATTTCTTCCATATGTGCAAAAAATGCTCCGTCAAGTCCTCCGACTTTCCTGTATGCCGCGGCACGGACAAACATACAGGCTCCCGATGCCCAAAAGACAGGTCGCCTATCATCGTACTGTCCTTCATCTTTCTCAATTTCATTGAGTATTCTTCCGCGGCAAAACGGATAACCAAACCTGTCGATAAACCCTCCCGATGCCCCTGCATATTCAAAGTGATCTCTTTGGGAAAGGGATAGCAATTTAGGCATGCAGGCACCCAAATGGGGATCTTCCTCCATAGCTTTATATAAGGGCTCCAGCCAGTTGGGCGTAACCTCAACATCGGAGTTTAACAACACATAATAGGTTGCCTGAATTTGTGAAAGTGCCCGGCAATAACCTTCGGCAAAGCCATAATTCTTTCCCAGTTCAATGGTTTGCACATCAGGGTATTCCTTGTGCAGAAATGCAATAGAACCATCCGATGAACCATTGTCTGCAACAACAATCCTGGTTCCCATAAAGCCGGAATGCTGCACCACCGAAGGCAAGAATGTCCTGAGAAAGCGCTCGCCGTTCCAGTTTAAAATAACTACCGCAATGGCCGGGATCATGACAAAATAAGTTTAGTGCCCTCGGGTCGTGAATGCTTAAAACGTTTATGCGACCATAACCAATATTCAGGGGCACGGATAATCTCTTCTTCCATTTTACGGACACAGGCTAGGGTAACCTGGTTGGGCTGCATGTTGGCAGCATTGTCGATGATTTTTTCGAACCGCACTTCATAAAAGCCTCTCCGCACCTTTTGTATATCAATGAAAACCACTGCCATTCCGATTTTGCTTGAAATCTTCTCCGCCCCTTCGAAAAAAGCAGTTTCCTGGTTCAGAAAAATGGTCCAAAACCTGCTGTTTCGCGGAGGCCGTTGGTCGGCCAAAAACCAAACAGAAAATAATTTTTTTTCGGCAAAGGTTTTAAGACTTTCCCTGAACACGTTTTCCATAGGTAACAATACTGCACCAAAGCGACTGCGCATGTAAAACGAAATGCGATCAGACAATTTACTTTTTAACGGTCTGTAAATAACCAAAAAACGGTGCTTAATTACCGTTGGCAAATGCGACATCATTTCCCAGTTATTATAATGTGCCGAAACAAGCGCGAAATTTTTGTTTTGATCCGCTAATTCATTAAAGATTTCCGGGTTGATAAATTTCACTCGTTTATCCAGTGTGGCCTTTGAAACCCTTATACACTTGGTTATCTCGAGAAGGAAATCACTAAAATGACGGTAGAATGCCCTGGCAATGATGTCGATCTCTGCATCGGATTTTTGCGGAAATGACTGGCGGAGGTTTTTATATACTACCTTTTTCCGGTATTTTGCCACATAGAAGATCAAGTAATACAATACGTCAGCCATTATATACAAGATCCGGTAGGGTATAAATGAAAACAACCACAATAAACCAAACACCGGATAATAAAAAATTGCTGACATGAAAACTGTTTAACTATTTGATCAAAAAGCGTGCAACATCCATTAAGAAAGCCTCATGAATGGCTGCGTTCGAAGCCACAATCTGTTTGCCAAAAATATACTGATTACCACCTGAAAAGTCGGTAACTTTTCCACCGGCTCTTTCCACGATAAGTGCACCTGCTGCAACATCCCAGGGACTAAGGTTATATTCATAAAAGCCATCATACCTTCCGCAGGCAACATAAGCCAGGTCGGTGGCAGCAGAGCCAAGCCGCCTTACCCCGTGGGTATGAACAAAAAAGTATTCGAGCGATGCAAGGAATCTCTGCAATTGGTCATTATCATAATAAGGAAATCCAACAGCAAGCAAAGAATCATTCAGTAGCCGGGTTGATGAAACCTTGATTTCCCTGCCATTGAGATAAGCCAGGCCACCTTTGAAGGCATAAAAGGTCTCCTTCATCCAGATCTCATATATCACAGCAACCACAGGTTCATTACCATCGATAAGTGCAATGCTCACCGCTACAGGAGGTGACGAATGTATAAAATTGGTAGTGCCGTCAAGCGGGTCGATAACCCAATTGTATCGAGTTCCCCTTTTTGCCATCGTGCCTTCTTCGGCTATAAATCCGGCATTTTCCACCAGGCCTTCCAGTTTTCCGATGATGAGGGCTTCAGCTGACTTGTCAACCCTGGTTACAAAATTATTCGATCCTTTAACTTCAACCGACTGCATTGAAACACGATTAAGCCAGGAATAAATATATTCGCCGGCCTCAACTGCAATTTTCCTGGTCTCTTCACATAATTCAGCGTAGTTCAACGACATGCCCTTAAATGGATATTAATTGGTTAACTTTCTAAGGTAATACTTGTAAATTTCATTCTGCGACTGGATTTTCTGTTCTCCGTTCCGGCGTACGTATTGATTATCCTGTTCAGCATTAATAATCCTGGCTTTTACATTATCGCGCAGCTGAAGCTCAATGATGTCCTTAATTTCACGCTGAACATCCTTGTCATAAATGGGGCAGGCTATTTCAACCCGCCTGTCGAGGTTACGCGTCATCCAGTCGGCAGAAGTGATGTAATACTTTTCGTCGCCACCGTTGCAAAAGATTAACACACGTGAATGTTCAAGGAATTTATCTACAATGCTAATGGCTTCTACATTCTCACTTAAACCGGGTATGCCGGGTGGCAATGAGCAAATCCCCCTTACAATCATGCGGACTTTAACACCTGCTTTGTTTGCCTGGTAAAGCTTATAAATAATTTCATTATCCACAAGGCTGTTAAGCTTCAGAATTATATAAGCCTCCTTTCCTGCATTAGCATTCCTGATTTCGTTATCAATAAGCTGGTACATTTTTCGGCGCAAATACAGGGGCGACTTTATCAGGTGGCGGTAAGAAAAATTCTTATAGGAGTTTTCGAAGAATTCAAATACCCTTTTTATCTCAACAGTAATTTTTGGATTGGCAGTAAACAGGAAAAGGTCAGAATATACCTGGGCATTCCCCTCATGGAAATTCCCGGTGCTTACACAGGCATAATTCACCACTTTTCTTCCCTCTTTCCTTACAATATTCAGGAGCTTGGCATGTATTTTAAGGCCGGGAAAACCAAATATCACTTTAGCACCAACTTCTTCAAGTTTTCGCGACCAGTAAATATTTGCTTCTTCATCAAAGCGCGCCTGCAGTTCGATAATTACTATAACCTTTTTCCCATTGCGGGCTGCATTTATCAGCGCATTGACCACCTTGGAATTTTTTGAAACCCGGTAAAGCGTTAGTGAGATTTCGGTAACCCTCGGGTCAATCGATGCTTCCTGTAAAAAACGTACAAATACATTAAAATCCTGGTAAGGCACATGTAACATGAAATCTTTCTGTGCCATCACATCAATAATGCTTTTATGCATTTTTATCATCGGATGCGGCAGGGGAGGTTCTTTTTTAAACACCAGTTCGGGGCCGCCTACATTTGGAAAATTCATGAAATCCTTAAAGTTGTGATACCTTCCTCCCGGAATCATATTGTTGTCTTCATCCAGGCTTAATCTTTCAATTAGGTACTCCAGCAACTCCCTGGATATGGCATTATCAAATACAAAACGAACCGGTTGGCCTGTTTTCCTGCTATTCAGGCCCTTTGAAATAACCTCAAGAAAGCTTTTCGAAATATCATTGTCCATGTCGAGTTCGGCATCGCGGGTTAGCTTAACTATCCATGACTCAAAGTGGTCGAACTTAAACAATGCAAAAACATCATCGAGCGAATAACGGATAACATCTTCAAGGAGAATGATGAACTTTTTATCATTTTCCGAAGGCAGCACAATAAAACGCGGAAGTACATTGGTGGGAATCTCAATCAGGGCATAATCCGATTTCACGCCGGGTTCACTGCTATTGAGCGAAACCACGAGGTATATTGACTTATCCTTTAAATACGGGAAATTTTGTACATTGCTTAAAATAATGGGAGATAGAACAGGAAACACATTCTCATCAAAATACCTGCTCACAAATTCAGCCTGCATTGGATTGAGTTCCAATTCATTGATAATGTGTATGCCTTTGTACTCAAGTTCCTGAATGATATTCTGGTAGGTATATTCAAATTTATTCTGGAGCTGCAGCACTTTTTTCTGAATCATACTCATCAGCTTCTTGGGCTTTTCTCCTTCTATTTTCCTGCGCCCCTGCTGATAATCAATCATCCGCTTTATGGTGGCCACCCTAACCTTAAAAAACTCATCAAGGTTGTTTGAGAAAATTCCCAGGAACTTAATTCGTTCAATCAGGGGCACATTAACATCCTGAGCTTCCTGAAGCACTCTTTCGTTAAATGAAAGCCAACTTATTTCACGATGGATAAGCCTGGGGTTTTTCTTCATAATAAATACGCAAATAAAAGCCTGGCGACTATTGGTCCTTATCAGGAAAATTTATGATATTTTTATCCAGATTGTTTTTATTTATGTCATTCCAGCTGGTAGCATTAAATACCAGTGTAACCACACCTGAAGTTGGGATGTCAACCTGATTTTTCAGGAAAGCATTGGCAACATCGGTAAAGTCGGGATTGTGGCCGAAGATCATTACCGATTTGTACTTGTCATCTGTATTCCTTATCATGTCCACTATTTTGTCAACAGAAGATTCGTACAATAAATTGCTGATGGACACTTCCGACAGGGGGTACTCCAATACCCTGGCAAAAATCACTGCTGTGTGAAGGGCTCTGTTGGCCGGACTTGTAAATATTTTATCCGGCATGAGATTGGTAAGCTTCAGTTTGCGTGAAATGGCATATGCATTCCGTATCCCCTTTGATTTAAGGGTTCTGTCAATATCTGCCGTGCCTTCATAATCCCACGATGCTTTTGCATGCCTTACAATATGCAAAACTTTTTTATTCTTCATGAACTACCCGTTTTTTTTGATCCTGCAAATGTAATCCATTTATGAATAAACCATTAAAAATTCTTACAGCAAGTGACTGGCCAGTTCGGCAAGATAACTCCGCTCGCCTTTTACAAGATTAACATGCGCAAAGAGATCCTGGCCCATCATTTTATCGGTAAGGTAGCTCAAGCCGTTTGACTTTTCATCCAGGTATGGTGAATCAATCTGCTCGATATCGCCGGTAAATATCATTTTTGTTCCCTCTCCTGCCCTTGTGATTATTGTCTTAATTTCATGCGGGGTGAGATTTTGAGCTTCATCAACAATGAAAAAGATCCGCGACAGGCTTCTGCCCCTGATATAGGCCAAAGGTGTAATAATGAGTTTCTCTGTCTTCAACATTTCTTCAATTTTCTGAAACTCTTTACTGGTTTGTGAAAATTTGTTCTTTATCACATCGAGGTTATCAAACAGGGGCAACATATACGGGCCGATTTTTTCCTTAATATCGCCCGGTAAAAAACCGATATCCCTGTTGGCCAAAGGAACTATAGGCCTGGCAAGAAAAATCTGGGTATATTCCTGTCGTTGCTGCAAGGCAGCAGCCAGGGCAAGCAATGTTTTACCGGTTCCGGCTTTCCCGGTTAATGATACCAGTTGAATCTCATCACGCAGCAGGGCATCCAGGGCAAAGGTCTGCTCAGCATTCCTGGGTTCTATTCCATAGGTTTTTTGCTTAAGTACCCTGTTTACGAGCCTGTTTTTGGCATTATAATGGGCAAGCGCACTGGAGGTATTACCCTTAAAAATAAAATACTGATTGGCCGAAGGTGTAAAGGATAACTTAAAATCATCAACGGGAATTCCCTCTGAACTTTCGTACATTTTCATAATCAGCAGGTCGTCAAGATTATCAACTGTACTTACTGACCTGTTGATTTCATCGATATTCCTTACTTTATCATTCTCATAATCCTGCGCCATTATGCCAATTGACTTGGCTTTCATGCGAAGATTAATATCCTTGCTGATGAAGATTACTTCATTTTCGGGCTTGTTTCTGAAAACATGGTCGGCAATGGCCAGTATACGATGATCAGGAGTATTTTCAGGGAATGATAATTGTACCGGACCTGCAAAGGGCTTTCCTGTTTCAATACTAAGCTTTCCCAGGCCTTTCCCCAGCGGCACTCCGCCGTTAAACAGGTTATCACCCGACAGTTTATCCAATTCACGGGTAAACTCACGCGCATGGTAATTAATGATATCGTTTCCTTTTTTGAACTTGTCAAGTTCTTCCAATACAGTTATAGGAATAATAACATTGTTTTCCTCAAAATTGTATATGCAGCGGTAGTCATGGAGCAACACATTGGTATCCAGAACGAAAATTTTCTTACTTTTTTTGGCCATACCTGAAATGCAGTTTTAGTTCATAAATGGAAAGTTGGTTGTTGGTCGCAGGGTAAGTTCTCATTGCTTGTGAAATACTATAGCCTTTGCTTTTTTTATTACTTTTAAACCTTTAAAGTATCGCTAAGTTATAAATTCAACCACAGGGTTTATTAATAATTATCAACATGGACACCCTTGATGCTATCTTTAGCCGGCGCAGCATAAGGCAATATGACCCGAAAATGGTGAGTGATGAACAGGTTACTGCCATTATAAAGGCTGGAATGTATGCGCCATCAGCTGTTAATAAACAACCCTGGCATTTTATTGTTTTTCGCAGCAAGCAAACAATACACAGCATAATGGAGGCTCATCCCAACGCGTCCATGCTTGATAAAGCCAATGTTGCCATCCTTGTCTGTTGGGATGAAAATTTACAGCACGATGCAGGATATGGTCCGGTAGACTGTGCTGCTGCTACACAGAACATGTTACTTGCAGCTCATGATGCGGGATTGGGAGCAGTGTGGTTAGGCATTTATCCCCGTCAGCAGCGGATGGATGCCATGCAGGCGATCTTTAAACTACCATCAGGAATCAAGGCATTTTCCATCATAAGCATGGGATACCCTGCCGAAAAAAAGGTATTTCCTGATCGCTTTAACAGAAGCCGGATTCATTTTGAACAATGGTAAAGCAGTTCTGAATGAACTATAATGAAACATTAACCTATATTATGGAAAAGTTGCCGATGTTTCAGCGCATCGGCAAACAGGCATACCGCTCAGGGTTGGAAAATACACTTAAACTGGATGCGTATTTCAACCGGCCCCACAATAAATTCAAAACCATCCATGTGGCCGGTACAAACGGGAAAGGATCGGTATCGCATATGCTGGCATCGGTACTTCAGGAAGCCGGGTATAAAACAGGCTTATATACTTCGCCTCACCTGGTTGATTTCAGAGAGAGAATAAGGATTAACGGTAAAATGATCAACAAACCGTTCGTAACCAATTTCATAAATAAACACCGGCCATTTTTCGAAACATTCGATCCCTCTTTTTTCGAAATTTCGGTCTTTATGGCTTTTGAGTATTTTGACCGGAACAATGTTGATGTTGCAGTCATTGAGGTTGGACTCGGAGGCCGGCTCGATGCTACCAATATTATTAACCCTGTGCTTTCCGTAATAACCAATATCGGGCGCGATCATACCGAAATTCTCGGAGAAACCATTGAAGCCATATCAAGGGAAAAGGCAGGAATAATCAAGGAAAATATACCGGTAATTGTAGGTGAAAGCCATCCGGCATCTGCGCCGGTATTTATGGAATATTCAAAACGTAATAATTCCCCATTAACCTTTGCAGATAAAGTTTACAGGATAGATTACAGCTTAATGTCTATTGATGACTACCAGGTTTTCAATGTTAAAAAGGGAGAAGACATCAGGTATACAAACCTTAAATGCGGTTTACTGGGAAATTACCAACGAAAAAATGCCATTACGGTGTTGGCGGCCCTTGATGTTCTGTGCAGTTTTTTTCCCGATATTAATGAGAAAAGCCGATACCAGGGTATACGCAACGTTACGAGGAATACAGGATTACAGGGGCGATGGCAGATAATTCGGAGCAATCCTAAGGTAATTTGCGATACTGCTCATAATGCCGATGGGTTAAACCAGGTAATACAACAATTAAACAATACGCCATTTAAGCGATTGCACCTTATTCTTGGCTTTGTTAATGATAAGGATGTTGATGCCATTTTAAAATACCTTCCTGCCAGGGCGGTTTATTATTTTGTAAGGTTATCTGTTCCCCGCACCATGAGTGAAACAGAGCTTTCATTGCGGGCAGCCGGTGCAGGCATTATAGGCAAGGCATACATTGGCATAAACGATGCGTACGATGATGCCCTGAGAATTGCCACCAAAGAAGACCTGGTGGTGATAACAGGCAGCAATTTTCTTGTGGCTGATTTATTGGCCATATTGGGGCAGAAATGAGGCAAGCCTTAAAGGCACAATGTAAACAAGGCAAATGAGATAATATTTCATGAATTTGAATTAATGATTTGAAATACTATTTTTGTGAAACCCATCACACCTGTCTGATCAATTCTGCTAAACTTTAATATTTCCCATGAGTAAAAGAAGAATTGCTCTGTTAACGCTCATGCTGGCTTCACTGGTTTTAGCCTTTGGCATGATTTACCGCTTTCTTATTCCATCTGCCATAAAACAGGGAGAGTATAACACGGCAATTGCCGATTATGGACCTGTAGCCCTATCGGTTCCTGCTTCAGGAATTGTAAACCCGGAGAATGAAGTGCTCATTTTGAGTCCTGCTTCAAGCATTATCTCTAAAATTCATCTTGCTCCCGGCCGCCATGTTTCCAAAGGAGATATCATCCTGGCACTGGATACCAGGAGCATCATGAAAGAGATAGAAACCCTGAATGATCAGCTGGGCATCATGGAAAATGACCTTCAGAAGAATCAATTAAATGCCCGAAGCATACGTATTGACCTTGATTACAATGCCGATGTAAAAAACCTAAAGATTGCTTCGCTAAAGGCTGAAATTGCTGACCAGGAGCAACTGCTAAAAGTTGGAGGAATTTCTCCTGCCATGTTTGAGCAAACAAAGCAGGAATTGGTGATCGCCGAAAAAGATTTTAAAATGACCCGCGATAAAAACTCCATACGCCTTAAGCAACTTGAGACCGAAGAGGAAGGATTGATACTGCAAATAAATATGCGCAAAAAAGACCTCGAAACCAAGCACGAGCTTTTAAGCCAGATGAATATCAAGGCGCCCTCTAACGGCATTATTCTGAGTGTAAACGGTAGCGAAGGCGAAAAAGTTGACAAGGATAAATTGCTCGTAAGGATGTCCGATTTGTCAACCTTTAAGATCAGAAGTTCCATTGAAAACAAGTATGTCGACCTGCTGAAAACCGGAGGTGATGTATACGCTATTATTGACAATGCCAGGCTAAAAGGCAGAATTGGCAATATATCACCCGTGTTAACGGACAAGAAAATTACTTTTGATGTTTTTCTTGAGTATTCCGACTTTACCAAATTAATCCCCAATCTTGAAGTCGAACTGATGATCATAACCCATCAAAAGGACAGCGTTCTGCGAATACGAAAAGGACAGGCTTTTAATAAGAGCAACAAGATACAGGATGTATACCTGGTTAAAGATGGTAAGGCTGAAAAAACAGAAATTACCACCGGATTAATTGGCACCGATTACATCGAGGTTGTCTCGGGGCTTAACCCGGGAGATTGTGTTATCACCTCCGATGTTTCGGGTTTCCGTCATCGCAATGAAGTGGATTTTGGCTCAACTGAATAGATGGTATCCCATGAAGAAGAAGGTAATACTGGTATTGGCAGGCATGTGGGGATTTTTATATTGCCAGGCCCAAATTGAAGACTCGTTGAGGGTTCTGAAACTCAGCCTGAAAAATGTAGTTGACCTGGCCATCAGTCAATCGGCCTCTGTTAAATATGCCCAAAATACCAATGTGAATTACTACTGGCGCTGGAAGAACTTCAAAACCAGTTTCAGACCACAACTGGTACTCAGTGGAAATCTGCCTGAATACTTTTACCGGCCCGATGCCGTAACCCGTGAAGACGGCAGTGTGATTTTTGTGTTCCAGAACCAGATGAACGCCAATGCGCAAATATCATTAAATCAATCTATTCCACAGACCGGTACATACATTTGGGCCGGAACCGATATTTTCAGGAATAAGGATTACATAAAAAAATCAACCCAGTATTCAGGTACACCTTATGAAATAGGTATATGGCAACCCATTTTTGCCTACAACTACATGAAATGGCAAAAAAAGACCGAACCCCTTGTGCATGAAGAATCCCAGCGGCAATTCAATCAGTCGGTTGAGGAAATAGCCCTTCAGGCAACGGAGCGTTTTTTCAAGTATGTGCGGATAAAAACGAATTACAACCTGGCAACCAGCAACCTGAAGAACAGTGAGGTCAACCTGCGCATTGCAGAAACAAAACGCAAGCTGGGAAAAATCTCAGAAAATGATTATGCCCGTATTCAGCTCTCGGTGCTGAATGCACAAAAAGCGTTGAACACCTCAAAAATGGAACTGAATAATGCTGATTTCGAACTTAAATCATACATTAACCTCGATCCGGAACAGGTAATTGACCTCACCCTTCCACTCGACATGTTGCTTTTTGAAATTGACCGAAACCGGGCGCTTGCTGAAGCCAAGGAAAACCGCAAGGAAACACCTTTGTTCGAGCGAAGGGTTATAGAAGCCAATAGCCAGCTTGTAAAGGCAAAACGGAGCAACGGCCTTAGCGCTACCCTTTCGGGAAGCATTGGTGTATCAAATGTGGCCGACGATTATATGGGCATTTATGACAGCCCCGAAAGCGGCAGGTCGCTTAAATTATCCATGAGCATCCCTATTCTCGACTGGGGACGGTCGGCTTCTACCGTGAAATTGGCTGAATCGCAGCGCGAACTGGTTCTTTACGATGTGGAAAGAGACAAGGCAGATTTTGAACGTGGCATTATTATTCAGGTGGAGCAGTTCGGATTGTTGAAGGATCAGTTAAATACTGCCCGTGAGGCCGACAGGGTAGCTGAAAACGGCTATCTCATTGCACTGAAAAAATTCCAGAACGGAGAGATCAGCATAACCGACCTGAATATCTCACTGGCAGAACGCGAAAGTGCAAAAAGAGATTACATAAGCTCCATCGAAAATTACTGGGAATCGTACTATCGCCTGAGAATCCTCACACTGTATGATTTTGAACTGAATCAAAAGATCGTGTATCAAAACCCGATGTTAAAGGGCAAATAACATCCATTTCTACCATGAAAGCTGCTTATTTTATTTTTTGCATCTTGTTGTGCGGATTTTTAAGGCAACCTGAACCCGTTAATATTTATACCATTGGTGATTCCACAATGGCCAATAAAAAGGACGAGGTCTATCCCGAAACCGGTTGGTGCCAGGTACTTTATTTATTCTTTGACAACACGGTTAAAATTCACAACCATGCCGTAAACGGACGAAGCACAAAAAGTTTCATCACTGAAGGGCGCTGGAAGGCAGTCTTGGACAGCCTTAAAAAAGGCGACATTGTATTTATCCAATTCGCCCATAACGATCAAAAAGAGGCAGATTCATCCAGATATACCAATCCGTATACAGGATACCGCCGCAACCTGATAAAATTTGTAAAAGAGACCCGAAGCAGGAATGCGATACCTGTTTTAATTACACCTGTTGTAAGAAGGAATTTCAATGAAAAAGGAAGCCTTATCGATACACACGGGGCATATCCCGAAGTAATGCGGTCGGTAGCCAAAGAGATGGATGTTTTACTGATTGACATGCAAATGATTACCGAAGAAATGGTATTACAGCATGGTTTTGAAAAGTCGAAAAATCTATACCTTCATGTGGCAGCCGGCAATGCAAACTACCCTTCGGGAAAAGCAGACAACACTCATTTATCCTATGAGGGGGCAAAGCTGGTTGCAGAAAAAGTGGCAGGGATAATTTCAGGGCTTAACCTTGCTATTTCAAATCATGTGGTTTTCACCCAATAATGTATTGGCAAATCCTGATCCACGATATTGATACTTACAGATTAACTATTCTCCGGTTAGGGGTAGCTTCTCCTTTGGCACCAATGAAATAAGATAATCTGTTAAATTAACCGCAGCCTTCCGGTTTTCGAATGAATCCGGCAACCGGTCGTTATCAATGTACTCGTTGTAAATCCACGGATCACCAACGGCAAAGACAAATCCGGTTCCATAGCGGCATTCTGCCATTACCGCCTGGCCGTCTTCGGTAAGTACCGGCGCACAGTTCCCGCTAAGCTTAATGGAAGCAACTTCTTTCATATAAATTTTTTGCACGCCTTTGAAAACCGGATGATCGGGCAGTGAAGTATAAGCCCCCATTTCATACTGGTTGTTAACTACCGGATGCAACATTACCGGGTTAAATGTCATTCCGAAACGCGACAGGAGCTTGTTTACTCCTGAGAGTCCGCAATGGTTTACATCATTTGCCAGAACTATGAGCACACCGCCTTTACGCACCCATTCGACGATGTTATCAATATCCTGTTTAGCGAAATAATTCGGATTGGGATTTTCAACAATTGAATCCGGATCAACAATGATATATACCTGTATGCTGTTCAGGGATTCCACGTCAGGCTTGTACATCTTCACAATCCGGGCTCCCTTTGAAGTAAAAATTTCACCCCACCGTGAATATCCGCTGTCGTTGGTATCATCCCAAAGGTAATGGAAAGGATACCCGGTTTTGGGATGCACTTCGGCGTTGAACCAATTGTCGAGGCCAACAACCACCTGGCCATTGACCGGAGTATTAAGAAAGAAAGACAAAAACAATACCATTCCGGGTATTGTCATACCTGCGCTGAGATGCTTGAAAATGCTCATGATCTACCGGAGTTTAATGATGTATAAATTTATCTGAATAAACTGATTCGACTATTTATCCAGCTCAATAGCTGCGAGAATAAAAGGGGCCACGCCCTTGGAATCATTAAGGACCCTTTTTTCATTTATATAGTACTCATAAGATCCGTCTCTGTATGGATTACCGCCTAACCCGCATCCACCACAAATATTATGCATGGTTATTACTCCATTTTCATCTTCGGTAATCAGTTCTTTTACAATGCTATCAAATGATTGATTGGCTACTTCAAGATAGGACGCATCAAGATAGCCCATTTTTGTTCCTTTCGCAAAAACATAAGCAAACATGGATGATCCTGATCCTTCAATATAGTTGCCTTCCCTGCCAACCTGGTTCAATACCTGGTACCAAAGGCCGGTTTCAGGATCCCTTACTTTCAACAAGGCACTGCAGGTATTTTTCAGCACATCTATGATTTCGTTCCTTTTCGGATGATCCATTGGCAGGTAATCAAGAACATCTACAATGGCCATGGTATACCATCCCATTGCACGGCTCCATGGATATCGCGACTGTCCGGTTTCAGGATTGCACCATCTTTGAGACTTGCTTTCATCCCAGGCATGATACAACAAACCTGTGCTGTCGTCAAGGGTTTTATCATAAATAAGCAAAATCTGATGGGCTACAACATCAAACCACTCAGGCTTGTTGAATTCCTTCGCGTATTGCGCAAGAAAGGGAGAAGCCATATATATTCCATCCAGCCACATTTGCCAGGGATATATCTTCTTATGCCAATACCCGCCGGCATTTGTCCTGGGATGCGACTCCATCTGTTTAACAAACTGGCCAAGCGCCTTGCGGTACAATGAATCACCTGTTCGCTTATAGAGCGTAAGAATATTCTTGGCAGGGTTTATCCGGTCGATGTTATACTCCATCAGCTTATAGTCGATAACCGATGCATCATCCTGAATGAAGTAATCAATATAGTCTTTCATATACGCTGAATATTTGGGGTCGATGTTCCCCAGCCTGTCTATTGCCTGGCCGACAAAAGCGACATCATACGCCCAGCGTGGATGACGGCTACCCAGGTAGTAAATCAGGCTGTCGTTTTGAGACATCACCGAATTGGCCATTTTTATTGACCATTTCTCATCACCGGCAACTTTTTGAGCTTGTTGTTTATTATTGCCGCAGCATAGGAATATTGCGGCCAGCACTATTGTTGACAAAGTAACCTTCATAGTTTTTTGTGTTAAAGCTATTGTTTTAAAATATTGAATTCCGCCCTTGCCACAGCACTTTTACCTGAGGTTAATGTGCTTGTTCCGGGCAGTATATTATATAAAAAATACAATTCACTGGTCATTTCATCCGCAGCAACCAATTGCTTAATATTTTCAGGCTGAAAACAATTCGTTATCCGGATATGTTGACAATTTACAAAATTTATGGGTGGCATTTCAGCATTAAACGCTTTAAGCTGAACACGATCATAGCCAATCAATTTTGAATCTTTTGCTTCAAACAGAATTCCTTCTGTACTCTCCAGTGAAATATTCTGAAAACTGATATCCCTGGCATCTTCGATCAGGATTCCTTTTCTTGAATGTATATCAAAATTGGTAAAGCTTACCTGTTCCACCTGGCGTTCAGCAAGTCCGTATATGGCAATGGCCCTGTTGGCATTGCGCATAACAATGTCGGACAAATGAACATTCCGGACTGCCGGAGTGCGTTCCGAAACCGTCTCGGGTGGAGTCGGCTGATAGCGCATGGTAATAATCACGCCTTCTTTTACCATATTATACATGACAATATTTGACACCCTTACATCCTCAACTATGCCTCCCCTGCCCCGCATAGTTTTTATCCGTATACCCACATCGGTACCTTCAAACACACAATTTGAAATTGCAACTCGTTTTACATTGCCGCTCATCTCGCTTCCGATAACCACGCCACCATGACCTTTAAGCATAGTACAATTGGTTATTGTGAGGTTTTCGGTAGGCCTGCCTGCTTCCCGACCGTCTTCGTCCCTGCCCGATTTAATAACAATACAATCGTCACCTACATTCAGGTGGCAATTTGAAATTCGCACATTGGTGCAGGATGACAAATCAATGCCATCGGTATTGGGAGATTCCTCGGGGTTTTCAATGGTAATGCCTTCGATGGTGATATTGTCTGAAAAAGTAGGCATGATGGTCCAAAAGGGCGGATTGGACAAACTAATGCCTTCGATGAGAACGTTGTTGCATTCATAGGTTGTGATCATGGAAGGACGCAGGAAAGCATTCTTATCCTGCAGGTATTTGTTCTTAGCCAGAAGCGCTGCATTTTCCTCCCTGAAAATCTTTTGCCATTTTGTATCTGCCGGTTTTCCGAATTTGGCCTGGTTCCAAAAATCCCACCATTTCTTACCCTGTCCATCTATATGACCATCTCCCCTTATGGCAATATTATTGCACCGGTAGGCATAAATCGGCGAAACAAATGTTTTGACCCTGACATCTTCCCAGCGTGATTGCACCATTGGCAGGTACTCATCAAAATCATCAGAAAACCTGATCATTGCACCGGCATCCAGATAAAGGGTAATATTGCTTTGCATAATAATCGGCCCCGTAAGGTATGTGCCGGCAGGTATGAATATGGTTCCTCCTCCACTTTCCGCAACACTGTCAATCAATGTTTTGAATACTGTTGTATTTGAAGTGCTACCATCGGCAATCGCTCCATGATCGCGAATATTTACCCATGAAGATTGCGAATAGGAAGTAAACGGGAGAAGGACCAGGAGGAATATGATGTTGATTTTCATGCCGCTTTCTTTTATGTCGAAGATGATGGAAACTTTAAAACTTAATTTTGATGACTACTTTTTTAACACCCTCGCCTTTTTCAGCCTTTATTCCGGGCCGATGAGCATCCCCGGGAAAAAACACCAGTAGTTTTCCCGCTTTGGCAATATAGTATTGACATTCTTCTTCGGGAACGGTATAAAATCCTATGTCATTGTCATCATTAAATTCTCCTGATTCAACGGCTTTTGATAAGGGTGCCACTCCCATTTTTTCTTTGCCTGAGACAAGGCATTGCAGATCTATAAACTTCCTGTGCGCTTCGAAGCGGGTATCATGTATGGGTTTGGGAACATACTCCGATACTATGGCAAATGCATCTTCATCAATACTATATTTGCCCGTGGAAATGTCTGATAAGTTGGTGTTATTCAGCCAGTCAAACGATTTATCCCATACCTGGCGATGGGCATTATAGTGGGCTTCGAATTCTTCCAGGTTCTGAATGAGCAAATTACTTTTCATAGGATTTTTCAGGATTTGCCTTTACATGGGTTTATGAACGGAAAGATAGCAAAAATAGATTATAGACTATAGATTATTGACTATAGATTATAGATAATAGATTACAGACAATAGATTATAGACGTGGGAGCGCAAAAAGTCATGTTAAATAGCTTAACCTGACGGCTGTTGGCCGGATCCAAGGCTCTTATATAGAATAAGATCGTTTTGGATTTGGCACGAACAAGTTCGTGCAT